>JAQVVF010000007.1 GCA_028699085.1 Patescibacteria group bacterium | reverse complement strand
CTCCAATCGCAAAATATTGTATCTTAACTGGATATTTTGTGAAATATTTTATAATGAATTTCTTATCTTTCTTGATTATCTTGGCATCAGTGAACGTTGTATTGATATTCTGCCATGTACCAGTTCCCTTTTTGTATTTTAAGAATAAATTTGATTTTGTCGCTGACTTGTTCTTCTTCAAATATTTCTTCAATTGCTTTTTAGTGAATTTGAATGATACTTTAATTTTGTATTTTTGTGATGACTTTTTTACTTTGTATTTGTATAAATTTGTTTTCAGTTTCCATTTTTTCAAGAATGTTTTGTTTGGATAACTGCTTGATTTATTCCATTTCATCCAATATGCGCTATTTTTTGTTAATTTTGTTGGAAGTTTTGTAAAATTAATAGTTAGATCTTGACCAGAGATTGTTTGCTCATTTAAAGCTGATTCTAAAGTAATTTTTTCGCCTGATTCTAGATTTTGTTGCTGTTGTGTTGTCTTCTCCTGAGCAGTAAAATTTCTCTTCCAAATTCCTTCATACTCTATGCTTGCATAAAGACCGTCAATCCCTACCAACATCTTTGTATCATCAAAGTAATAATCACTTTTAGTATTTAAAGTTGCATCCTCACTCCAAGAACCATCAATATATTTCCAAATTTTATTAGAGATATAACCACCAGCCACTTTTTCTTGTCCATTAGCATATAATACACCATCTAATTCTACTAAAGAACTAATCGTTGATTCGCCCGACAATGCCAAAGAAGTATCACTCCATTCATTATTCGAATATCTATATACTCGAGCATAATTATTATAACTACTTCCACCAACATAGATTGAACCATCCTGACCTTGCGTCAAAGTATCAACAAAAATCGAAGGCCATTCTATATTTATCCATGAATTAGAACCTAGTGATAACCTCTTAATATCGTAACGACCAATTGCATAAATAGAATTATCAGTTGCTTTAAAAAAGGATGTAAAACCACCATATTTTCCAGATGATCCATGAGTTAGTGTATCTGTCCAAACACCAGCAGAAAATTTCCATATTTTAGAGACAAAAGCATCATTAGTCTCGCAATAGCCACCTGCATAAATTGAACCATCCGCTGCCTGAACAAGAGAATTTATAAAATAACCAAACATACATCCCACTCCCAAATTTTCTACTGTAATTTCTGACCAAGAATTGTTAAAATATTTCCAAACTTTTTCATTACTAGCAATATAGAAAGAACCATCAATACCTAAAGCCATATCAGAAACATAAGTGCTATAATACCCTCCAGCCGCAGCAACTATCGACCAATTATTATTTGAATACTTAAAAATTTTATCATTACTAGGAGCATAAATATACCCATCTGCTCCTAAAATAATTTCATTTTCAAATATACCTGGAGTATCCAATTTAACCCAATCGCTTGCAAAACCAATTTTCCCAAAACAAAACATACTACAAGTTAATAACACAAATAACAAAACTTTTAAAAACATTTTTTTCATAATTTTTTTAATTTTATTTTATATAAAAATTTTTTAATTGTAGAGACGTAGCAGTGCTACGTCTCTACTTCTGACCTTAATCTAACATTTAATCCCCCCCCCCCCCCCGCAAGAAAGTTATCCACAGATAAAGAAAAACGCTTGGCTTTCTCCGGAAAAAACCAAGCATCCTCAAATTATCCACATAAAAAAAGACATCCTTAATTATATCTTTTACTTTACAAACTTTATAAATTTTAAAAGCTTGCCTACCGGCAGGCAGGCTTTATGAACTAAAATAGTTGTCAAACAAAACAAATTATGATATTCTCTCCTAGCACCTTACATCCCAAGCCAGGAGGGAAAAGTGAGCGAAGAAAAACCACAACCAAGTCAAGCATATTACTCTGCGAAAGAACAATTACGCCAAGCAAGTACAGCTTTTGCGCAAGCCAAATTTGCATACGACACAATCAAGCTTGAATATGAGGCTCTAGAAGATCAAATCGATACAATAACTAATGCGGAAAGACAAGCCCTAAATACAGCAGAAGAAACTTACCGCAAAGCTGAACAAAACCGCAAGGCATGCGATGACAAGCTAAAAGCAACAGACAAATCAGATCTGTATTACAAAACTGCTAAAGAAGTACTGCAACGAGCGCAAGAGACAAAAAAACAAGCAAAACAAGAAAAAGACCAAGCAAGCGAACAGCTCAATCTCGCCAGAAAACCACATGAAAGTCGTTTTGCTACACTGATCAATCGCAAGGAAGAACTAAAAACCGCTTTTGAACTTGCAAAAGCAAATTTCGATCAAGCTCTAAAGACTTACAGCAACATCTGCCAACAGGAATTCGCAAGAGAAGATGCAAGTACAGCTTTCGATGGCGAAATGACCTTGCTTGCAGAAGAGATCATCCAGATCAGACAACAAATTAATCTTCTATCAGGTTGGGAAGAAATCGCAACTGATATCCTACGCCAATTCGTTGGTCAAAATCCTACTGGCCTTACCAATGGAGACCTCAAAGAAGGAAAATCATATCCATTCTGGATTAATCTTACTGAAACACTTCTCGGAAAATTGATTGATAATCCCCGCCATACAGTTTCTTTTGACAAGCTTGTCTCACTGATTGGCATCCAAAAAGCACTTGGTTACATCGAAAAGATTGCCCGCTCAAAAGTTGAAAAAGACTTCAAGAGCGGAGCTCTTCACCACAAAGATGACGATCATGTTCTTTCTGTAACTGATCTTGATGCAATTACTGACACCAAATTTACTACTCCTCGACTCATTCTCTGCCACCTCGGTCAGCTAAAACTCAGTGACATTGGACTTCTTCTCACTCCAGCTTTCTTAAAAACAAGCCTTCAAGAAATGGAAAGCAACAAAGAAATTCCAACAGGAACTTCTGAAGTATTGGAAAAAGAAGGCATTACCGATATCCGCCAACTTTTACAAAAAGGTTTGCGTGAAGTTTCTTCCACGCTTGGTCAAACCGGACAACAAGTTATTTCCGCTCTCTGGAAAAAAGTTAGCCCCTAATTCAAACGCATTTACATGCGTTTTTTTTATTACAAAAAAAAGCGCACTGATTTTTTTTCAATGCGCTTTTACTAAAATCTATTTAACAAATATTGCTTTCAGTCTAAACATCGAATAATTTCCTGCCTCATCATAAGTAAAAATTGAATAATAATAAAGTTTATTTTTACTCACATTATTATCCATAATCTTTCGCCAGCCTGCCTTACCAATTTTCTTACCAGTACCTTTATAAACTTTATCTCCTTGTTTTGCTAAAACTGGAAAACCATTTTCACTTCTTTTTATCAAAACACCTGAAAAATCGTCATTGATTGGATTCTTCCAAGTTATCTTAACTTTTCCATTAGACTGTATTAAATTAAATTTCCTGACTGGTGATGGCGGAATTAAATCAGTACCTTTGCTTTTTTTTGGTTTTGCTTTTGCAAAAACCGCTTCTGAATAATTATTGCTAGTATCATAAGCAAAGGCAGTATAATAATACTTTTGTTTATTTTCCAATCCTGTATCAGCAATACTAGTTCTTAAACCTCGAAAAACTAAATGGCCATCATTTTCATTAATCGGATAGCCGGTTCTTTTTCTTCTAATTACAACGCCAGCTAAATCAACATCATCAGGATTTGTCCAATATAATGTTACAGTCTTACTTCCTGCTTTTGTAGTAAAATTTTCAATTTTTCCAGGCGCAACAATATCTTCATTATTAACAAAATTGACTTCAACATTTCCTAAATTTTCTCCATTAGCAAAAGCTTCAACTGTAGCCTTTCCTGCAATACTTGAAGTTAAATTAACACTTAATTGGCCTAAAGAATCAGTATATCCAAATTCTTTATTTAAAGTTCCAAAATCAGTCGAAAATGTAACTTTTTTACCTGCCACAGCTACATTAAAAACATTTTTTACTGTAACTGCTATATTAGCTAAACTATTGATACTGGCTGTTGTTGGCAATGCTTCTATAGTAGAATAATTAGCGCTCAATGCTACAGGAGCTGCTAATACTGCTTGTTCAGCATTAATTCTTCCATAACCATAATAAACATCAAAACCAGTTGCCCCTTTATCATCAGCATAATTTTTAATATTGTTTTCTATTTCTTGATTTGACATTGTCGGATGAGCAGCTAATACTAATGCTGCAACACCAGCAACATGTGGAGTTGCCATTGATGTTCCAGATGCTCTTGTATAATCCGTTCCAACAACAGAACCCATTGTTGTACCAGATGCTCTCAAAGATAAAATATTTACACCAGGAGCAGCAACATCAACTTCATTTCCATAGTTAGAAAAACTAGCTTTTATATCATCTTGATCAACTGCAGAAACTGTAAAAACATTTTCCATTCCAGCTGGTTGATAATACGAAGTATCCCAATTGCTATTGCCAGCAGCTGCCACAAACACTGCTCCATTTGAATAAGCATAATTTATTGCATCTTGTAATCCTTGTGAACTTCCATATCCTCCCCAAGAATTAGACAAAATTTGAGCGCCATTATCAACTGCATACTGAATTGCCAAGATTGCATCAGAATAATAACCAGAACCGCTTGATCCTAAAAATTTCAAAGCCATAATTTTTGATGACCATGATACGCCAGCAACACCAATTCCATTATTTGTAACTCCTGCAATAGTTCCAGAGCAATGCGTTCCATGTCCGTGATCATCGATTGGATTTGAATCTCTATTTACAAAATCATAGCCATAATAATCGTCGATATAACCATTGCCATCATCATCAATGCCATTATTTGGAATTTCATCCATATTTGTCCAAACATTATTAGCAATATCAGGATGAGTATAATCAAGTCCAGTATCAATTACAGCAACTGTCACATTACTATTTCCTGTTGTTTGATTCCAAGCAGTTCCTGCCGAAATATTATACAACCCATACATATCATAGTAACTTTGCCCCCATGATCCATACGAAGAATAATAAGGATCATTTGGAGTTAACATTATTTCTGTTTTATAATTCGGTTCAGCGTACACAACATTGCTATTGACTATATATTGATTTGCAGCTTCAGCAACATCAGTTTTCTTAGAAAAAACTAATTTATATAAATTTTTTAATTTAACACTCTTTACTCCTTTTGGTTTAACAATAGATGTTCCGCCAAAATTTGAAGTATTACTGCTATTCTTTTTATAAAGCTTTACAATTCTTTCAACGCCAATTTTAGAATTTATTTTTTTGATTGAATCATCTTTCACTTTTTTCGGAGAAATGCTAACAGTTCCTAATTTTGAAAAGTTTTTTCCAAAAATATTTTTCTTAAACTTTACAATCAATTCGCCTTTTTTGTAGCTTGCTTTGTTAGTCGAATTAATTTTTACTAAATTTTCATCACTCTGACCAAATGCAATTGGTTTATTAACCAATAAAACACTTACTAGCAAAACAAAAACAGTTGCCAACAAAAAAAATAAATACTTTTTTTTCATTTTTATTTTATATAATTATTTTAAGTTAATTTTATTATATCATAAAATAATTAATAAAATGTGCATAATTTCAACAAAACAAAAATAGACATCATTAGTCTATTTTTTTTTAATCTTTAATTCAATAAAATAATTTATTCAAACATCAAATTCTTCTCATTGCGTGTTTCTGAATTAGTCAAATTTGATAGCATTTTTGTGAGACTCGCCATCTTAAAATTAGTACTTTTTTGACTATCTTGTAAATTCTGTTGTGCTTTAATAAAATATTCATAGTCTAAAAAATTTAAAAATTTTAGACTAGCATCAACAAAATAATTAAATAACTAAAAAGTCCGAATAGCGCGAACATAAAACGAATTAAAATTTTCCTTATTGATATTGCTCTGATCACCAGAACTGAAATCCTGCCTCCAAGCATTGGAAGAACTGTACTCAGACGAACTCCAATAGAAGTTACTCGTAAAACCACCTATTGTAAATCTATTGATATATAACTGGTTTAGCTCGTCTTTTGATGGCAGATACCAATCATCGTAACCATTTATTGTAACATCATAAGCTAATTGTGCTGCTCCAGTACATAATGATGCAACCATATCAGCTGTATTTTGCGAACCTGTTCCAATTGCAGTCCCATCAGCTCCTGGAATATCTGTGCCAGCACAACCCCATGTTGATGTGCCTTGATTACTTAATGCAGATATAAAGCCATGGCCAGTGCCATCATGATAAGCAATCTTGCCTCCTTGATAATAGTCTCCAACTGCCATGGCAGAAGTTGCTGGGAAGACTGCTGTGACTACGCCAGAATCAGCTGAATTCGTTGTTGATGATGAGCCCGCTACTGTGAAGAAATCTGCTGATACGCCAGTTAGAGTATAATTTGTTTTTGCTGTTAAAGTAATTGTTGCAGTATAGATTGTTTCTGGCCAGTATGGATCATTTGTTGGCAACCAAGTTGTAGAACCAGTGAATTGGGCTGATTCAGCGACTGTAGTGTCTGGTGTTTCGTTTTTAACTGGCACTGTTATGCCATCAATTGCTGAGATATTAATTGGTGCAATTGTAATCTCGCCAGTTGCAACAATATAGTCTGTTGGTTTAATATAGTTAGGAGCATCTGATCCGACTAAAGTGTAAGAAACTGTGATTGTTTTACCAACTCCAACATCTGCAGTGTCATAATTTGCTATTGCTGAAACGGTAACATCATCAGCACCAATTACTCCGCTTAATGAACCTGGCGTAACACTAGCTGTCGTTGTTGTATCATAGGCTTTGGATAAAGTTAAGGTTGGATCTGAGATTGTTAGTTGCGTTATTTGTTGATTTTGAGTTATCACGCCAGTTGAGACTATATAGTTTGCTGGCTTGATATAATTAGAAGCATCTGTTCCGGCTAAAGTGTAGACAACAGTAATTGTTTTACCAACTCCGGCATCTGCAGTATCATAAGTTGCGGTTGCGCTGACTGTGACATTGTTAGAGTTGATTGCTCCAATTAATGATCCAGCTGTAACTTGGGCTGTGGTTGTACCATCATAGATCTTTGATAATGTTAAAGTTGGATCTGAAATTGTTAATTTCTTTTTGGCGACAATCTTTTCTTTCCAGCCTAATAAGCATCTTCTTTTACTGCTTGCATCATTATTAAAAGCAATAACTTTGAGCTTACCGTTATTTATTGTTCCAATGAAATCATAGGTAGTAGAAAGATTAGGATAGCGCAATCTAATATTTTTCTTTTTCATTACACCAGCAACTTTTTTATAACTGCTGCCTTTGATTTTCCATTTTCCAGTTAGACTGCCATCTTTTTTTACTTTTAAGATTACTTTGCTAGTTTTATGCTTTTTTTTGTATATTCCTGAACAAATGATGTCATATGTCTTCCAAGTACCTTTGTAAATACCAGTATATTTTTTGTAACTAGCAGCTTTTGTTGAATTAATTGACAATACAAAAAAGAATAGAACAACAATGCCCATGAATAGCAATAGCTTTTTTTTCATTTTGTTTTTTTAATTAGTTGATATTATTATACCACGAAATAGCAGGTATTATTGCTGTTAATAACTTTTTTGGTTACATCCGGTAGGGAACAAACAATGCTTGCCCTGTCGAATGACAGGGTTGTTCCCTACGCTTCGACAAAAAAAGAACAGGCTTTGAGGCCTGTTCTTTATGAGCTTGATATTAAAGAAGCTTTCTCATTTCTAATTGTAATCCCAAAGCGCCTTTTTCTGCAATAATGAATTTAATCTTAGTCAGATCTTTGAAGTAGAAAGTTGGAGAGTATGTTCTGTTTGTTGAAGCAATGTCAGCTGTATTGTCTTTTAGGAGATAATTTCTGATTTTGAATTTGATGACATTTTTGTCTTTGTTCTGGTAGACAGTGAATGGTCCTTTCCAGATACCATTTTCTGTTTTGTAGTAAAGTCTTAATTTTCCTTCTTTGAGGTTTAGCTTGTTAATCTTGTTTTGAGAATAACGAATAGCGACTTTGAATTTGATATGCTTATCAACATTTTTGTAATAGTCTTTATCTACTAAACCTATGTTTGAAGTTAAAGTAACATGTCCTGGATAGCTTAATTTCTTGATGAAGTTAGAATTGTAGCCTTTTTTGTTTCTGGTTAGTTTGACATAGAGATCTGTGATTGCTCCTCTTTTTGGCAATCTGTAAAAAACTAGATCAGTGTTTGTAATTGCGCTGTGATAGGTTGTGTCTGTTAAAGCATTCTTTAGCTTAATTTTATAGTCAAATGGAGTTGGAGGAGGTGTCGTACTGATTGTATAGATTTCTGTTTTTACTGCTTCACTGTTTTCTGCATTATCAACTGAAAAGAATTTTAAGGTTGTTGTTTCTGATATTGTTATTGGCGAAGAATATTGAGTTGAGCTTGTTGTTGGGTCTGTACCATCTGTAGTGTAATATGTTGCAGCTACTCCGGAAACTGAATCACTAGCACTCAAAGTAATATTTTGAGAAGAATTATATTCACCAGTTGATGGAGAAGCAACAGTCGCTGGCGCAACATTATCAACATCATAAGATAGAATTGTGCCTGATTCACCAGCTGCCCAAGCTCGCCAAAGAGAATGCGCACTAATTGAATATAAATCTTTATCAACATTGCTATCTTGTTGAGTCCAAGTATCACCACCGTCAGTAGTGTATAAAATAACTCCTTGACCTCCCGTATTATCACCAACAACCCAGCCAGTATTATTATCAACAAAATCAACACCTCGAAAAGCAATCCCAGTTAGACCATGCGAATTTTTCGCTGTCCAATCTTTTCCTCCATTAGTTGATTTGTAAATAATTGGATTCGAATTATATGGATCCTGTCCAACTGCATAAACAGTTGTTTCATCAACCATACTAATTCCAAAAATGATATCAACATTAGCAAGACCGCTCGAACTAGTCCAAACTCCTGAACCATCAAGATATGCAACTGTCGTGCCACTTCCGCTCGAACCAGTTACGACACAATAATCACTATTATAGCAATCTAAAGATGTTCCCTCATAAGATATATGATCCGAACCTGTATATTCTGTTGTAAAATTCAACCCGCCATCAATCGATTTCAAAATATGAAGATTGCCAGTAGCTCCATTAGATACGGGAAGATAAAGTGTCTCTGCATTTATTGCTTTTATAGGACCAACTTTATATGAAAAATCTATAGTTGATTGAATAGTATAAGGATTTCCATCAACAGATTTTATTATGTTACCCATTGCGCTAACAGCAAAAATATTGTTAAAATCATCCATGCTCAAACCAAGAATTTGATCAACACCCAATATTGAAGTATCAATAGTATTCCATATCGAACCACCGCTCGTTGAATAACCACTAGCTGGTCTATATGTACTAGTTTGACCACCAAAACTACCAATTTGTTTTGTCTTAAAATCTATCGAATAAATAATGCCATCATTGTTACTATCTTGTATTGTCCAATTTGCTGCTTTAGAAAAATTCGGATAGAAAATAAAGGCTGATGCAAATAATAAAAACACTACTAAAAATCGTTTTTTTGTCATATTTTTTAATTTTATTTTATTTGTCCGCCAAAATTTCGCAAACCTATCTGCCATAGCAGAAGCGAAAGCAAAACAAAGACGGATAAAATTTTTTTGGTTATTTATATAATAACACAGAAGAAGAAGAAGAAGAAATGACTTATCCACAACTAATAATAAAAAGATGGATCAATTTAAATCCGTCTTTATCTTTTAAATATTTATTTGCTTATCCAGCTCCACCTGATCCTCCTCCACCACCTCCGCCTGAACCTCCGCCTCCACCGCCTCCACCGCCAAAACCAGATCCAGAAGATTGGACAGAAGACATTACAGAATGAACATCAGACGACATCGTTGAAATATTATTAACAAAATTCGAAGTTGAAAAAGAAATATCTGATGAAATTTGGCCAGACATTAATGACATGCCAGCATAAGCATAATATGGAGTATACCAATCAGGAGGCTCTTTATAAATATCTGAAAATCTATTTGCCCATTCTTTTTCCACTTTTAAAACCATTGCATAAGGCAAAAATTTTTCAAATTTCTTAGGATCAACTTGACCTAGTCTAAATCGTTCAGCTGTCCAGAGATAGTCTCGAAAACCAATAATCTCTTCCAACAATTTTGAGCCTTCTTCTGTTCTTTTAGGCATTGCGCCTGAAAAAATCAAAGTCAATATTCCAGAACAAAACAATCCAAATGAAAGCCAACCCATTGAAATAAATCTTGATGGCAAAGACAATAAAATAGAAGACGATATCATTAATCCAATCCCTAAACCAAGATATAGTCCTCGCACAAGATTTGGACTTTTTTTAAAATATCCCTTTGTCTGCAAGTCTCCATAAATCATACCCTTTATACTTGCCAATACATCCGCAAACTTGTACTTCAAATCTTCAGTCGTAACTTTTTGGTCATCTCCAATTTTGGTACTAAACATCTGCCTCAAAAATTCCTTTTCAAAATCAGCTAATTCAGAATCTGCCTCTTTCAATTTCGTAAATTCGTACTTGCCTCTTTTATATTCTTTAATTTTAATATATTTTAAAACAGCTAAATTAATAAAAATCGCATTAACATCTCGTTTTTGCACTTTTTCATCATATAATGCGCCCACTAATGATGGCGACATCCCTTTTGGCGGTTCGTATCTTGCATAAACAGCTTTCTTTTTTCTATCTCTCCCATGTCTCAACCAAACCAAAAACAAGATTATAGCTACTATCAAAGGCATAAAAATACCAAGAACAGTTGTTGTATTCCTGCCAAATTTCCACCATCTAATTTCACGAGTCACAACACCTCTCGGCCAGCCAGCAACAATTGAGAAATCCTGACCAGGCAATAATAATCCATTCTCCCAAATTGCAGTTTGAGAATCAACGACTTTCATTTTTTCTGGTTGCTGTAAAGATCCAGAATATCCAACATAACCAGTTATCTGTAGATTATTTTTATCAACACTTTCCGGCAAATGCAAAGTAACTTTAGTATTGTTAATATTAACATCGCGATTTGCTGGAATTACATTCCAATACAACTCATCCCAAGTTTTAAAATATCCTAATCCTCCTGTTACAGTATATTTTATCTTCCAAGTATATGTTTGATCATATAAATCTTGAAAACTAATTTTTACTTTTTTCTCTCCTCCTTCATTTGTAATTTCTAATGCATCTTTCGGCCAAGGCTGTCCATCTTCACCAAAAACTTCAATATTTTTAATATTGTCTAATTTTTTATAAGCAATGCCTCGAAAAATATAATGGAATGGTCCGCCAGTAAATTTAAAAGTTTCTTTTTCTTCTACTGTGAATGTTGAATCAGAATTGATGTTGATATCAACATCAAAATTATCATATACATATTCTTTGACCTGAACAGAATTATTTATATTAAAATTATAATTTAAATTTGTGTTATCAAAATTGCTATTATCTTGAGCAAAAACAGAAGAAGTCCACAAAAAACAAGAAAGGAAAAACAAAAATAAAAGTTTAATTTTAAATTTTACACTGTCATTTTTCATTTTTATTTTTAAATTTTTCATTTTCAACATCCATCTGAATTAAGGCCTTCACTCTTTCTTCAATCGGCGGATGCGTTGAAAAAATTCTATTTATAAAACCTGATTTTTTAAATGGATTTGAAATGAATAGATGTGCAGTTGCATGGTTAGCCGATCTTAAAGGATTTGGATCGCCGGATATTTTTTGTAATGCTGATGCTAACCCTTCTGGATAACGAGTTAATAATGCACCAGAAGCATCAGCTAAAAATTCTCTTTTCCTTGAAATAGCTAGTTGAATTAATATTGCAGCTAAAGGCGCTAGTAAGGACAATATTAATGCTACAATTGTTAAAATTCCCGCAAGTTGACTATTATCATTATCTCTTTTTCCTCCGCCAAACCAAGTAAAATGCCGAAATAGATCTGATAGTAAAGTTATTATTCCAACCAAAATCACAATTACTGTTGATAGTAAAATATCTCTATTTCCAACATGCGAAAGTTCATGTGCCAATACTCCCTCTAATTCCATTTTATCTAATTTTTCTAGCAAACCTCTGGTCACGCAAATCACAGCATGGTCAGGATCTCTGCCAGTTGCAAAAGCATTCATTGCCAGATCTTCAATTATATAAATTTTAGGGACTGGCAAACCAGCAGTAATACACAAATTTTCTACTAAATGATATAATGCACGATTATTTTCATGAGATACCAAGACTGCTTTATTCATTGCCAAAACTAACTTGTCTGACCACCAATAACTTCCAAAACTCATTAAAATTGCCAACAATACAGCAATCACTAAAATAGAATAAGAATTCATGACATAACTAAAAATATAACCAATACCAATTACGAATAAACAAAATATAGTTATATAAAGCCATGTCTTCCAAATATTCTTGCTTTTTTCAGTATATAATGTTGCCATACAAGCACTGATTTTACGCTGATTTCGGACGCTGATCTACGCTGATATCCATCAACGTATTTGATCGTATCTTATCACAAACTCTACGTTTTATTTCTAATCCTTTTGGTCCGAAATTTATTAATAAACCTAATTTATATTTTGACCCTTTTAAATAATTCCAAAATTGTTTCAAATTAACATACGAAATAAAAGGTCTACATTTTAATTCGATAAAAATTATGTCATTTACAATCAAATCAGGAATATAAATTCCCACTTTTTGATTACAATAAAATATATCTATTCTTGTTTGCTGTTGAACTTCAAGATTTTGCTTTTTTAATTCTATAGCTAAAGCATTTTCAATTATTTTTTCACTCACGGAACCTTTAAACTCATTCCAAACCTTAAAACAAGCGCCTCTTATTTTATAAGTAACATCTTCATACAAAAAATTACTTACCCTCCGCATAATATTTTAATTTTATAAATCAATAAATATCAGCGTTCAATCAGCATTATTATCAGCACGTATCAGCGCTTGCTAGAATTTTACTTCCACATTCTTTTTTTCTTCCTCATTCTCTATTTCAAAAAATTCTGCTTTCTTGAAACCAAACATATTTGAAATAACATTTGTTGGAAACACTTCTTGTTTTGTATTAAAATCTCTGACATTTCCATTATAAAATCTTCTTGATGCTTGGATTTTATCTTCTGTATCTGCTAATTGTTGTTGCAAATCCAAAAAATTCTGGTTTGCTTTCAAATCTGGATAATTTTCTGCCACTGCAAACAAAGATTTCAAAGCTCCAGATAATTCACCTTCTGCTACTGCAGCACCTTTGATATCACCTGCTTTTTCTGCTGACAAAGATTTTGCACGAGCTTCAGTTACTTTTTCAAAGACTCCTTTTTCATGAGTTGCATAGCCTTTTACAGTATTTACTAGATTTGGAATCAGATCATATCTTCTTTTTAATTGAACATCAATGTCGCTCCATGCTTCACTAGTCCTATTTTTCAATGTAATAAGACCATTATAAGCTACAATTACCCAAATGATTGCGATTGCTAATAACGCAATCAAAATCCATACATAGATCATCATAATTTTGATTAATTAATAGTTAATAAAGTTAA
This sequence comes from Patescibacteria group bacterium, assembly GCA_028699085.1. Classification (GTDB taxonomy): domain Bacteria; phylum Patescibacteriota; class JABMPQ01; order JABMPQ01; family JAQVVF01; genus JAQVVF01. The sequence goes on along the minus strand of JAQVVF010000007.1, from coordinate 45,765 downwards.
TATCATTATATCAAATCTCCCAAAAATAAAAAGACGCTTTCACGCCTTTTTTATTTCCAAAACTTTATGGACTTTATAAAATTTTAACTAATCATTCCAAAATCCTCCTGGCGTTTGATTATGCCATTGTGACAAATCAGTTCCAAAATCAACCACCATCCATTCTCCATTTTCTTTTTTTAATAAAACGATTGCTTCATCTGCTTTCTGCTCTCCTGCCGGCATTGCCGTCAATCTTGCCCATTCATCAGTTTGCTTGTCTAAATTCAAATCAAAAATCATACCAGAAATAGAATTTGCTTCAACAAAATCTCGCGCTAAAGTCATTATTTGATCTGTATCACTACCAGAAACATTTTTTTCCTGATTATAATTTTTTTCATCTAATCTATAGCTTTGTATAATATTATTTATCACCACTTGATATTTTTGCCATTCAGCTTCTGGACATGTCGCAATCAAAGCTAATCCTTTTTTATTATCCAGATGAAAAATAGAAATCCTTCTCATCTTCTGGTTATTCACAATATAGCTTTCGTCCAATCTAATTGCATCTAAGCCACCTAGATTAACATTACTTTGTTTATTAATTTTATAATCTGCAAAAATTTGGTTATTACCAGCTTCATTCTGCAACAAAAATTGATCTAAAGATAATTCTTCAATATTATTCCAACCATATGCCATTACTCCAACAATCTGATCTAACTCATCATTAAATTCGCCTAAACCATTCACATCTGGCGACATTGACACACCATCGCCATTTTCACTTTGCTCATGCCACCAATCAAGAGGATAGCTTAGAGAAAAATTATAGATTCTATTTTTATAAAAAGCATCAGCTGGCAAAGTAGCGTTTTCTTCATTAACAAGATTATTAAATGAAGCATTTACCTCATTAGCCAATTCCTTTTTTCCATTTTCTGAAAATACTCTATAAACAAAATAAATAATTATTCCTGCAATTAGAATCAAAATAAAACAGGATAATAAACCTACCAAAATCCAAGGACTCTTTTTCTTAACAGGCTCCATTTTTTTTTGAACTTTTGGCTCAACTTGTTTTTGTTGCATAGATTTATTATTTTTCGTTAAAAACTATTGTTTCTTTAGTTTAAATTTTAAATGATACCCGCCATCACAAATTCCAGGTCTATCATTATAAGAACGAAGCTTCATCAAATCACCTTCAATAGCGCCTTTCAAATCATATGCCTTAGTCCAACCGACATAATGAAATTTAATCTTACTTCCATTAATTTTTCCTCTCAATTTATATTTATAATCAACACCAATATAACGCACATTTGCTTTTATTTTACCATCCGTAGCAATCTCTTTAATTTTCAGAGCTAACTTACTTACCGCTCCATTTTAATAAACACTTGGACAGGTTGTATTAAAAACTGTTGTTTTTCCTTTCCATACACCTAAATAATCGCTCGCAAAAACAGAACTACCAAAAAATAAACATACTCCACTTACCAAAAAAGAAATAATAATTTTTGTTTTCATGATTTTATAAGTATCTAATTAATTTTTATGATCTTTTTTATGATTTCTAATATGTCGATAAATATATAATGCTATCAAAACAATAACCAAAATCAAAATTGCCATATCGAAATTATGTAGTTTTTCTCTGATCAATTCCCAATTATTTCCCATTTTCACACCTAGCCAAGTAAATAAAACACACCAAGGAAAAGCACCTAAAAAAGTAAATAACGAAAATTTAGCAATATTCATTTCTGCTATTCCAGCTGGAAAAGAAATATATGTTCTAATTACCGGCAACAATCTTCCAAAGAATACAGTCCATTGTCCAAATTTTTTAAACCAAGAATCCGCTAGATCTAAATCATGTTTGGAAATTAAAATATATTTTCCATATTTTTCAATCAATGGTCTGCCACCCTTTATGCCAATCCAATAAGCTAAAAGCGATCCGATTAGATTTCCAAATGCACCAATAATAACTACTGCCCAAAAATTTAGCTTGCCATCTGCAACCAAAAATCCAGAAAAAGGCATGATTACTTCTGAAGGCATTGGAATTCCACAGCTTTCAACCAACATCAATAAAAAAATACCTGGATATCCTAAGATATCAATAATTTTAACTACTAAATTTGCTAAAAAATCTATAATTGTCGTAATCATTATTCAATTATTTAATTATTAAAATGTTACATTGTTAAATTATTATCTATCTAGAAATTTAACAATCTCGTTATCCCTTTATAACAGCGATTGGCACTAACCGCGCTATTTTTTTACTCAATCTAGCTTTCTCAACTACGTCAATCACGTCATCAATATTCTTATAAGCTAAAGGCGCTTCTTCAGACAATCCAATATTGCTTTGTGCTCGAACAACAATTCCTTTTTCTTCTAATTCTCTCTTCAAATCCGACCCTAAAACTGATCTTTTTGCCTGTCCACGAGACATTCTTCTTCCGGCTCCATGACAAGATGAATAAAAAGTTTCTTTTCCTGATGCAAGTCCAGCCAATACATAACTTGCTGTTCCCATTGTTCCTGGAATTAAAACTGGCTGTCCTGTTTCTCTATATTTTTCCGGTATTTCCAAACTTCCTGGCGGAAATGCTCTTGTTGCTCCTTTTCTCTGAACACAATATTTCTTGCCATCATATTCTTCTACTTTTGCCATATTATGCGCCACATCATAAACAATTTTCAACTCTTTATATTTCTTACCTAAAATTCGTTTCACTGCCAGCCTTACTTTATGTGTAATCATCTGCCTATTTGCCCACGCAAAATTTGCTGCTGCAGCCATTGCATTAAAATATTGCTGACCTTCTTCTGAATTGAATGGTGCACAAGATAATTCTCTATCAGGAACGATAATGTTATATTTTGGCATTACCGAAACCATAAATCTTACATAGTCGCTTGCTATTTGATGACCCAAACCACGAGAACCGGTATGAATTAAAAAAGTTATTTCATTTTCAAATAAACCAAATTCTTGTGCGATTTCTTCATCAAATATTTTTTCTACTCTTTGAACTTCCAAAAAATGGTTTCCTGATCCCAATGTTCCAACTTGATCCAAGCCTCTCTTTTTTGCTAATTCCGAAACATTTTTAATATCTGCATTTTTCAAACACCCATTTTCTTCTATAAACTCTAAATCATTTTCAAAACCAAAACCTTTGCCAATTGCCCATTTTGTTCCGCTCTTTAAAACATTATCTATCTCAGCTAAACTTAATTTCTGCGTTACTCCTCGACCCAACCCTGATGGCACATCTCGTTGCATCTGATTTGCAATTTTCTCAATATCATCTTTTATTTCAGAAAAAAATAATCCAGACGTTAATAATCTAACTCCACAATTTATATCAAAACCGATCCCACCAGGCGAAATTATGCCATTGCTTTCAATATCAGTAGCGCAAACTCCACCAATTGGAAAACCATAGCCTGAATGAATATCCGGCATTGCTAAAGAATATTTTGTAATACCTGGAAAAGTTGCCACATTTACCACCTGTTCCAAAGACTGATCCTTTAATACATCGTCTAACATTTTTTCCGAAATATAAATCCGGCCAGGAACTCTCATATCAGAACGATATGACTTTGGAATTTCAAAAATATAATCCGAAACTTTTTTCAAATCATTTTTATCCATAACAAAAGTATAACAAAAAAAAGAGAGAAAGACTATCATCTTTCTCTCAAAAATATCTACACTTTTTTATTCCTTACCAATAGCAAACAAAGTATCCTCTGAAAAATCATAATGTGTCATTGTAAAAGTAAAATAATTTCTTCTTTTATTTTGTTTTACACTATCCATATTCAACCAACTATTTGATGCAACATCATAGTATTTTAGAGCCAATTGATTCTCTTTCAATCCCTTATTTTTTCTTTTTAACACTTTAAATTCTGATTGTTTATAAGAAAACATTAAACGCAATTTAAACTTTTGGCTATTCTTTAAAGCCACATAATTTCTTAAATTGCTCCTAACCTTCCAATATCTCTTTAAAAAAGTCTTCTTTGCATTTCGATAAACTGGATATTTTTTGTATTTTGCTGAAGAAATTGTATATGCTTTTTTCTTAATTTTTTTCGGTAATCTAGTAAATGATAAAACAAAATTATTCACAAGATATCTTTTATTTTTCTTGATTACGACTTTCTTCCTTAAAGAAGCCATGCTGGATGCTGAATTTTTTGTTGTAAACACATTGCCAGAAATATTGTTTGTATATAGCGTCTCCCAACCTCCATCTCCTCCATCATAAGCGATATGAATTACATTATCCGAGGTAATTATCATATATGGCTGAAAACCTTCTCCGAAAACTAAACTATTGATCGTAGTGATGGTTTGAGTTGTCCAACTATCTCCATTTTTATTAGCTAATTTTAAATTATGATTAATCGAATCATAATAAGCAATGTATGGTATCCCCGCTACATCTAACGCTATTGATGTACCCTCGCCTGCATGATAATCAACCGTAGTCGTTCTAAAATTACTGTCAACTGCCTCAATTAACCATTGCCCATCTCTTTTAATTGCATAATCTAAAGTATTATCACTTGTATTCATGAAACTAATATATGGATTATTTTCACCATCTAGAATAATTGAAGGTGACGCATATTCATTCTTTGGAAATCCGCCAACTATTATTTCATTTGTCCAAATCCCATTACTATCTCGTTTAATATATTTTATATTATCCAAAACAGCACCTTCTTGACACTGATAAACAAAATGTAAATTGTTATCACTATCAAAACTCATAAAATTACTAACCCAATTATCAGTAGTTTCACTACAATCACCAGTTGTAAAACCAGCTGTAAGCAAATGTTCTCTTTGCCATAACCCATCAACTTTAAACACTAAATAAGCGCCACTAATAATATATGGATTACCAAACGAATCTAACTTAATTCCAATCGGAGAACCAGCCTCATACCCAGTAGGCTCAATTGACCAATTGCCATTTATCTTTGTTGCATAGGATAACAAACCGTTAGAATCTCTATATGCAATCACCGGATTTCCAAATGAATCAAAAGTGATTGAATTAGCATATCCTACATAATCATTTCCAACCGAAGTATCAATATTATCAATATCCCAACTATCACCATTTTTCACCGCAAGCTTCAAAACTGCATTACCACGATAAGAAGAACGAAACAAGACATAAGGAACGCCATTCACATTGATTGCCATCGAATGAGGATCACTAATACCATGATGATCACCTTCAACAGATTCTGCCTGCCATGTTGTTGCTCCTGCAAAAGATGCTAGACCCAAAAAACTTAAAGTCAGTATTCCGCACAAAACAACACAAAATAATATTTTTTTCATTTTTTTCATTTTATTTTTTATAAAAAGTTTTTAATATTCTACTATATCTTACCCCCCCCCCCCCCACAGAATGTCAAAAAAGTTATGCACAGACAAAAAATATCCACTAAGTAAAAAATATTTTACTTTATAAACTTTATAACTTTATGAACTTTTTAACTTCAGCTGTCCACATCCAGCCCAAATTTCTTCACCCATACTTTTTCTGACAGTACAGCTAACTCCATTTTTATTTAATTCTTGCTGAAAAAAGAAGATCGCTCGATCATCAGAGGCTCCAAATTTAGAATTAGTATAATTATATTTAATTAAATTGACATGAAACAATGGATGGACTAGAAGATCAGCTAGTTCTTTTGCTTGACCTTGACTATCGTTAAAGCCTTTCAACATCACGTATTCAAACATTAATTTTCTATTAGTTTTATTCACATAATCAAAACAAGCAGGCATCAAAACTTGAAGCGGATATTTTTTATTTACTGGCATTATTTTTGATCGCAAAAAATCATTTGGAGCATGCAACGAAATTGCTAAATTCACTTGGCAATTTTCAGCTGTAAATTTTTCTATTCCAGGTACAATTCCGCAAGTTGAAATTGACATTCTTCGCTGACCAAAATTAAAACCTTTTTCATCATTCAAGATTTTTAAAGCGCCTAAAACACTATCATAATTCAAAAATGGCTCGCCCATGCCCATTACAACTAAATTTGTTAATTTCCCCAGATTTTTTTCTTTCAAATATCTTGCCCAAAATAGTACTTGATCAAAAATTTCTTCTATTTCTAAATTTCGCTTAAAACCTAAATCACCAGTTGCGCAAAACAAACAGCCCATTGGACAGCCAACTTGGGAAGAAATACAAACTGTTCTTCTCTCATCTTCCATCATCAACACGCTTTCTATCTGCTCATTATCTTCTAAATTAAATAAAGCTTTATAAACTTTCTTATTATTTGCTTCTTTTAAAGTATTTATTTTTAATGAGGAAAAAGAAAAAATTTCATTCAATTTTTCCCGCAAAAATTTTGACAAAGATGTAATTTCTTCAAAATTTGTAGCTAAATTAAAAAATTTCGCCTGATAAATTTGCTTGAATCTAAATTCAGGTGCGTTGTTTTCTTTCAACCAATTTTTTAGTTCTTCAATATTCATAATTTCTTATTCTACATCATTTTACCTTATTTATCAATACTAATCAAAAAATCCAGTAATCTGGATTTATCTTTATTATTAATTTTATAGTTCGTTTAACCAGTCTAACAAATCTAGCTAGTCTAACTTTTAACCAATCCCCACTTCCTTCTCAAATTATTTTCCCACACCCCAAACACCAATTTATCAAAAATAATTCCAATTATAATAATTACCAACATAATTGCCATTACTTGTGACATATCATTAAGTTCACGACCCATCATCAATAATTGGCCAAGACCAACAGTAATAAACAACATTTCACCAGACATTAAAGATCTCCAAGCAAATGACCAGCCTTGCTTGATACCAGTAATTAATGAAGGTAAAATTGCTGGAAAAATAACATAGCGATAAAGACTAAAACCTTCAGCCCCCAACATTTTTCCTGCTCTGATAAAAATTGGCGGAATTGATTTAACTGCGCTTTCTACAGAAATTGTAATGCTTAAAATACATCCCATTATAACAACAAAAATAATCGCCTGTTCGTTTAATCCAAACCAAAGCAAAGCCAAAGGCAACCAGCAGATAGACGGCAATGTCTGCAAACCTAATACCAAAAAGCCTACTGTCTCATCAAGAATTTTAATCTTGGCTAATAAAAATCCCAACAGCCCACCAAAAAGTAACGAAAATCCAAAACCAATAAAAATTCTTTTCATGCTAATCATAATCCCCATCCAAATTGTACCGTTAGAAAATCCTTTCATCATTGTCTTCCCAACAGTAACTGGATCTGGAAAAAGCCAAGGTGTCCAAATTTCTAATTTAAAAACTAACCACCACAAAAATATCAAAAATATCAAAAATAATATTTTGATTACAACACTTTTCACTCTTTTTTTCGTAAAAATATTTTGCATCGATATTCAATATTTTTAAATCAATATTGTAGAGACGTTGCAATACAACGTCTCTACATTTTTACAATTCTTTAATTTCAGATTTCAAAACATCCATAATTTTATTGCTCATTTTAATCAATTCCAAATTACCCAAATCTCTCGGTCTGCTTAAATCAACATCAAAAATCTTTTTAATTCTTCCAGGTCGCGCACTAAAAACAACAACTCTATCACCCAAACATACTGCCTCTCTAACATTATGAGTTACAAAAACTACTGTTTTTTTGGTTAATTGCCAAATATTTTGTAATTCCTTATATAATATTTCGCGCGTTTGTGCATCAAGTGCTGCAAAGGGTTCATCCATTAATAATATATCTGGATTTAAAATAAGAGTTCGAGCGAGAGCAACTCTTTGTTTCATTCCACCTGATAATTCATGAGGATATGATTCTGCAAAATTTTGCAGATGAACCATTTTTAAATGCGCATCTATAAATTTTTCTTGCTTTTGCTTTTCAAGTTTTTTTATTTTCAAGCCAAAACCGACATTATCTTTTACTTTTAGCCAAGGAAATAATGCCGGCTCTTGAAACATTAGACCAATTTTTCCGTCAACCTTTATTCTTCCAGAATCTTGTTTTTCCAATCCTGCCATGATATTCAACAATGTTGACTTACCACATCCAGACGGTCCAACCAGGCAAACAAATTCACCTGGTTGGATATCTAAATTGATATTGTCTAATGCACAAACAGATCCATTTTTGGTCTTAAAATTTTTCCGGATATTTCTAATTCGTAATCTCATTTGAATATTAACAAAATAATCTTAATCAAAATATTAGTGTTAATTAGTGCGATTAGCGCTAATTAGTATAGTTTAATATTTCTGACCCGTAATCTCATTCAAAATATTTAAATCATAAAGATTCGATAAATCAGGCTTTTTATCTCCCAAGAATCCTGCATCAAATGCCCATCCTGAAAATGTAGTTACAGTATCTTTCAATGGATTAACAGTTACATCCATTCTCTCCCAAGCAGATGCCAATACATCCTCAGCTAATTTCTTCGTTGTTAACTTTTCAATTTCTGAATTAACAATTTTTTGCGCCTCAATTGGATTTTCATTAATCCATTCAGTTAAATCAACATGTGCTTGCAAGAATCTCTTTACTAAATCAGGATGTTCTTCCAAAAATTTTGTACTTACAATTACATTTGCAACACAGAATTTTTTATTTGGCCACAAAATTCTTTCGTCAATGGAAATGGCACCTTCAGCTTCTTTAACTAATCTTGCTCCCCAAGGTTCTGGAGCCCAAGAACCATCTAATTGTTTTTGAGAAAACATTGTCAATTGATCAGCATTAGCAATTGGTACAATTTCCACATTCTTCAAATTATTTTCTTTAATATAATGTCTTAAAGAAATGTCTTGTGTATTTCCTTGTTGTGGAGATGCAATTTTCTTTCCTTCCAAAGCTTTTGCACCATCTTTTTTAAATTGCTCTGCTAAATCTTTTTGTAAAACTAATACTGCAGCACCAGAAGTTGCACCAGAAATAATTCGAAGAGACTCGCCATTTGATTTAATATAGCCATTTACTGCTGGACTTGGCCCAATATAGCCTAGATCAATTTCACCAGCAAATAAAGCTTCAATTTCAGTCGGACCAGCATTGAATGTTTTTACATCTAATTTTACATCGCTCCCCAAACTTTCTTGGAACTTGCCATTAGAAGTTCCAACTAATGCTTGCGAATGTGTAATGTTAGGAAAATATCCCAACTTTACTGTCGTCTGTTTTTTGTCGTCTCCTCCATTTTTACAGCCAGCTCCAACCAGCACCATTCCTCCTAGCGCTAAGACAAGAGCCAGCAATAACACTTTTGCTTTTTTCATTTTATTCAACTTAAATTAATAACACTCTAACTATACTACAATTAGAGTGCAATGAAAATACTCGCCTGTGGATAATTAATAAATTCAATTATTTTAGATAGCCAAGCTTTTTTAATCTCTCTTTTATATCTTCGCCTTCTTTTCCTATTGCAATATCTCTCATACAATAAACAACAAAATCTGTCACTGATTCAAAACCAGTTTCTTTAACAATCCTTTTCAGCTTAACATAAAGCGGTCTTGGAATTTTTATTGTTACTTTATCATTTGGCATAAGTTTATTATCCATTCGTTGTTATCAAAAATAACAACAGTCAATTAAGCAATAATAGCAAAATTACTTAAAAAAGCAATAAAATGCGATATTTGTCGCATTTTATTGCTTTTTACAATCTCAAATTTAAACTTATCGCTTCATTATCTAGTTTCAATAATTAACGGCGTTTCTCCTAAATTTGCAATATTATTTTCAATATTCACTATATTACCGTATATATCTATTGCTGAGATAATAGTACCTCCAATCGTCAATGTTCCACTACCCCAAGCAATCAGCACCTTACTATCATCCTGCTTTGTAAATTCATATACGCCGACATCAATTTTATCATTCAATCCTAATATCTCTGTATTAACATTAACGGATTTAAAATTCTTCAGTTTTGAAACCAAATTTCCATAAGCCAATTTTGATAAAGTATAATCCTGTAAATAATCAAATTCCACCATAAAAATCTTTGTCACATTATGTGCAAATGCATAAGAAGCACCTTTTACTAATATTAACGAAGCTTCAGAATCAGTCATTGTCCCATCAAAATTACCAATTTGCCATTCAGTTAACCATATTTTTTTGTTAGCTATTTTCATACCTGATCGCCATTGGTTAAATAAATCAACAGTTGCCATCTCTGAGCTACAAGATATGCAGTGATAACTAACGGCATTAAATTTACGACCTGCCTTTTTATTAAACACCTTCTGCCAAAAATCAATGTCCGATGTCATACCTGCAATCCCACCATTTATAACTTTTGCTTTTTTATCTTCTGCTTTAACAGTTTCATAAGTTGTTTTCAATAATTTTGCATAACTAGTAGCAGATCCAAAATAATAATACCCCTGAAATTCTGGTTCATTAACCACTTCCCACATTCTTACTGGAATTTTTAAACCCGGCATATCATTTTTACCATCACCATCGTAACGATCAACTATTTTAGTTATAAAATTTTTATATGCTACCCAATCTACTGGATTACAAACATATTTGACACCCCACTTCGTTGCTTCAGGATAAATTGATTTACACTCCTTATAGCTTTTTCTCTGCTTTTGATCCCAAGTCGCATATGGAATAATAACACCTAAAATTTTAAACTTTTTCTTTTGGAATCTTTTCACTTCCTTATCCGCATCTGTCCAATCAAAAATTCCTTTTTTATTCTCAATATAATTCCAATTAAAAATCCATGTCGGCCGACCCATTTCAAGATTGCTTGGCATGGATTGGCTACTTGGATCTTGAGAACCAAAATGAAGCTTGCTTAAATCTAATTTTAAAGTTTTTGCTTCTGCCTTATAATTAACAGCCGACAATGTAATAATAGCTATAAGAATTATTACAATCCTTCTAATTATCATATTTTTTAATATTACTTAATAATAGCAAACAACAACCATAGCATAAAAGTATTCTTCAAATTAAAATTATTAATATTCTACTTATTAATTTTAATTTTTACTTTTTTCGACCAAGAGGTAGCATATTCTCGTTTTACTTTTTTCTTTGTCGGTTTCCATTTTGCCTTGAAACTCATCTTTTTTGTAATTCTAATTTTAAAAATTGCCTTACCATTATTATCAGTTCTTACTTTAGCTAAATATTTTCTAACAGTTTTATTTTTTTTGACAATTACTTTATAAATTCTAACTGTTTTGTTTTTTAATTTCTTTTTTGTTGTTTTGTCTTTTAACGTAATCGCAAAATCAACCACTTGTCCTTTATTTACTTTTTTAGCTGACGAAACAAAACTCAAACTAGCTCTAGATTTCAAACCATACAAGCCACGATCATTACCAGCCATTAAATCATCAAACAATAATGCGTAAAAAGATTCTTGTTTTAATCCTTCATAAAATTTACCCCATGTCTCTCCACCATCGCTTGATTTATAAATCGCGCCATTCAAATTTGCCTGCCCAACCAAATATAATGTGTGCGGAGAAGTTGACGTTTGAATTGTCAAAGTATCCAAGTTGTTAACATTTTCCAAACCAGATGTTATTTGAGTCCAAGTCAAACCATTATCAGTTGTCTTATAAAGACCACTTCCTTCTGTGTTTCCATTTCCTGTACCAGCATTTGCAGTCGCAAAAATTATATTTGCGTCTTTTGGATCAGCTAGAATACTTGTTATTGGTAAATTTTTTGTTTTACCTTTAATCTTTGACCATTTATGGCTGGAATATTTATAAATTCCTACATAAGCATCTCTATCAAAACTGCTACATCCAACAAAAACATCATGGTCACCAGTTATAGCAATTGAAGTTGCCGGAGCATTATGGGGAAGATCAATATTACTCCAAGTAGAACCTGTATCAGTACTTTTATAAACATATCCATAATCAGTTTGCGACAAACTATCATCTTTAAATGCAGCATATATAACATTTTTCTTGTCTGGTACTGATACAATTTCCATAATATTTCCCGGACCTGGATCTTCATTACCTATTGTTGCTACAGTACTAAAAGTAATACCACCGTCTGTACTCTTCATAATATAATTACGAGTTCCAAATAAAACTATATTTGAATCTGTTGGATGAACCCAAACTGCATATACTTGTGTTCCTCCAGTACCACTAACTGGATATTCCCATGTCGGACTAGTTGCAGTAAAATTTGTTGTTTTACCCAAACCACCATTAGCAGCAATCCAAACCACTGCTTTATTATTAGTTTGAGCAATATCATAAACTTTGACAGAAGTAATTCCCTCTGCTTCATCAGTCCAGGTAACCCCTCGATTAATACTTTTTGCCACACTATAAACACTATTAGTAAACAAAATATTGACATCATTTGGATCAAAAGCAAAACGATCTGCATAAATACTGGACAATGGAGTCTCGGTGCTCATTTGTTGCCAAGTTGTTCCATTATCAGTTGTATATGATTGCATAATATAAAGCCTCCCTGTTCCATCAAATGTGATACAATTGGCTGATACTTTTGTCCGTTATTTGTTAATTCCGACCATGCTCCCTCGCCAAATTTCTGATAAGTTGCGGATGTCGTGCCAGTACTTGAGCCAACTATGATATGAGTATTATCACTTGGATCAACTGCCATTGCCGAAACCTGCATACTTTCAGGCAAGCTCATTGTCGCCCAAGTTGTACCACCATCAACGCTTTTGTACATGCTAGAGCTTGTAGAGCCTGATGCCGCATAAAAAGTATCACTGTCTGAAGCAAAAGCAAAGCTACCCAATTTTTCATTTGCACCAACAGTAATTAGAGAAAAAGTATTTCCGCCATCGCTGCTTAAAGCTAAATTTTGACTTAAACCAGTATTCAAAGAAACCAAAAGCTTGTTTCTACCCCAAAGCATTGCATCGGCTAATGGATTATTTGTTCCCAAATTAACAGTAATGTCTGTGAAATTAGCTCCTTGATCAGTACTTCTCAAAAGACTATCTCCAATTAGAACATAAACATCTCCAGTGGCTGAATTCACTTCAACTTGTTTGCCTGTCCCATAATTAGCATCACTTGGCAATCCATGCCAAGTCTCACCATTATCATTAGAAATAAAAAAACCATTTGGCGCCATAGTTGTCACATATACATTATTGCTCGTTGGATCAACAGCAATATCATTTGCCTGTCCACCAAACAATCCTAAATTTGTTGCAACTGCCTTACTTTGAGTCTCAGTCTGAGCAATAGATCCTGCAAAAGAATTAAACCCAAAACCAAACTGCCCAAGCAAAAAAGCAATTGCCAAAAACATTATTGTTTTTTTCATTTTTTATAAATTAATATTATAAATTTATTTTTTACCAAGTTGGATAATCGCCTTTTAAAATCCTACTTAAAGTATTCTTATGAGGATAATGCATTGTATAAACCACAATATCTGAATCCAAACTTTTCTGCATTGTAAATAATCTCCATTTCGTACTCTGATACGCTCCAAAATCATTGATCATATAATTTTCATATCTATCAGACAAAACATTTTTAATTCTTTCTGACCAATAAACCAATTCTTTCACTACTTCAAGGTTTTTGCCATATTTATTCATCCGATAATAGCTTAACACCCAATCTCCACTTTCCCATCCAGCCTGCGACTCAACTACATATTTTATATATCTAATTTTTCCGCCTAATACATCAAACAATAGATAATCAGTCAAATCATTAGGCATCTGTAAAACCGTAATTTTTCCAGTCTTAACATTAATCTTAGAAATCCCAAAACCATTACCTCCGCCATCTCCTCTTGGTCGAAGTGTCGGTACTGAATGCATTGAAGTATATGCAAGAACTTCGTCATTGACCCAATAAGCATCGCCAATCGCTTCAAAAGTCACTTTTTCTTTACCTTTATTGGTCATTACCACAAACATATTATTCGTCGATGTATGTCCATTAAAAACAATATATTTTCCGCTTGGTGACCAAATCGGTTGCATATTAGCTGTTTCAATAGATGAAGAAATAGCTCGATGATGACCAGTCAGAACATTATAAATAGCTGGTTTCATATTACCATTATAATAAGCTACTTTCTCTTTATTTACTGACAACTTTGGCATGTGTCCTTTGAATAGTTTAAACTTCATATCAGTCAATAAATCTGCGACCCAAATATAGCCATTCTTTTCATAATAAATCCAATCTCCAGGCTGCTCGTCAATCACTTCTGCCTTCGCAAAAGAAACTGTCAATCCACAAAGGAAGACAATTCCGAACAAAAGCAATATAATTTTTTTCATTGTTTTGTTTTGTTTAGTTATTTATTTTAATAATTTAAAAGTACTTAGCATTTTTTTTGCTTGTTTGTACTCATATAAACTTCTTTTAATATCTAAATTCATATAATCAACCTGATCGCCAGCTTCAAACATTGCTGCTAATTCATATTCTGTACCATACATACATTGGCCTAAAATATTCAAAGTATTCTTATCGGAATTTATAAAAACTTCTTTTGTTTTATTTTCATATGCCCAAAATTTTGCCCACATTTTTTTCTTGCCTATTTTTAAAGTTCTTATTTTTTTCACATCACCGACTCCCATTCCAGTCCGAAAAGCAATCATTAAATTTTGAGTATTCTTTTTAACACCCAGATGTAAATAGTATTTTTCATTAGCTGAATTAAATGTTGTATATCGTAAAGGATCAGCATCAGAATAAATTTCCGGATAATAATATTTTTTCACAAACCAATCTTTTGGCATCTTAATCTTATAACCATCATTTTTATCTTTATACCACATCCAATCGCTAGTTGAGATAGCTGCATCTGCAGATTTCAAGCCAGCCAGAAAAAATACCCCAAACAAGCATACAAATATTAATTTCTTCATAATATTTTTATTAATTATAAAAAAATAATTATCAAAAAAGACCCCTCAAAACAACGCCTGCTGAAACTATTTTTTTCATAGGCTTATTAATTTTTTAATTTATTTTTAACAATCAAAAATCTAAAAATATATTACCATATTATTCAAAATATGACAAACCATAATTTTTCCACAAAAAATCTTAAACATAATTACAACTTAATTTTGGTTAACAAAAAAAGAAGCCATTGCTTCATTAATTATTTTTTAAAAAAATTTAACTATTCAGATATTCATAAATCGCTAATGCTGCTTTTGCTCCTTCCCCAACTGAAACAGCAATTTGTTTATATTTTGTATTCGTAACATCACCAGCTGCAAAAATGCCAGGTTCTGTTGTCATATTATTATTATCAACAACAATCTCACTTTTTTCATTCAGTTTTATTGCCTCTTTTACTAAAGCTGGCATTGAACCAATCTCCACAAAAACTCCTTGAACAATCAAATTATTTTTTTTATTATCTCCCAAGTTTTCATAAATTATTCCTTTTATAAAACCTTTTTCATCGCCAATAAATTCAACAATTTTTGCATTATGAATCGCCTTTACGTTTTTATTAATCAAAACTTTTTCAACCAGAAATTTGTCAGCAATGAATTCTTTACTGATATCCAAAACATAAACAAATTTTGCAATCACTGACAGCTCTAATGCAGCATCTAAAGCTGAATTACCTCCACCTACAACGATTACTTCTTTATCTTTAAACATAGGCGCATCACAAGTTGCACAATATGATACTCCCTTGCCAGTAAATTTTCCTTCGTCTTTAACTCCTAGTCTTTTTGGCTTACTGCCTGATGCGATCAAAACAGTTTTACTTATAAAAGATTCTGAGTTTGTTGATACTTTAAATTCTTTTTCTTCTTTATCAATTTTATTTACCATCGCATCCTCCTTAATTTCAATATTTTTGAACATTCTAACATGTTCTTGCATTTTTCTAACAAAATCAGTTCCTTTTATCTTTCCTAATCCTAAATAATTTTCTACCTCCCATGCTTCACTAACTTGTCCACCTATTTTCTTGCACAAAACCAAAGTTTTCAACTCTTTTCTAGATGAATAAATTGCCGCTGACAAAGCTGCTGGCCCTCCGCCAACAATAATTAAATCATATACCATATTTTTTTAATTATTTTCTGAACGCAAATCTCTCAATTCCTCTCTTAATTCAATATATAAACTATTCATTTTCTTTGCTTCTAAATCATTATTAGTTCTATTTTTTTCTAATAATAACCAATCTAAAAATAATTTTGTCGCACCAAAAGAAAAATCATTTCTAGCTACTTCTGCTAATTTTTTATTTATCAAAGCTTTTTTAGATTCCGACAATCCAGAATTTTCAACAACATCTACAAAAATAGTTTCTCTTTCTGCAGCTTTAATTGCTTTTGCTTTTTCTGGACTCATTCCAATCGCACCTTCAGACATAAATTTTATTTAATACCTATACCAAAATAATAATTAATATTATCTAATTTTGTATAGTATTTAATTAAAGTATTATTTTTTGTAGATAATTCTGCCTTTAAATTTTTCCACTTTGAACCATCATAATATTTTAATATCAAATTTTTTTCCTTAGCAAGACTATTTTTTTTCTTCAAAGCTTTAAATTCTTTCTGGCTGTACTTAAATTTAAACTTAATCTTATAATTTTTACCAATATAATTATAGAAATTATTTTTTAGTTTAATATATTTTTTCAAAAATATCTCTGGTGATTGAGCTGAATTTAAATATTTTTTATATTTTCTCGCTTCCAAATAATATTTTATTTTTTTTAATTTTTTTGGATATCTTGTAAATTTCAAAGTTAAATTTTTCGCGTAAAGATTTTTGTTTTTCTCAATAAGCACTTGCTTAGATTTTGGTCGCCTAGTTACAAAACGATCCGCATAGATACTAGTACCACTCAAACTTACCACTGTAGTAACATGTTCAGGATCATTGGAAGTTATCGTTATATTTGCAGTTTTAGAACCTGAAGTTTGCGGCCTAAAAATAACATCAAAAGTGCAATTTCCTTGTGGTATTATTGTTTTGTTTGAACAATTATCATTTCCCAAAATAAATTCATCACTATTTAAAGACATTTGATTTATATTCAAATTTACTGTTCCAAGGTTTGAAATTGTAACATTTTTTGTACTTTCATCACTTGCTAATGTTCTAGCAAAATTTAAATTAGAATCAGAAACAGAAACAATTGGTTGCTGTTCTACAAAAGTCCCTGCAGCATAAGGAAATGTTCCTACTGCTATTGTATCAATGACTGTATTTGTTAATGCATCAATTACTGATATATTATTAGAATTTTGATTTGCAACATAAACTCTTGTTCCTAAATGATTCGATGAAATTCCCCAAGGAGCATCGCCAACAGTGACAGAGCCAATTATCGAATTATCTGTCGTATTTACGACCTTGACTTCATCAGTTAAAATATTAGTTGCATACAGTAAGCTACCTGTTGGATTTAAAGCCAATCCAGTTGTATCAGTGCCAGCTCCCATACTTATCGATGTAAGATATACATCATTGGCAATATCAATTACAGCGACTGATCCATTGCTCGATACATCAAATGATGCAACATATAATCTTGTTCCTGCCGAATTAATCACTGCATCATGAAGAAAATTTCCTACACTACTTATCGTTTTTATTACGCTATTAGAATTCAAATCTATAACCGAAATATCACCTCCATTAAAATTAGCAACGTACAATTTTGTTCCTAATGGATTGATTGCTAATCCTGCTGGCGAATTTCCAACAACTATCGATGACTCATATGTATCTGTTGCCACATTTATAATCCCAACATAGCCTGGCAACATACCATAAGAAACATAAGCTTTAGTACCTGTTGGATTAAAGACTATACCATAAACATCACCACTAAAAGAAATTGTTTTCGTTACTGTTAAACTAGCCACATCAATTATAGAAACGCTATTACCATTATAATTGCCAACATAAACTTTTGTACGATCAGGACTTACTGCTACGCCCAAAGGAAAATTGCCAACGCTAATTGTCTTTATTACATTTCTTGTTGCTGTATCAATTACTGAGACGCTATCATCATCAGCATTTGTAACATAAGCATAAGGTCTCGCTAAAACGTATGACGGAAAAATAAACAAAACAGACCACAAAAAAATTAATAATATTTTTTTCATTATCTCAAATTATTTTTTAATAAATAATCCACACCAACATTCACCTTTTTCTTTCCAAGTATTTTGAATCTTAAAATAACAAGGACAAACAATTTTTAGATCTTCGTCTTTTTTTGCAGCTCTCATTCGACAAGGACAATATTTTAAACCATGATTTTTTTCATTTTCCAAAACACCTTTTGCGATACCTTCAACTTTCGATTTATCAGGATTTAATTTAAAATCTGTTTGTTTGCTTGCAAATTCTTCCCAAATCCTAATTAAATTTATTATTTCTTCAGCCATTTTTTTAGATTATCAAAACTTGTTTCTCCGCATAAAATTTCATTATTTTCAGAATTAAAAAAAACTGGAACACCTAATTCGCCTCCACAAGACTTTTTTATATCATCAGCCTTTTGTCTCATCTCTTCAGCATTTTTTTCATTATGCCAAACTTCTTTTTTAACAATTTTTATCTCTAATTCTTGTCCAGCCTTATCTGCCAATGGACGCATTATTTCACAATGAGGGCATTCTTGACCATGGTACATGATAATTTCTTTCATAATTATAAATCTAAAATAGTTTTAAATTCTTTTTCACTAATTTCTACATAAGCTTCCTTATGTTTGCATGTTGGACAAAGACTTGGTCCATGTTTTCCAAAATGCAAGTCGTTGCACACAAAACATCGCCAAAATTTCTTTCCTGTTATTTTGAAAAATAAATACCAAACTCTTACTTTTTTTACTTCATAATAAGAATTCTTGAAACCACATGTCGGACAAGGACTAGGAAAAGATACGCCCCAATGCAAATCGCCACAAATTTTGCAACGCCAAAATTTTTTCATTAAATATGTACTTCTATTTTAATCCAATTCCAAAATAATATTTGCTTTCCTCAAATTTAGAAAAATATTTTACTTTAAAAGTATTCTTCTTTGTATTATGAGTAATCGCAATATCTTTCCAATTATCAGACAAATCTCTCCATTCTAAATTATCTTTAGTTCTAAATTGCAATTTAAGATCTTTTTCTTTTGCCGACTTATTGCGTTTTTTCAAATTTTTAAACTGCTTTTGTGTATACTTAAAAGTCATTTTAACACTGTACATTTTTCCACTATACTTCTTAAAATTTGAAATTAAAATAAAATATTTTTTCAACGCTTTTGTTTTTGCACTGATATAATTTAACGGATAAGCTGTTTTCTTTTCAAAATTTAAATAATATTTTTTCTTTTTTAACTTCTTAGGATAGCTATTCAAAGAAAAATTTAAATCATTAGTATAATAAGTAGTTTTTTTCTTTTTAATTAAGACTTCTTTCGTTTTCTCATTTTTGGTCACAAATTTTTTAGCATAAACAGCATTGCCAGATAGCGAAACTGTAGTTGATGGATTATCAAAACTATCAGAAACAATCGTTAAAGAAGCAGTTTTAGCCCCTTTAGTCTTTTTGGGCTTGAATGATATTCCAATTGTACAAGAAGAAAAATAGGTCAAATTAGTACAATTATTAGACTTAATTATAAAATTTAAACTATTACTGCCACTCAGACTTGCTGAAGATACATTCAAAGGAATTCTTCCATAATTAGCAACTGTTAAATTCTGAATAGCTGATTCTTTACCGATTCTAGTGTTAGAAAAAACTAGACTGCTACTATCGACATCAATTAAACTAGTTGGAGTTACAAAATTACCAGGAGTAGCTGGAAAATTTCCTACTGGAATAGAATTTAAATATGCTCCTGTAGAAGAATCAATCTCTAAAACAGCGTCTGAATAACTATCCACTACTAATAGCTTTGTCCCTGATGAGTTTAGATCTATTCCAAGCGGAGTACCTGAAGTCAGAAAAGTATTTGTTACCTGATTCGTATTTGTATCAATCACCGATATTGATCCCGAGATAGCATTAACGACAAAAAGTTGCGTTCCGTCTTTCGAAGTTGTCATTGAAATTGGATTTCTACCTACTGGAATAGTTGCTGATACTGTATCTGTTGCAACATCAATTACTGATACTGAACCATAATCAGCATCAAAAGTATTAGCAACATAAACCTTATTTCCAGCTGGATTTATTATTACACCAGCTGGTTCTTCTTGTACTGCTATATAATTTGTTACCGTATTAACATCGTTTACTAAATTAATTATTGCAACTCGATTATTATCTGTATCAGCAATATATGCTTTACTATCATCAGAAGAAATTGCTATTCCAACAGGATCTCCGCCTCCAATAGAAAAAGAGTTAACTACTGTATTATTAGCGATATTTATAGAATAGACATCATTACTAGTGCCACTATTACTAACATATAAACGAGTCCCTGCATTATTACAAGCCATAAAATTTGGCGAATCACCAACGCTTATATCTGTAATTTTTACATTAGTCGCAACATCAAATACTGATACATTATCACTACTAGCATTGCTGATATAAACTTTACTGCCATCAGGACTAATTGCAGTTCCATTGGGAGCGTTCCCTGCAATTATAGTCTGTATAACTTGCGAAGTAGCAACATTAATTACTGATACAGTATTACTAACAGCATTAGGGATATAAGCATAAGGTGCTGCCAAAACAAATGCCGGCAAAAAAATAATTGCCAAAAAAACTAAACCAAAATAGATTTTTTTCATTTTTATTTTTATTATTAATTGTAAATCTTATTTAGTATAACACAATTATTAAAAACTAAAAATCCACTTTTATGTGGATTTTTATCAAAATATTGTATGTCTATTATTTTTTTAGTTCTTCTTCAATTATCTTCTCAAAAGATTCGTAAGGCTGTGCTCCAACTATTTTTCTGCCGTTGATAAAGAAAGCTGGCGTACCATCAACTCCCGCAGCTTCTCCATCCGCCAAATCTTTTTTAACTTCATCAGCAAATTTGTTGTTATCTAAACATTCGTTAAATTTTGCGATGTCTAAACCTAAATCAACAGCATATTTTTTTAAATCAGCAACTGCTAAAGCTTTTTGGTTTGCATAAAGCTTGTCATGATATTCCCAATATTTACCTTGATCATTTGCACACTGTGATGCTTCTGATGCCTTTTGAGCGCTTTTATGAAAAGTCAACGGAAAATCTCGATATACTAATTTTACTTTACCTGCATATTTATCCATGATCTTTTTCAGCGTTGGCTCAGCTTTTTCACAAAAAGGACATTCAAAATCTGAAAATTCAATGATCGTTACCTTAGCATTTTTATCACCTTTTATCGGATCATCATCCGCGCTAACATCAGCAACTGCTTCTTCATTTGTATTGACCGCTTGTTTTGCCTCACCCTTAATTTCATTACCGACATCAGTACCTTTATTGCTAAAAATTATTGCGCCTGCAATTATAGCTCCAGCAATGACAATCGCTAAAGGCAAAAACATTGCATTAAATTTTCCTGATCTTTCTTCTGTCATAAAATTATTATTATTTTTTAGTTTTTAATTTATATAAAATTATTAATCCCATAATACCAATCAAAATAGACAACCATTGAGAAATCGTTAGGTTATAGTATCTTACATCAAAGCTTCTAAACATGTCAATAATTAAAAATCTAAAAAAAGAATACCAAATCAAAAAGCTCGCAAATATTATTCCATCAGTTTTTATTCTTTTTCTTAATAACCAAAAAATAATAAAAAATAACAAACATAATAGTAACTCGTACATCGCTGTTTCATGTCTGATAACGCCATTTCCCATATTTATACCAAAAAACCAAGCCCTTTCCATCACAACTCCTAAATGATCATGAATCAAAAAACAACCAATTCTACCAATAAATAAACCAAACGCCATCGCCAAAGACATAATATCTACAATTTTCCAAAAATTTATTTTTTTCTCTAAAATATAAATCAAATCAAAGACAAAAGCTAAAAATAATCCTCCATAAAAAACCATTCCTCCCTCCCATACTTTAAAAATATCCCAAAAATTTTTAAATTCAGAAAAATATTGAATCACATAAAAAATTCTTCCGCCGATAAACCCACCTACAAGGCTTAATAAAACTAAATTCAAAATATGATCTGTGTCAATTTTTCTTTCCTTTGCCAAATGATTTGCCACAAACCAAGCCAATAAAAAAGCAAGGGCTTGAAATAAGCCCCACACAAATATTTTAACTGGTCCTAAATTTATATATTCTAAAACGAAATAAGGTATCATCTTTAATATTAATTTTCAAATATCTAACTAATCCAACTCTTTATTTATAATATAATACAAAATTTTTTGATTTTTACAATAATACAAGAACGATACCCATTATCACAAGTGCGATTCCCATTATTAATTTTAATGTCTTTAATTTAGATTCCTGCCATTCTTTTAATACTGCAATTTTTCTGCCTCCTAGAACCAAAATCCAAATTGCAATTAAAGGCAGAACAAATAACAAATTATAAAGTAAAAGATAAAAAATAATTCTTGCAATCCCTAAATTATCATGCATTATTGAAACAGAGCCGACATACAACGGCAAAGAACAAGGCATTTCAAATAATGTCACTAAAATTCCTAAAATAATTGTTGATGGAATTGTCGCTTTTTCGACAAATTTCGTCAACATCCATCTTCTTTTTTGCGAAACTTCCAAAGAAAAACCTTTGCCATGCCACCAAAAATCTTTGATATTAATAAGGCCTGCCACAATTATGAAAAAAGCTAAAACATACTTCAAATACAAAGAAATATCACCAAAATAAGGCGTTGTTACTAAAACATCGATAAATTTGTAAAAAAACACTCCAACCAAAAAATAAGTCAAAAATACAGTAACAATATAGACACCTCCAATTTTAAAAATTTCTTTAAATTTCTTGCCATTATCTTCTTCCTCTGGATGAACAAAAATGATTAAATAGCCTAACAATAAGATTATTAATCCAATCGCGCATGGATTAATTCCATCAATTAAGCCAGAAATAATCACAATCGGTAATGTCAACTGCTCAGCATTCAAATGCAACATCTGTCCAACATCACAACCAAAAATAACAATTTTTTGTGCCTGACAACTCGCTTCCGCAGCCAATGCAAAATTAGAATAGCTAACTGATAGCAAACAAAAAACAGCAATAAATAAGATTATAAAATTTATTTTTCTAAAATATTTCATAAACTAAAGATATCATAACAATATCCGATATTCAAGAAGCGTGTTTTTATTTTTGCCTTGTAACTTTTTACTTTTTACTTTTTACTTTTTAATTTTGCCTTTTTACAAGATTTCTTCTCTTTTTTCTTTGATATATACGATCCAATCTTCAATAATCTCAATCATTAATTGAAACGGCGCCTCAATCAAAAAGTCCATCACAAAAATAAAAACATTTACTCTCGAAAAGGAATTAGAAATCCATCTGCCAAATCTCAAAATTGGCAAAGTAAATATATCAAACAAAAAAGTAATCACATTTTCTTTCTCGGTCTGCAAAACTAGTTCTCTCACTGATTGACGCAGAGAAACACCAAAAAAACATACAATACTGAATAATACAACAAAGATAGTACCTGAAACAACATTAAAGTCTAATCTATGTAATGCCCAAATAATAAAACCAAAAGTTATCGAAAAAACTAATAAATATAAAAAGGAAAAAATAAAATTAAATATAAACTTTCTCTTTCTTAATAAAACTCTTTCTTTCACAAATATTTTTCTTTTTTCATCATCATAAACGATTTCCTTTATGCCAGAAACAATTTTATCAGAATTTTTTTCTCCAGGCACTCGTACTAACAAAGCCACTAAAAATATTAAAAATGGCGGCACAAGAATATTTACTATGAATGCTTGATAATTAACCAAAGAAAGGAATATTAATTCATAGGGCACTTCAATTACTAATGCCAGCAATATTTTTGTTAGCAATATGTAGATTACTGCTCTCACAGCCTTTCTCCTTAATTTTTTCTTAAATTCTGCATATTTTTCAGCGCATACTGATCTCAATTTATCCTCCAAAGACAAAATATCTGGCGGCTGAAATGGATCAAATTCAACTGACGACTCTGGTGGATTTGTAAACAATTCTCTTGCACTCTCTGGATTTTGTTCAATAAAACTCTTTAGAATTACAAAAGGTGCAACATATTTTCGAACTAATTGATATAACCTATTTGCCATTTTGTGATGCAGCTGCCGATCGATTCCATCTTTTATCAAATTAATATCATTTGCAATTTTTTCGATAGTTTGATAAGAAGGCTTTTCAAACCAATTAGGAAAATGCAATCGCAACAAATGATATGACAGAATATCATCATCCGATTTTATCAATGCTCGATGGATAGCAATATAAACCTGAATATCTTTTTCGCCTTCTTTAATTCCTTGTTGCTCCAAAGAAATCTTTTTTGCCAACATATCATACATGCAATTGACCAGAGCTGTCTCAACAATTTTTGGCTTCAATAAATTATCAATTTCGCAAGCAGCAATAGAAAGCAACCATTCAATTTTTTTCTTAGAATTAGGCAATTCTCTTTTTGCAATTTGATTATTTAAAAAGATATACTTATTCAAAATTCCGCTCATTGCAAAAACAGTCTCCTCAGTCACACTCATATTTTTAAGATGCCTCGACCTGATTAATTCTCGAACTAACGAATCAGCAATATTCCAGGCCTTATTTTTATCAACAAATCTTCTTTTCAAAATTCTTAGAATAGCGCTCTTCCTTAATAAATGTTCTTCTCGATAATCAACTGCAGTTCTAATTTTTTCATAAAAAAAAGACAGTGTTCCAATCACCTCATTAACTTTTATCAATGATCCTCTCTTTTTCTTAGCTAAAATTGATGCTTCATTAAAGGCATCAAACAAATCATTAGCTCTCTTTGATAATCTTTTTTGCATATCAAACCATTCTACTTAAAACAACTTTTTAAGTCAATTAAAAAACCTAATTTATTTTTAGGTTTTTATATATTTATTTTTTTAATTCTAGACTTCGATATAACCCTTCTCCCAATTTTCAATAATAATTTTTTCCATCATCGTCTTACCACCGACAAATTCATAAAAGAATTTGTTCCACAACGACTCTTGATGATGATAAAGATATTTAATCATTTCTTTTTGCTTTGCCAATCCCATTTCATTATCAATTAAATTAAAACTAATCAATTCGTCATCTAAATCACCCTTGAGAAAATCTCCAACAAAATTTAATCCTTCCCAAAAAGCAAATTCTAATCCCGGATATTTTGCATCAAGTTTTGATAATGATTCTTCCGCTTTTGACCAATGCATTGTTTCTGGATTAACATGCGGCTCAAATAATCTAAAATCATTGACATCATCTTTAGCTAAATATCGCTGTACGATTCTAAAAAAACCAAATGGTAATTTTTCACTTAACACATCTCCTCTAATTAATGAAACTAGAGTCTCGCCAAAGGAACTATTTTCTTTATGTTTCTCTAATAATTTTGAATAAAATGGAATTTCATTCAAATAATGTAATATTAGAGAAAACATTCTCAAAGTTTCACCACATACTCCCGAAGAAATAGGAATAATAAACACTATCCCCAATTCTTTTAGATGGCTAAGATTATGATACTTTTTCTGAATAAATTTTTCAGCAACTTTTAACCATTTCTCATTTAACACAATAATTTCAATATCTCTATACTCAAAATCAGATGATTGCAATTTCAAATAAGCTTTACTAAATACATTATTCATCCAATCTCTAGATTCAACAAACCTTAAAGCAGCATACACTTCTCTCCAATCTTCCTTTTCTAATAATTCTTTTGCATTTTTATACCCTAAAGCCGATAAAATATTTGGCGGTGGATTAGTCAATAAAATTTCTTTTGCTTTATCTTTTTTAATAAAAAAACCACGCTTTTTATCAGTTATTTCCAAAGCTAAAGATAATGACTTGTGGCAAGTATCTTTTTTTTCACAATTCGGCTCGCCTAAAATTTCAAATAACTTCCGATCATCTTTTTTCAATTTCGAAATAATTGCTTTATGAACCTCAATAGCTTTGCTATTTTTTGGCAATTTCAAAATACCCATCAATTCTTTCATTCTGAAATTATTTTCCGATACTATTTTGTCAAGTACTAAAGTTTTGTTAAATTTTTTTTCCATCAATTCAGCAGTTTTTAAAATAGTTACTTTATCAGTTCTCAAAATTCTAGCAACTTTTCCCGCCGAGATATGGTTTGCCATATTAAAATTATAATAAATAGTTATCGACTTTTACTTTGTTAAATCTGCTCAATCCGCTTTTTGTCATTAATCCATTTTTTGCTCCAATCTTTGTCACAACCGATGATGCATTTGCTGAAGCTAATTGGATTGCGTAATTAATATCATTTTTCAATATTAGTCCAGTAACAAATCCAGATCCAAAAGCATCTCCAGCTCCAGTACTCTCTACCGCCTTTCCACCTAAAGCTTTTGCCTTATAACAAGTTTTACCACTGCAAACTTCAACCCCTTCCATACCATCTGTTATTACAACAATCCCATCTGTCAAAGTATCTATCTTCTCAAAGATATCTTTTTTATTCTTCAAACCAGTTAATTCTTTTGCTTCATCAAGATTTAAAATCAAAACACCAACTTTTGCTAAAAAAAATTTCAATTCATTTATCCCTTTCTTTATCTCGCTATTTCCAGGATTCCAAGCAATTCTAATTTTTTTATCAGTTGCACAATCAAAAATAGTTTTTAGAATTTTCAAATCACCAGACAAAGATGTTACATAAAGCCATTTTGCAAATAATTTGCTACAAGGAATATCAGATTCTCTAAAATTATCACAAGTTCCACGATGTACCAAAGCCACTCTGCCACTTTCTGTCGAAATAATTATTGAATAAGCTGTATAAAAATCTTCAGTTTTGACAATAAATTGCTGACTTATCCCAAATTTTTTCAAATCTTCTAAAACCGCCTTACCACCTGGGTCATTTCCAATCCTACTAATACAAGCTGTATTTAATCCTAAGTTCGAGAAAGTTGCTGCAGCATTAGTTGCACCTCCACCAGTAAAAAAGAAAATTTCATCAACATCATTTTTTGATCCTAAATCAAAAGATAATTTATCTGTCGTTATGGGAAATTTGCCCTTCAAAAAAACATCGCGAGTTGCTGATCCAATAGTAATTACATCAAACATATTTAAAAATTAAAAATTAAAAATTAAAAAGGCAAAAATAAAAAGTAAAAAGATTCGACCTATTTACTTTTTACTGCTCAATCAATAATCCAGATTTAACAACATGATCAACAAGAGTCTGTGCATAACCCCACTCATTATCATACCACGCCATAACTTTAACTAAATTACCACCCACTACCATTGTCAACCCAGAATCAACAATACTTGCATGAGAATTGCCAACGATATCAGAAGATACAATTTGATCTTCTGTGACTTCTAACAATTTTTTCCACCTTTCTTCTTTAGATGCATCTTTCAAGATTCCATTTACTTCTTCAACAGTTGTTTCTTTTTTCGAGATGAAAGTTACATCAGCAATTGATCCACACACAACTGGAATTCTAACAGCTACTCCATCAAACTTTCCCGCTAAAGTAGTTATTGCCTCACAAGTTGCTTTTGCTGCACCAGTTGTTGACGGAACTAAATTCATCGCCGCAGCTCTACCTCGACGCATATCTTTTTTTTCAGCAGGACCATCAACTAAGCTTTGCGTTGCTGTATAAGCATGAGTTGTATTTAATATTGCTTTTTCAATTCCTAATTTTTCATTCAAAACTGCGACAACAGGAGTAATAGCATTCGTTGTACAAGATGCATTCGAAGTAATCACATCATCCTTCATTTTATCTTCATTGACTCCTAACAAAATTGTTGGCACTCCTCCCTTAGCTGGAGCAGAAATTACAACTCTTTTTGCACCCGCATCCAAATGCATCTTTGCTTTTTCTTTCTCTGTAAATACTCCAGTACACTCTACACAGACGTCAACATTTAATTCTTTCCAAGGAAGATTACTTGGATCTTTTTCCTGGCTAAATTTAATTTTTTTGCCTTCAACAACTATGTTGCCATCAACAACTTCCACTTTTTTATCATATTTTCCATAGACAGTATCATACTGTAATAAATAAGCTAAATTTTCTAGATCACCTAAATCATTAATTCCAACAATTTCTATTTCATTTTGACGCTCAAACGCGATTTGAAAAAACTGTCGGCCAATCCGGCCAAATCCATTAATAGCAACTTTTATCATATTTTTATTTTAATAATTTAATAACTTTAATAATTATAGCACATAATATTTCTAGCTAAAATATTTTATACAAATTTATTATATCAAAAAAGCCTACTAATTAAAGTAGACTTTTTTGGTACCGCCACGGGGAATCGAACCCCGGTTGTCAGGATGAAAACCTGATGTCCTAGCCACTAGACGATGGCGGCATAATTCTATATATACACAGAATAATACTAAATTTACTTAAAGTCAATACTCAAACAATATATTATTTGGTATAATAATACTAATATTTCATAAAATTACATGAAAATAAAAGCAACAATTCTAATTTTGTTATGTTTTCTTTTCTTTCCTTTTTTTACATTAGCAGAAAACAATTTATCAGTAGCAGAAGCATATAGTTTTACTTGGCCACTCGATAAATGGTCTTTTGATATGGAAGGACAAAAATTTGGAACAATTAGAGGAGCTGGAATATACCATCTCGGAGATGACATTGGCATTTCAGCTGGATCACCAGTTTATGCAATTGCTACCGGAACAGTAAAACATATTGGCGTTCATACTGATTTTGGCACTGTTATTTTAATAGAACATACCCTATCAAATCAAGAAAAAATAGTTTCTCTATACGGACATTTAGGAAAAGAAATTAAAGTTAAAGAAGGCCAATTTGTTAATAAAAATCAAATCATTGGATATATCGGCACAATTGATGTTAATGGCGGTTGGCCAGAACACTTGCATTTTGGAATCAGAAAAGGAACATATATTGATATCAAAACCAATTGGGTCTATTGGGGATTAGGATCTAAAGACAAATTAAATGATTGGTATAATCCAACTGAGTTTTTATGGTACAGAATCAATAATCCAGATGTTACAACTGGAAAAATTGTAACTTCCCCAAATTATCCAGGCCGATCGCACATCAGAATTTTTGATGAACGAGGTTTAGCAATCCCATCTTTTGACTTTTTTGCCTATCCGCCAAAAAACAAAAAAGGATCTCAAATAACGATTGGCGATATTAACAACGATCAAAAACAAGAATTAATTATCAGTTCAAATAATTACAAACCTCAAATAAAAGTTTTTAGCAAAAACTCACAAGACTTTATCACCAAATTCAAACCATTCTCCAAAAAATACAATGGCCAAATTAATTTAACAACAGCAGACCTAAATCTTGATAGCCAAGATGAAATCATCGTTTCAACTGGTCCTGACCAATATCCAAAAATAAAAATATTTTCTTTTAACAAGACAACAAATCTTTTTGAAGAAACAATTAAAATTCCCAATCCCTTCAGCCGAAAAATAAAATGCGGTATAAATCTAACCATAATTGATCTTAACAACGATAACAAAAAAGAAGTTATCGCCACACCAGCTAATAACAAAAAATCAGTTATAAAATATTGGGACGGCATCTCTTGGAAAAAATTTAAAAAAAGAATTTTTAAGAAAACTAATGCAAAATTAACAGTCGGAGATATTGATGGAGATCTTCAAGAAGAAATAATCGCTGGATCTCAATCTGGAAAAAGATCAATTATAAAAATAATTAACAAAGATGGACATATTCGAAAAAAAACGATTAAGCCATTTAAGTTTGATTACAAAAACGGCATAAATATTACCACAACTGATTACAACAATGATGGCATTTTAGATATCGTCGTTTCTTTAGCAAAAGCAGGTCCTTCAAAAATCAAAGTTATTCAATACAAACAAAGACTTGTTTTAACCTCATTTTGGGCATATAATGAAAATTTCACAGGAGGAGTAAATATTATTGGCATCAAATAATGTTAATTTTAGGAATTGATACATCTTGCGATGATACATCAGCAGCCGTTATCAAAGACGGCTCTTTTGTTTTATCAAATGTAGTATCTAGTCAAACAGAAATCCATAGAGAGTTTGGCGGCGTTGTTCCCGAAGTAGCTGCCAGACATCATATCGAATTAATAATTCCAGTAATCAAGCAAGCTCTTGCCAAAGCAAACATAACAAAAGAACAAATAGATTTAATTGCTATAACTAACGGTCCAGGCTTAATTACTTCCTTGATGGTTGGAATTGATACTGCAAAGTCATTAGCTTATTCTTTAAATAAAAAGATTATTGCTATTAATCATCTTGAAGGGCACATTTATGCTAATTGGCTAGAAAATAAAAACAAAATTATCTTTCCAGCCCTTTGTTTAATCGTTAGCGGCGGACATACAGAATTAGTCATAATAAAAGATCATCTTAATTATCAAGTTATCGGACAAACTAGAGACGACGCTGCTGGAGAAGCATTTGATAAAGTCGCAAAATTACTAAATATCGGTTATCCAGGCGGACCAATTATTTCCAAATTAGCAGATAACGGAGATAATCAAGCTTACAATTTTCCACGGCCAATGATCAATTCTAAAGATTTTGATTTTAGTTTTTCTGGACTAAAAACAGAAATTTTAAAACTAACCAAGAAACATCCAAATCTAGATAAACAACAAATTAATAATATTTGTGCTTCTTTTCAAAAAGCCGTTGTTGACACTTTAGTTTTCAAAACAATTAAAGCTGCAAAAGAATATCATGTTAAAACAATAATGCTTGGAGGCGGAGTTTCTGCAAATAAATGTTTACGCAAAGACATTAAACAAAAGATACAACAAGAAATCCCAAACTCCCATTTTTCACTTCTAAAGTTTCAATTTACAAGCGACAATGGCGCCATGATTGCAGCAGCAGCTTATCAACATGCTATTAGGAAAAAATTTACCGACTTTATAAAAATAGCTCCAGAAACAAATCTAATATTATAGATAAAACTGCTAAAACAAGCAGTTTTATTAAAATAAAAACCAGCTACTCATTTAGCTGGAAAACACAAGGGACAATAACAAATTGGCTCAAATCAAACTTCAGTTCTCCGAATCGAAAACGCAAGAAAACGCGGTATCCAAATTCAAAGTCCTCAACACCAGTAATCGCCCAATAAATCCGCCGATACCGACCATAATCATCATAGAAATGAATGTCTGGTTCAAATTCATTTGCTTCTGCAAGGGTTACTTCTCTTGGTTCATCTTTATAGACAAAACCACCAGAACAATGTTCATCATCGAAAAAATACTTTTTCATCTCTACAATATAATAATTTGCACCAATAACTTTTCTAGAAACTGCAAAAATTGGCTTGATAATCATAGCTCTGAAACTTTGCTCGATTATCATTACTTCCTCCTCTTTTCTTGTAAAAAGATCATCTCTGTGCTAACATTAGACCATAAAATCGATATCAATCGATTTATTCTAATAGTAAATTAAGAAAATGTCAAGTTTATCCAAAAAATATAATATTTTAGAACAAGAACAAAAATGGCAACAATTTTGGGATCAAAACAATATTTACAAATTTGATCAAACTTCCCAAAAGCCTATTTTTTCTGTTGATACTCCTCCACCTTATGCATCTGCTGCTCATCTTCATGTAGGTCATGCAATGTCTTATACCCAAGCTGAATTCATTATCCGTTTTAAAAGAATGCAAGGCTATAATATTTTTTATCCAATGGGTTTTGATGATAATGGTCTTCCAACTGAGAGATATGTTGAACAAAAATATAAAATTACTGACAAATCCAAAATCTCTCGCGAAGAATTTATTAAATTGTGTCTCCAAGAAACCAAAGAAGTGGCCAAAACTTATACTTCACTTTGGAAATCTTTAGGCCTTTCAATTGATTGGTCATTACTCTATTCAACCATTAGTCCAATGGCTCGCCGAATTTCTCAAAAATCTTTTTTAGATCTATATAAAAAAAATCTCTTAGAACATCGTGAAGAACCAACAATTTGGTGTTCTTCTTGCCAGACAGCCTTAGCTCAAGCTGATCTCGAAGATTCAGAAGAAAAATCAAAATTGAATTATATCAATTTCAGTCTGGCAACAGACAAATCAAAAAAATTATTAATTGCCACAAGCCGACCTGAATTATTAGCTGCTTGTGTTGCTTTATACGTTAATCCAGACGATTCTCGTTACAAAAATTTAATCAACCAAAAAGCAATTGTTCCAATTTTTCATCAAGAAGTACCAATTAAATCAGACCCATCAGTTGATCCAAAATTTGGCACCGGTTTAATGATGGTTTGTACTTGGGGCGATTCTGAAGACGTTGCCAAATGGAAAAAAGACAAATTAGAAACTAGATTAATTTTCGATAAATCCGGACATCTTAATGAATGGGCAAAACTATATCAAGGATTAACTCTCAAAGAAGCTCGCACAAAAATTATTGATAAATTGCAAGAACAAAAACTTCTAGTAAAACAAGAAGATATTACACATGTTCTTAATGTTCATGAACGCTGTAAAACACCAGTTGAATTTTATTTAACTAAACAATGGTTCATTAAAATTCTAGATAATATAGAAGATTTTAAAAGACAAGGAAGCAAAATAAATTGGTTCCCGCTATCAATGAAAAAGAAATATGATACTTGGCTAGATGGCTTAAAATGGGATTGGAATATTTCTAGAGAAAGATATTATGGAGTTCCATTTCCAGTTTGGTATTGTGATAAATGTCATGAAATAATTTTACCTGAAGAAAAAGACTTGCCAGTTGATCCAATAGAAAACAAACCAAAAAATCCTTGCCCGAAATGCCAATCAAATAATTTTATTCCAGAAAAAGATGTCATGGACACTTGGATGACATCATCTTTAACTCCACAAATTAATTCTCATTGGCAAGAAGAAAACGAAAACAAAAAACTTTATCCAATGTCATTACGTATTCAAGCTTTTGAAATTATCAGGACTTGGCTTTTTTATACTATTGTAAAATCTTGGTATCATGAAAAATCTCTACCTTGGCAAGATGTTATGATTTCTGGTCACGGATTAGACAAACAAGGCCGCAAGATTTCCAAATCATTAGGAAATTATGAACCAGTTGCAAACATTATAAAACGTTATGGTTCTGATGCTCTCCGATATTGGTCTGCAGGATCAAATCTCGGCAACAATTTAAGATACAAAGAAGAAGAAGTCAAAGATGGCAAAAAATTGATTACTAAATTATTTAATGCCAGCAAATTTTGCTTAATGTTTCTTCAAAATTCAAAATTAGAAATTGATTCAAAATTATATCCTATTGATGCTTGGATTCTTTCCAAATTACAGAACACGATAAAAACGACAACGCGGTATTTTAACGACTATGAATATTCCAAAGCTAAAAAAGAAGTTTATAATTTTTTCTGGAAAAACTTTGCCGACAACTATATTGAGCTTTCCAAATCCAGACTCTACAATGATGAAAATAAAGAAGCTAAAAATAGCGCTCAAGCTACTCTTTATATTTGTTTAATAAATATTTTAAAAATGTTTGCACCAATTTTACCTCATATTACCGAAGAAATCTGGCAAACATTAAAACAAGATAACAAAGAATTAGAAACTAGCATCCATATTTCTTCTTGGCCAGAA
Source organism: Patescibacteria group bacterium (assembly GCA_028699085.1). Lineage (GTDB taxonomy): Bacteria > Patescibacteriota > JABMPQ01 > JABMPQ01 > JAQVVF01 > JAQVVF01. The sequence goes on along the minus strand of JAQVVF010000007.1, from coordinate 11,839 downwards.
ATTGATAAAAAATTAATCAATGAAAAACAAGAAAATCTTGGCGATCAAATTGTGGAAATTCTAAGTGAGGTCAGAAAAACAAAATCAAATGCAAATTTAGCAATGAATAAAGATATTAAAGAAATAATCATTGATTCAAAAGAAAAAGATTTAGAAAAATTCTTTCCAGATTTAGCCAATGCCACTCATGCTCAACAAATTTCTTTCGGTACTGGAAATTTAAAATTGAATGAGGAGCTTAAGATAAAAATTATTTTATAAAAAAATAATCGAAACAAAAAGACCGTTCATCACGGTCTTTTTTAAATTTACTAGAAATAGCATTAGTCGTATTAGAGAAATTTATACCACTCTCTCCGCTTCCTCAATTGTCGTAACCCCTTCAACAGCCTTCAAAATTCCATCTTGTTCCATTGTCATCATACCTTGTTCGATTGCCTTTTTTTCTATTTCTAAATTCGAAACTCGATATCCTATAGCCTCCTCAATTTCTTTATTCACTTCAAACATTTCATAGATTCCAATTCTGCCTTTATAACCCAAATTATCACAAGCCTTGCAACCTTTAGACTTATATAAATTTTTGATACTATCTGCAGGATAAAATTTTCCTAATTTTTCTTTTAACATTTTTAGTTCTTCAGCACTCGGTTTATAGGATTGTTTACATTCTTTGCATATTCTTCTAACTAATCTTTGTGCAATCACTAATTTTAATGCTGGAGCTAACTCTTCAGGACGAAGTCCCATGCTAATTAAACGAGGAATTGCTCCCGCTGCATCATTAGTATGCAAAGTTGATAACACAAGATGACCAGTCAAAGAAGCTTGCACTGAAATTTCTGCAGTATCTTTATCCCTTATTTCGCCAACCATTACAATATCTGGATCTTGTCTCAATACTGATCTTAATGCATTCGCAAAATCTAAACCTTTATTCGGATCAATTTCTGTTTGCGAAATTCCTGGCACTTTATACTCAATTGGATTTTCTAATGTAATTATATTCTTTGATGGATCATTAACTTCATTAATACATGCATACAAAGTTGTTGATTTTCCAGAACCAGTTGGTCCAGTTGTCAAAAGCATGCCAGATGTTGATTTTATTGCTTTGCTAACTAAATCATGCTCTCTTTTTCGCATACCTAAATCTTCTAACTTCAAACCAATTGTTCCAGTACCTAATAGTCTCATAACTAAAGTCTCGCCATAAGCAGTTGGCAAAGTTGATACTCTAAGATCTATATCTTTTCCCTCTGTATCAATTGAAAATCTACCATCTTGCGGTTTATCAACAACATTAATTTTTAAGGAAGAAATAAGTTTTACTCTTGATAATATTTTCAAAGCTACTTCATTAGGCAATTCCATAATATCCTGCAAAACACCGTCAATTCTATAACGTAGTTTTGCATTTTCTTTTGCCGGCTCGATATGGACATCAGAAGCATCAACGCTTAAAGCTCCTGCCAAAATATAATCAATCATTTCTGTAACCTTCACTTTTTTGATTGTTGCTTTCAGATCTGTCAAGTCCTGTATTTGTTCTTTTGCATGTGAGATTTCTTCCTTTCCAACTTTTATTTCATCTTTTTCAGGTGCTACAATTTTGATTTTCTTATAAACTTCTAAAGCATTTTCCAAACTCTCTAATGAAATTACATAAAATTGAAAATCATAACCCATTTTTGTCAACTTTTCCTTGACTAAATTCAAGCTCGGATTATCTTTATTAACAATTCCAATTCTAACTTGACTATCTTTAATCAAAAAACAAATTGCTTCTGCTTTTCTTGATAAATCTTCTGGAATTAAAGTAACCGCTTCTTTATCAAGCGGAAAAACTCTTAAATCTACATAAGGCAATTTCACAGTATGCGCATAGATCAAAGCTTTTCTTTCTTTTATCTTTTTTTCTTCACCAGTTAATTTTTCTTTTAATTTTCGCTCTCGTTCTTGTTCTAAAATTTTATCAGCATCAGTTTTTGCCATACAATATTTTAATTAACAATTTAATCTTATTATACAAACAAAATAAAAAAAGGGCAAAAGCCCTTTCCATCTTAAAAATCAAATTTTTATTTTAGATTTAGGTACCAACTCTTCTGCTATAAGAACATAACCCTCATGTACAACAGGTTCGTCCAAAATCTCTTCAGCAGAAGAATATTGAACGTCTCTCCATTTATATAAAAACCAATCAGACCCACTATAAACTAAAAAAACAGTGCAAGAAGCTTCTGACTCATGATAAGGCTTGGGTATATCTAGAAAACTTTCCGCAACAGGAACGTTCTCCCTTTTAAGTCCTTCTCCAGCCAAAGCTTCATCCAGACTTCTATATTGTGGACCTTTTTCTCTCATAATTTTTTAATTATTTTTATTTTGCTTTTAAGTCAACAATAAATAATTATTTCTTTATTTTCTTAATTATTCTTTCTACTGCCAACGCATCTGCACCCATTCTCAAATCAACTTTATATTTTGAAGCTTCTTTCCAAACATCAGCAAAAGACTTCTTCATTGTCTTTGCTAATTTTGTATTCACTTCTTCTAAACTCCAATATTTAGAATCCATATTCTGAAGCCATTCAAAATATGAAACAGTCACTCCGCCAGCATTTGCCAAAATATCAGGAATTACAACTTTTTTCTTTTTATACAAAATCTTATCAGCATCTGGAGTTGTTGGACCATTTGCCATTTCTAGAATAATATTTGCTTTAATTCTATTAGCATTATCATTCGTAATCTGATTCTCAATTGCAGCAGGAACTAAGACATCAACATCTAATTCTAATAATTCAGAATTTGTGATCTTTTTTGTATCAGTTAAACCACTTACACTGCCAGTTTTTTCTTTTTGTTGCATCACTTTTTCAAGATCAATGCCATCTTTATTATAAACTCCACTACGTGAATCAGAAACCGCAACTACACAAAATCTTTCATCACTAGCTAAAATTTTAGCTATATTATATCCAACATTCCCAACTCCTTGTACCGCAACAGTTATTTTTGATTTTTGATTTTTGATTTTTGATTTTTTTATGGCTTCGCATAAAACAAAATATCCGCCTAAAGCAGTAGCCTCAGTTCTTCCCTGCGAACCGCCTTTTTTAATTGGTTTTCCAGTAAAAGTTGGAAGCCACTCGTTATCAGCAATTTTTAACTTTTTACTTGTAGCTTTTACCTTTTTACTTTTTACTTTTAACCTTTTAAACTCATCACTCATCCACGCCATGATTTCAGGAGTTGTATTTACATCAGGCGCTGGAATATCTTTATTTGGCCCAATACAATCAAAAATTGCTCGCACATAACTTCTTGATAAATTTTCTAATTCTTTTTTGGATAATTTCTTAGGATCAACAATTACTCCGCCTTTTCCACCGCCTAATGGAATATTTACTACTGCGCATTTCATTGCCATCCAAAATGACAAAGCTTTTACTTCATAATCCGAAACTTCTTGATGAAATCTTATACCACCTTTATATGGCCCTCGAGCAGAATTATATTGCATTCTGAATCCTTGGAACATCCTAATCTTTCCATTATCCATTTTTACTGGAAAATTAACATAAACCGCTCTTTCCGGTTTCGACAAAATTTCTAAATAAGTTTTATCTAGTTTTATCAAATCAGCTACTTTCCCAAGCTGAATCAAAGCATTTTCAAAAACATTCTCTGCCATATTATTATATTAGTTAATTGACAATTTATTTTTTATTGATTTCTGCAATAATTTTTTCAATCTGTTCGTCATCTAACCCATGTGCCATTGCTCCTTGCTCGATAGTCTCTCCATGCGCCATTAAACAACCCACGCAAGGCAAACCATGCTTAACTAGAATATCAACTGTTTCCGGTTTTTCTTCAACAGCTTTGCTAATTAAAGTATCTTTTGTAATCACAATTTTATATTAATTATATTTTGCTTATCTTAATGCATTGAACTGGACATGCATCAGCTGCTTCTTGACTGCATCCAATAACATCTAATTCAGAATTTTTAGGAAAAGATTTATTATCCTCACCTTTTAATTCAAAATTGTCAGGACAAATTGTTGTACAAGCTCCACAGCTAATACATTTTTCTTGATCAACTTCAATTTTAAATTTTGCCATTTTATTTTAATTAATCTCTTAAAACAAATTCACTATAACAAAATATATAAATTCATTCAAAAACTTTAAAAAGATAATTGTTTTAATTTTTCCAAAACAACCTTTTCAACATCTAACAAACTAATATTATCAAAATCAACCAAGATTAATCCATTTACTTTTTTACCCATAAAAATATCTCTGATTTTTTCTTTTGCTGTATCTTTATTAGTTTTGAAAATTGCTTTAACTCTTCCTTGCTGAAATTCATAAAAAATTATCACAATTTCAGCCAAATTAACCGACATCGCAATCTCTTCTTCAACGCCCAAAATGTCATTCTCTTCTTTTGACCCAGTCTTTTCAAAATCCTGATAATTAACTAAAGTCCAAGCGATCTTTTTGTTATCATCAAATTTTACCCGAGCTAATGCCCTTCCCCAAAGCTTCAAAGTTGATAAAGACTTATTCTTAAAAATAGATTTAATAATTTTTTGCTGATCTGCACCCAAAGCAATTAATTGCGCCGCGATTGTAAAAGCTTTTGGAGTTGTTGCTGATGTCTGGAAGCTCTTTGTTGAAGATATGATCCCAGTCAATAAACAATTCGCAATTTCTTCATCAACTATTTTTTCGCCAAATGACTCCAGCAAAGAATAAACAACTTCAGCAGTTGAAGAAGCTGTCACATCAACCAAATTGACCTCGCCATATTGTTCGTTAGATGAACTGCTATCAATATTAATAATCGGCGTTTCATAAAATAATTCCGTATTTTCCTCATATATCTTCCCAAGTTTTTCTAAATCAGGAACATCAACACAAATTATCAAACTATATTTGAAACCTGAAGGTTTTGTTATTACATTGTTTGCATCATAATTACCTTTTTCTGGCGTAATATAAATATTTAATTTATTGCCATCCTCATCAAAATCATAAGAGAATTGAGCAACTTTCGCTTTTGATGTATCAAGGGTTATAACAAAATTCTTTGAACCATCAATGCTCTTTCCTAATTTAGAAATACTTGGCAAAAAAGATAATGTTGAAGATGCTGACGAAGAACATACCATATCAACTTCATGTCCGCCCATTTTTTCCAAAGTCAAACCTAAAGCTAACATACTACTAATCGAATCTTCACTAAAATCAGTTTTCGTAACAAGCAAAATATTTTTACTTTTTTTTATTAATTCAAAAATTTGTTGCTTCGAAGATAATTCCATATTTTTTAGATCCTAAATCATAAACGTTAAATCATTTTATAACTCTCCAAAATATCTGTCAAATGTGCATAAAGTATCTATAAATAATATTAGAAAAATAATTCGAAAAGCACGGAGCAAGATAATAAAACTGTGGATTATTTACATAAACTTTGATATTATTATTTCAGCTATTATTTTAGTTATTTTAAATTAGCTTTATGGATATTTTGCAAGCTATAATTTTAGGCATCATTCAGGGCATTACCGAATTCATACCAGTCTCATCTGATGGACATCTTATTATTGCTCGAGAAATTTTTGGCTTTAAAGATCAAGGCTTAATTTTTGATATTTTTCTTCATCTCGCCACTCTTTTAGCTGTTATAATTTATTTTTGGAAAGATATTATCAAAATTATAAAAAGTATCAACCAAAAAAACAGCCTGTTCTGGAAAATAGTTGTTGGTACAATTCCAGCTGTTATCTTAGGCTATTTCCTTGATAATCTAGTCGAGGGCTATTTCAGAAGCATTAATTGGACTGCCCTATTTCTAATTATCAACGGACTCTTTTTTATTCTCGCTGAAAAAATTTCCCATCCCCAAAAAGAAGTCAAAGATATAACTTTTAAAGATTCAATTTGGATCGGTTTAGCTCAAGCTGCAGCTATCTTGCCTGGAATTTCAAGGTCAGGATCAACAGTTGCAACTGGCTTGCTCCGAAGCATCAAACGTGATTCCGCTGCCAAATTCTCATTTATTCTTTCTATCATTGCCATCCTAGGTGCTGGTACATTATCACTAACAAAAGTATTCTTTGACGGCGAAAAAATTAATGGCAGTTTACCAGAAATTATTTTTGGCGCCATTTTCGCTCTTATTGCTGGATTTTTAGCAATTAAATTCCTAATGAATTTTTTCAAAAAACATGGTCTTGTTCCTTTTGCCATTTATATCATTGCTCTTGGCTCTATAATTTTAATTTATAATTTTGTTAAATAATGGAAATAATCTCAAAGTCTTCAGAACAAACTCAAAAGATAGCCCAAGAATTAGCCACTAATCTTCAAGGTGGCGAAATTTTATGTTTTTCTGGTGAATTAGGTGCTGGCAAAACAACTTTTATCCAAGGATTAGCCAAAGGACTAGAGATTAAAGAAAATCTTACCAGTCCAACTTTTATTATTTTTAAAAAATATCAAGCTAAAAATAATTTGGAATTTTATCATTTTGATTTATACAGAATCCAAGATCCTCAAGAAATTTTAGATCTCGGCTATACCGAAATCGTTAATAGCAAAAATAATATTTCTGCAATTGAATGGTCAGAAAAAATTAAAGACCAAATTCCTCTTAAAAATGTAATTCATATTAAATTAGAATACTTAGACGAAAATCAAAGAAAAATAACAATTAATTAATGACCATTGTTTCTAAACAACAAGCATTGAATGTAACCAAGTCTTCAGGAACAAAAGTTTGGTATTATCTCTTCAATGAATACGAAATTCATTATAACGAACAGCCTGCAAAAACAAAACAAGATTGGCATCATCACGAAAAAATTTCCGAAACAATTTATATCGTTGATAATGAGTTAACTTTAGAATGGAAAGAAAATAACCAGCTTAAATCAAAAATTATTCGCAAAGGAGATTTAGTAGAAACACAAAAGAATCCACATTGTTTCAGCAATGACACAAGCAAAACTACTAAATTCATAGTCTTAAAACAAGTTTTTTCTGGACAAAACAAGAAAGGATTGTTTAAAACAGACAAAGTCGCAGACGAATAATATTCTAGATTAAAAAAAATTTAAATATAAATTAATTTTGAATTTTAGATTGTGATTTTACATTTTGATTTTTTTAATTTTAATTTTTCTATATGATTTATCTTTGGTATTTATTCGTCGCTTTACTTCCTGGCCTTTTCTGGCTTTGGTTTTATCGTCGCAGAGATAACAAAAATCCAGAACCATTAAAACAAATTTTTAAAATTTTTGTTTGGGGCATGGCTGCAACAATTCCAGCCATTGCCTTAGAATTTGCAGTTGAATTCTTCATTCCTTATGCTTCTTCAACAAAATACATTGCCATGGTCTTAAGTTCTTTTTTGATTGTTGCGCCGATTGAAGAATACATGAAATATTTAGTCTTAAAATACAAAGCCTCAACCAGCAAAGAATTCAATGAACCAATGGATGGAATTATTTATGGTATCGTTGCTGGTCTAGGATTTGCAACATTAGAAAATTTTTTGGTAACTCTAAGCGATGGCGGAACTGTTATAATCTTACGTTTTGCAACTGCAACTTTAATGCATGCTATCTGCTCTGGCATTGTCGGCTATTATCTTGCTCGTCAAAAATTTCATCCACAGGGCAATGGCTCAAGCATCACAAAAGGCCTGCTATTAGCAATTTTCTTACATGGTCTCTACAATTCTGTCGCCTCTTACAATTCTTCATATTCTATAATTTTACTCGCTGTTTTAATTGTTGTTATGTATATGATGCTTTCTCAAGACATTAAAGAAATAAAAAGATTAAAAGTTACCTCAAAAATAGACAATCAAAATTAATTACGTAGGGGTGGAGCTTGCCTCCACCCTTCTCAAAACAAAAACTCCAAGTTTAATCTTGGAGTTTTATATTATAAATATTTTATCTACCAATCGCGTAATATCTTTCCGAATAATTAAATGGAGAATTTAGATAAATCGTAAAAGTATTGTCAGTTGTATTCGGTTTTACTTGTAAATCTGCCCAACTATTTGATTCAGGTACATAATATTTTAGATACAAGTTCTTCTCTTTTAGATTTTTTACCTTTTTCTTTAGTTTTTCAAATTGATTATCTGTATACTGAAAAACCAATCTCAATTTTACATTTTTACTACCGCTATATTTCGAAAAATCAGTTGATATCTTCCAATATTTTTTCAATAAATTATTTTTTGCATCCATATAAGCATGCGGATATTCTAATTTTCTATCAATCTGAATATATCTTCGCGTATTTTTAAAAGACTTTGGATATTTTTTAAATTTTAGATATAAATCTCTGGCATAATAATTTTTGTTTTTTTCAGTAACTCTTTTTTCACTTTTTGCTTTTGCTTTTGTTGTTACGAATTTAATTGGACTGCCTGTATATTTAACTTCAGCAGAAACTACATCAGATTCCGCATGCCAAATATCCCGATATTTTACGTAAATAGTTTTCTTTCCCAACTCCGATGACATTTCAAAAGTTTTGTCTGTAGTATATGCCTTCCACGTCTTATCAGAAAAATCAGATTTTGTTGAAACAATCATTTCTGTTGGACTACCAGTCAAGCTTGAAGTAATATGAATTTTTTTCTTAGCTGAATAGCTCCTGCCATTATTTATAGTCGTTGTCTGATCTGAAGGACCAGGAGTATAAGCATACTTCAAATATGAATTATTAGCATCAAAATAAGAAACAAAAACCCGATTATTCAAGCTTGTAGCAAGTGAAACCTGATTGTAATATCCAAAAAGAACTACAGATGCATATGTTCCAACAGTATCTAATGTTGTATAAGTCCAAGATCCAGAGATATTTGTTGCATATTTCAATGCCTGATCAGTATTATCAGCATAACCAATATGAACCCCTCCGTTATTATCAACAACAATCGAAGTTGTATACCCTGTTTGATTTGTTGTATCTAAATTTGTTGCTACCCAACTACCAGTAGCATTAGTGATATATTTTAAATCATCATTTGTCGCATCAAGATAACTAATATGGACACTATTATTTAAGCCAATCGCTAACGACGAATACCATCCAGCATCAACAGAACTATCTAATGTACTGACTGACCAAACTCCTGATAAACTATTCGTAGCATATTTTAATGTATTGTTAGTCTGATCACGATAACTAATATGCGCATACCCGTTCGAATCAATATCTAAAGAATCAAATGCCCCCACGTTACCCGTCGAATCAACAGTTGTCAAAACCCATCCCCCACTTGCATTTGTTGCGTATTTTAAATCATCATTTGAATTATCATAATAACTAATACTCACAATATTATTACTGCTTAATGCAATCGAAGTTACATTCGCATCAAAAATACCTGAAGAAACAGTGCCAGAATTATCAACATCTGTTGTCACCCAAGAACCTGATGAATTAGTTGCATACTTAAGATAATTATTAGTATCATCAATATAACTTATATGAGGCTTATTGTTGCTATCAACTTTTATCGAAACACCAGCACCGACACTTCCAACATCCTCAACCGTAGTAACAACCCATAAACCACTTTCATTAGTAGCATACTTTAAATCAACATTAGCTCCATCAATATATGCAACGTGCGAATATCCATTACTATCAACAGCAATTGAACTATCCCAACCACTATTAGCAGACGAATCCAAAGTCGATACTGACCAATCAGCAGCCAAAACATTTTGCCCAAAAATCAATAGGCCAAAAATAGCTAGGCAAATTAATAAATACCTACGCATAATTTTTTACTTTTATTTTTTAAAAACTTTTTATGTAATAATAATATAACACATTTCTATGATTTTAACAAAAAGCTATCCACTTCCAAAATTTACATTTATCTTAAAATAATGTACAATAAATTAAAGAAAAAGTTTTATTAAAAACAAAAGTAAAGATTATTCAATATGGCAAAGAAATCTTTTTTCGCAAGGTTTTTACAATCCAAACAAGTTGCTGATAATCCAAATCCGCCTAAACCACCAGTATCTCATTTACCAACTCCGCAAACCTCAAAACCTGAACCAACACCAATTCAAGTCCAACAACAACCACAACCACAGCAACAAACTCAGCAAACTGGTTCTCAAAATTCTCAAAATGATCAAGAAAATTATGAAGGTCAGCTTGCAATTGATGTTTTTCAAACTCCTCAAGAGATTATTATTAAATCAACAATCGCTGGCGTTAATCCAGAAGATATTGATATTAATATTGATAATGACATGGTCACTATCAAAGGTGAAAGAAAAAATATCGCAGAAGCTAAAGAAAATGATTACTATTATCAAGAATGTTATTGGGGCGCTTTTTCTCGTTCAATCATTTTGCCTGAAGAAGTAGTCGCTGATAATGCCTTAGCTGAATTAAAAAACGGCATTCTCACAATCAGACTTCCAAAAGCCAATGCCGTCAAAACAAAAAAAATTGAAGTTAAAATGGCCAACGATCAAGTTTAAAAATAATAATAAATTTTCAATCCAGTCTATACTGGATTTTTTATTTACCTTGATTGATCTAAAAATGATTGTTATACTAATCTTTCTATAATAATTTGCTTGTACCTTAACAAGAGAAGGAGACAACAAAAATGCCCAAAACAACATATGAGAATGGAAAAGAATTACTGACTTACAGCTGGCCTGAATATTTTGAGCTTCTAAAAAAATTAGCGCATATTCTACAACATAGTCATGAACAAATAAACCAGCTCATTGGTATAACAACAGGTGGAATTATTCCAGCTTTGGCGCTTGGCAATATGCTTGGTCTTAGACCCGCATTTCTCGCTGCCCAAAGCTATGAACCAACCATGCAAGGTAGCGCAACAGAAACTCGCAGGAATCTAGTTTTTGATCGAGAGCTCGCCAGCACTCAACCTGGTCTTGGCAATCATGTTGGTATTGTTGACGATTTAAGTGATTCAGGTGTAACTTTTGAAAGAGCAAGAAGATTCCTTACTTCTCAATTCGGTTATGCTATTGATACTCAAAAATTTATTGCTATTTGGCAAAAATCGACGTCGACAATGCCAGTTGATTGGTTCGCCGAAAAGATTGGAAATACAGCAACTCAAGAACTTCCCTACATTGTCCAGCCCCATGAATTAGAATTTGGCCCACACGTTCTCAATGAAAAAATTACTTTGCAACCAGCACAACCTTTCTTTGGCGCAATCAGAAGAAACTGGCAAGCCTATTTTAATGACATCAAAAAGCTTGCTCAATTAGCTCACGAAAAAGAAATCAATCAAGTTATTGCCTTAACAATGGGCGGATTAATCCCAGGACTTGGTGTCGCTAGAATCTTAGGCCAAAAACCAGCAATCCTTGCAGTTTCAGGGATGCCTCAACATCATTGTCCAGATCATATCAGTTTTGCTCGGGATTTGATCAAAACAACTCCAGGCTTAGGTAGCAGGATTTTGATCATTGACGATCGCAGTTGGACAAAGTCAATGTTGGAGAGAACAGTTCGTTGGCTACGTTGTCGATATGATTATTGCATTTCTGAAATCTTCACTGCAGTCCTCTATCATGGTCCTCAAGGCTATCCTGTTGATATTGCAATCCATGAAATCGAATCCTTGTCAAATGGCGATATGCCAAAATTGATTCAACCTATGGCTAGCGAATTTCATCGTCTCTAACATTACAGATCTTTACTACAGAGTTTTAACTCTGTTTTTTATTCTTTACAACTTTAAAATATACTGTTATATTATTTCATTAATATCGAA
>JAQVVF010000024.1 GCA_028699085.1 Patescibacteria group bacterium | reverse complement strand
AATCCAAATAATCGTACATAATTAAAAAACACAAAAACCATATAGTTTACAAATGTAACTCCCATACAACAACCACAATACAAACATAAAATAACCACTTCAAAAAAAATAAAAATCATCAAAATAGTTGACATTTGTCAATTCTTGTATTATCTTTGCCCAATGATACGATTGTTATTAAATTTAAAAATGAAAATTATGTCGCAAAAATCACCAACATCAGACAAAATTGTTATAGTTCTTAAATGGGTAGTTTATGTAGCTACTGCAATAATCAGTTTTATTGGAGGTACACAAATTTAGTTATGGCAAAGCAAATTAAATCACAAGAAGAAATTTTAATTTCCAAAATGGAAATTGAAAAAAAGAAGTTAGAAGGCAAAGCCTTAGAACTTGGAAAATTAATTATCAAAATTAAAACCAAAAATTAAAATGAAAGGAAATTTATTGCAGGGAACTGCACGCGGAAAAATGGGCGATATAGTTGCAAAAGTTGTTCACGGAGAGCAAATTTTAGCCAAGTATCAACCAATAGTATTTAACCCAAGAACTTCAAGACAAATTGAAGTTAGGGACACTTTTGCACAAATTGCAAAAATATTGAAAGAAAACAGAAACGCACTAACTGAAAAAAAACTGAAACCACGTTATAATTTGTATGCTGGTGCATCAAAAAATATTCGTAATGCCGTTGTGCCTTTCGGATTTAATGTTAATGAAATTTTCAGAGGTGGGAAATTTGGAAAAAATTTGAAAGTATCAAATCCTTCAACTTTGACCGAAAGCCCAACCGGGCAAACTTTTATGTTGTTTCTTGATGAGTTTGGAAGTATTGCTTGGTCAATGGTCGGAACTGACTTGGCAACTCCTGGCGATAAATATTTTGGAAGCAACGTTTTAATCAACGGAAACAAATTATTTTCTTCAGCTTTTGCCCCTGATGATGCTGGAGCATTACAACAAGCAGTACAGGAACAAGCTATTGGGCTGATACTTGTAGATAAATCAGATGCAATCGGTTTTCCAAAAGGATACGGAATGTTACCTTCTGTTGAAGAGGTTGGAGAATGGAATTATATTTACAAGGTAAACAATGCGGATACTGCTGCAATTGCACCTGTTAAATTAGATTTGACTGCAACAACCTCACAAACCGGAGGAATTGTATTTCTTATCGATGCTCAAGGAGTTGTTATATGGGCTGGAATGGAGAGATTTGTCACCACTCCATAATTATTAGTCTTTTCAATTTTGTATTTATTATAAAGAGGGCGGTCCTAATGGATGCCCTCTTTTTTTATGACAATTTGTCAAAAAAGGACTGACAATTTGACAAAGTCAATTTTTGCCATTTTGCCGTTGTATCTTTGCAATGTGTTATAATTGTGTAACATACAACAAATTAATCAATACAAAAATGGAAAAAAATTGCAAAAAGTTTCGCTTTATCTACTTTGATAGATACGGAGACAAATTATTTAGTGTAGTTATGGAAAGAGAATTTAACCTTAGACAAGCTATTGGGATTTCTCAATATTTGTGCTTAGGTAACAATGGACAATTCTCAATAGAAGTGGAAGAACTGGAAGAAGAAAGCCAGGATAAAAAAATTAACAAAAAAAAAGTTGAGCAGAATAATCGAAGAATTGCAAACGAATTGCAAAGCAATCCAAGTAGTTTTTACAATAAAAAAAATAGCTCATCAAGTGGAAGACGTTTTTAATAACCTTTAAAAAAATACAGAAATGAAAAGAGAAATAACAAAAGCCGAATTAATTATTAATGAAGACAATTCACAAGAATTACACGTTTATTACAAAGGCATATATATAAATAATTATATATATCTTACAAATGAAGAAATGGAATTGTTACAGGGCATACGCTCAACGACAACAGGTCGTAATCTTCTATACAAATTTTTCAACATAATAAATCAAATAAAATTGTAATATGGAAAATACATTTGATGCAAAAAAAGTAACGGATACAATAAGAAATAATCAAAAAAAAGCCTTACAACCTTTCGTATATTCTTTAGACTGGCTAACAATTAATTTAAAACTTAATCAACCCTCTAATCCTCAATTAGGAATTGAGGATATATATTTTGTGACGCGAGAACGCGGAACTAATGTTTTTCAAAATGTAAGAGATTATTTCAATAGTAGGGATGAACTCATTTTTATTTTAAGTTATAACCCATACTCTTCAATTATTAAAGAAGATTTCGCACAATTACAAATAGCTAATAAATGGTTATACATCGGGAATTTAGAAAAATTGTTATCAACAATTTTTTTGAAGAGTAACTTTGAATTTGTGAACTTGTCAAGAATGGACATCTGTTGTGACTTTTACGAGTTCTCGGGAATTAATGAAAATACAGGTTTGCAATGGAGTCCAGAAGATTTTATCATAAACTTTGCAAGTGGGAAAGTGGCAAAAACAAACCCTTCCAAATTTACCCTATGGGGTAAATCTGGACATTATTTAAACAATTATCATTGTTTAAACCTTGGCGACCAACAGAGCGTTTTCACTTGGAAACTTTACAATAAAAGTAAGGAACTAAGAGAAAAACACGAAAAAAAGTACATAATTAATAAGTGAGAAAGAAAATTAGAGAATTACAACAAAGACCAAGACGTTTGGCGTCTTGAGTTAAGTCTAACAAACTTTAATAAAATTCAACTAACAGATGAAAAAGAATTAAAATTAGTTCCAACCTTAGAAAATTGGCTAACAAAATATCCTTATTACTTTATGCTATTTGTTCAAAAAAAATTCGTATTCAAAAATGAAGTTGGTAAATTTATAGACTTTATTAAATTGCCCGAAGATAATTCCATTTGTATGGAATTATCAACAAATATACCTTGTTCATTTGATGACTCTCCAACACTCAAGGACAAAGAAAAAATAATCAATGCAACTTTAAATATAATAGCAAATGCAACAGAAGAAAAAACAATGATTGAATATATTAATAAAATTATAGAACTAATACAGGAAGAAGATTATTATTATATTTTTACTCGTAAAGGTTACAGAATTGAGATTTTGCATAGTTATTTTGCTAACAAATTTTGTAACTCAAAATTTGAGTATAAATAAAAAAACTAAACCCCTCACCTTAAACACAAAAATGACGACTTAGGAAGGAGTAACAATTGAGGGCTTGCAGATGCGAGCCCTTTTTTATTTACAAAATCAATTTGGAAAATATATAATAGAAAAATTTATAAAATAGTTTGTTGTATTATCTACCTCCGTGAAGTATTACGGAGGTCAATTTTTTACCTCCAATTTGAAATAATGATCATAAATATTAAAAAAGTCAATTAATAATAAAGTCAATTCAATATTTAATACGGCTGGTTGTCAATGTCCCACCCCCTAACGCACAAGCCAGCACACCCCACCCAAGGAAGTATTTACAGCAAAGCCATTAAAAAGAAAATAATGTACTCGCTCGCAGGCTCGCTCGTGAATTTAATTTAAACTGCTCCTTTCAAATCGAGTTTTGTCGTAAATATGAAGAAAGATAACATAACTCCGTAATATATGAAGTCGTGCCTTTGTTCATATATTAGAAGTTATGTTAACTTATGAAATACTCATCAAGTAACTTATCGGTTGTGATTAATACGGAAAGTCGGAAGACTTCCAAAAGGTCGTACCTCCCAATTGGAAGACTTCCTTTGTTTCCTACGGTTGTGATTTTGTCGCTGGTTTGTTTTGTCTCGGTTGTGGTTTTGTCTCGGAAAAATCAAAAGCCGAAAATTGCCCGTGTCGTTCGTTCCTCTCTCCTTTGTCCCTCGCAAGCTCGTGCCAAGCGTTCTCGCAAGCTCGTCCGCACGGGCAATTTTCGGCTACTATGTGGGTATTCCTAAGAGGGAGTTGGTCGGTCGTGGGTGTCCTTCTCCGTTTTTTGCGAATGTCCCCGCAACCGCACAAATTGCCATATCCGGGTACGGGGGGACGTCGCAAAAAACTACGAAGGACACCCACTCCCTCTTGTGCTGGTAGTCTATTAAAAAAAAGTAAAATAAAATTGTCGCTTCCGCTCCTAATTCATATAAAAAAGCGGAATTTCATTCCTTTCTTTTTTATATGAATGATGTATTAATTAAAAT
>JAQVVF010000006.1 GCA_028699085.1 Patescibacteria group bacterium | reverse complement strand
GGCAATAATCTGGTATTCTTGTGCATAGAGAGGTCTGGTTAATTAGTTAATATTTTCTATACTCACTAACTATTTTAACCAACCTTTCTTTTTATTAAAAGTGTCAACAACGCTAGTATAATTTACAGTATCAGTTTTAATAATTATCATATTTAACAATGATAAGATCATTCAATATTTCACAAATTAGTTTTTCTAAAAATTTATGCAAATCCAAGACACAACAACAATTTTTGAGTTACCTAACAAAAAAATCATCAAAAATCTCGGCCTAGTCAAAGGTATCATTGTTCGCTCCAGATCAGTCCTTGGTTCAATCGGCGCTGCTTTTCAAACAATCGTTGGCGGGAATATAACTCTCTACACTTCTTTGTGCGAAAGAACAAGACAAGATGCCTACAATTTAATGCTAGAACATGCCAAGGAATTAGGCGCAAACGCAGTTATTGGAGTTCGCTATGACGCAACTGAAATCGGCGCTGGAATTACTGAAGTATTATGTTATGGAACAGCAGTTGTCGTAGAATAAAAAAATGTCAAAAACAATCAAAATTATTATAATAATCATTTCTATTTTAATTGCCGCTACAATCACTAGCTTGGCAATTTATTTTGTCTTTTTTAGTGACGAAACAAAAACTTCACAACAAAATTTTAAGCAAAATCTTAATATTATAGATCCTGACACAGATACAAATTCAGAAGCACAATCACAATTTATAACTCCAATCCAAAATTTTACAACCAATCAAACTAAAAAGACTTTTGGTCAATTTATAACAGCCCAAAATTCACCAGTTCAACCAGAAAGATTTTATGGCTTTCATACCGGCGTTGATATTGAAATAAATTCTGATCAAATCAACCAAGATGTTCCTGTTCTTGCAGTCGAAGATTCTGAAGTTGTTTATCTTGGTTTTGTTGCAGGCTATGGCGGTGTTATTATCTTGCAAGGACAAATCGATAATCAGCCTGCCACCTTTCTCTATGGACATATTAAGTTATCTTCGGTAAGCTTATCTGTTGGCGATCAAGTTGCAAGGGGTCAACAAATCGCTGTTTTAGGCAATGAGTACTCCGATGAAACAGATGGTGAAAGAAAACATCTGCATTTTGCAATTCACAAAGGATCAAGTATTGAATTACGAGGCTATGTCAGTAATCAATCAGAACTAGACAGTTGGTATAATCCAAACGAAATTATTAAATAGAATGCAAACAATTATTATCCATTATTCGGAGATTGGATTAAAAGGCAGAAATCGTAATATCTTCGAAAATAAACTAATTAAAAACATAAAAGCCCATATTGACCAATTGGGCTCTTTTAAACTTGTTCATTTACATGATCGAATTTTGTTTGAACAACAAGATAGTTCTGATATTTCAAAAATTAAAACTTCTCTACTACATGTCTTTGGTATTTCTAATTTTTCATTTGCCAATTCGATTCCATTAGATTTTGAAGAAATAAAAAAACAAACCATAACAATTGCGCAAAAAAATAAATTTACAACCTTTGCCATCAAAACAAATCGCATCAACAAAAAATTTAAGATATCTTCTCAACATGTTAATGAACAAATTGGCGGAGTAATTTTAGATAATTTTAAGAACAAAAAAGTAAAATTAAAAAATCCAGACCTGACTATTTATATTGATATTTTATATGATCAAGCTTTAATTTATTCAGAAAAAATTAAAGCTTGCGGAGGCTTGCCAACTGAAACAGCTGGAAATGTTATTTCTTTAATTTCTGGTGGTATTGATTCGCCAGTCGCCTCATACCAAATTATGAAGCGTGGCTGTCAAATAATTTTCTGCCATTTTCATTCCTATCCTCAAACATCAAAAGAATCACAAGACCAAGTCAAAAAATTAGTCAGCATTTTAGATCAATATCAGCAAAATTCCAAATTATATTTAATTCCAATTTTAGATCTTCAAAAACAAATTGTTGCCAAATGCTCAGCCAAGCTTCGTGTTATTTTATACAGAAGGATGATGATGCGCATTGCCACAAAGATCACAGAACAAGAAAACGCCAAAGCCTTAGTTACTGGTGATTCAATCGGCCAGGTTGCCTCTCAAACTCTTGAAAACATCCAAGCTGTTTCACAGTCCACAAATTTGCCAATATTTCGACCTCTAGCAGGACTAGACAAAGAAGAGATAATAAATATCGCTAATAAAATTGATACTTATCAAACTTCAATTCAACCTTTTGGAGATTGTTGTTCTCTTTTTGTTCCAGATAGTCCAGAAACAAAAGCTAGATTAGAAGAAGTTATAAAAAATGAACAAGAGTTAGAAATTGATGCTTTAATTAAAAAATCGTTAGATCAATTAGTTATCAAACAATTTTAACTAAATTGAATTATTTTTCATTCTTGCTATAATAAAAGATAATAAAATATCTCTATAAAGGGCGAAGGTAAACTCCGCCCCTACGCGATTTTAACAAAACAAAAACCAATATCGCGTAGGGGTGGAGCTTGCCTCCACCCTCGTTATATACAAAAACAAAAAATGTACATTAATTTTCGTAAAAACAGCCTAAGATTAAAAGATTTTAATTATAAAACACCAGGTTATTATTTTATTACGATAGATACCTACGACAAAAAACCATTATTTATTAATAACCAAATTTGTTTAATCATCAAAAAAATTATTGTACAATTAAAAATAAGATTTAAATTTAAAATTACTGCAGGCTGCATTATGCCAAACCATTTACATGTTATAATAATGCTTTCGCATAATAATAAAATAAATCTCTCACAAATTATTCAAGCTTATAAATCATTAACAACCAGAGAAATAAATTTACATTCCAAAACCTATCAAAAAATTTGGCAACGGGGATATTATGACCACATCATTAGAAATGAAAAAGATTTAGAAGAAAAATATTATTACATTCTCAATAATCCGCTTAAAGCAAATCTTGTTAAGAAGCCAGAAGATTATAAATATTATATTTTTGATAACTAATTAATCTAATTAGGGCGGAGATAAACTCCGCCCCTACGCGAGATAAATTATACCCGCGTAGGGGTGGAGCTTGCCTCCACCCTGTCATAAAAATATGGACAATAACAAAATCAACGAAATTTTAACTCGCGGAATCGAAGATATTATCGAAAAAGAACATCTAACAAAAGCTTTTGAATCTAAAAAGCTTAGAATTAAATTTGGCATTGATCCAACTGGTCCAAAAATCCATCTCGGTCGTGCAATTCCTCTTTGGAAACTTCGTGATCTTCAAGAATTAGGTCATCAAATTGTTTTGATTATCGGCGATTTTACAGCTCAAATTGGCGATCCTTCTGACAAATTGTCAAAAAGACCATTTTTAACAGAAGAAGAAATAAAAAAGAATCTTGAAAATTACAAAGAACAATTAGGAAAAATTTTAGATTTAAAAAAAGTTGAATACCGCTATAATTCAGAATGGCTAAAAGATTTAACTTTTAAAGAAATTGGACAATTAGCAGAAATTTTTTCTATTCAGCAAATGTTAGCCAGAAGAAATTTTAAAGACAGATTTGAGAAAAAACAAGAAATTTCACTTCGTGAATGTTTATATCCGATCATGCAAGGCTATGATTCAGTCCAGATCAAATCCGATGTTGAAGTTGGCGGTTTCGATCAATTATTTAATTTAAAAGCTGGCCGATTAATCCAAAAACATTTCAATCAACCAGAGCAAGATATTCTGACTTGCAAAATGTTATTGGGACTAGATGGCCGTAAAATGTCTACATCTTGGGGCAATATAATCACAATAGTTGATGAACCAAATGACATGTTTGGCAAAATAATGTCCATGCATGACGAACTAATTCCAGATTACTTCTTATTATGTACGAAATTGCCTCTTGAAGAAGTAAATAAAATTAAACAAGAATTAGAACAAGGCGCAAATCCAAGAGATTTAAAGGCAAGACTAGCCAAAGAAATTGTGACTTTATATCATAGTAAAGAACAAGCTGACCAAGCAGAACAAGAATTCAATCAAGTTTTCAAAGATAAAGGCAAACCGACAGATATTCCTGAAATAGAAATAAAAGAAAAAAAATTAAAACTAATTGACTTAATTTTGCAGACTAAACAAGTCCAATCAAAATCAGAAGCACGCCGATTGATCGAACAAAAAGCAGTCAAAATTAATGATCAAGTAAACAGTAATTGGCAAGAAGAAACTGAAATCAAATCCGGCGATATCATCCAGATTGGCAGAAGAAAATTCGTTAAAATCAAATAAGCCAAAAAATAATTTAAATTAAAACTGCGTTTCTTGACGCAGTTTTTTGATTTTTTTTTACTTGTAACTTTTTGCTTTTAAATTTTGACTTTTTATTTTTCTTCATCAATCTTCGGTCTCTTCCTCACAAAATATCCATTATATCTGCATTTCTGGCACATCATTTTTTCTTTAGTCTGAATCCATCCATGCTCTCCATCATAATCATACTCCTGCCCACAGCTTGGGCAATAAACTTTTATTTTCATATTTTTTTGAATTAAGACTTTAAAAAAAATCCTGCACTGCTTCTTCAAAAATTTCAAAATGTTTCTTTGCTACCGCCTCCCAAGTTGTCCTTCTACCAAATTCATAAATTTTCTTTTCCATTTCTTGCTGCACTAATGGATTATCTAAAATATAATTTACTTTAGAAGCAATAGCAGGCAAATCTCCAAACTTTACTAAAAATCCTCGCACATCTTCACCAATTAATTCCTTCGCATAAATATAAGGAGTTGAAACCACACACCTACCACATGCAATCGCGTAAGCAAGCGTTCCAGATGATACTTGTTCTGGAACATCATAAATCGTCATAAAAATATCTGATGCTTGAAAATAAGTTACTAATTCTTCTTCAGTAAAATATTTATCTACTCTTTTTATATGGTTATAAACACCCAGCTCTTTTGCTCTCGCATAAACTCTTGCCAAATATGCATCAACTTCTTTTTTCTTTCTTGGATGCACCTCGCCAGCGATAAGATAAACAACATTTTTATGCTTTTTAACAATTGCCGGCAAGACTTCAACTATTTTTTCGATTCCCTTATGTGGATTGATCATCCCAATAGTTGAAATAACTTTTTTGCCTTCTAAACCAACTTTTTTCTTTGCCTCATCTGGATCAATCAATTTAACATCTGGCGTACCATGCAAAATAACTTTCAATTTTCTATCAGGAGCTCCTGCTTCTTTTTTCAAGCATTCTTTAGCATATTCGGTAGTTAATAGAACTCTTTTGCTATATTTAATAATTTCCTTAAGAATAGCTAATCTCGTATCTCTACGTTTTGCTTTTTTTGTTATTGGAACAGTGTGTAAAGTTGTTACAATCGGTACTTTAATTTTTTTCATCATCTCTATAACAAGAGTACCATCAAAACCACCGTAAATCCCAAATTCATGCTGCAAGCAAACCAAACCAGCGCCTGATTCATTAATATATTCTGCAGCTTTTTGATATGACTCAACAGATTCATCTTTTATAACATGTTTCACAAGATCTTCATATTTTTGTGGTCTTTTTCTTTCGTCAACTGCTAGAACAATTATTTTTAATTCCGGCAAAGTTTTCTTAAGCGCAGAAAATAAATGAGTTGCGTATGTCGCAATTCCACACTCACGAGGAGGAAATGAGGAAAGCAAAATAATATTCATTTCTTTCAAATCTTTTGTCATATATTTAAAATTATTTGCTTAAAACCTTAAAAAACAATTCAATATAATTTTTTGCCACTTCTTCCCAAATCATTGTCTGACCATATTTGTATGCTCTATCTTCAATCCTCTTTTTTACTTTTGGATGAGAGAATAAATACATTATTTCTTCATAAATCTGACGCGAATTTCTAAAATTAACCAATTTTCCTCTGCCATCAGATAAAACATCTTTAGCATATAAAAATTTTGTCGCTACAATTGCTTTTCCGCAACCCATCGCATATGATACGACTCCACTGCTTGTTTGTTCTGGAACTAAATACGGCGTTACAAAGATATCTGAAGCTAATAAATATCTAATAATCTCTTTATAGGTCAGATAAGTCTCATTAAAGACAACGTTATCTTCAAGCTTCAATCTTTTTACTTCTTTTTTCAAAAAATCATAATACGTTCTTGTTCTGGCTGGATGTGATTCGCCTAATACTAAAAATATTGCTTCTTTATATTTCTTTAATATCTTCGGCATTGCATAGATTACATATTCCAAGCCTTTTTTCTGCCTGATCAAACCAAAAGTTGAAATAATTTTTTTGCCAACAAATCCTAATTTTTTCTTATATTTTTCCGGATTTTGTTTTTCAATATTTGGCAACCCATGTGGTATTACCACAACTTTATTTCTTGGTACTTTATATTTGTAAACCAACAAATCTTTTACTGGTTGAATCATTACTACAATTTTTGCTGAATATTTTACAATTTCTTTTGTAATTTTAACAAAATTAGTTTCCACTACTTCAAATTTGTGAGGCTTCTTTGTCGGTTGATAAACCATGTGCATTGTTGTCACGCAAGGCTTCTTCAATCTTTTTAGAAACTCCAAGATTAGTTCTCCATCATTGCCACCAAACAAGCTAAAAACATGTTGTACGCTGACTAAATCGATATCTTTATTTTTATTAATAATTTCCGCTGCTTCAATATAATCCTCAAGGTTATCTCTTCTTACAACCTTAATTACTCTATTCGTGTATTTTCTTCTTTTTCTAGGTTCATCAATCGCAATAATTCTAAATTTGACCTTGGGCAAATTTTTCTTTACTGCTTCTTTAAGAAAAGAGGTAAAGGTTGCAATTCCGCACTCGCGAGGCGGATAGCTTGAAACAAAACATACACCTAATTTTTTCCTTTTTAAACTTCCAAATAATTGTCTTGTCATATATTTAACAAAACCTCCAATAATTTCAAATCGATTTATTTTGGATCGCTTTCAACAAATCGGCCATCTTACATGTCGCTAAACCAATCACAGTGTCAGCACCGCCATAATAAACAAGAAGTTTTTCTCTAACAACAGCAGCTCCACAAGTAAAAACAACGTTTGGAATCATTCCCATCTTTTCATAA
Organism: Patescibacteria group bacterium; assembly: GCA_028699085.1. Taxonomy (GTDB): domain Bacteria; phylum Patescibacteriota; class JABMPQ01; order JABMPQ01; family JAQVVF01; genus JAQVVF01. The sequence goes on along the minus strand of JAQVVF010000006.1, from coordinate 52,480 downwards.
TCCTCTTTTGGCTCCAAAATAAATCCTTCAGAACGATATAATATTTTTTCAGGATTATTTTTATCAATCAACATTACACCTAATCGATAAGTTCTATCATAATCAACCGTCCCATATCCAGTTTTTTTAATTTTTAGTCTTGAAGGTCCCTTTCGGTCGACTCCATGATAAATGAACAGCCAGCCTAAATCAGTTTTTATCGGCGGTGCTCCTGCTCCAATTTTCTCACTATCCCACATCCCCTTCCTTGGAGAAATAATTTTTTTATGTCCTCTCCAAACAGGATGCTCTAATGTTTTTGAATACGCCACATAAATATGCGGATCGATTCTATAATAACAAACATAATAACCATTAATTTTTTCAGGGAACAATACCCCATTTTTTTCCGGTTTTTCTACCTCAGGTAATAATAAGCCTTGTCTGTGCCAATCAACAAAATCCATTGTTGTTGCAACTGCAATATTGACTCTTTCCAAACCTAAAAAAGGATCTATTTCTGTGCCTGAATAAGCAGTATACAACAAATAATATTTTCCATCAATCTTTGTTATCCTTGGATCCTCGCAACCAGCTGGTTCATACCATTCTTCAGGTTCAAAAACAGGATTTTCAAATCTCTTTTCCAATGTTACCCCATCATCTTTAAAAATTGCATGACCAAGCCTTGAAATCAAAATTCCTTTAAATTCATGCTCTCCTCTAGCACGGTAAATTACATGGATTTTATTGTCCTTTAAAACCACGGCTGGATTAAAAACCATTTTCGATTCCCAGACATGATCCTTAATAGGATTTAGTATTGGATTGCCAGAATATCTCTCTAATTCAAACATAATAATTATTTTACTATTAAATTAACAATTAAATCAGTTGCTTTAACGCCCGCATCTTTAAATGCTTCTGGATAAAAACCAGGAAAATTATTTTCATCAACAATTTTATAGCCATCTGCTGTTTTAATAAAATCAAAGCCGCAAATAGATTTATCCAAAATTGCTGCTGCTTTTTCTGCATATTCTCGTACGGGTGCTGGATCAACATAATAAGCTCCTCCACCTTTTGCCTTAATATCATACACCTTCCAGCCAGCAAATTTTTCTTCTTTTTTTCTATAGCCATAAACAACCTTGCCATCAATGATTGTCGTGCTCATCCAAGCTTTTTGGTCATTTTCTACAAATCTTTCTACAAAAATTTTCTCTTGTTTATGCTCCATCCTTAACATTCCTGCGATATCTCTTAAAGTTTCAAAATCGCTCACTTTTATTATTCCTCTACCAAAGCTACCAAATCTAGGCTTCACAACAACAGTCTTCCAATCCTTCATAATTTTTTCCATCAGCTCTAAATTATTATAAGGAATTAATGCAAAATCAGATACAGGCAAGCCTTGTTTTTTTAAAGCTACATGAGCTTTAAATTTATCATCAACAATATCTAAAGATTCCGGACTTTTCAAAACTTTTGTTACTTTTGACAATGCCTTAAGCTCATCCATATTTTTTTTCATGCCTGGACCATACCAAAAAAATAAATCACATTCACTCAAATTAACATCGCCACACCAAAAATTAGTGTCCAAAACCTTCAAATTATCAAAATTGACATTTCCCAGGAATTCGATTTCAGAATTATTTTTTAATTTTTCTTCTACTTCTAAAACTTCTTCTTTGCTCAAAAATCCAGTTTTCTTTTTAGAATTTGGATCTATGCTTGGCAAAAAAATTGCTACTTTTTTATTTTTCATTAGGTTGTAAATTTAATTCTTTATAAATAACTTCAACAATTTGCTTTGCCCAAGAATTCAGTTCTCTTGCATCATTAACAGATAATTCTTCTTTAGCTAATACTTTTAATAATTTTCCATTTCTCTTATAAACTAAAGTCTTGATCGGAACGCCTTCTGTCAAAATAAACTCTCCCTTATTTTGAATATCAGCAAGCTCAACACCAAGCCTCACCCATTCCATTTTTCCGTCAACCATCTTATATACGCCACCTTTTAATTCCTTACCACATTTTGCATCAAATCCAGTTGGATTAAAAAGCAACAAATGAGCGCCATTTCTGATCTTATCTTTTCTAAAAACCTCTTCATTTTTTATCTTGTAATCTATTCCTAAAAAATCAAGCAAATGAAAAGCTACTAATGGCACTTCGACTTTATCAAGCTGAACATAAACAGTTGTTGGATAAGTTCCTAATAATCTAACATTTATTTCTAATGGTATCAAATCTTCTTTTTCTTTGTCCCAAATCAAATCCAAGCCAAAAATTCCTAGCATTCCAGCCTTTTTTAGTTCTTCACCAATTTTAGTGATCAATTCAATTCCTTTTTTATTTATTTTGTCAGGAATGTTCTTTGAAAGCGACCAATCATGCCCGCAGAAAACTCCCACTGCATCTTTCTTGTTTTTTATGGCCTCTGGGATATCAATCATTTGGTATTGGCAGTATGACGTCAATATTCCATTATCTTTTGTTATACAGCCTGTAATACTCAAAACTGGGCCTTCTACAAATCTGCTAGCAACGATTTTCATGCCCGCGCTTTTTTCCTTATCAATCAATTCAAATCTTTCCGCAATTCTATCCATAATTTTATTACGCTCTTCTTTCTTAAAAAAGAAAGTTCCTCTTCCTCCGCCCTCATCAACAAACTGTATTACAATTTTTTCACCCCAAATCTCAAACAAGCTATCTAAATTTTCATCTAATTTTTCCAAATCAAAAATTTTTATATCTCGATTTATTTTTAAATCTTCCAAAATTTTATAAAATGCTAGCTTACTGCTATATTTTTCAAACAATTCCGGCTTATTTGCAATCATAATCCAATTATTCTTTTTACAAATCTCCGCGACTTTTTCTGTCGGCTTATAAAAATACAAAGCAACCTTCTTGTTTTTACCAGAACTATTTATGTGTTCAACAACGGATTTATCACTCAAAATAACTTGCGGTTTTTTTTCTGGAATTTTATTATTTTCTGTTTGCAAAAAAACAGAGACTTTTGTCCGCTGTTTTATCGCGTCTAATTCGCCAGAAGGATTTCCACAAATAACTTCATAATCATTTACTAATGGCCAAATTTCTGAACGCGTTGAAGGATACCCTCCAATTCCAAACAATTTAAAATTATTATCTTCTAATGCTTTCTTAATATCTTCCTTATTTGTAATTAAAATCATAATTTATTTACAATATATTTTAAAATTTCTGTTATCACGTCTCTTGGCTTGCCTTCGTTTGGATAATAATGAATATTTAAATCTGGCTTACTATTAACTTCAATAATCGAAAAATTTTTATCCTTATTTTCAAACGAGCCTTTTAAATCTTTGCATTTTACATCAATACCTGCCAATTTAATTCCAGCAGCTTCAGCTGCTTGATGGCAAATCTCAATCATCTTTTCATCAATTTCGTCTGTACAATCAACCGTAATTCCACCTTCGTCAAGACAAGAATTCCGCCTTAAATAAACCCTTTTATCACTTGCCGGCACCGAATCAAAATCTTCGTTTTGTTCTTGCAAAATGATTTTCAATGCCTCATCTTCCTTTGTTCGCTGAACAGTTTTTTCTTGTTTTTCATGCATTAAATCCAATACTTTTTTCTTACCATCGCCAACAACAAATGGCGGAACCATTTTCAATGCTCCAATCAATTTATCATCCAAAATTAAAATTCTATATTCATCTCCAAAAACCATTTCCTGTATAACCATTTTTTTATAAATCCCAATTTGCTCTCTTACAACCTTCAATACAGATTCCTGATCTTTCAAATTCATAAAAATCCCTTTGCTTTTTGATCCTTCAGCATATTTTACAACTATCGGATAATCCCATCCTGAAATTATTTTTTTTACTCCATCATCTGTTATCTTTTCATCAATAAAAACTGTTTTTGGAGTTGCAATTTTTTTCCTTAACAAAAGTTTTGCCATCAAGTCTTTATATAAAGCAGAATCTCTCAAAAAATTATATTTTGCTCGAACAAAAAACTTGTGCGAGAACAAAAATTTCTTTTCTCCAAAACAAGCCTCGTCAACAGTTCTCTCTTTATCAATTTCAGAGACTAAACCGCCCATTTTTTTTATTGATTCCCAAACTAATTCTCTATTTTCTTTCATATTTTGTATTATTAATGTTTCTTTTCCACGTTCACTAAATATCCTTTAATATCTTTCATGCCAATAATCATTTGATATTTTAAAAGCCCTCTTTCAGAAAGATTGACGATTGAAATCTTTTTCTCACCTGCCACAAAAAAAGCTAACTTTATGTACGGTCTCAAGGTTAAACCATGCGCAGATCGAACATAATTGACTTTTTCAACATCTGCAGACAATGCTTTTAACTCTTTTTCTGCTTTTTTTGCTGCTTTTTCTGCCTGAGTATCAGTCATCTTCGAATCTAATTTATAATCGTTAATCAAATCCAACAAGTCCCCATAGCCAAGTTTCTTTGCTAACACAAAATCAATTGATGTAGAAGCAGCTCCAGTGTCTACTTTCGCTAATATCTCAAAAGTACTTTTACCATTCTTGCTTAATACTTTTACTTTTTCAATTGATCCAAGCACCTTCCTGCCTAAAACCTCTGCCTTCTTGGTTGAGACTGCCCCAAAAAGTTCTTTTGCAATTCGAACACCATGATCTACTGTCCTAATTGCCAAACCAGACACTCTTTCTAATCTCCTTGCTAAACCTAATAAATTAGCATTTTGAATTTCTAATCCTGGCCTTGCATTCAATTCCAGAATTTCAGGACCAAAAGTCCTATCAATTGCAATATCAACTCCAATGAAACCCAATCCGGATGCTTGCTGAGCTTCTATCGACATCTTTAGTATTTCATCCCAAAAAGGCACTTGAAAACCAACTAATTTCTGCCCTGTATCTGGATGAGTTATCACTTCGCTTCTTTTCGGAACCTTAACAATTGCATGAGTCGAAACGCCAGTCGCGATATCAACTCCCACACCAACCGCACCCTGAGCTAAATTCGCTTTGCCCTTTGACAATTTAGTTGGTAACCTTAACATCGACATTACTGGTATTTTATTAAATACGATCACTCGAACATCAGGAATGCCTTTATAAACATACTTTTTCAATAATGGATGTAAAATAATCTTTCTTTCAAAAAAAGCAACATCTGGTATGCCTGCAAGTGAAAATCTTCCGTCTAAAGTATCAAGGATGTGCGATTTTAAATTTTCAAAAGTCACATCTTCATTGTCGCTTTTTAACCACACTCTTTTATCAATCGTTTTCTGCATAAATTCCTTCTTTTTTTCCGATGCTCTAAGAACCATTACGCCTTCTCCTCCAAAACCATGATCAGGTTTGACAACAAAACTCATTGGCAGTTTATTCCAATCAAAAGTTTTTAAATCACGAGATGTCTGAATCGCACCATAAACACGCGGAGTCTTTATTCCGGTTTTTCTTAAAATTTCTTTTGTCGCTAATTTATCATCAACGACCCTAATGTCATCACGTCGATTATAGACACGAATATAACGTAAATTACGCTCGTTCATGCCCAAAATGTCTGTTGCCCTCATACTTAAAAAAATAAAAACATAAAAACATAAAAAACCAGCATATTTGCAATCTTTAGTTTTTCATATATTTAAATTTTTATTACTAAAATCAGGACTTCGAATTTTTCTTTAATAGCGCTTTAAATCTAAAATATTCAGATAATCTCAATCCTGTCCATTTTCCCAAAGCGATATTTGCTACGATTGTCAGCAGAACCAATTCCGGATATGACAAAATCAATGTCTTAAACCATTCCCAATTTACAATCCAATAACAGACCACAGACACCGATATAGTTTCTAAAGATAACAAAATTGCAGTAGTACCTCCTTTTTCTATTTGAACAGCAATGAATTTCTCCACCATAATTATCAATACTAGAATCGGCAGAATAGACAAAGTTATCATCCCAGTCTTATCAAAATATGCTCCAACCATAAACAAGAACAGCAACACTAATGCAACAACGCACAAAACGATAGCCATTCTCGGTAGATAAAGCAATTTAAATCTTCTCAACAAAAACCTCAGCACAGTTGCTACCAATAAGATAACAATAAAAATGGTCAAACCATATTTCAAACCAGTAGAGATAAAGCACAAAGTAATAATTGTCGGCGTATAGATACCAAAGGTTTTAATTCCTAATATTTGCCTTAAAAAAGCAATTAATGTTGCAATTATTGGCAACATTAATAATAAAAACAAATTATCAATCGCAACGCCCCTGTTTATTAAATAATTAATCGAATAACTTAAGAAATTAGTTGCTCCAAGTTTTGTGACCGCCCTTTCCGAATGCTTTCCAATCAGAGTATGCTCAGCATTATCAGATTGAACTTTTGATAACAAATCATCCGAATTATGTGAACTAATAACAGAATTTAAATAACTATCTTTAACTAATAATATATATTCTGGTTTTAAAACATCATAAGTTGACTGCGCAATCCTAGCATTAGCTTTAACATTCTTTCCAGCACTTACAATGCCTTTCTGATCCATCCTAAAATCAGCTAAATTACCGGCCGATTGAGCAAACTTTGACATCGCGTTCAATCCCAAACTGCCAGAAGTCCAAAGAATTAGAATGTCAGCATTTTGGACATCTTCTTTTGCTTCAAGCAAAGCATTAGATAAAGCTCCTTCAATAACATAGTCCGCCTCTCCTTGACGATTTATAATAGCAACAAGCAAAGCCTGATTCCTAGCAGCATCTCTTTTCAAATCTCTAATTTGATCAGAGGTTGGGGTTTTATCAGCTACCAGAAGAACAAGGTCTTTATATACGCTTACTGTAATTTCATCTTTATCAGTTTCATATCCATTATTAACATTAAGAACAACTTTATATTCACCAGGTAAATTATAGCTATGAATAACTTCTCTCCCTTCCGAATAAGTTCCGTCACCAAAATCCCAAGAATACCCAATATAAGCACTATTTCTATTATCAGTAGTTTTTGATGCATCAAAAACTACTTTTTTGCCAACAGCTACATTTTTATCTCCACCAGCAGACGCTCGAAGATCTAAAGATAATGAATTATCTTGAGCTTTTACGACAAAACCAAACAACACAATTACAGTCATAAAAATCGCAAACGATACACATAGAATACTCTTTTTGTTCATGTCTTTTTTAAAAAATTGTCACATAAAAATTCAAAATCCAACATCACCATCTATTTCTGTCAAGTTTTATACCAAAATTATAGCAAAAAAAAATAAAAAAATAAAATTATTGTCAAGATCTTCTCAAAAATATTTATCGCACGCAATTAGCATGGCAAATTGCTGAAGCAACTGCATCTGCAACATCATCAGGCTTTAAATATCCGCTCAATCCAAGCAAGCCCTTTGTCATTTCCTGAATCTGTTTCTTGTCAGCTCTTCCGTAGCCAGTCAAAGCTTGTTTTATCTGTAATGGAGTATATTCAAAAAACGGCACACTCTTTTTTTTCGCAGCCAGCATGATTACTCCTCTTGCTTGCGCAACATTTATTACAGTTTTCGCATTCTTAAAATAAAAAAGTTCCTCACAGATTACAACATCAGGCTTATATTTTTCGATCAAACCAACAATATCTTCGTAAATTGCTCCAATTCGCTCATAAACAGACTCGTCCTTTGACGTCAATACGCATCCACTCGCTAACAACTTTATTTTATTTTTATTTTTTACAATGACTCCAAAACCAACAATTGCCAATCCAGGATCAATTCCTAATATTTTCATTATTTTATATTATTCCCAGATTATTTAAGCTTAACATTGGCATAAATATGTATAACATCAGACTGATCTTCCAATTCAGCAAACAAATTATTAATTTTGGACAAGACGTTTTTATCTACATCCATAATAATATTTTTTGCCTCCAACCGCGACTCAACTAAATCCACGATAATATTCTTTTCCCCTAAATAGTCTTTAGCCTTCTTTAAATCATCTGAATCCCAAAATGATATTAAAAAATTATCCTTTCTTACAACATCTAATGCGCCGTTCTCTATAAGCAACAAAGTCATTTCATCTTCCGATATCCTATTCTTTTGAAGATCAATTTCAATTACATTTTTCTTTTCAAACATCCATGCCACGCTGCCATTTTCGACAAGCCTACCATTATTATCTGACAATATTTTTCTCAATTCCGGCACCGTTCGGTTTCGACTATCTGTTACAACCTCGATCATTAACGCAACCCCATTTGGACCATATGCCTCGTAAATAATCTGCTCAGCCAAATCACTGCCAGCCCCACTCACTCCCTTTTTAATCGCCCGATCAATATTTTCCAAAGGAACATTATTTTTTCTCGCCTTATCAATTGCTAATCGCAACTTAAAATTAGCTTCTGGGTCGCTACCACCTTCTCTTGCCGCAATTGCGATCAAATTTGCCATCTTCGTGAAAACCTTGCCACGAACGATATCACGAACTCCTTTTTTTCTCTTGATTGTACTCCATTTCGAATGACCAGACACGTTCAAAAAAATTAAAAAATAATAATAAAAAGTAAAAAACAATACTATTATTTGTTTTTCTTCTTTTATTTCTTTATTGGCATAACAATATAAAAGTGCTCTTTAACTTCCTTGCCCAAGATCATACCAGGCCCAGAATCACCTAACAGTTTCATCAAAATAACTTCAGAACTAATTGAATTCAAACCTTCAATCAAATATTTAGAATTAAATACGACAGAGACATCTTTCCCATCATATCCGCAAGCTAATTTTGCAATATTTTTTCCAACCTGACCAGATTCAGCACTTAGCTCTATCTCTTTTTTAAGACTACTAGCTTTAAGCTTGAGCTCATTAGTATCTGTTTTAGAAAAAAGACTCGTTGTTTTTATTGCCTTTATAAAATCACTTTTATGAATCTCTAAAATAGTTGTAAAATCTTTAGGAATTATTTTGAGATAATCAGGATATTGTCCTTCAATAAGACGAGAAACAAGAATAACGTCATCAGCAACAATTTTTATTTGATTTTCCATCATAAACATCTTAATCGAGGAAGCTCCTTCATCAAGAATTCTAGAAAGTTCTTGCATCGTAGTAACTGGAACAACCATCTCGGTCTCTTTATTATTGCCTTTTAATAAACTCGTAGTAACTTCACCAAGACGATAACTATCAGTTGCAGCTAATCTTAGCTTACCATCTTTTGAATTTAAAAAAACACCTGAAATTTCTGGCCTCATTTCGTCTCGAGCAGCAGCAAAAACAACTTTATTCAAAGCCTCTTTTAACAAATCAGCTTTAATATCACAAAAAGGTTCACAATCAATCTTAGGAATCAATGGAAATTCAGAAGCTGAAATGCCATTAATTTCTCCCGAATAGCTTCCGCAATTAATTTTAACAACATTATTTTCTACTGACACAGAAACATTATTCCTCGGTAAGCTAGATATATAGTTTAATAATAATTGAGCTGGTATAGTAATCGACCCTTCTTGTTCAACCTTTCCTCTTACTAAACAAATAGTTCCAATCTCTAAATTAGTTGCTGCTATTTTTATCGTTCCTTTCTTTGCTTCTACTAGTACATTCGCTAATACCGGTAGGTTCGCGTCTTTTCCGATACTTTTACTAACCAAAGAAATCCCTCTAGCTAGATTTTCTTGTGTGCAAACAATTTTCATTTAGTAAGTTAGTATAGTATATGTATATATAAACAATAATACGTAATAATAGAAGAAAAATCTGTGTATAACCGGCAATTATTTATTAATTAAGCCATAAAGATTTCTCATATCTGCTTAATAACTATCTCTTTATTCCTTAATATCTTTTTTAAAAAGTTAATATTTTTATAGTTTTTTAAAATGCTTGTTGATATTCTTCTAATATCCACAAGATTTTAACAAGCTATTAACAACTGCTTACATACATTTTTTGCTTTATGGCTTCCAATTCTTGTTTTAAATTATTATTTTTTTCTAGTTCTTTTTTTACTTTTTCAAAAGCATGTATTGCTGTCGTATGGTCTCTTCCGCCTGTTTCATCTCCAATTGTTGGGTAACTTTTATTTAATTCTTTTCTCATTAAAAACATTGCGATTTGTCTTGGCCAAGCGATATCTTTTCTTCTGTTCTTTGCGAGGATATCGGATGGGTCAATATCATAAAAAGAAGCAACAGCCTCAATAATTTCTTTTGAACTTGTTGTTTGCTTGCTTGGCAAAATTACTATGTCAGCTAGGATGGTTTTGCAGCTTTCTAATGTTGGAATGCTATTATTCAGCTGACTATGAGCAACAACACGGCTTAAAGCACCTTCAAGCTCTCTGATATTGCTTTGGACATTAGAAGCAATAAAATCTAAGACATCATCTGGAACATTATAAACTTTTTCTTTGCACTTTGTGGATAAAATTGCTTTTCTTGTTTCAAAATCAGGCGCGCTAATATCGGCTACCATTCCGCCTTCAAAACGAGACACTAGCCTTGCTTCTAGACCAGAAATCGCTTTTGGTGGCCTATCGGATGTTAGGATTATCTGCTTATTATTTTGAAACAAGCTATTATAAGTGTGGAAAAAAGCTTCTTGAGAACTCACTTTTCCAGCTAGAAACTGAATGTCATCAATAATAAGGACATCGCAATTGCGATAAAAGGTTTGAAAATCACCAGATTTGCTATCATTATTCTTATTTCTAATGAAACTAATGAAATCATTTATAAATTTTTCGGAAGTCGCATAAACGATTTGAGCATCTTTGTTATCTTGCAAAATCTTATTGCCAATAGCCTGAACAAGATGTGTTTTTCCGAGTCCAACGCCACCATAAATAAAAAATGGATTATATATCTTGCCTGGATTTTTGCAAATTGCCGTTGCTGCTGCCTTTGCAAGCTCGTTATTTGCTCCAATAATGAAATTTTCGAAAATATATTTAGGATTCAAGCCAGTTTGAATATCTTGGCTAGGCAGTATGCTCTGTTTTTTCTCGAATGACTCAGCTGGTCGAGCGACCGGTCTGGTTAAATCTAATGTTGATCCAGAGTTCTTTTTATTAATTTCATAAGTAATCTTTGTTACTCTAGAAGATGTAATATTTTGAAGAGCTCTTGCGATATCTTTATGATATTTATTCTGTAACCATTCTTTGGTAAAACCATTCGGAACACCAATTACGTATTCACTGCCTGTTGCGAGCAACACATTTGTTTCCTTAAACCAAGTTGTAAAATTTGCCTTGCTTAAGGAAAGTTCAAGCTCTCCAAGTACGCCTTGCCAAATTTGATTATTGTCCATAAAAAATAGTATTTATTTTTTATTTTTAAAAAGCCTTTTAATTTTTTATCGTTTTATTGTTAATATTGTTAATATAGTATAGCTTCAAATAAACAAAAGAGTAAGAATCAATATGTTCACAACATGTTGAGAACCTGTGGATAACTCAAGTTTATGCTATATCCTAAATTAAATACTGTCAAGAATTATGCTATAATATAATTGACAAAAAATACTGGATAATATACCATTATCCAGCAATAATTTAAATTTATGTTTAAAATGCCAAGTAGTAATCAGAAAAAAGTGATTAATATCGGCAATAACGGCGGAAACAAGCCAAAAATTAATAAAGAAAGACAGAGAAAGATTATTATCTTTCTGCTTGGCATTGTTGCCTTTTTTGTGCTTGTTTTTGGCGGAATTTTTGCTTATTATGCGAAAGATCTACCATCTCCACGAAAAATAAACTCAAAGAATACTTCCGAATCAACCAAAATATTTGATCGTTCTGGTGAAACACTTCTTTATGAAATCCACGGTGGCGTAAAAAGAACCTTGATCCCGCTATCTGAAATGCCAGAATATATTCAAGAAGCAACAATATCGGCTGAAGATAAAAACTTTTATCATCATTTTGGCTTTGATCCTATTGGAATTATACGTTCTGCGCTAAAAAATACAAAAAGCGATGAAAGAGTAGGAGGCTCAACAATCACACAGCAATTGGTAAAAAACACTGCTTTGTCAGCAGAAAAGACATATACTAGAAAAATTAAAGAGCTGATCTTGTCAGTTGAAATTGAAGCCCTGTATACAAAAAAAGACATTTTACAGATGTATTTAAACGAAATCCCTTACGGATCTAATGCTTTTGGCATTGAATCTGCTGCTGAAACTTTTTATGGCAAAAAAGCCAAAGATTTGACGCTTGCCGAGTCTGCTACTCTTGCTGCAATTCCGCAAGCGCCAACATATTATTCTCCATATGGGTCTAATACAGACGCTTTAAAAGCTCGCCAAGAATGGATTCTTGACCGTATGGTTGATGATAAATATATAACCAAAGAAGAAGCAAACAAGGCAAAACAAGAGAAATTTGCTTTTGTGGAAAAGCAAGAAGGCATAATTGCTCCTCACTTTGTAATGTACGTAAAAGATTTGCTTGTTGAAGAGTACGGCGAAAAAGAAGTTCAAAAAGGTGGCTATAAGGTCTACACAACGCTTGATATGAGATTGCAGAAAATAGCTGAAAGAGTAATCCCAGAAGGTGTTGATCGCAATTATGGTTATGGAGCAACAAATGCTGCCTTAGCTGCAGTTGATCCAAAAACTGGTGAGATTTTGGCTATGCAAGGCTCAAAAGACTATTTTGACAAAGAAAATGAAGGCAATGTTAATGTCACTATTAGAGATCGTCAACCTGGATCATCTTTCAAGCCGATTGTTTATGCTTTAGCGCTTAAAAAGGGCTATACCCCTGATACAATTCTTTATGATGTTCCAACTGATTTCGGCAATAACTACAAACCTAGCAATTATGATGGCCAAACACACGGTCCTGTAACAATGCGTCAAGCATTAACTAATTCTCTAAACATTCCAGCAGTAAAGACTCTTTACTTAGCTGGCCTTGAAAACACAATTGATTTTGCTCATCAGCTTGGAATAACAACTCTTGGCGATTCTAGTAATTATGGATTATCTCTTGTTCTAGGAGGTGGCGAGGTTAAGCTTCTTGATGAAGTTTCTGCATATAGCGTTTTTGCAAATGATGGCTTAAAAAATGACAAAAAAGCTATTCTTAAGGTTATCGATCGCAAAGGCAAGGTCATCCAAGATAATTCAAAGGCTGATGCAAAGCGTATTGTTGAAGATCAGGTTGCTCGTCAGCTTTCAAGCATATTGTCAGATACTAATGCTCGTCAAATGGTCTTCGGTTCTGCACCAAACTTAAGACTAGCTGATCGACAGGTTGCCGTTAAAACAGGAACAACTGAAAATTTTAAAGACGCTTGGACTGTTGGCTATACTCCAAGTCTAGCTGCTGGAGTTTGGGTTGGTAATAATAGTGGCGCCGAAATGAACTCAGGAGCTGATGGATCTGTTGTCGCTGCTCCGATTTGGCATTCATTTATGGAGCAAGCAATGGAAGGACAGCCAGTAGAAGAATTTAAAAGCTATGATCCTATAAAAGTTGACAAGCCCGTGCTTATGGGTAAATCAGGATCAGAGGAAAAGGTTAGGATTGAGAAAACAACAAAAAAATTAGCGACCGATGATTGTCCACCTGAATCAGTCGAAGAAGTTACTATCCGTAGCGCTCATTCAATTCTCTTTTATGTTGAAAAGGACAACCCGAGAGGCGAAGCTCCTAAAAATCCTGCTGCTGATCCTCAATACAACAATTGGGAAAGCGCAGTCCAGGCTTGGGCTGGCAAAGATAATAAGGGAATTACTCAAATTCCAAAAGAAACTACTGATGTTTGTAGTCCTGTCAAAAAACCAAAAATCAGCATCACTTCTCCAACAGGTGGCTTAATAAAAGAAGGTACTATCACAGTTAGCGCATCTGTTACTGCGCCAAATGGTGTTAAAAACGTAGATTTTACTGTAGACGGTACATCAATCGGTTCAGCGTCTACAGAGCCTTATTCAGCAGAATTTTATACTGGTAGATTCGAAAATGGCTTCCATACAGTTTCGGCCTCAGTTACAGATAAAATTGGTCAGAAAGCAAGCTCTCAGGTAACTATTGAAACAAAAGTTGATCGTGCTTCCTCAATTTCGCTTTCTTCATCAGGTTCGGGAAATTTAACTAAACAAGATTTTCCAATCAGCTTAACGGCAACTGTCGCTTATTCTGGAACATTACAGAAGGTTCAGTTTTTACTTAATGGCGCTATCTATGATGAGGTCGGTTCGCCAACTGGAAATTCATTTTCGACTAGCTTATCTTATCCTGGAACTGGATCTTATTCAGTTCAAGCTGCAGCAGTTGATGAAACAGGCAGAGCAATATTTAGTAATCAAGTCTCTTTTTCTATAGCTGCTGCCAGTACTCCAGAAAAACCAACAACACCTCAAAAAACAGTTCCTGATAAGTCAAGCAACAAAAAATCTAGTTTCCTATTCAAAGTTATTAACGGCTTAGCTTTCCTCAACAAAATAGAATTTAGGATTAGCTAGATTTCGCCCCAAATAAAATAACTCGCACAAGCGAGTTTTTTTTATTACTAAAAATATTTTTTAATTAAATCGTCTAGTTTTTCCTACAATTACTTCCATTGCTTTTGGCACAATCTCAAATACTTCAGGTACTTTTTTAATTGGCTGACCATCGCAGGACATTATTAATTTATATTTACAATAAAATTTTATTCTTTTGCCTCTAAAAAAGGATAAATCAGATTCTTTGTTCTTTTTATCCCCTCCATACATAATAAAATCTAACATCTGATCTTTTGGAGTAATTTTTGACAGTTTTATTTTTTCTTTGCCGTCAAAATTAATGTCGCTCAAAGAATTAATGGCTGATAGGCTTGTTAGCTTTGTTTTTGCAAAAATTTGTTTATCAACATCAAAAGAAACCTCCGGAAGCCTCGTTTTTGAAAAAGATTTTACTGCAGTTGTCAATTTATCCCATATAGATTTTTTGCGATCAACGACATCAGCATTAAAAGAAGTCATAAAATAACTACCATCAGCTCGTCCTAAATCGATTACTTCAACCTTTCTGCTTGTTAAAGTATCACAAATAGTTGCGTCATGTGGCAACCCTAATACATCAGCGATTCTAGAATCTCTAAGCGGCACCATTCCAAAAACTGGCCAATTTTTTACTTGCGGATTCGCTTTCTTTAGCTTAGCAAGCGTATTTATTACCTGGCTTGCTGTTTTATCAGAGCCAACTGCAACAATTGTTTTGTATCTACCCTCTAAAATTGCATCATGAGCCAAAATATCAGCTGTTCTCAAAGGCGTTACGGTTACTTTATCGTAGCGGATACCGAGATCAGAAAATTTTAAACTAATAATATCCAAAAGCTTGGCTTGCTTATCTTTTATTTTATTTGATTCGTATATAAAAAAATACATAATTATAATTTCAAATTACAAATCCCAAAAACTTTGTAATTTATGTTTTAGAATTTACTTGTGGCTTGGTATTTGTAACTTTGGCTTAATCTTCGTTGACCTGATTGTTATCACTTTCCTCTATTCCCATTTGGCAATGACCAGAAAACATCGCACCATCGCTTATTGATATTGACGAAACTACAACATCGCCGAATACTTTGCCAGTTTCTGTTATGCTTAATTTACCAGCAGCTTTGACATTTCCTTCAACTCTTCCGCCAACAGTTACGTTATCTCCAGCAATATTAGCCTTAATCGTTGCCGAATCGCCAATTGTCACATCTCTTTCTGTATTAATTTGGCCAGTGACATCTCCATAGATGCTTATATTACCAGTGCTAACTAAATCACCTTCTAGTTTTACAGAGGAACCAACAATCGTTTCGTTATTTTCTTCTCCTCCTGCCACTGTAGCTTCGATTGGTTTTACGTTTTTTTTAAACATAAGTTTAGATTAATTTCAAATTAAAGATTACAAATGCCAAATCAATTTCAAATATCAAATTTTAAATTTCTAAATTCGCGACTTTAGCATTTATCATTCATTCATTGACATTTGCTATTTGAGCTTTGAAATTCTGGGTTATTCTTGTGCCTTTTCAATTGCTTGTTTTTCTTCATCTGACAAATTGTATTCTGACTTTCCGCCCTTTATTGGCTTTGCAAACATTCTTGTACCAGCTCTTGAATGTAATGAGGAGATAATAACGCCGTTATCATTTGCATCTAAAAGAGCCAAAGCAAAACTTTGATCTCCGCCTGTATCGTTAAAAGGATTAAAACGGACAATTCCCACCTTAGTCAAGCTATTCATCATTATTTTATTCAACTGATCAGAAATATTGTAAAGTTCTTTAACGTCAGTATCAATTCTTTTGATTTGTTTCGAACAATCATCTAGAACATTTTCTAATCCCTTTTCTCTCGCTTCAGCCAAAACGCCTTTTTTATCAGCAACATATGATTTGACTAAGAAAGTTAGATAAATTACCCATCCAAGCAAAGCAAAAACAATAATAAAAAAGAAAATCAGAAATAAATTAGACATTTTTGTTTTATTAATTTAATTAGTTATATCATTATAGCAGAATTTTTTAATACTTCAAATACAAAAAAACAGCTATTTGCTGTTTCTATTTAGAAGCTAACTCTCTATTATTAATTTGGTGGACCTGAGCGGACTCGAACCGCTCACCTCCTGCTTGCAAAGCAGGCGCTCTACCAGATGAGCTACAGGCCCAATATGATAACAAAATAACTAAATTAAAAATTATAAATTAACTATTTCTCTTCGGTTTTACTCAATGTGTCAGTCAGTTTAACATACAGATAGACAATGAATACTCCGATTAGCGCACCAATCGTATTGAAAAAGATATCATTTGGAGTATCAAGTCTATCTCCGAGTCTATTATTGCCTAAAAACAGTGTTTCTGCATATTCCTCAAGCTCGTAGATTGTTCCAAGAAAGCAGGCTGCAAAAAAAGCATAGCTACCAATCAAATATTTTTTAAAATCGACTCGTCTTCTTTTTAGTAATGCACAGACTATGAAAAAAGTTACTCCAGCTGCAGACGCCCCACCTAAAAAATGAGCCATCTGATCATACCAAGAAATCCTACTATATAACTTACAAAAATCTCCAAAAAAATCAATTAAAATATTTGCCAAAGGGATCAGAAATACAAAAGATGGAATCGTATAGTTAAATTTCTTCTTAACATAATACAGAACAAACTCTAGACCGATCCAAACAGCTAAAGCTGTAAGAGATAGTCCAAGCCAGCTAAAATCAATTTCAAAATGAAAAATACCGAACAGATTACCTAATTCAAATAAGGTTAATGTACTAAAGGCAAATCTTATAAACCACAGAATTATAATATTCATAATTAAAATATTATTATAAACCTCCGCCAAAAAGGCCCTTGAGCATATTCGGCAAGGTATTCTGCAAAAAACCCGTCATATATAAAGTAGCAAATGCAGCAACCAGTATTCCTAATAACTGCCAAAATAACCTTCCACCACCAAAAGTTCCGAAATATTTTTGAGCGAATCCAGGGCTGCCAACATTATTAATCAGCCATTCAGATTTTATGGTTATTAAAACACCTAATCCTATGCCCAGTAGTCCAAAAAATATTTGACCAATCAATGACATAAAATAACATTTAACACCTAACCGTTAACAGCTAACTTTCTCGAGAGTTAACTGTTAAGTGTTAATAGTTAATTGTTTTTCCTGGTGGGCGATTCTGGATTCGAACCAGAGACCTCGTCATTATCAGTGACGCGCTCTAACCAACTGAGCTAATCGCCCATTTACAAATTTTATAATAATATAATAACATCAAAAAATATTTCTTTCAAGTCTTTGTGTTAAAAAAAGTTTAAAAAATAAATTAATTTTAAAACTAAACTCTTTAAAAACTAAAAAATATTTTATAAGTATTTTATTATCAAAAAACCGCTAATAAAAGCGGTTTTTACTTTGATAATCAAAAAGTGATAAGAGGGTCAATTAATTCCTTAAACATAATGAAAATAAATTCACTCTCGACAGATCTATAAAAATCCATAAGACTTTCAGAGATCAATTCTCCCTAGAAAGGAGGTGATCCATCCACAGCTTCCGCTACGGATGCCTTGTTACGACTTCACCCTTCTCGCTGATCTCACCGTGGTTCCTCCAAAGAGGAGCTTCGGGTGCTATCAACTCGCCTGATGTGACGGGCGGTGTGTACAAGACCCGAGAACGTATTCACCGTGGTGTGCTGACCCACGATTACTAGCGATTCCGACTTCATGAGGGCGAGTTTCAGCCCTCAATCTGAACTGAGGCCGCTTTTGCTGAGATTTGCACTGCCTTGCGGCTTAGCTTCTCTTTGTGTCCCGAAGGACTCTAGATAATTCTAGAACGGCCATTGTAGCACGTGTGTTGCCCAAGATGTCAAAGGGACGTGCTGACTTGACGTCATCCCCACCTTCCTCCGACTATACGCCGGCAGTCTCCAAAGTAAAATATAACATTGGACAAGGGTTGCGCTCGTTAACGGACTTAACCGAACAGCTCACGCCACGAGCTGACGACAGCCATGCATCACCTGTCCTAGTGTTCCTTGCGGCACATCTCGATTTCTCGAGACTTCGCTAGGCTTCAAATCTTGGTAAGGTTCTTCGCTTATTGTCGAATTAAACCACATGCTCCACCGCTTGTACGGGTCCCCGTCAATTCCTTTGAGTTTTAATCTTGCGATCGTACTCCCCAGGCGGGATACTTAACGCGTTTGCTTCGACACAGAAAGGGTCGACTCTCCCTATGTCTAGTATCCATTGTTTACGGCGTGGACTACTGGGGTATCTAATCCCATTCGCTACCCACGCTTTCGTCTCTCAGCGTCGGAAACAGACTAGCAAGACGCCTTCGCCACTGGAGTTCCCCCCGATATTAACGCATTTTATTGCTACACCGGGAGTTCCTCTTGCCTCTTCTGATCCCAAGTCTGCCAGTTTTAATTGCAGCCCTGATGTTGAGCACCAGGATTTAACAATTAACTTAACAAACAGCCTACAGACGCTTTACGCCCAATAATTCCGGGTAACGCTTGCCATCCTCGTATTACCGCGACTGCTGGCACGAGGTTAGTCATGGCTTATTCGTATGGTACCTTCAACCCAGCACATTTTACTATTGACAATTTGCATAATCTAACTAGAAATGACTTTCTATCTGTATAACAAAATCATGTAAGTATCAACAGTAACATGTGCTGGACTTATTCCCACACAAAAGATCTTTACACCCCGAAGGGCTTCTTCGATCACGCGGCGTCGCTCCGTCATGGTTGCCCACATTGCGGAAGATTCTCGACTGCAGCCTCCCGTAGGAGTCCGGGCAGTGTCTCAGTCCCGATGGTGGGGGCCATCCTCTCAAACCCCCTACCCGTCATAGCCTTGGTAGGCTTTTACCCTGCCAACTAGCTGATAGGCCGTAGGCTCCTCTCAAAGCGCTAAATCTTGCGATATAACTTTGAATGGGAATGACTTTCGTCCCCCCATTAGTATCAGATATTAGACCAGATTTCTCCGGCTTATGCCTGTCTTTGAGTCAGATTACCAACGTATTAGTACCCCATTTGCCACTAGTGAATAAATTCACTCGTACGACTTGCATGCCTAAAACACGCCGCCAGCGTTCACCCTGAGCCAGGATCAAACTCTCAATAAATATCTATGACTAATAAATTAATCATAGATCAACTAAAAATATAAATAAAGCTTGTTAGCTCAAAATAAACGGAATTAACGTAAAACTCTTATCACTATTTAATTATCAAAGTGCGAGAATTATAGGCTGATTATTTTTGATTTTTTAAAGTCAAAAAATATCAAGCTACAATATTCTTAGCGTTTTTTACTTAATTTAATTGTAAGTAATTTAGTACTTAAATCTTAGTCCATAAAAATAATATTGTCAAGTCAATATCATTTAATTGTGGATAACTCAAAATCAATCAGCAGTTATAAGTTAATAGTTACTAATTAGTTTTGCGTTTTATATGTTTCTTCTTCCACTCTTCAATTTTTTTATGATCTCCAGATAGCAAAACTTTAGGCACAGAAAGAGTTTTTGTTTTTTGTTTTTTGGAATTTGTAATTTGTTTGGGATTTGGGATTTGGAATTTTTCAGGACGAGTAAATTGTGGATATTCCACATAATCTTTATCAACAGAAAACGTATCATCCTCTGCAGAATGAGAATGTCCCAAGACACCAGGAATTATTCTTGAGACAGCTTCAACTAGAACCATAGCTGGTAATTCTCCTCCTGATAAAACATAATTGCCTATTGAAATTTTTTCATCAACAAATTTATCTATTCTCGCAT
Source organism: Patescibacteria group bacterium (assembly GCA_028699085.1). Taxonomy (GTDB): domain Bacteria; phylum Patescibacteriota; class JABMPQ01; order JABMPQ01; family JAQVVF01; genus JAQVVF01. The sequence continues at coordinate 32,135 of JAQVVF010000006.1, read as the reverse complement.
CAAAGCCTTCGTATCTTCCACATAGCAAAATTATATTATCAAGTTTAGATAATTTCATCGCCATCTTCTGATCAAGAGTTTTTCCAGTTGGAGTCAGCATAATAGTCTTTGTCTTAGCAGTTAATTTTGCATTTTGATTTGTCATTTTAATTTTTGATTTTTGCATTTTAATATTAGCCAATGCTCTATAAAAAGGCTCAACTTGCAAAATCATTCCTTGTCCTCCGCCATAGGGTTTGTCATCAACCTTTTTATGTTTATCTAGAGTATAATCACGTAAATTGTGGATATTAATTTTAATTAAATTTTTCTTTTGTGCGCGCGACAAAATTGACTCATTAAAATATGAATCAAAAATTTGTGGGAAAATTGTTATTATATCAAATATCATAGTTGTAAGTTGACAGTTGTAAGTTACGTCGCCGGCATTAACTTTCAACTTTCAACTTTCAACTTTCAACTGTCAACTGTCAACTACGTTTTACACGCAAAAGCCGCCAATACGGCGGCTAATGTTTATCTAAATCTAGTAAGATTTAAGATTATAGTTTAAGATCTTCAACAACATCTGAACTAGCTTCTTCTGCTTTTGGAGCAGTTGCAGCTGGTTTCCTTGTTCTTTCAGAACCTTCTGGTTCATTGATCTTCAAGTTAACGCGAGCGTTGTTTTTAGCACCAACAACTTTTAATAAAGTTCTGATTGCTTTTGCTGTCTGACCTTGGCGACCAATAATTTGTCCCATGTCTGCAGCGTCAACGTCTAGAGTGATTAATACACCCATTTCGTCAACTGTTCTATTCGTCTTTACTTTGTCAGGAGCATCAACTAATGATTTGACAATGTACTCTACGAATTCTTGATCGTGTGCTTTTTCTGCCATAACTTTGTAAATTAATTATTTCTTCAGGGAAGCATTAGGATATTTTTCAAATTCAAGTCGACCAGTCTCTCGTGAAAAATACAAACTAATACTAACAACTTAATTATATCAGAATAGTAAGTTTTGTCAATATTTTTTTCTGTTGAAAAGTACTATTGCTTCTTAACTTCTTCTTTTTTTGGAGCTTCTTTTTTTTCTTCAGTTTTTTTAATTTCAGGTTCCTTATTCTCTTCTTTCTTTTCTTCAGCTTTTGGTGCTTCTACGGCTGGTTTTGCAGCTTCAGCACCTTTTTTAGTAACTTGAGCTCTATCTTTTCTGTTCAATACTTCTAATTTGCCTTCAACCTTTTGGTTCTTTAATAATTCCTTAACAGTTTGGCTGACTTTCGAACCGCTCTTCAACCAATACTCTACTCTATCTTTTTTAATTTCTAGTTTTTCACTTCTTGGATCAAAAGATCCTAAAATCTCGATAAATTTTCCTTTAACAGGAAATGTATGGTCAGTCAAAACCAACCTGTATTCAGGCTGATTTTTCTTGCCAATTCTTGTAAGTCTTATTGTTAACATATACTAAAGTTTATCAGAAAATTAGAGTTAGTCAATAGTTTTACGAATAATCAATAACCAATCACCAAAAAATAACCAAAATCCAATAACCAATACTAAATATTTTTGTTATTTGAATTTGATTATTGATTATTTTCTGATTATTGATTATTGATTATTAGCAATGTCCTTCTAAAGAAATACTTAGCAATTTTGACACGCCATCTCCGCTCATTGTTACTCCATACAAAGCCTTGGCACAACTCATTGTTTCTCGATTATGAGTAACTACAATAAATTGTGATTTTTTAGCAACTTCTTCAATTATTTTAGCATAACGAGAAGTATTCGCTTCATCTAAAGAAGCATCAACTTCGTCAAGTACAATAAATGGAGCTGGGTTATTGGAAATTATCGCGAGTATTAATGCAATAGAAGTTAAAGCTCTTTCACCGCCAGATAATAAACTTAAATCACGAGGTTTTTTGCCCGGAGGAGTTGCCTTAATATCAATATAGGAATCCTGTGATAATTGTACTTTCTTATTTCCTTCCTCATCAGTAGTTTCAATCTTTGGTCGATATTTTTCTAGTCTTGCTTTTCCGCCACCAAATAAAATTTCAAAATGTTTCTGGAATTGCAAATTAATTTTTTCAAAAGATGCATCAAATTTAGAGCTTATGGTTTTATCAAGTTCATCAATCACTTTTTCTAAAGAAATAATTGCTTTTTCCAAATCATCTTTTTGAGTTGTCAAAAATTCAAATCGATCATTCACTTCCTTATGCTCTTTGACAACTTCAGGATCGATATCTCCAATAATCATTTTTTCTCTCTTTAATTTGGCAATTAAAACATGCAATTCATCAACATTATTAATTTTTTTAGGCTTAGTCTCAAATTGCTTAATGAATTTAGAAGTTTCCTCTTGACCAAAATTTTCATGCATTTCTTCAAATAATACATTTTTTTCTGCTTCAAGCTGTGCATTATTTACTTCAATTTCTCGAATCTGATCTTTAATATTATTCAAAGAATTTTGTTTTGCTCTATATTCATTTTCTTGAGAAATAAATTGATCTCTAATTTCTTGTTCTTTTTTTACTTCTTCTTCAAGTTCTTTTTGAATATTTTTAATTTCTTTATCTAAAACTTTAATTCTGTTCTCTAATCCTTTCTTCTCGCTTTCTATTTTTTCAAAATTAGCTAAAACATCTTTCTTTGACTTTGCCTTTGTTTCTTTGTTCAAATTTTCGATTTCTCGTTTGCGAGGATCGAGTTGTTGTTCAGCTGATTTGTGTTTAGTATCCAAAATCGCAATTGAAACTTTAATGCTATTAATCTGTGAAGTTAGCGAATCTCTTTCGTCAAATAAGTCGCTTAGACTTTTTTGAATTTCGGACAATTTTTTCTGGATGCTGATATCTTCCTTCTTTGCTGCCTTTTGAATCTTTAATAACAATTTTTCCATTTCGAAATGAACATCAAAGATTAATTGTTTCAGCTTATCCAATTCTTCCAAATTTTCACAAGAATTTATCTTTTCAAATAAATTTGATTCAGCTTTAAACAATCCTTCTAAATCTTTTTGAACATCAGTCAAGGTTAGAGATTCAGAGATAAGGCCAGATTTTAAAGTTGCCAGCTTATCTTGGCAATCCTTAATCTTAGCCAAGATTCCTGATTGTTCTTTAATTTTAGAACTTAAATCTTTTTCTAAATCCTGTTTTTCACTCAAAAATTCAGAAACATTAGTTTCTAACTCTTTCACTTCATTTTCTAAAAGCTTAATTCTATCTTTTAAATTTAAATTAGTATCTGAAGCTTTGGCAAGAGAAAGCTTCGCTGCAACTTCCATAATTTTTTCATTGATCTCGCTCTTATTTAAAAATAATTGGTTTAATCTTTCTTGTCTTTGTCTTTTTTTAGCAAAATCTTCTTGCAAATTTCGGCTATCAAGCTTTTTTTGTAAATCAGCTATTAAATTTATTGTTTCTTTCTCTTGTTTACCTAAAGCTAGAAGCTGATCATTATTTGACTCAAAGGCGTTTTTCAAGTTATTCCAACTATGATTATAATATTGATCGCAGATCTCATTGAATTTTTTTTCAATCTCTTCTTTTCTTTGCGCTTTATTTGCTTGTCTTTTTAGAGATCTAAGTCTTGGCTCAATTTCTTTCAATAAATCAGAGACACGCGATAAATTAGTTTTAGTTTGTGTTAATTTATTCACGCTCAAATTTCTTTTAATCTGAAATTGTTTCACACCAGCTGCTTCTTCAAACAATTCTTTTCTCTCTTTAGGTCCTGCTTTCAAAAATGTATCAATCATACCCTGGCCAATTACAGAATAAGTTTTTTGTCCAAAGCCAGTTTTTGCTAATAATTCTTGAATATCTAATAATCTAACTCTATTTTTATTAATAAAATACTCGCTTTCACCTGATCTAAATAATTTGCGTGTCACAACAACATCAGAATAATCAATCGGCATGGCGTGATCAGAATTATCAAGATGCATTGAGACTTGTGCCATCCCTAATCTTGCCTTATTTTTAGATCCAGCAAAAATAATGTCTTCTGACTTTTTGCCACGAAGAGTTTTTAGACTTTGTTCACCCATCACCCATCTGATTGCTTCTGTAAAATTAGATTTTCCACTGCCATTCGGTCCAACAACAGCAGTTACGCCAGGAGAAAAATCCAAAGTTGTCTTTGGAGCAAATGATTTAAAGCCTTGAATATCTAATCTTTTGAGATACATGTTAGTGGAAAAATTAAAAGTATAAATTAAAAAGTCAAAATAAAACAAAAATCAAAAATTCAAAGCCCTTTTGACTTTTGCCTTGTCGCTTTTTATTTTTTAATTTTGACTTTTTACTTGATGCTAATACTATATCAAAACTTAAATAACTTGACAAATTGCAGCTTATAAGTAACAATGTCTTGTATGTCAAGACACTACGAAACCCAAGATTATTATTTTGAACTAGCTAAACAAAAAGGCTTCAATGCCCGCTCTGTTTTTAAATTGCAGGAAATTCAAGAAAAATATCGTATTATCAAAAAAAATCATCACGTTTTGGATGTTGGTTGTTTTCCTGGAAGTTTTTTGCAAATATTATCAACCTGGGTTGGAAAAGATGGACAAGTCATTGGTTTTGATATCAAAAAAACTAAAGATTTAGGCCTAGACAATGTTAAAACATTCGTTGCTGATGTAAATGACGCAGAAGAAGTTCAAAAACAAATTAAAGGCCTTACTTCGAAAAATTTTAACATTATAATTTCCGATATTGCGCCAAATACAACTGGTACAGCTGATTATGACCAATATCAATCGATATTATTAAATGAAAAAGTTTTAAAACTTGCACAAAGCAATTTATGTCTTGGCGGAGATATGATTTTAAAGATCTTTCAAGGTTCTGATTTTAACGAATTTCTTGCCAAATTAAAGAAAAGTTTTAAGAAAATCAAGATATTCAAGCCAAAAGCATCACGCGCTCGAAGTAGTGAAATCTATTTGCTTTGTTATAATTTCAAACGCAAACCATAGAGAAGGAGGACGGCATGGTCTGGACTGCAACACAAGCAATTCGTGATTTTTTGGCCGGTAAAGAATTAAGAATGATTGATTTCTGGTGTGCAGTTACTCCATATTCAAACGGAAACAGAGATAAAAGTGAGTTGCCAGAAATTGATGAGCAGACCTGGAAAGATCTTTTTGATGCGTGTTCATATCTTACTGAGGGTGGCAGTATGTGCGGCATTATTCAAAGAAAAGCGCCTAGTGAACAAAAGGAAGAAGGAGGCAAAGAAAATGCTCGGTAGAAGATTTCCTGTTTGGGTTGGCGCTTATGACAAGAATGCCAAAATTTATGAAATTTTTAGAATTGTTCGTGGAGAAAAAGCTGTCGGAAGTAGAATCAGATTAGAGATGTCAGTTGATGAACAGAACAATGAAATTCTTTGTCAGGGAGAAAATATCAGCATCTATCTTCATTCATTTCATGAGTTCAAACTTTCAGAAAATATTGAAGCACTCGTTGCTAGACAAAAAAATGAAATCGTTTCGTGGATTAGGAGGAGAATACTTTAGTACCAACCTTGTTTATCAAGGTTTTTTTATTATTTTTTAGCAGTTTAAGGCAAGTAAAGATAAAAAAATCGGCATTTGCCGATTAGTAACTTATATCTGTCAACTTAAAACTAGAATATCACGCTTCCAATAAATATCACAACAATAATCATTGCAATCACAAATTTGACTAATGTTCCTGACAAAAATCCAACAAACACGCCAGTTCCAGTTTTTAACGACTTTCTCAAATCTTGAGAATCAATTAATTCGCCAATTACAGCTCCGATTAGCGGTCCAAAAATAAATCCAACTACATTGCCAGTAAAAAGTCCGATAATACCGCCAATAGCTGAGCAGATCAAAGCAGTTTTTGAAGCTTTGTATGCTTTTGCTCCAATATAATGGCTGACATAATCAATTACAGCCAGAAAAATAGTTAAAATTAATAATACAACAAAAGTCCAAACAGACATGTGCTGAAATTTATCCCAAATCGCATAAATAATCATTCCAGCAATAATCAACGGTGCGCCAGGCAACATCGGAACAATCGTGCCGATCAAACCAGTCACAATTAAAGCAACGATTAAAATGATAATTAATATCGTTAAAAATATTTCCATGATATAAAAATCCTAAATTCTAAACTCTAAATCCTAAACAAATTTAAAACTCAAATATCCAAATGTTTAAAAGGTTTTGAGCATTTCTACTTTAGTCATTTAAATTTGTTTAGAATTTAGGATTTAGTGCTTAGGATTTATTATTTCTTCCATTCTTCTCTCTCAAGCGCATTTTTAGCAGCATTGACTTGCGCTTCTTGTTTTGAATCTCCTTCACCTTCGCCCAATAATTTGTCCTCCAAATAAACACCAATCTTAAATTTTCTTGCATGATCAGGTCCCCATTCTTTCAAAACTTGATAAGTCGGAGTAACTTTTAGTTTTTCCTGTATTTCTTCTTGCAATCTGGATTTAGGATCAATATATAATTTTTCGTCTAAAATCTTTTTTAATTCAGCAATTATTTTTCTTTCAATAAAATCTTTGGCAACATCCCAGCCTTGATCAAGATAGATTGCACCAATAACAGCTTCGAAAGCATTTGCCAAAATAACATCTCTTGCTTTGCCAGTATCTTTTGCCTCGCCACGAGACAAATATAAAAAACTATCATAATCCAAAGCTTTCGCTTGCTTTGATAGCATGTTTGTGTTTACAAGTGCTGATCTCCAGTTCGTAAGATCTCCTTCTGGATTTGAGTAATTTTTATATAAATGTTGAGTTACCACTAATTCAAGCACTGCATCTCCTAAAAATTCTAATCTTTCGTTATTATCAAGCTTAAATGCCGTATTTTCATTCAAATAAGAACGATGAACCAATGCTTGGTTTAGCAATTTAATATCTTTGAATTTAATTCCAATATTTTTTTCTAGTAATGTAAAATCTTTATCCATAGCGCAAATGTTCAATTTACAATAATCAATTTACAAAAAATTTTCAATGATCAATTCTCAAGTTATTTGAAAATTGGTAATTGGTAATTGATTGTAAATTGTAAATTGAAAATTGAAAATTCTAATTATTTTTTATTCTTCGCAATCTCCTCTTCCATCTTTCTAAATATACTTCCTAGCACTCCATTCACAAATTTTCCTGATGATTTTCCGCCAAACATTTTTGCTAATTCAATTGCCTCATTAATTGCTACCTTCGGCGGTATGTTTTTGTCAAAAAGTAGTTCAAAGACGCCCATTCTTAAAACATTGCGATCAACCATGGTAATTTGATCTAGTGGCCAATCAGGAGCAGCATCAGTAATTATTTTATCAATGTCATTAATATTTTTAATTACGCCTAAGCACAAATCTTTTGCAAAATTAGGCTCTTCAGCACCAGGTGCAAACTCTTCCATATTTTGTTTCAAAAACTTGGATAGTTGTTTATCATCTTTACCATAAAAATCCCACTCGTAGAGTGTTTGTAATGCTACTGTTCTAAGAAGGTGCCTATTAGACATGATTTTTTGTTTTAATTATGTTACTCAAATATTTTAACGAATAACCTATAATCAATTACCAAAGAATTAACAATTTCCAATAACCAAATTTCAAAAATTTCTGATTATTCTATTCTTGGTTATTGATTATTTTCTGTTTATTGTTTATTGGTTATTCGTAATTACTTTTGTTGTGCTTGCTGTTGTTTCTTTTTGTCTTTCTTTGCTTTCTTAGCTTTTTTGGCTTCAATATCAATAACTTGGCGATTATTATAATTTCCGCATGCTAAACAAGCAGTATGAGGTAAAATAGGTTTACTGCATTTTGGACATTTTGCTAATTTTACTTGTTTCAAAGCGTGATGGGATCTTCTTTGTCCAACAGCTGATCTAGTATGTTTCTTTTTTGGAACTGGCATGTTAAAAATTTAAAATTAAAAAATCAAAATGAAAAATTTCTTGCTAACATAATTCTACCTCATTTTTTTGGTCTTGGCAAGGGATTTTGCTAAACAAAAACCGCATGTTGCGGTTTTTATATTATAAATAAGGTCTAATTTGCCATCACTTTCTTCAATACTGCCGGCAATCTTCTGAAAGCATTTTCTAAATCTCGATACAAACTTGGCTGATGAAGTGCAGCAGCTGGATGATAAATCGGATAAAAATATAATTTTCCTAGATTCTTAATTTCGCGTCTGAATACTCTGCCTTGATTTCTAGAGATCGTACCAATTGGGATAAATCTTGCCATTGCATGACGTCCAAGAGGAATGATAATTTTTGGCTTAATTAACTTAATTTGTTCTTCCAAATATGGCCAGCAAGCTGCAACTTCATCTGGTTGCGGATCACGATTATTCGGCGGTCGATGCTTCACCACATTCGCAATATATACATCTTCTCGTTTTAATCCTGCAAGAGCCAAAAGTTTTGAAAGCAGTTGCCCAGCATTGCCAACGAATGGTCTGCCTAATTCATCTTCTGTGGCGCCAGGTCCTTCACCAATAAACATTATTTTTGCTTGTGCGTTGCCTTCTCCAGGCACTGGATTTTTTGCTTGCTTGTATAAATCGCATTTTTGGCAAGTTTTGACTTGTTCGGCAATTTGAGTTAATGATTGCATATATGTAAATAATCAATAACCAATAATCAGAGAATAACCAATAAACAAATTAAAAATAATCAAAAACTATCCTTCGTACTCGATAAAGAATCGATAATCGCTGATAAAATTCTTTTCAGCTGATTAGCTTCATCAAAAAGATTCAATATTCTTTTTTTCATATCTTGATTATTTTCTATTATTAATTCAATGAAATAATGGCTTTCTTTTGCTTCTTTTCTCGAAATTCTCATCCTATTTAATTTGTCTTTTTTGCTTAATGCATCGTTAGCTTCACGGTAATTCGCACTAACAGAGGAAGATGCTCTAACTACTTGATCAATCAAAGGTAAGTTAATATTATTTTTAGGTAATGCATTACACATTCTTATTACTCTTTTCGAAAAATCTAGTGTTCTATTTTCCAAATCAAAATTATGTTGCCTTCTACCCTCCATATTTTTGGTTATTTAGTTATTGATGATTGATTATTTTCTGATTATTGGTTATTGATTATTTAGAGTCCAATTTTTTGTGTATCATTCATCAAATTTTCATGGACTTTTCCATTTGTTGCAAAAGTATCTCGTGATCTTACAGTCCATTCATCATTATTAAAATCAGTTACCTTGCCTCCTGCTTGTCGGACTAGTAAAATTCCTGCTGCCACATCCCAAATTGGCGCTCCAGGTAACAATATTGCATCAGCGCGTCCAGAAGCAACATAGGCTAATTCAAGTGATGCAGCTCCAAAAGATTTCAATGATTTTGCTCTCAATTTAAATTCTTGATAAATCTTAATCGTCTTTTCTTTATGCATCGCTTTATGTCCACTACAAAAAAGCAATACTGAATCTTTGACAGAATCAATCATAGAAACATTTAACGGTTTATCCCATAGCAATGCCTTACCGTCTTTTGTTACTGTGTACAATTCTTTTAAAAATGGTGCATAAATAACACCTAACTGAATTTCATTTGCACGAATCAAAGCGATTGAGACAGCAAACAAAGGATTTTGAATAATAAAATTTGTTGTACCATCTAAAGGATCAATCACCCAAGTATAGTCAGATTTATTATCAATTTTGTTTTGTTCTTCGGATTCAATATTATGCTTTGGAAATTTTTCTTTAAGATAATTAACAATAATTTTATCAGCTTTAATATCTGCTTTAGTTACAAGTTCATTGCTTCCCTTGGCATAAATATCTCTCTCACTTAAATTTTGGTAATCATTCATTAATGATTTACCTGCCTTTTTTGCAATCTCAATTGCTTCCTTTAAAAAGTTTTCCATAATTTAAAAAGTTAATCCTAAAATGTGGCCCAGGCTTTAGCCTGGGAAGTTCCGGCCTAAAGGCCGGACCACAAACTATTTTATTTTTTTAATAACTTTATTAACTTGCTTCTCTAGTTCTTTTTTGCCCTCGTTATTATAAATTGTAATCTTTTTTTCAAGTATTGGTTCAGATTTACTTTTAATAATGTGATAAGTCTTCATTGTTACTTCGCTCTCCTTATCTTTAAAACGCTTTTCAATTCTTTTTTTAGTGATCTCTTCATCACATTTTACTTCAATAATATAAAGTTTAGTTTTGAACAGCTCTGCTAATCTTTTTGCTTGATCAACATAAACATTTTTAAAAAAGGTTGCATTTAATATAACACTTTGACCATTCATTAATCTTTTCGCCCCATTAGAAAATAACGTATTATAAACTGAAGTTTTGACTTCTTTTGCCCAAAAACTTCTATTTTTTAATCCATCTAACATTTTTTTAGTTGGTTTAAGTTGATCTGACTCAATTACCTGTTCTCTAAGTTTAGCCCTTAACATTTGTCCAACTGTACTTTTGCCAACTCCAGGAAGGCCGGCAACAAGAATTAACATAATTTCGAATTTCGAATTAATTTTAAAAATTATAATATTAAATCTCAAAACAATTTCTTATTAAAATTAGAAATTAAATATTCAAAATTGATTCAAAATTCAAAATTAAAGCTAGCCTCTTGCAAGTAACTTCACAATATCAGCTCGGCTAACAATTCCAACAAGTTTGTCATTATCAACAACCGGAATCGGATTGATATGATTTTCTTCAATCAAAGTTGCAAGATCAGAAACAGAACCATTTGACTTAATTGTTATTGGTTTAGAAGTCATAACTTCTTTTGCTGTCATCCCTGTAATTTTTTTTAATTCAGTTTCAACTTCACTCGGATCTTCTAGATATAGATAGCTATCCAGAATTTGAATATATTGAGGAATCTGAATTTTTGCTTTTTGCATAATCAAATCAGCTTCAGTAATAATGCCAACAATCTTTTCGCCATCCATTACTGGCATGCCAGTAATATGATTATCAACTAATTTGTTTGCAACGGAATTCACTGGTGTTGTAACATCACAAGTTACAACATTATTGGTCATGATATCTTTTACTTTCATGTTTTTGTTTTAATTATTATAGTGAATAAACAATGTTTGTCCATTACGTATTATACCTAAAATAATCTAAAAAAACAAAAACAAAAAACCCGCAAGCATGCGAGTTTTTATATCCTTTCGCAAAACACAAACTGAAGTTTATGTTTTATGAGAGGACCAAGGGAACAGCAATTTAATAAGGCTGTTCCCTTGCTCCAAAGAACAGAAGGTGCTAGTCTTTAGGGTTGCTAGACCGAGTCGGAAGAGATACGAGAGTAGAATATTCCTCTTCCAACTTTTCTAACTGAGCTGTGGCCTTCAGTAGCATATCCTTGACGATTCCAAGGGGCAGTGGCCTCAAATCGCCAAGCGATAGGCAGCCATCATGCCAAGCTGAAATTTCGTCCTCAGCCACGATAACTAATTCCTCGGCAGTAGAATAGTCAACACCCTGTCTTTCGACCAGGATGTCGACCAGTTTTTGTCTTCGAAGACGAACCGCCAGCAGCCCCTCTTCAGACGAGAGCAAGCAAAACCTCGGCAGGTAAATTCGCCGGCCATTTTCATTTCTGATAAGCTTGCCGTCGGCTCGAACTGCCAAACACGGAACAACGATAACAACCAAATCGCTTACCGAAGAAATGTTGTGTGGATTCTGGCTTGGAATCACTACAAGTTCCATAGAACTGAGCATCCTTACCAGTTCCCTACGCGTGCAAAGGCCCTCGTTGCTATGGAATTTGCCCATCACTAGCGCGGACAGCCATTCAACAGTTTCTGGGGTTCCCTGAGCAATTCGTACAGCAGCTATATCAGGAAGATGACGTTGTTGTTCAAACTGCCAGTTTTCACCCAGAGCTTCGTGCACTCGTATCTCCTCTTCCAGTTTTTGTTCGCGTAATGCCGAAGCTCGTTCCTCGCACCACCAGCAATCGAGATCATCGTGATCCTTATGCTGGTCGATGTGCAGACGATAAGCAGCCCGACGCTCTTTTCTTATTTTCATAATCTGCTTCTTTCGTTCGCGACGAATCATCAAGGTCTCTTGATCCTGTTGTCGACTTTCTTTAATCTGCTGTGCGCGATTGCTTGTCATCTCTGCCTCCTATGTTGGCCAAAAATTTTTGGCTTTTCATTATAGCAGATAAAATTAAAATGCCAATCTATTCTGACATCAAACAAAAAAGCGCAATTAGTTCGCGCTTTAGGTTTGTAATTTGGTTATTTTAATTTGAGATTTATTTGTATCTTGTATCTTGATTATTTCTCTTCTTCAATGCAAGTCTTTCTCAGCATTTCAAATACTTTTTTATTCTGCATTAATCCTCTAGCATATTCTTTATAATCTTCGCTCTTAATTTTTTCAACCATCTTTGGATCATGCTGATAATGTGAAGCAGTATGTTCAATTTCGTGTTCTAATTCTTTCTCATCTACAGCTATTTTTTCTTGCTTTGTAATTTCTCTCAAGATTAAACCAATTTTAACTCTCTTTTCAGCTCTTTCTCTTAGATCTTTCTTTAGTTCTTCCTCGGTTTTCTTTAGGCTTTGCAAATATTGATCAAATTGTCCGCCAGATGACTGTACCATGCCTTTCAATTCTTCTAGCATTTTATTTAATTCGCTTTCAACTAAAACTTCAGGAAGCTCAATCGATGCCTTATCAGCAATTTTGTCCATTAATTCCATTTCTGCGCTTCCTCTTGCCTTTTCCTTTGCTTCCAATTCCATATTCTTTTTAATTTCTGATTTTAATTCAACCATGCTCTGAAATTTGCCTAATTTTTTAGCAAATTCATCATTTAATTCTGGCAAATGTCTTTCATTAACAGATTTTACTTCTACTTTAAATTCAACTTCTTTTCCTGCGAGATTTTTTTGATGATAATCTTTCGGAAAATTTAATTTAAATTCTTTTTTATCATTTGCTTTCAAGCCAACGAGTTGATCTTCAAATCCAGGAATAAATCTGCCTTCGCCAATTACAATTGGATGATCAACGCTTTGTCCTTTATCAACTGGAATGTTGTCTAAGAATGTTTTGAAATCAACTACTACCATATCATCTTTTTTTGCTTCTCTTTCAACTTTATATGTGTGTGTTCTGCTTGTCTGTAATTGTTTCAATGCAGCATCAACTTCACTGTCTTTAACTTCAACTTTTTTTTCTTTTATCTTAATATTTTTATATTCTGGCAATTTAAATTCAGGTAATAAGGCAACTTCAGCTGTAAAAACTAACGGATTATTTGGCGCAATCTTTTCGACGTTAACTTTTGGCTGGCCTATAGCTTCTAATTTATTATCAATTATAGCTTTAGCATACATTTGAGGCAAAACAATAGCGCAAGCTTCTTGCCAGACTCTCATCTCGCCAACTTCTTTTTTTACAATGTTAGCTGGAATATGACCAGGTCGAAATCCAGGCATTTTCATGTCTTTAGCAATGTTTTTAGAAGCTAAGTCTAATTTCACTTCAATTTCTGAAGGTTCAACTTCTATCTTGATTTTTACGCTTGATTTTGGTAATTTTTGAACGTTTACTTTCATAATATTATTTAATTTATTGTTTAAATATAGTCTAAGTCTAACAAAATTCGCATAAAAGTCAATATTAGACAATAAAAAAAATCCCCAAATTAATGAGGACTAAACAAAGAACTTATTTTATTTCGAATTGAAAGGATTGCAATTTGGCCGAGCTTGAATGATTTGGTCAACGAGACTGACTCGATCTTCAATCGTCATTTTGCCAATTACTCCAGGATTTACGCTATAAACCTTCCAGTCTGTGATTTCGTCATAGCCTTTGACCGAAACTTTTGATCTGAAGAACATCCTGTATTTTTTTTCTGCAACTTTCGAAACAAATGAAACATCACAATAATTTTCATCTCTCCAGCAATTTACTTCCACTCGTTCATTATAATAGCTATCGCACCGATAGCGCATTAACTGAAGTTCAGCTTTCCAGTGATCAATAGCGGCTGGTTCAACTTGTTTCCCTTTTTTGCCACCTTGAATTAGCACAACTTTCCAGAATGCTTCTGCAGATTCACCGAGAACATGAGTCTTCTTTTTAATTTCAGGTTCAACTTCTACGCCAACATCAGGATCAATTGGAAATCGAGTTCTTTCAACTTTTGGAACATTCGATTCAGGGTCAGTCTTGACAGGAACTCCTGCATCAGAAACACTTGGCTCAGAATTGCAATTACAGCCTGAAAATTTGGATTTGTCATTCGAATAAAGAGCTTTGCTAAACACAGCGATCAGCGCCAGAAGTGCGATAATCACAACTGCAAATGTAATCAGTCTGATATATCTTTTGATCTTTGCCAAAATTGACAATCCATTCTTGATTGCAACGATTTTCGGCCATATTTTTGTCAAAAAGAAATTTTTGATCTCCAGCCATCGAAATTTAAGTTCAGTTTTCCAAGATGCAGGAGTTGCCATTCTCTGCTCCTTTGCTAAGCGGGGGTGAGAAATTCAGGATTCCCAATTATATATCTTTTTTTATATTTTGTCAATTTAGTCTGCATCTTGCCAAAAAAGAAATTTGTAGTATAATCAAAGAAGTTCATTTCATCACAAAGGAGGGGGCATGCCATTCGAAAAAACGATTGCACAAGCCCTGAATCTCATCAAAGAACAATACAAGCATCTCGGAAGAAGTTTAGTTAGATTACGATTCCGTCTTGAAATTAGCGAAACAGATAATTTCTGTATTTTTCTAATTGACGACGATAACGAGACAAAGATTGAATCCGGATATGGCACAACTTACGATAGAACGAGATATTCAGTTGGCAGTCATTATTTTCGCATTTATGGTTCATATCTTGTCGTTGAAGCTTTTTTTGAGCCAGTATTGATAGCTTTTATGCAAAGCGTTGAAGTAAGAATGAATCCTTTCTCCTTGATTTATTACGATCTCGAGCTGGAATATAATGTCTTTACAATTGTTGCCCATAATGATCAAGGATTCATTGATCAGATTACTCATGCTATCCATCCTTGTGATTACAACATCCCAACAAAGTCTTATGCACCTTTTTGCGCCTCAAAACCAAGAACTTGCAAGTAACAGCATTTATTGCTGTTTTTTTCTTGATAAAAATTAGTTAATTCATTATACTGAATTAAGCTCTTTTTATCATTCAGGATGAAAAGGAGAAAAAAATGAGAACCGAGACTAATGAAGCCTATCACAAAGCAGTCCAAGAAATAAAACGTGTCCATCAACAAAAAGGACTTTCATTTTCTGATTTAAGAATAGTAGTTAGAATTTATGAAGATGAAAAATTTGAAGTAATTTACATTTGTCCGCCGGAAAATGATCCAATTTTTTTCTCCTGGCCTAATGATTTCAAACCAAACGTAGAAGCAGATAAGCCTGAAAAAATAGTTTTGCTTAGGTTTACTGAACTAGGATTCGAAGCTCCAGTAATTGCATATAAAAAATCTCTATCCTTGATTCTTAATCGTTATTTAGAAAAGAAAGGTCTGAAGCGCGATTTTGTTGCTAGTACTGTTGTAAAAAATGACATTTATGAAATTTCTGTTATCAGCCACGATGAAAGTCTAAGCCAAATCCACTTATATGGAGCAAGAAGCAAAGAAGAGGAACTTTTGCCGCTAGGCAATGGAGATTACCTTGTTCTAATCAAGAATGGACAAATTATTTTCTCCAATTTTTCAACATAACGACAAGGAGGAAGCAGAAATGGCTGATGAAAAAGATGTAGATAAGAAAGAAGACAAAACACCAGTAGGGATTCTTAATGAAGAATTTTTGGCAGCAATAAGAAATGATTATGCTGCTTGGGACAGATTAACACCAGAAAGACAGCAACAAATTATGGATGGACTTTGCAGAATCTCTTATAATGGTGGTATTGACGAGCCAATAATCTTTGATAGATATGAAGAACCAGAGAGACCTTCTGAAATACCAGAACCTTTGAAATAGCACTAGTTGCTATTTTTTTATTGCTCTTGCCATAAATAATAAAATAAGATATATTAGATATTGCTCATTGAGTCCAGCCGCAAGGCAGACCAGGAGGGAAAATGTCAGCACGACCGCCAATCTCGCAAGCTGTTTACGAATTGCGTGAATATTATCTTGAGCAAGGAATCAGGCTTTCTGATTTGATGTTTCGTTTGACGATTTCTGATGATGGAACATTCGAAGTTGTCCGTGTCGAACAATCTGGTTTGATTGTTCATTTTCGAAATCATGAGGGCAGGTTGACTATTGATGATCCAATTGCCTCAAATTCTCCCGGAGTCTATTACCTTCGTCCTGACAAATTTGGAAAATTCACGTGGATCGGACCAGACAAAACAGAATTCTTGCACATGACTCAAGAATATCATCGACTGCCGGATAGCCAAAAAGTATTGAACCTTCTTCATTTTCTATATGGCCGTGATCCAGCAATCAATCAGCCTCCAGAGATTACTGCCTAGTAATTTCGCACCTTAATACAGCATTTTCTGCTGTTTTTTTATACAAAAAAGCCGAAGATTTACTTCGGCTTTTCTTTTATCTAAGCTTCTTTTATCCAAAGATATGATATTGAGCAACTAGAACAGCGATGATCACGGCAATTGTATTAATAACTTTAATCAAAGAGTTAAGAGCTGGTCCAGCTGTATCCTTGAAAGGATCGCCAACTGTATCGCCTACAACTGCTGCTTTGTGAGCATTTGAGCCCTTACCGCCTAAATTTCCATCTTCAATATATTTCTTAGCATTATCCCAAGCAGCACCGCCTGTTGTCATTTGAATTGCCAATAATAGTCCAGTAATGATTAAACCAATCAACATACCACCAAGAGCCTTAGGTCCAAGTATAAAGCCAACTAAGATTGGAGATAATACTGCCAATAATGCTGGTACAATCATTTCTTTTTGAGCAGCTTTTGTAACAATATCAACACATTGTCCATAATCTGGTTTATCAACACCCTCCATGATTTTCTTTTCTCTAAATTGCTTTCTAACATTATCGACAATTTTGAAAGCAGCTTTGCCTACAGCTTGCATTGCCATTGAGCTAAATGCAAAAGGCAAAACTCCACCAATCAATAAGCCAACTAAAACATAGACATTATCAACTGGCAAAACTGTATCAAAATTTAGGTTAAACTTTTTAACAGCATTAATAATTTCATCAGAATATGCAGCAAACAATGCTAGAGCAGCAAGAGCAGCAGAACCAATTGCATAACCTTTTGTAACAGCTTTAGTTGTATTACCAACCGCATCCAAAGCATCAGTTATTTTCCTAGTTTCTTCTGGCAAGCCAGACATTTCCGCAATACCGCCTGCATTATCAGTAATAGGTCCATAAGAATCAATTGCAACTACAATTCCAGCCATTGATAACATCGCACAAGCTGCAATTGCAATTCCATAAACTCCGCCTAAAGAAAAAGCCGCTAAAATACCAACTACAATTGTTAATACAATTGGCCAAGTGCTTTGCAGACCAACAGCCAATCCAGTAATAATATTTGTCCCAGCTCCAGTTTCGGATGCTTTTGCTATTGCTTTTACTGGTCCATTTTTGCCTGTGTAATATTCAGTAATAACTGTAATAATTATTGTTACAGCCAAGCCAACTAATGCGGCAAAGTATAAATTTAAATCAACTTTTAAAATCCTAACAACAACTAGAAAACCTAATGCTGACAAAACTGCAGAAGCAATTGTACCTTTGTACAAAGCCTTCATAATATTTTCATCAGTCAATTTTACAAAGAATGTTCCAAGAATTGATGCAATAATCGCTACGCCACCCAAAGCTAATGGAAAAATTACGCCATTTGAAACCGTTACACCCAAAAGCATTGCCGCAATTAATGTTACAGCATAAGTTTCAAATAAATCAGCAGCCATACCGGCGCAATCTCCAACATTATCGCCTACGTTATCGGCAATAACAGCTGGATTTCTTGGATCATCTTCCGGAATTCCTGCTTCAACCTTGCCAACTAAATCAGCGCCAACATCAGCAGCTTTTGTATAAATTCCTCCGCCAACTCTCGCAAACAATGATACAAGAGAAGCGCCAAAACCGAATCCAATTAATAAAATTGGATCTTTAAAAATTAAATAGAAAATAGTTACGCCCAAAAGGCTTGTTCCAACAACAGCCATGCCAGTTACAGCTCCGCCTTTAAAAGCAACGCTTAAAGCTTTCGATAATCCTCTTGTTGCAGCCTGAGCAGTCTTGACGTTTGATCTAACAGAAATGCTCATTCCAATAAAACCTGCTAAAGCAGATAATAGAGCGCCAAACAAGAATCCAATTGCAGTTTGGAAGTTTGTTGCAATCCATAACACAACAAACAAAATAACGGAAAAGACAGCAATAGCCTTGTATTGTCTTTTTAAGTAAGCCATTGCTCCTTCTCTGATCGCCTTTGAAATTTCCTCCATTTTTTGGCTGCCTTTTTCTACTTTTTTAATTTGCAAAGCCAAATAGCCTGCAAAAAGTAGAGCAACCAAAGCTGATACCAACGCAAAGATTGACATAGTCTTAGATTAAATTGTTATATTGTTAAAGTTTTATTTAGCTTTTTCTTCAGTTTTTTCTTCTTTTTTAACTTCAGTCTTCTCTTCTTTCTTTTCCTCTTTAGCCTCTGATTTTGGTTCTTCTGTCTTTTTTTCATCCTTATCTTTAGATTCTTCTTTTTTAGTTTCGTCTTTTGCTCCATCAGCTTTCTTTTCTTCAGTCTTTGTTTCTTCAGCGCCTTCTTCTTTCAAAACATCAATCTTCCAGCCAGTCAATTTAACAGCTAATCTAACATTCTGGCCATGTTTGCCAATAGCTAATGATAATTGATCTTCAACAACCTCAACCTTAGCTGTTTTTTCATCTTCATTCAATTGAACAGAAATAGCCTTAGCTGGAGATAAAGCATTAGTAATAAATTTAACTGGATTCTCATCCCATGAAATAATATCAATCTTTTCTCCGCCTAATTCATTGATAATTGTTTGAACTCTTGTCCCTCTTTGACCGACACATGCGCCAATTGGATCAATTTCTTCTTTATGAGAAACAACAGCAATTTTTGTTCTTGCTCCAGCTTCTCTTGCAACTGCTTTAATTTCTACAGCTCCAGCTGCAATTTCTGGAACTTCAAGTTCAAACATTCTTTTAACAATATCAGGATGAGACCTAGATAATATAATTTCAGGACCTTTAGCTGATTCTTTTACTTCAACTAAATATACTTTTAATCTTTGTCCTATAGAATATTCTTCGCCTCTAATTTGTTCTGTAGGAAATAATAGTCCAGTAGCTTGTCCAAGATCAACAAACATTGTTTGACCTTCCATTCGCTGTATTGTGCCATTCAAAACTTCGCCTTCTTTATCCTTGTATGCGTCAAAAATCGTATTTCTTTCTGCTTCTCTGATTTTTTGGATAATAACTTGTTTTGCAGTTTGAGCAGCAATTCTGCCAAAAGAAATCTCTTTTGGAGTAATTTCAGTTTTAATAATATCGCCAACTTTTGCGCCTTTTTTCAATTTTTCTCCTTCTTCTACTGTTACTTGTCTTTCAGCCTTCTCAAGATCTTCTTTTTCTTCCACAACTTCTTTAACATCAAAAACTAATGTTTTACCAGTTTTAGGATCAAATTCAGTCTCAATTAATTGACCTTTTTTGCCATAATCTTTACGAAAAGCTGCAGCCAAAGCAGCCTCAATTGTTGAGATTACATCTTCTTTCTTTAAATTTTTTTCTTCACAAATTTGTTCTATAGCTAATTCAAATTCTGTTGCCATAAATTTATAATAATTAATATTTATACTCTAATCCTAGCAAACTTTGAAAAAATTTGCTAGCAAGCTAATAAAAAAGAACACTGTGTAGTGTTCTATATTGCTTTATTCAACTTTACATAATAATAGCATAATGTACGGAAAATGCAAGAGAATTTCAAACGTCGCAATAAAATTCATCCTCTAGCGTATTTGGTGAATTAGCAATAACCAGTATTACCGCACCATCGGATTTAGCAGTAACTTTGTGAACAACTCCTGGCCAAATATACATCCCATTATGGGCGTTAGCAGACAAGGTGTGGGTTTCAATTTCGCCAGCAGTCCCTGAAGCTCTGCGCAACATCACTTCGCAACTACCATGCATGCAGTAGACGATCTCATGTTTCTCTTTATGGTAATGATTGCCAGCCCAACTATTTTCTTGGTCAAAAAACACGCAATAAACATATTCGCATTCAAAATCTTCTGTCAAAGGCATACGGCGATCAAACATTACTCGCAAAGAACGGCCTGGCTTATCAGAGCTCCTTCTCTCCGAAAGACAAAGTAGCATCCCTAATTCAGATTCTTTTACTTCAAATCTAGAAAATTTATCCATTGGATCATCGCCAAATTCTCTTTCCATTCTTCGTCCTCCTTGTCAAAGGCATTAGCTATTATTATTCTAAAATACAAAAAAGTCAATGTTGCAGCCTAATATTCTGCCAAGGCATCCTTAAAATGCCTCAACCTTGCTTTTCGTTTTGTCATGTCTAAATTTATTGCCACAACGTCAATTCTCACAGCACCACGTATATTGTTTAGGCTGATATAATTATAAATCGTCTTTGCCATTTTTTTTAGCTTAAAAAAATCAACCGCTTCTTGCGGTTGACCATATTCTAAATTTGTTCTTGTTTTGACTTCAACAAAGACAATCGCTTCTCCATCTTTTGCAATAATATCAATTTCGCCATATCGAGAACGAAAATTTTTATCTAAAATAATATAACTTAACTTTTTCAAATGATTGCAGGCTAATTTCTCGCCAAGATTACCGATAGTTTTTTTATCATTTAAAATTTGACATTCATTTGACATTTGTAATTTGGATTTTGTTATTTCTTGAAGAGTATTCCAAAATGATATGGATCTGTTTCAATGTCACCGACATACTTAAAGCCAACGTTTTGTGCCATTTTACGGGCAACATCATAAGAAATCCTAAATTTTACATCTGGCCCCATTGGAATTGCTTCTTTTTTCCAATCAACAACTAGTAATCTGCCTTCTGGTTTTAACATTTTATAGCTTTCTGAAAGAATTGCATCATGTTGTCTTGCTTGATATAAATTCATAATAATCAATACCATGTCCAAGCTATTTTCTTCTATCCCTATTGAATTTGTTTTTTCAATATCAGCCCAAATTGGTTTCACATTTCTTAATCCATAGAATTGAATATTTGATCTAATGCTGGAAAGAACAGGTTTTTGAATATCAACTGCATAAACAATTCCAGATGGTCCAACTAATCTTGCAGCCTCAAAAGCCATATATCCAGATCCGCAACCTAAATCAATCACTTTCATGTCTTGAGCAATTCCTGCTTGGCTTAAAATATTTTTGGGGCTTAGAAACTTCGGTACATGAACTTTAATAGGTTTTTGTTTTAACATAAGATTAATTTATTTGTAATTAGTATAACATATAATTGACTAAAAGTTCAAAATGAGATAAATTTAAACTAGCACTTTTAACAATTAATTTATCTTGGGCCTGTAGCTCAGTGGTACGAGCGGTCGGCTTAACGATATAATGCTAAATTATGTTTAGGGTTATGAAGCTCTGCATGACAATTGTGGCAAATCAGTATACATTTTTTGACTTCATCTTTAACTAGAGATAGCTTCCTATTAGATAAAGATCTCATATCAAGTTTAAACTTTTTAAGCTTAGGAACTTTATGATGAAAAGTTAAAGCTGCTAAATTTTTCTTGTATCCGCAGATAGTACACTTACCTCCTAATTTATTAATAAGTTCAATTTTTCTTGCAATGCCTCGCTTCTTTTGTGCTGGATAAGATTGATCAGCTTTATTTTTACATAAGATACTACAATAGCACGTTTGTCTACCTCTTAATTCTTTTCCACAAATTTTACAGCTTATGACATGTATCATAACTATAGTATAACATAAAATGCATTATTATCAAAGGGCTGCTTAGAGAGCAATCTTTAAGTATATCTTGTCAAATTCGGGGAAACCTAAAGCATATATGCTATGGCAATCCCGAGCCAAGTCCAAGCACATAAAATTATGTGCTGGAAAGGTGTAGAGACTAAACGGCAAGCTCCAGTATTTGGAGAAGAGATAGTCCAGATTACAAATCCGAAAGGAATCACGAAAGTGGTAGTAAAATGCATAACCGATTGGTCGTTGGTTCGATCCCAACCAGGCCCAGTTCGAATTAAAAATAACTAAATTCAAAATGAAAAATTACCGAAATTTTGTTATTTATAATTTAGTTATTTTGTTATTAAAACGGGGCGGTTAGCTCAGTTGTCTAGAGCCTGCCTACCGGCAGGCAGGCGTTACGTTGACATCGTAAAGGAGTTAATATTTCAAATTAGATACCGCCATTTTGCAAATTAATGTGGGCTCGTAGCTCAGTTGGTTAGAGCGTTACGTTGACATCGTAAAGGTCAGCTGTTCGAGTCAGCTCGGGCCCACCAGAAAAATTATAAATGCAAAATTCAAAATGAAAAATTTCTACCCTGCCCATGGCAGGGATTTCGTTTCAAAAGGCTTTAAAGTTTTTTGTACGAACCACTCTCGCGGGAAGGGTAGAAAC
This sequence comes from Patescibacteria group bacterium, assembly GCA_028699085.1. Taxonomy (GTDB): domain Bacteria; phylum Patescibacteriota; class JABMPQ01; order JABMPQ01; family JAQVVF01; genus JAQVVF01. The sequence continues at coordinate 9,439 of JAQVVF010000006.1, read as the reverse complement.
TAAAATCTTTACAAAACAATATTTTTATGCTAAATTAATATATCCATAATTTCACTCGCACGAAGAGGAGGAAGGGCAATGCAAGAGCTCATCGGAAGAACTGTCATTGCAGTTGAAAATAGACCAAGCCTTCTTCACACTCCAGGCTATGTTCAAATGCAATTTATCGGGTATGTTTACAGTGTGGAAGGCAATCTTGTTTACATGAAAAATGTCAGATCCGTTCATGATTCAATGCAAAATGGGACTCAAACAGGTCGAGTTGAAAGAGATTGTCGTGATATGATTATTAATACTCTTTCCATTCATTTTGTTCGTTTCGAAATTTTTTCGGCTTAAGACCATCACTGGTCTTTTTTTTATTTGCAAAAAATTCTAAAAAAATTAAAAATTTGAGTTTCAATTCTGTCCATGGAAGGAATATATGCTGCTTAAAACATTGACAGAATAGTATATTTAACATATACTAAAAAGCTGTAAATACAGCACCAAGGAAACAACAGGAGGAAAAATGTTACAAATCGATTGCCTTGAAATCGTAAAGAGCATATTGACTATTGTCGCAAATTCATCGAGTGCTGAGCATTTTGCAAAAGCAGCGCAAATTGCGTTACGAAGGTTGGAAAAGAGCCAATATTTGGATCTTCCATCCTGGATTCAGGTATGGACAAGAATTTACAATCAAAGGTATGCCAAAAGAAAGAATTTCGTAAACATCAAAAAAGGTTTCGATGTTTGTGTTGAAGACATCTTTCTTAGCTTGTATGTTCCTGATATCGAGCTAGGAGAAGCATTGCCAGACCATTTGTCTATTGAGTATTTGGATCGCGAATATGAATTTAGATGTACCGAGAATCTACATGGAAAAGAAATTCATGAAATATTCGAAAAATGTATGTCTTACCTCGAGCACAAGCCTTAATCCTAGCTCACCTATTCTGACCTTTTATCCTAACCGTTTCAACGGTTATTTTTTTATTTAAAATTTTCAAAAATCTTTTCGGTATTTCCTCAACAAATTTAGATTCTCTATTTTTAATAGTACAAAGGTAAAGAATTTTTTTTGCTCGAGTAATGCCTACATAAAAACATCTTCTTTCCTCGCATAGTCTTTCATTCATGTTGGAATCTCGAATTACTTTCATAATTTCGTAATCTTCCTTAATATATGGAAAGCCATGTCTGCCAGAATGAAGACCAATTATAAAGACAACCTCTCTTTCCATGCCTTTTGCAGAGTGAATTGTCGTGATCAACACTTTTGTTCGTTTCAATTTATCAATATACGAGGCTAATACTTTCCAATTTCTGCCTAAAAGCATAATTTGTTCTTGCTTGTATCTTTTCAAAAGGATTTTAATCCTTTTAAGTACAAAATTTAGCTCTTCTTTCTTATCTTTAGCTTTGAAAATAAAAATTTTATTCTTATGCGGCCAGAAAGATTTTATTTTCTTTTTATATTGACGTTTATTCTTTCTTATCACTTTAGAAGCAGCGTTCACGATATATCCATCACTTCTGTAATTGAACGGTAAGATGATTTTTTCGCAATCACGGTATTTACGTTGAAAATCCAAAATGTAGCCAATATTTCCTCCTCTCCAACCATATATTGCCTGCCAATCATCGCCAACCACAAATAAATTATTATCCTTATTATTTAGTAAATTTAAAAACCTAACTTGTGTAAAATTAACATCTTGAAATTCATCAACTAAAATATGTTGAAATTTATTCTGATAATGCTGCAAAATTAGGTTATCCTGCGAAAGTAATTCGATTGCCTTGTTCATCAAATCTTCAAAATCAAAATAGTTATTTAGAAACAAATATTTCTGGTAAAATTTAAAAATTAAATACAATAATCTATAAAAATTTTTAGCATCATCATCAGAAATCAGTTTTGCTCGTTTAATTACATCAACCAAAGTTAACGATCTTGATTTACATTCTTTAATTACTTTTGTTATCTGCTCAAAAAACAAATATTCTGGCCAATTGTTTTCCTTCAAATAATCTTGGTAGCATAAGGCAAATTTTTTATTTAAACATAATTTAGCAATACAAAGTTTAAATAGCTGATCTTGATTTTTATCAGTTATAATTCTAATTTTTTTAACAGATTTATAATTTTCACGCAAAATTTTAAAAGCAGCTGCATGAAAAGTTTGGCACCATATTTTTTTTGAATCAACTCCCATCTTTTGCAATCTTTCGCGCATCTCTTTTGCGGAATTTCGTGTAAAAGTTATTGCTAGGATATTTTCTGGCTTGATATTATTTTTTACCAAATTAAAAACACGAGACGTTAAAACTCGTGTTTTTCCAGAGCCTGCACCGGCTAAACAAAGGATATGCTTAGATTTAGAGGTCGCTGCTTTTAGCTGGCCAAAATCTAATTTAGATAATAAATCAGCCATTTGTTGTTGATTTATAGTAAAAATAATATTAATATTTTATATTCGTACCTTGCAATAAAAAGGAGGAAAAAATGTTCGAACAAAGCCGTTTCACTCAATTCATTACTGATTTCCAATCAATCTTTTGGGGTCTTGGCATAATCTGGTCTGGCATAGGTTCTTTCAGATTTCCATCTCCAATCGATAATTTTTATTTGATTAGTTTTGTCTGCTTTATCGGTCTTTATATTTTAGTCTTTCCTTATTTATTGATGAATCTTCGTAGAGCTTTAATCTCAATAAATATGATTTCACTAATTCCGCCAGTTTTCCTGATTGACAGTAAAATTCAAAGCTGGTTGCATATTTTCTATTTATTGGGATTCATTTTCTTTCTCACAATCGATCTTTTCGTTTTTATCAGTACTTATGTGTCAAAAAAGACTAGCAACAGCTAGTCATTTTTATTTTTTAATTCTTTAAAAGTCAGAGTCCAGAGATTATACTTGAAGGTTATCAATAAAGTTTTCATTAGTAATGTCAAAGCTATCATCAATAATACTACAAGGCAAACACAAATCCAAAAAACAATTGATCCAAGTAAAGCTTTAGTGAGTAATATTAAAACAATTACTGGTACAGCTAATAAAAATATCGCAATAAAAATAACAATTGAAACCGCAATATTAATACCAATATAAATTAATGTTACAACGATAGTCTGCCAGAAATTGTTAATGAGTAATTTATAGGCAGTCTTTATGGATTCGATAATTTTATTATCTTTCAAAACTATTGCTCTCACAGCATAATTCATAATCAAAGATAAAAAAATCGCTTCAGGTACAAAAATTAGCAATGCTAGCATTAGCAATAAAACTGCTCTACCAAATAATTGAAAATAAAAAAGCAGAAATACAGGTACGCCAAGAATTATGAACGACAAAAATATCGTTGCGCCAAAAAGCAATGAAATTCCAAATATTCTCCAAAAATATTTTTTACCAATTGTAATTCCATCTTTAACACTTGTTTTCTCTCCTTTATCCAACTTGTCAGCACAGCCAATCAAAGCGCTTTGAGAAATTACTGATAAAATCCATAATGCTAAAAAAATCACAAATAAAGCAATCAAAATAATTATTATCCAAAATAAGTATTGATTAATGTCAGAAGAAATCCAATTTTGGACATTTTCAAAACCTAATTCCTTAGTATTTTTTGTACTATTGCCAAAATCATAACTTGAATTCATTCCAGTTCCTCCAGATACTAAAGCAATAAACAAACCAAAAATCCAAAGAAACTTGTATTTCCAGGTTAAAATTAAACTACGTTTTACAAGTTTTATATAATCCATATGTTTGATTTTAGAACATTGAATAATAAATATTAAATATTATCTAGGATAGCACATTTTGATATAAGTATTTAAACTTTTGTGAATATTATTTAGCCTTTGTAATAAATCATTAAAAACTTTGTTAGAAATTTTCTTTCTATTTTTTAATAATAAAGACCAATGTTTTGCCTCAATAAGCGAACCTCTTGCATTATAATAAAATTTAATTCTGTCTTTATAATGATATCTACCGTATCCCTCTGCAATATTAGCGCCAATAGAATCAATTGATCGAATATATTGATCGCCAAATACTTTTTTGTCTTGCCAGCCTAAGCTTTCATAAATAATCCAAGAATAATTGCTTAATTCCAAAGACATTCTATAAACAGGCAAATCACCTAATTTTAGATATTTCTTGTCCATCCCTCCAATATTTAATATTCGATATTTAGTTATCGTTTATTTGGCAACATCATTCTTGTTTTCATCGGACATTAATTTATTAAATTCTTCCTTCTCAATAACCTCATGATCAATTAAAGCATTAGCAATTTTTTCAAGCTTAGCTTTATTATTCTCAATAGTTTCTTGTGATTTTTTATAACCACTTTCCACAAATCCACGTACAGCTTTATCTATTTCAGCAGCAACTGCTTCAGAATAATCTCTTTGCTCGCCAATTTCTTTTCCTAAAAATACTAATTCTTCTTTTTGACCAAAAGTCATTGGACCAAGATCAGACATGCCATAATCAGTCACGAGTTTACGAGCAACAGCAGTTACTTGCCTTAGATCAGAAGTGGCGCCAGTTGTTACATCACCAAAGGTTAATTTTTCAGCCACATATCCGCCCAATAATACAGCTAAATCATCTAAAAATTCAGCCTTAGCATGAAAATGTTTTTCTTTTTCTGGTAATTTAAGCGTATAACCAGCAGCTTGTCCTCTGGAAATAATAGAAATTTTTTGTACTGGATCAGCGTTCGGCAACAAGTGTGAAGTTAAAGCATGTCCAGCTTCATGATAAGCAGCAATCTTCTTTTCCTCTTTTGATAACATAAAGCTCTTTCGTTCAGGTCCAAGCATTACTTTTTCAATCGAATCTACACAGTGTTTCATGCTTACTGTTTTCTTATTTTCTCTTGCAGCCGAAATAGCAGCTTCATTCATTAAATTCTTTAAATCTGCTCCAGAAAATCCAGGAGTTCTTTGTGCTAATACCTTTATATCAACTTCTTTATCTAATGGTTTATTTTTTGCATGAATTTTTAAGATTGCTTCCCTTGATTGCATATCCGGTAAATCTAAAATGACTCTTCTATCAAATCTTCCTGGTCTAAGTAAAGCAGGATCTAAAACGTCAGGTCTATTTGTCGCAGCAATCACCACAATTCCAGAATTTGGGACAAATCCATCCATTTCTGACAAAATCTGATTTAGAGTCTGTTCCCTTTCGTCATGTGATCCTCCAAGTCCTGCTCCTCTGTGTCTGCCAACAGCATCAATTTCATCAATAAAAATTAAGCATGGAGCAGTTTTTTTCGCTTTATCAAACAAATCTCTAACTCTTGAAGCACCAACACCAACAAACATTTCCACAAATTCAGAACCAGAAATGCTATAAAAAGGCACATTCGCCTCATTGGCAACAGCCTTTGCTAACAAGGTCTTTCCTGTTCCTGGAGGTCCAATCAATAATACTCCTTTTGGAATTTCAGCGCCAAGTTCAGAAAACTTTTTTGGGCTTTTTAAAAACTCTACAACTTCCCATAATTCTTCTTTCGCTTCTTTTGCGCCAGCAACATCTTTAAAAGTTATTTTCTTTTTTCCTTTTTCTGGCTCATATTTTTTTGCTCTAGATTCACCAAACATCATTGCTTTTGAATTTGATTTTTGTAATCCTCTTGCCATAAACCAGATAAATACACCTACAAGTAAGAAAGGCAATACAAAAGGCAAAATATTTGCCATCCAATATGTAAACCCAGTATCTTCAGTTACTGTTATATTTACTTTATCCAAGTGTTCAGTTTTTACTCCATAATTCTTCAATGTATTAGTCAAAGAGGTTTCAGCTTCTTTTTTAGCAACTAAATCCTTGTCATCATTTAGTTTAATTTTTAAATCGTTGCCGGAGATAGTAATCTGCTTAACTTTGCTATCATTAATATTCTGGCTTAGTTGAGTCAAGGATATCTCTTCAGTCTTTGTTAAAGGAGTTTTATAAAAAGCAAAAATTGATGCAATTATAAAAAACACTAAAATTGCCAATAAAAAATTTTTAAGTATTTTTTTCATAAATTAGTTATAAGTTGTAAGTAAGCAGTTGTAAGTCACGTAACTAACAACTGTCAACTGGCAACTAACATAATTCTGTCATAATCCTTTCGAATTTGCAACCCTTTAATTTGTCGCATTGATCCATTTTTAGCTGTTCTCAAAATTCTTAATGCTTCTTCAAGATCTAGAAAGCTAATATCTTTATATTTTGCTAATTTTAATCTTAAGATTGCTCTTTGCAAAGACTTATCTAAAGCCAAAAACTCTTCCAGTTTCAAATAATTTTCATCTAAACTTAATTCTTTCAATTTAATCTTCGCAACTTTTTCAATGTAGTCGCTATCATCCTTCAATGTCTTGGCGCTTTGGCAAATAGTTGATCTTAAATTTTGATTATAATCTTTCTCTAAAAACGGAATTAATTCATGTCTAATTCGATTTCTCAAATATAATTTTTGAAAATTAGTTTTATCAACTCTATATTCTAGATGATTTTCTTTCAAATAAAGTAAAATATCGCGTTTATAGCAATCCAGAAGAGGTCTAATAATATTATTTTGCTGATATTTAATTCCGCTCAAGCCCTTTAATCCTGAGCCTCTTAAAAAAAACATTAAAATTGTTTCTGCATCATCATCTCTATTGTGTGCAACTGCAATCTTATTACATTTTTCTTTAATTAAAATCTCATTAAAATAATCATATCTAATTTGCCTACATTTTTCTTCTAGACCTTTTACCTCTAATCCTAAATCTTTTACCTCTTTGACATAAATTGGCAAATTATACAATTCAGCTAGTTTACGTGCCAAAATCATATCCAAAAAAGAATCTTTTCCTCTCAAATTATAATTTACGTGCGCTAATACTAAATCAAAATTTAATTCTTGTTTTAATTTAGCCAAAAGTGTAAGCAAACAAACAGAATCTGGTCCAGCAGACAAGCCTAAAACAATCTTGTCAGAAGACTGGATTAGATTATTATCTTTAATTGTTTTTAAAACTTGATCTAGCATAAGTAGCGATATTTTATCACTAATCAGTAAAGTTATCAAGGTTTTAGCTTTTCTTTCTAATACAGTTAAGATTTAAAGTTAAAAATCATCAAATTCAGGTAACAAAAACCAGCGTTTTCACGCTGGCTTCAAATTTATTATTTCTTAGATTCTTTTTTCTCTTTATCTTTTTTCTTTTCAGAAGGTTTTTCTTCTTTCTTATCTTTCTTAACTTCCTTTTTTTCTTCCTTTTCTTCAGCAACTTCTTCTTTTTTTTCCGAATCTAATTTTAAAGTTAATCCTAATCTGTGTTCTCCTGGCTCAATCGATAATATTCTAAATTCTTTTTCTGATCCCATTACTAATTCTTTTTTTGCATCAGTAATATTGAATGGTAATTCAGAAACATGGACTAATCCATGAATATCTTTATCAAGTTGAATAAAAATACCGAATGGTTTAACTTCTTTTACAATTCCTTTTACCAATTGTCCAACTTTATATTTCTTTACTGCCTCAATCCAAGGATCTTTTTGTAATTTCTTTATTGATAATGTAATCTTTGAATCTTCAATTCCAATAATTTCTGCTTTTACCTTATCGCCAATCTTAACCAAATTAGCTGGATCATCAACTCTTTGCCAAGATAATTCAGAAATATGAACTAATCCTTCAAGACCATCAAATTTTACAAAAATACCAAAGTCAACAATTCCAGAAACTTCGCCTTCTACAACATCGCCTACCTTCACATTTCCGATCTTTTCTTTTTGCTTTGTGAATGCAGCTTCTTTTTCAGATATAATCAACTTTTCATCCTTAGGATCTGCTGTAACAATTTGAATTTTCATTTTCTTTCCGATGAAAGACTGTAATTTAGATAAAATCTTGTCTTGATCTCCGCCTTCAACTCTAGGATAATGTTCTGGTGTCAATTGAGATACAGGCATAAAAGCAGGAATTCCAAATAATGTTGTTAATAATCCGCCTTTATTTGCGCTTTGTATTTTGACTGTAATGATTTCTCTTTTGTCTCTTTTTTCGTTTAATTCATCCCAAACTTCTTTCTTTGTTGCTTTTCTGAATGTTAATTCCAAAATATTTTCTTCATTTTCCATTTCTAATATAGTGGCTTCAACTTCATCGCCAACATTCAATTCGCCATATACGTCTAAACTTTCCCAAAGCTCTTTGCCACGAACTACGCCAATACCATATTGGCCTAGATCAATGTAAACAGCATTCTTCGACATTTCAATAACTTTGCCAACCAAAGTATCGCCAGGTTTTGGTACAACCTGATTTTCTAATTGGCTCATTAGAGCTTCCTGCTCTTTTTTCTGCTCGATTTCTGTCTCTTTGACTTTTTCACTGACAAGATTGTCAAGTGTCTTTAATTGTTTAGTGTTTTTCATATAGACCATTATAATTAGTTTTTTAACTCTTGGCAAGAGAATTATGGCCTTGCTCCAATACTTTTTCAAATGGCTCTTATGTTTTTTTGAATAATACCTATAAGCCAACTTATTGGCAATTTATAGCGACAAATATTTATAAAGCGCATTATTCGAAAATGCATTCGATGATATTTGATAAAGTATTAGTTGGTGAGTCAATAAAAAAAACAGGTAAAAACCTGTTAAGTCAAAAGTGCGTCTACTTCTTGCTCGCTCATCCAGCGATGCAAGGCATGGTTTCGCAAAAATCTATCAAAAATTGCAATATCAGCTCTCAACATTCTTTCCCAAAAATAATCTTTGTTAGCAACCTTCACTAGATCAGCAATAGTTCTGATCTGTCGCGCATGCAGCAAAGAAATTGCGTCTTCTGAAAGGTCAGTAATTTCGGCACATTTCAGAAGAGCTTCTCTTCTATTTGCAAAACGTGTCATATCCATCTGGTCATCAACCTGCATCACTGTCCTCCTCCTGTCTGCCTTGCCAAAACAATCATTACCTGATTAAAAAGCGTATTTGCTGCTCTTGTCATATTTTTTGCGATAGGTTCATCTTTCACAACAACGCCTTCATCAGACTTAAAATAATAAGTGTTATCTTTCCTGTACAAGCCAACTGAAAATCTATGAAATCTAATCGAATAACCATTTTCAGTTGCTTCCAAAGCATATTTTTCTTCATCGATACTTGTCAGGCGGTCAAGAGTAAAAGTAGTTGCTTTTGCGACACAAACAGTTGCAATTGCTAGATTTCTGGATTTTGTCTCCATTCTTCCCTCCTGTATCATTTCAAGTATCTAAAATACTAACACAAACAAAAATTATTGTCAAATAAAAATGTAAGAAAGTCAAGCGTTGTTTACACTTTTTTGGGAAAAATAATTAGCGATTCTTTGTAAAGGAGTAAGATCATTAATGCCACTATGAGGTCGTTGACAATTGTAGTAATTAACAAATTCTTGTA
>JAQVVF010000023.1 GCA_028699085.1 Patescibacteria group bacterium | reverse complement strand
TCAGCAACCAAAGAAATATCAATTTCTGGAGCTGCAGCAGACATATGCGCTGGATTAGTAGCAGGAAGCAAAGTAAATGCAGATATTGACATTTACTTCACTGTTTATGGTTCACCATTGCCTAAAGTAGAATCAGGAGTGCTTAACGGACTTTCAGTAGTAGAATAAAGATAGTATTTTTTTTAACTTCTTTTTCTTTTTTTTTTTTAAAATATTCAGAATTAATGCTTTTTTTATAATAAAAATAATATAAAAATAAAGAAAAAAAGTTTCAATCTTTTAATTGCTTTATAGTCATTTCATATATTGTGTATGCTCCGAATGAAATGGCTATTCCAGTGCTAACAACAATCATTAATCCCATGTTTATACTAGCAATCTGGTTTGTGAATATTGACACTAGCCACATTGTAAGAATGGAAACAATCATGGTTAATAGGGTTATTTTAGCCCCTTCCATGAACAAATCCAAGATGTTGTCTGAAAAAAGCACTTTTGTTAACTTGTCCTTTTTTGCCATAACTCTAAATACTTCTCAATAGCTTATAAATATTATGAGTGAATGAATAATAATAAAAATTTTCTTAAAAAATTAAACAAAAAAAACAATAAAACGAGCAAAAAGATTGAAAATTTAAGTTATCAATTATTTTTTGCTCTTTGATTTCTTCTTATCCTTAGATTTTTTCTTTGGAGCTGGTTTACCGCCGCATGCTCCGCAACTTCCGCAATTCATAACAAATAATATTAATTGATTAATTATAAAGCTTTTTTCTCCCAAGACTGGATGAAATTGAAATAAATAAAAAAAATAAATAAAAAAATAATTTAGTAAAAAATTGAACCTTTTGAAAATTCAATTATTTTTTCTTTTTAGTCTTTGATCCTGTTTTTGGTTTTGCCTTTGATTTTACTTTTTTTGCTACCATACTCACAATAATGTGCTGAGATATTATAAATCTTTTTTTTTCTAAATCAAATAGCTTTAGTTTTTATAAATATTTTGAAAAAAACTTCGAAATACGTAACTATTAATAAAAAAAACTTGTTTAATTCCACGAAAAGATTTATAATAATTTAACATTTAATCAAAAATATATGAATAAGATTTTTTTATTTTTATCAATATTAATTCTTTTCAGCGGGTGCACAGCTGTTGAAGAAGCTGTAAACAACACAGTATCAAACATTACTTTGGGAATAATAAGCGAAATCAATGGCACAATGTCAAATATTTCTAATCAAGTAGCCCAAGATTTAAGCCAAGGAATAAATGATTCAATCAATCAGTTCGTTTCAGGCATATTCGGAAGCGAGGAATTCTCATTTTCATCCCCAGTATCAAAATTTTTAGGAACAGATATTTCATATTTAGGGATTGAATGCGAAGGCAATGATTCAGAAATTGCTGGGTGCATTAATAATTGGCAAATAATCAACATTGATTATGACGCATCAAAGCCCGACTCTTCATACTCAATAAGGTGGAATTATGCTTTTCCAGGGATTTATCCAAGCAAGGAAATAATAATGGAAAAGGTTGAGAACGGAAGGATTTATGGATTATGCTTTGATTTTGCCATAATCTATTGCTCAATAGCTGAATATTATGGCTTGGAGTGCAGGATTATGAACTCTATTACAAAGCCGTCTGATAAAAATCCGGAGCTTTTGGAATATGCAACAGGCCTTGGCATGGAAGAATACAATGACTTGATTGTTAAATTAAAAGAAAAAGGAATGGATTACCCGTATGAACTGATAAGGCAAGTCATGAAAGAGACTCCTGAGCATTACTGGGCTGAGGTAAAAATAGGAAATGAATGGGTTATATATGATGCAACCAATGTATTGGTTGAAGGAAGCAACACCAAAGAAAACTATATTGACACCAATGATTATGAACTGAGTGTTTGGCAGAATAATAATACTATTGAGCTGCTTGAGAGTTATTCTCCAAAAGTTGATGACTTAGGAGAAAATGGAAAATCATGGACTATTGATGATTATTTTGGCTCAAAAATGTCAGGCACAGTCATTCCAGTTCCTTATTACTCTTCATGCAATGATGTTTGTGCTTTCTTTTTAGGCAAGAATCCGGCATGCTCGGCTTCATGCATAATGGACAATTCATATTTTAATTGTTATGAGTCATGTTCTTCTGAAAAATTTTACAGAATATGCGACTACATCTGCGAAGACAACGGTTATGAAGAATGCTACATGGAATGCAGCGGAAAAGAACTTAATATTGAATGCTTTGAAAGCTGCTAGATTACTTTTTCACAAGCTTGGCTTTCTTGATTAAATAATCATAATTGTCATCTTCTTTAACGGTTTCAGATTCAATTATTTCAATTTTTTTATTGAACAATGGGCTGTTTAAAACAATTGATTCGTACTCCCCTCCTTCTCCTGCAACATTAACTCCCCACTTATTTCTCAGCTCAACTAATTTTTCAACCTCTTTTTTTGTGATAACCTTGCCTAAAATCTTGTCATCCAATCCTAGTGCTGCAGTTTTAACAATAATGAAATCAAAATTATTCTGAAGCAATTCATTTAGCTCCTGCTCTTGGTCCTTATGCCACAAAGGGCTGAACACTTTCAGGTTTAATTCCTCGCACAGCTCAAAAATCCTGTTCCTTTGATAACTGCTGTATAAGGCTCCTGTAATTATTCCATCCAAGCAATACTTATCTCTTGCTTTCCTTAGCAGTTTCTTCAAATCTTTTAGCTCCTCTTCTTTTATCCCAACAGTTTTTCCAAAAATTGCAGGAATATTCAGCGCATTTGATTGCAGTTTAATAATTTCCTTATTGGCTTTTTGAAACATGTAACTATAATCTTTTTCATTAATCATGGTTATTAAGCAAGAAATTTCATAGTTTTGCCTTTTCATAATAAAAGTTGCCAAGTTGCTGTCTTTTCCTCCGCTAAAAAGCACTCCAAGCCTTAAATTAGAAATACTTCTTACTGATTTTAAATAATCAGACTTGCCTAAATACTCCTTGCTTAAAATTTCCAAAACTTTGTCGCTTCTGCTGCCATACTGCGCAGCTCTTTTTTTGCGATTATAAACTGACTCATCAATTCCCAAATCCTTGGCAACACTTCTAAGTATTATTTTTTTTTCAGAATCATTTATTTTAAGCTCAGAAGGAAGGCTTAGGCCAAGATTAATAAGATTATGATCCAAAAATGGCAGCCTGAGCTCTAAATTATGATACATTGTTATGCAATCATCCCTGTACAAATCCCTTTCATATAACTGCTTAAGCCCATAAAGGCATTCCTCATTAATATTTGTTGATGATTCAAATCTTTTGTATCCTGCAAAAACTTCTTCGCTTCCAAGACCTGAAAAAATAACCTTAACTTTATCCTTTTTTGCAGCTTTGCATGCGTAAAAAAATGGTATGCTGACTCCAACCTTAACCACATTGTTTGATTCAATGATGCTGCATATTTGAGGCAAATCTTTCTTAACATCATCTTGGTCAAAATAGCTGACATTAAGCCTGAAACAATGAAGCCTTGCAGCATTTATTGCCTGATTAACATCTTCACTTTCCTTAATGCCCGAAGTGTAGCATGTGAAATCAACACCTAAAGTTTTGAGAATGTATGCAATCAGTGTTGAATCAATGCCTCCTGAAAACAACACTCCAACTTTCACCCCTTTAGGTATTCTTTTTCTCACTGAATCAACCAAGGCTTGCTTAATTTTCTCTTTCCAATCACCAGATTTAACAGTTTCATTTTTTAAAAATCCTAAATATTCTAACTTAGCTTTTTTTGTTTTAAAATCATAGACTAACAGGTTTCTTGGATTAAGCTCAACAGCGCACTTAACCCCATTAATTTCAAGGGCTTTTTTTTCACTGGCAAAGCAGAAAGGGCTTTTAGAGAACCATACGGGTTTTTCACCTAACTTGTCACGGAACAAATAAACCCTGCTTTTTTTTATATAGCAAGCAGCATAAACTCCATCAAAAGAATCAATAGCTTTCTTTAAGCCTATTTTATTGATAAGCTTAATCATTAAATCAGCATCATTTGAAACAACCAATCTGTGCTCTCTTGCAAGCTCTTTATAGTTATAAATCTCGCAATTTGCAATCAAGTAATTGCCTTTATCTTCCAAAGGCTGCCTGACAAAACCCACTATTGAATGAAGCAGATGAGCAATAGAATAATCTTTCTTTGAAACCACGCTTAATCCATCAATTCCCCTATAATTAATGACTTTTGCAGCATTCTTTACAAAAGATTCATGGCTTTTAAAAAAGCAACCTATTATTCCGCACATAATCAAAAGATAGGATTAATAATATTTTAAAATAATCGGTTCTTAATAAGTGCTATAATGGACAGCGAACTCGAGAAAAAAATGCTTCAAAAGCTTAAAGATACTTTAGAAAAACCTAAAGAGGACGCATTTGAAAGCGAGGATGTTGTTGACAGTTTAAGAGGCGAGTTCGCGCATGATGATTTTTTAAAGGATGATTCAGCAAAAAAGGTAAGCGGAGATGAATTAACTGACAATGAATTAGGAAACCAACTAATAGATGAATCTCATAAAAATGAAGAAAATGAAAAAAAAGATGATGAAAAAATAGGGAGCAAGGTGCCTTTCATTGAAGAAAATAAGGAAAAAATAGAGAAAAAAATAAACCCTGAATCTTTAAGCATTAATGCTTCTCCAAATACACCAAAAGGTCCAATTAATCCTGAGGTTAAGCCTGTAACTGCTGAGCCTGTTAAGCCTGTAACTGTTGAGTCTGCTAATTCTGAGGTTAAGCCTGTAACTGCTGAGCCTGTTAAGCCTGTAACTGTTGAGTCTGTTAATACTG
>JAQVVF010000005.1 GCA_028699085.1 Patescibacteria group bacterium | reverse complement strand
ATCTGTTCTTGTTGCTTTTTTCCATGTTCCTTCTACCATTTCACCATCTCGAAAAATTTGAACTTTGCCTTCGCCTGTAACAACTAATTGCAATCTGCCATAATCATCCATAACTTCTTCTTTTGGAACATATTGAATTACAACATTTTTTGGAGCAATTTGACTATCATTGACTGCATCTTTGTGTTCAATGCCAATTGGATTGAAACGAAGATATGTGTTTGTTTCTGGATCGTATTTATATTCTACAGAATAATCGCCTGCGAAATTGATCTTGATTTCTTGGGGAGTTGTTGGACGATTTTCTTTTCTGATTTCATCTTTGAATTTCCAAGAATCGTATTTTGGTTTGACTGTGTCTAATTTTCGATCACGCAATGCTAAATTTAATGTTTTTGTTGATGTAAAAAGATTATGAGGAGCTTCACCTTCGCCTCTCCAAAAATATGGAGCACCAACACCAATCTGATCAAGATCTTCTAGGCCAAAATCTCTAACTGCATCAAGTGCTTCTTGTGAACCACCGCAATGAGCATACAAAGCATCATATTCTGAAACCCATTGAAGATAATATGGACGAGCTGATCGAACAGGATGGATCTCATCAGCTTGATTTCCAGCATATAGCGCCATAAAGCGGGTGATGTTTCCTTCAACAACTGTTTCATAAACAACTTGAGCTTGGCTTAAAGCGTGTTGTGGACGAACGTCAACTAAATTCTCAATCATCACTGCAACTGGATATTTATTAGCATCAGCAGTTGGAACGATAACTCCATCTAAACGTCTTGCCATTTCCTTTGGTTGTTCTTTAGCCATTTTTAATTGCTCTTTGAATGTTATACCTTTGTCTTTTGTAACTAGCCAATAAATTCCAAAAACAATTCCTGCCAATAACAAAACTGCTACAATAATTCCAACAACTTGCGCCCAACGATGTTCTTTGAAATATTGAATAATCTTATTTGGTTTTTTTTCCGCTAGTATTTCTTTTTTAAGATCGTTTTTTTGATCATTTTTGATAACTTCCTTTGAATTCAAAGTTGGCTTCATTTGATAAGTTTTTTTAGGCTGAATGTCTAAACTTGGTTTTTTGTTTTCCATAATATTTTTGTAATTTTATTTTATGGGATTAATATAACACAAAATATAATAAAGGTAAAATATGATACAACAAAAATATTATGCCTTTTCAAAAATAATTTTGTTACTTTTAATATTAGCAAAAAATAGTTTTACTTTTACTCCTTTGTATTTTTTTTCAAGTATAGCTTTTGCTTTATTTAGATTCTTAAAGTGTTCTTTTTTCTCTTTCTCAGGATTATTATCAAATGCTTTTAATCCGCCGTAAGCACCGCAATCAAGATGATCTATCAAAATAATTTCTTTGATATTATGAAGTTTTGTAGAAACTTCTAATTGATCGAATACGGTTTTTTTGTGTGCTAAATCCTTTGGATTAGCAATTGTTTTTGATGCACCAGCCAAAGCAATTAAATCAACTTTTTTCATTTTTAATTCTTGGCTAATAAATTTTATTGTTGCGTCTTTAAAACGAAAATCGATGCAAAAAATTGCAGCAGCTTCGGCATGATGTTCATTGATAAATTTGTATGGCATGTTCGAAATTTAAAATGTAAAAATCAAAGCGAAAAATGACAATGTAAAATAAAAAATTCTTAATTATCTGTAAGCTCTTTTTGATTTTCTCTTTTTTACTACCTTGAGCCTTGCTAGAGATCTACGTAAATCAGCGGCAGCAGCAGCATATTCTTCTTTCTTGATGTCCTTCTTTGCCATAGTTTCTCTGGCTTTTTTCATAGCTTCTTCTGCTCGCTGTTCGTCGATCTCTTCAGCATGCTCAGCAGCATCAGCTAAAACGATTGCCTTGTCAGGATTAATTTGAGCAAAACCGCCTGAACAAGCTAAAACTGTTTCTTCATTTCCTTGTCTTATCTTGATCTCGCCAGGAGCTAATGATGTAACAAGATGAATATGCTTTGGAAGAATTCCAATCTCACCTTCTTCGGTTGGCAAAACAACGGAGTCAACTTCGTCATTAAAAACTTGCTTGTCTAGACTGATGATTTCGAGAATTAATTTTGACATTTCGTTAAAATTCTAAATAATCAATAACCAATAACCAGAAAATAATCAATAACCAAATTGTCAATAATCAAAATTTTTTATTATTAAATTTTTGATTATTGGTTATTCTTTGGATATTGATTATTGGTTATTCTATTTGACTTCACTAATATCTCCCTTCATATAGAATGCATCTTCGCTCTTATTGTCATGCTTTCCTTCCAAAATTTCTTTGAAGCCTTTAACTGTGTCTTCTCGAGAAACATATTTTCCTGATGTACCTGTGAATACCTCAGCAACAAAGAAAGGTTGAGATAAGAAACGTTGAATTCTACGAGCGCGATTAACTGTAATTTTATCTTCTTCAGATAATTCTTCCATACCAAGAATCGCAATAATATCTTGTAAATCTTTATAGCGCTGCAAGACTTTCTGAACATCGCGAGCGACTTTGTAATGTTCTTCACCAACAATTTTTGGATCTAATACAGTAGAAGTTGAATCCAGAGGATCAACAGCTGGATAAATACCAAGCTCAGCTAAATTACGAGCCAATACAACTGTTGAGTCTAAATGAGAAAATGTTGTCGCAGGAGCTGGATCTGTAAGATCATCAGCAGGAACATAAACAGCTTGAACTGAAGTAATTGAGCCTTTTTTAGTTGATGTAATTCTTTCTTGTAATTCACCCATTTCAGTAGCAAGTGTTGGCTGATAACCTACAGCTGATGGCATACGACCAAGTAGAGCTGATACTTCTGAACCAGCTTGAGTGAAACGAAAAATATTATCAATAAATAATAAAACATCTTTTCTTTGTTCATCACGGAAATATTCAGCCATTGTCAAACCTGACAAAGCAACTCTTTGTCTTGCACCTGGTGGTTCATTCATTTGACCATAGACTAAAGCAGTTTTGTCCAAAACTCCAGATTCTGACATTTCTTGATATAAAGCTGTTCCTTCACGTGTTCTTTCACCAACGCCAGTAAATACTGAATAGCCACCGTGAACTTTAGCAATATTGTGAATTAATTCCATGACAACAACTGTCTTACCTACACCCGCACCACCAAATAAACCAACCTTTCCACCTTTTACGAATGGCGCAATCAAATCGATGACTTTGATACCAGTTTCAAAAATTTCAGCTTTTGTTTCTTGTTCCGTAAATTTTGGAGCATCTCTATGAATTGGTAATCTTTTTTCGACTTGGACATCACCCTTATTATCAACAGGTTCTCCTAAAATATTAAATACACGACCCAAAGTCTTGTCGCCAACAGGCACTTTAATTGCATCATTAGTATCAACAACTTCGGTATTTCTTTTCAATCCATCAGTTGAACCCATAGCAACTGCGCGAATTGTTTTGGAACCTAAATGTTGTTGAGTTTCAAGGATCAATTTTTTGTCGCCTAAAGCAACTTCCAAAGCATTATAGATTTTTGGTAAATCGCCTTCAAACTCAACATCGACAACTGGACCGATGATTGAAACAATTTTTCCTTTATTCATAGTATTATAATTATTAATTTACAATTTTCAATAATCAATTTCCAATAAATTTTCAATAAACCAATTTTCAAAATTAATTGAAAATTAGAAATTGGAAATTGATTGTGAATTGAAAATTGGAAATTGAAAATTATTTTTTGAGTGCTTCTGCTCCTGCTGTAATCTCTGCTAACTCTCTTGTAATATTTGCCTGTCTAGCTTGATTATAAGTAAAGCTCAAATCTGCAATCATGTCTTTAGCGTTTTCAGAAGCATTTTGCATTGCAACCATTCTGGCTGAATGTTCGGAAGCATTTGACTCAACAATTGCTTGAAAAACTTGCATATCAACTAGTCTTGGCAACAGTGTAGCTAGAATTTGCTTAGCTGACGGTTCAAAAAGATAATCAGCTTTGGATTTTTCTAGAATTTCTTTTTCTTGCTTTTCTTCTTCTTTCTTTCCAGCCTTAGTCATATCTAATAATTTGTCTTTTTCAAATGGTAAAATTTGCTGTTCTCTAACTTCTTGTTTCAAAGTCGAAACATATTCTGTAAAAATAATACTGACTTGATCGTATTTTGCATTTGTAAAATAATCAATTGGAATTTGAGCGATAGAAGTTGCATCAGTAATTTTTATTTTATCGCCAATTTTTTCATATTCAGCAATAATGTTGCCAATTTTTTTAGAAAAATCAATTCCTTTTTTACCAACGCAAAGAAAATCTAATTCCTTATTTTCTTTTTTTGCTTTGTCTAAAAATCGCAAAGCCTTTTTGAAAAGATTGGAATTTAATCCACCACAAAGACCTTTGTCTGGAGAAATTAAGATAAGTAGTATCTTTTTGACTTCTCTTTTGTTTAACAATGGATGAGCTTCAGCTTGCATATTTTCGGCAATGCTTCCAAGAACTTCTAGAGCTGTATTAGCATAATAACGAGTACGCAAAGCAGCCACTTGTGCTTTTTTCATCTTAGCAGCAGAAACCATCTGCATTGCCTTAGTGATTTGGCGAGTGTTATTAATTGATTTTATTCTTCTTTTGATATCTCTAGTTGATGCCATAATGAAATTAAAAATTCCAAATTAAAAATGAAAAATTACTTTTTCTCTTCGACTTTTTCTTTCTTAGCTTCTATTTTTTCTTCCTGTTTGACTTCCTCTTTAATAACAAACCATTCCTTTGGAACAATATTCTTTTTGAAATCTTCGATTGCCGAAATCAATTCTGCTTCAATTGCATCAAAATCTTTAGTTTCTTCAATTTTCTTTAATAATTCTTTTCTATTGTTATTGAAATTTTCATGCAATTTGCTTTCAAATTCAGAAACTTTTTCAACTTGAATATCATCAATTAAGCCTTTTGTAGCTGCAAAAATGATGGAAACTTGATTGCCAACTGATAAGGGCTGATATTGTCCTTGTTTTAATATTTCGGTAACTCTTTTGCCTCGCTCTAATTTGTTTTGTGTTTCTTTATCTAATTCAGATCCGAATTGAGCAAAAGCAGCTAATTCTCTAAATTGAGCTAAGTCTAATCTGATTTTGCCAGCAACTTTTTTCATGGCTTTTGTTTGAGCAGCTGAACCAACACGTGAAACTGAAAGACCTGGATTTACAGCTGGACGAGTGCCAGCATAGAACAAATCAGATTCCAAAATAATCTGACCATCAGTAATGGAAATAACGTTAGTTGGAATATAAGCAGACATATCACCAGCTTGTGTTTCAATAATTGGAAGAGCAGTCAATGATCCACCACCTAATTTTTCATTTAAGCGAGCCGCTCTTTCCAATAATCTTGAGTGAAGATAGAAGATATCGCCTGGATAAGCTTCACGACCTGGTGGACGTCTTAATAATAACGAAATTTGACGATAAGCCCAAGCATGCTTGGATAAATCATCATAAATAATTAAAGCATCCTTTTTGTTGTCCATAAAATATTCACCCATTGCGCAACCAGTGTATGGCGCAATGTACCAAAGTGGAGCTGGATCAGAAGCGCCGGCGACAACAACAATTGTGTGTTCCATAGCGCCATTTTTTTCTAGCTCAGAAACAATTCTTGCAATCTTTGATTCTTTCTGGCCAATAGCAACATAAATACAAATTAAGTTTTTGCCTTTTTGATTAATAATTGTGTCCAAAGCAATAGCTGTTTTTCCAGTCTGGCGATCACCGATAATTAATTCTCTTTGTCCTCGACCGACAGGAATCATTGAATCAATAGCTTTAATACCAGTTTGAACTGGAGTATCAACATTTTGGCGAGCTAAAACGCCTGGAGCAATTTTTTCAATTGGATAATTTTTGTCAGCCTTGATTTCACCTTTGCCATCTAAAGGCTCTCCCAAAGCATTGACAACACGACCAACTAAATTCTTACCAACATTAACTTCTAGAATTCTGCCAGTTGATTTTACTGTATCGCCTTCTTTAATTTTTAAGTAATCTCCCAAGATAATGACACCAACATTATCTTCTTCCAAGTTCAAAGCAACACCAAAAACTGATTCATTTTCAGATGTTACGAATTCAAGCATTTCCAAACTTGCACAGTCGGAAAGGCCATAAACTTGAGCAATACCATCACCAATTTTGGTGACGATGCCAATTTTATCAAGCTTGGTTTTTGCTTCAAATGATTTTATTTTTTCTTTTAAAGCATCTAGGATTTGTTCAGACATAAGTTAAAAATTAAAAAATTATAAAGTTAAAATTTATGATAAAACATTTTGACGGAGATTGTTGATTTTACCTAAAAGACTGGCATCAACCATTTGATCCCTTGTTTGAATAACTAAACCGCCTAAAATATTTGGATCAACAGCAATATTTAAATTAATTTTCTTATTAGTTTGAGTAGCTAATTTTTCTTTAATAATGTTTTCTTCATCTTTTGTTAATGGAATTGCAGAAATAATTTTTGCATCAATAACGTTCTTTCTTTCTTTGATCAATTTTTCAAAATATTTTTGTGCTGCTTCTAGAATTTCTAGTTCATTTTTTTTCAAAAAGATATAAATAAAATTGTGAGTATAAGTTGATAATTGATCCTGAAATAAATCCTTGATTGTCGCTTTTTTGCTAACGATATTTTCGATTGGATTGGAAAGATATTTTTTTAATTTTAAATCTTCATTTGTCTTAGCAATAAAAAGTCGCAATTCTAAATTTATCTTATCTAAGATATTTTCAGAACTTGCAAGATCATATAAAGCTTGTACGTATTGTTTTATCTCTGATAAACTTTTTGACACAAATTTACTTAAGACTTAATTTTAAAATTGTCGATTTCTTTGATTGCTTCACCAATTAATTCTCGTTGCTTTTGCTCATCCAATCCTTTTTTCAATACTGTCTGAGTTGCTAACATTGTAAGATCAGCAGCCTGCTTTTTGACGTCACTAAGTAATTTTTCTTTCTCGCCTTTCATCTCGTCAGTTGCTTTTTTGATAACCCTCTTTGCATCATCATCTGACTTTGTCAAGATATCTTTCCTAATCATTTCAGCATCTTTTTTGGCTTGATCAAGGATTTTGGAAGCCTGCTTCTTTGCATCTTCTTGCTTTTCTAATTTCATTTTTTCTGCATTTTGTAATTGCTGTTCGATGTCTTTTGCTTGTTGCATACTTTCTTCGATTTTCTTTTTTCTGTCATCAAGCATTTTTAAAATTGGTTTATATAAAAACCTTTTTAATAAAAACATCAATATTAAAAAGTTGATAATTTGGGCTACTAGTAATAATGGCTTGATCCCTAGTTGAGTAAAGACTTCCATATGTTTGAAAATTAAAAAGTAAAAATGAAAAATTAAAAATATTCGTCGTAATCTTTACAAATTCACACAAGCAACAAATTATTGCTTGTGCTGATCTATAAAAGTTACTAAACAAACTTGATAATCAATGCAACAACTAATGCATAAATAGCGATAGCTTCAGTAAAAGCCATAGCTAAAATCATAGCTGTTTGAATTTTTGGAGCTGCTTCAGGATTGCGACCAATTGCTTGTAAACCTTTTCCAGCTAATAATCCGATGCCCAATGCTGGGCCGACTGCGCCGATGGCAATTGTAATGCCAGCGAACACGACCTTTGCTACTGCTAAATCCATGTTATTGTCTAACAGCTAAAAGCTTTCGACTAAAGAATTTATTTTAAGTCGGCAATTAACTGTTAGGAAAATTACTAATTAATAAATAATTTTAATGCTCTTCAGCTGTTGCAGCCATTGTAAGAAAAACTAAAGTTAACATTGAAAAAATTAAGGCTTGAATAAAACCAACAAATAATTCCATACCCATAAATGGAATCGGAACTAAATATGGAACTAAAAATGAAATAACAATCAACAAAACTTCACCAGCAAAAATATTACCGAAGAGACGAAGAGAGAATGAAAGTAATTTCGAAAACTCAGAAACAAGCTCCAGCAATCCAACAGCAAATTGGATTGGCCCAGAAAAATTAAAGAATTTTTTTGAATAATGCTTGAAGCCAACAAGCGCAACTCCAAAAACTTGGATACTTACAACAGCGATTATCGCTAAAGCTAAAGTGAAATTTAAATCAGAACTTGGAGAACGAAGAAAAGGAATAATATGTTCTTCATCCTTTGATTCAGTTGCGCCTTCGGCATCTTCCTCGCCTGGCTCTGATTCAATATGCAAAGTATCAGCTTTTTCAGAATTTTCGTACGAATTTATTGATTCTTCTTGTTTAATTTCTGTATCCTTATTAGCTTTAGCAATTGCGATTAAGCTTGGTAAACCAGAACTAATTGTTTTTTCTGATTTTACTTCATGTTGCGGTTTTAAACCGATACTATCTAATCCTGGCAAAGCTTCTGTCCAATTTGACATTATTACAAATAAAAATATTGTGGCAACAAGCGGAAAAAATTTGCGAGTTAATTTTTCACTTTGAGTAATAGTATTAAAAAGCTTGAATAAGGCTTCGATTACTGTTTCCATCAAATTCTGCAAACCTGTAGGAACAAGCTTCATATTCCTAGTTGCCAAAACTGAAACAATAACCAAAACCGCCATTACAATCCAAGAAACTATTAAAGTATTTGTAATAGGAAAACCTCCGATATGAAATAATTCTTCTGCGACTAAAGATATCTTCATATTATATATTTAGAACAAAAATTTTTGTTCCCTACTTTATTTTTTATCTTTAGAATTATCCGATTTTTTAGATATTTCTAAAAAAGGTAAAATTGCTTTATAAATTCCTATTGTTGAGATAACGATAGAGAAAATAACGCCGATAAAAATGAATAATGGAGATGTCTTGAATCTATTATCTAGAAAAATGCCAATCAGCAAGAAGATTACTAATGGAATAACAATCGTATAACCAAATTGCAATGAAAGTCGAATAGCAGAAAATTCTTTTGGCGTGATTGTTTGTTTTTGAGACATCTTTTAAAAAAATAAAGGCAAAAACCATCATCTGGCTTTTGCCTTAAAATTATTCTTTTTTAGCTTCTTTTTTCTCTGGAGTAGCAGCGCCTTCAGTTTCTGTGCTTTCTGCTTCTGGCTCTTCCTTCTTGACGCCTTCAACTTTTTCAACATCTTCTTCAACATCTTCTTTCAAAGATTCAAGCTCTTCTTCTGAACGAGGAGGAGTAACTGTTGCCACGACTTCTTCTTGATCTAATGCAGTGTGAACATCTTGAGGAAGTGGAAGATCTTTTATTTTAATAACATCTTCAAATGTATTTAGAGATGAAATATCAACAATGATTTCTTTTGGCAAATTTGCTGGTAAACATTCAACTTCAATTTCATTAATATTTTTAACTAAGATACCTTCTAAATCCTTAACAGCTTTTGAAAGACCGATAAATTTTAATTCAACATTAGCTGTAATTTTTTGATTCATATCAACTCTTAGAAAATCAATATGAATAACAGTGTCTTTGATCGGATCAAATTGTAGATCTTTGATAAGAGTATTTTCTTTTTTGCCATCAATATCAAGGCTCAAAACTGTACTCTCGCCTGCTTCTTTATAAACCTTGACAAAATTGTTGTAAACTAGCTCAATATGTAGAGGTTTGAAGTTCTTTCCATATAATACAGCTGGAATCATCTTATTTTTTCTTGATTCATTCAAAGATTTTTTAAGATCTCTAGTTTTTGCTTCTAATTTTAGTTCTGACATAGATTGGTAAACAGTTAACAGTTAACAGTTAACAGAATGGATTAACTTAAGAACCGCTAACGATTATAAATTTAATAAAATAAAAAAGACTATTTTTTGCAAAATCAATCAAGAATAATTATAGCATCTTTATTTTTTTTAGCAATACTAATTTTCAAAATTTAGAGTTTTGTTTTTTGCAAGTCTTGATAAGCATAAATGATATCATCAGAATCTATTTCTTTGGCCTTTTTAAACCTTAAGACATCCTCATATGTAAGATCTGTAACTAAGCCGATTGAACTGACACCCATTGGATTTGCTATTAAACTAGCCAAAACTGAGCATTTGCATTTTTGACAATAGGCATGCAAAAGGAAAGAGTCCTTTTTTTCAGAAATAATTCTAGCCTGATCAATGCTGAATTTTGTATTACAAAATGGACAAATTGAAAGCCATTTGACTTTTTCTAATATTTTATGGTTATGTTGTTTGCTATTATCTTCTAGCATACTATTTATTATATATTGAATAACTTTTTTTTCAAGGAGAATACTATTTAAACTCTAATCCTTTATAGCGCACAAAAATACTTTGGACTATCCCTAAAGAGATTAAGCTGGCAATCATAGCACTGCCACCATAGCTGACAAGAGGAAGAGGAACTCCAGCAATTGGCATAATACTCAAATTCATTCCAATATTAACTAAAATTTGGAAAGTGAAACCAATTGCTATGCCACAACATACCATTAGCCCAAATTCATCTCGAGCTTTCATGGCTGTTCTCAAAATTCTAAAAATTAGGACAAAAAATAAAATTAATAAAAATGCGCTACCGATAAAACCAAGCTCTTCAGAAATTACAGCAAAGATAAAATCAGTGTGTTGAGCTGGCAAAAATTTGAGCTGGCTTTGACTGCCATGTCCAAGCCCTTGGCCAGATAGTTCTCCTGAACCAATTGCTATCTTGGCTTGAATCATATTATATCCTTGACCTAACGGATCATTTTCTGGATTTATAAAGCTTGTGATTCTATTCTTTTGGTAATCATATAAAAAGAAATTCCAAACAACTGATGCAAGCGCTAAGCCAATAAATACAATTGTTAAGACATAAGAACGCTTTAATCCAGAAATCAATAACATACCAAACCAAATGACAACTAAAACTAATGCTGAACCCATATCAGGCTGAAGCATAATCAAGAAGGAAGGAATCGCCATAATTGTTCCTGATATAATTATATGTTTCAAAGTACTTTGTTTTTTTGCATAAACAAAATATCGAGCTAGAATAATAATTAAGGCAATTTTCATGAATTCTGCAGGCTGAAATTGGAAGAAACCGAGATTAAACCAACCTTTAGTTCCCTGGAAGATTGTGCCTAGAAAAAGCACTAAAACAAGAGAGATCGCGAAAATTCCATATAAAACATAAGCATAGTTTTGAAATATTCGATAATCTAGGATAATTAATATAAAAAACAGTACTAAGCCGAGAACAACTGCGATTATCTGCTTAATGACGAAATCTTGTAACCCATCTTGATAAGTAGTGCTGATAATTGCAGCTAAACCTAAAATAGCCAATAAAAGCATTGATGAAAATAAAAACCAATCAAGTTTTTTAAATATTTGGAGAAACTTGAGCATATGATGAAATTTCTAATTTCTAATTTTAAATTTCTATTAAATTTTAAATAATTAATTTCTAAACAAAATTCATCCTAATTTTTCTAAACTTTAGGTTTGAAAATTAGAAATTAAATATTCAATAGAAATTAGAAATTGAAAATTAGAAATTCGATTAATATTCCAGCATCTGTCCTTGGCTGTAGATATCTAAAAACGGCATTGAGTTAAAAGGATTAACATATGATTCAACAACGATTCTTGGTTTTTTAACATTAAGATTTTTTCGCCAGAAAACTGTAAAATCTCTTCTCTGATTCGGAGTGAGATCATTGACTGTTGTAAAATTATAGCCAACTAAATTATTTTGCTCGTTATAAACTAAAACATTGATGATAATTTCACTAAAACCAAATACTGTTTGATTTACAATCGTACCAGTAACTTTACTTTTATCATCGGTGACTTGATAGGCTAAATTTTCTGTAGCAAAATTTAATGCTGGTGATTCCGTTAATTTTTGAACTTCTTTGATTTCAAAATCTGTGGTAGCTGTTGTTGCTTTATTAGTCGTATCAATACCAAGTTCAATAATTGATTTTTCTTGATTTGGCAAGATGAACGTTGTGCCTGTACGCTCACCAACAACTGCTTTATCTGTACTTCGTAATGAAATTGTATAATCCAGCTTTGCAACTCCCCAATTTTGGTCAGTATCAATTATCCTAAGAAAAGCATCATATCTATTAGCACTTTCTGGAATAATTTCAACTTGTTTGGTTGTAATTGCAAAACCAGCTGGAGGAGCATCAACGATTTGAGTATTTATTGGCTGTTCAATAGGATTAAATAAGCGATAAAGAAAAAATCCTATTGTTCCTAAAACTCCTACTACAACAATGATAATTATTGCAATCATAAATCTTTTCTGATATTTCAGGAACATCCTTTTTCGATCAAATTCTTTCTCTATTTGCTCTTGTTGATATTTTATATATTCCTCACGTGAAACTTGTTTTTTGTTGTCCATATATTTTTGTTTTAATTTTGTCGACTTTAATCTATCATAAATTCTAAAAATTTAAAAGATGTTAACTTTTTGTAATTTGTTAGTAAAAATAAAATGTGTTATATTATTAGTAATTAAAAAACTTTAAAAAAATAAATTAAAAAACATGTTAGAAACAAGCAACGATATCTTGCTGATTGCATCAAGCATCGCGATTTTGGCATTTACGGGATTTTTATGTCATTTAGTCTTTAACTTAACTAAGATTGTCCAAGAATCAAAAAAGACTGTAGAAGATGTCAACAGAAAATTAAATGAAATTGATCCAATGGTCAAAGATTTGACAACAACTGTTAATGGCTTAACAACAACTATTCAAGATATCAACAATAATTTATTAAAACCGATTGCATCATTGTCACAGGTTTTCAAAAAAGTTAGAAGCATTGTTGGCGCTTTTAAAGGAGAATAAGAATTTTTTAATATAAAAAAAATTAACATTAATTTTATGTCATGTAATTGCAATGGTGGCGGTGTTGTCGGAGGAATTGTCATTGGTGCTGTAATTGGCGCTGCTTTAGGAATTTTGTTTGCACCAAAATCTGGCGAAGAAACCAGAAAAGAATTAAAAGAAAAAGCTAATGAATGGAAAAAAGTTGGTATGGAAAAAGCTGATGCTTGGAAAAAAGCTGGAATGAAAAAAGCTCAAGAGATTTCAGAACAAACAAAAAGCGGTGTTTCAGAATTCAAAAGAAGAGCAAAAAGAGTTGCAAAGGAAATAAAAGGGCCAGTAGAAACTGCCTAATCCTTTACTAATTTTATTGATAAAATTGCTACGTTAATGATACGTTTTGTTGTTTAGTTTTGCTTTATTTTATTTTATAATTATTTAATTAATCAATAATAATGAATAACAAAAACAAAACTAATAATAAAAAACATATGAATAATGTAAAAACCAAAACAAGAGTCTCTAGCAGATCTAGAGTTGTTGTTGGATTAGTAACTGCTTTAGTTGTGATTACAGCAATTGGCACAGCAATATTTTTTGCTGGAGTTGTTCCGCCTGCTGGATGCCAAAAACAAGATGATAATACATATATTTGTTCAAAAACTGAAGATTTTTTGAATTTTAATAACATTGATGGAGATAGTAGTGATTCTCAAATGGTATTAAAAGATGGAAAATTATTATTAAATCCGAGTAAGCAAATTAGCTTGACGACAAAAGAATTAACCGAAAATGACCAAACTGCTAGACTAACAAAACAAATTTGCGGAAAAATCTGTGCTCCAAATTCTAGTGGCGATAGCGATGTACCAGCATGTATTGATGACATTTCTTTAGCTAATATGGTAGATATCAGAAATCTCAAAGTAGAAAAAGCCGGAGTCCAAACAAATACAATGAATTTTACAGGCGCTAAATTAGGTAAAAAGAGCGACTTACCTTATAAATTTGAATATGAAATTTTCGATCAAAATGGCGAAGGCAGTAACTATTCACAAGCAATGGTGCAATCAACAAATCCGACGGCAGCTGTTGTCTATAATGATATGTTTGGATCAACAAGATTATCTGTTTTACCGATAGCTCCAGATGGATTTACAACATTACAAGTCAATGCTTGCGGACAAAAAAAAGCCAGTACTCAAGTTGCTGTAGACATAAGCGAATTTGATCAATTTAATCCGGTAGGTCAAGTCCTTGATACTAGTTTTATTCAAGGGCAGACAGTCTCAAAAAATATTTCGACTAATTTGGATGACAAATATAATATTACTCAAGCAGAAATTGATGTTAATATTTCAGAGCTAGAAGGAATTTTACTACAGGATTCTGACCAAATAAAAGGCGATATAACTTTATTAGCATCTAATGATGACGGAAAAACATGGTACATACCATCAGCATTTTCTGAAGATAGGCAGAACTGGAAAAACTTGAGTGAAGAATCCGATTATATTATTAATAAAATTGGAGCTAAAAAATTTCGCTATGATTTCACAAATTCACAAGGTCATGCCCTAAAATGGGCTACAATAATTCAATCTGATGACAATGGTTTATACAATTTAAGACGGATCCAAGCAGATATTCCACAGCAAGAGATCCCAAATTTGGCACCACCAGATCTAATGCCTGGCGGACAAAATGGACAGGCTGGCGGATTTGAAATCGGCATGACATCCTCACCTTTAATGGAAATACAGAATAATAGTGATAGAAATCAAATGTTAGAAGAGGATTTAATAAATGCAGGTATTATCACAGCAGGCAATGAAAATGCTAAAGATTATTTTTTTCTGAAGAAAAACTACTGGCCGACTCAAGACCCGGCAGGAACAGATAATTTTAATAGCGATAATGTGATTATTGAAAACCTTACCCCTGAGATTTTACAAGTTCCTGGTCAAAATGAAAATCATATTATCAGAGTGACTGATCAAGCTGGTCATCCATCTGATCATTTGAATTCAGTAAGCCATATTATAGCAGGAATAAAAGTAGGCTATGGGAAAATAAAAGTAACTTTTTTATCCCCTGATGGTGGCGAAGGCAGAAGAGTACTTTCTAAAAAGGAATTTGGTTTTTTGGTTTTGCCTGATGCATATTTAAATCTTGATAAATTGAATATTTCGTATACTGCGATAAAGACTGATGAAGTTGACGGCGATGATGATCCAGGTACGGAGAATCAAGGCGTTGGCACTTCAACATATATTTACAGAGGTCATAACAGAGTCATAGTAAAATTAGCTGGAGCTAATGATGAGACAAAAAATCAATTAAAAAGCTCTTTTGATGCGAAGACTTTGAAGTTTAATTATGGAACTGATAAAAATAATTTGGATAAAACAGCTAAAGTTTATTATGACACTAAAGATTCGAAATATTATGCTGTTTTAAGAGATCTTCAAGGCGGTAAAAAAGATGGTTATGATCAAGATGGATTTAGTGATGGCAGAATGCAATATTATTATCAATTCAAAGCTGGAAATAGCGATATCTTTTTAGATACTGAAAGACAAAATACTATAGGTGATTTTAAAACATTAAATAGAAAAAGAACAATCCTCTATTACTATAATTGGATTTTTGATCGAAAATATGATTTGAACAAAGATTATACATGGAAAAATGTTCAAAATGGCGGAGTAGATTTCTGGTATAATACAGATATTACTTTGCCTGGTATTAGGTTCATGATGTTAAATGATAGAAGATACAAAGAATTCAACAATTATTTGAATAAGAAAAAAACAACTAAAAAATTAGTAGCCTGGTTATACAAAAAAAGCTTAGATAGAATTTATGACGATAATCTCTACAAGTTTGCTGATGATAATGGAGTAAATTATTGGTATCGACAAATGACGAAAATTAGACAAAAAGACCGTATCTCAAAAGAAGGCGCAAAATTTGCTATTTCAGCAAGTATAGAAGCTCGAAACCAATTGCAAGAATTATTTGCTTCAAAAGATGAGGCAAATGCAGAATTTTCTTACAATGTTGTTTTGAAACGTGGCGGTGATCAAGACGGAGTTAACTATTTGATTGATACTTTTAAGGATTCTCAAAAAAGAATGCGCGAAGATTTGGCAAATAGTTTTGAATACAATAATAGATTAGAAACTATAGAAAAAGAAGGTGGCAGAAAAGCAGCAATTGCAGAAATTTATGAAACTCTATATGCAAGACCTGCTGATGTTGCTGGAGTCGATTATTGGGCGGGATCAAATAAAACCATTCCGCAAATTAAAGAAGATTTTTTAAAGAGTGATGAGTTTGTGAATGTTTTGAAATAAATAAATTTAAAAAATGCCAAAAAAATGGCAAAAATCATTGACGCATAATAAAAAAAATATGAATAATCAAGAAGAGTTATCAACAAAAACTGCGACTAGAAGCAGGACTAGAATCGCAACTGGAATCGTTTTTGCTATTTTAGTTGCTATTGGAATTGGAACTGCAATCTGGTATTTTGGTGTAGCTAGATTGGGAACAGGAACAATTGAATTTTCGGAGGCTTTTGATGATGCAAATGATTTAGTTCTTGGAAATGAAGGCAAGCTAGTCGGCCTAACAGAAGAGACTACAATTGTTGACGCAAATGGTAATTTTCAAAATGTAACGGAAGAATATAATAATATTGAGCTAGCAAGTAACGAAAATAGTTTTAGTAAAGACCTTAATACAGAATCAACAAATTATTTATGCTCTACTTCTCTAGCAAACAAAATTGATACAATTGAAATCACTCCAAACCCTCAGAAAGTAACAATTGTTGATAATAGCGTCCAATCTTCTTGGTTAAGATTTGGCATTGATAGACTAAGAAACGCAATTCAAATTAGCATAAATGGCAAGCCAATTAATCCAGATACTGGAGATTTTGATGGATCTAGTATTGGCGATGATTTTGTTAATTATAATTCAATTACTTGGTCTGATCTTTTAAGATGGAAATCGAGTCAACCTAAAGTGCTTTTAATGACAGCCAATGGCAGCATCATACCGGTTTTTAAAGGAAAATCGACAATTAGTGCTGGAATTTGCGGAATACCAAGTAATTCTTTAGAAATTACCGTAGACAGCGACCTAACAAGTGACGAAGCAGTTTTTAATAACATAACTAATGCTGGGCTCGGAACTGCAAAACCATTTTTTGAAGAAAAATTAACAAATAAATTAATACTTTCTAAAGAATTATCAGAAACTCATGCTGGTGCAAATGAAATAAATATTAGCGGAAAAAGCATAAAAGGAATTGAAGGTAAATTGTGGCTAGATAGAATATATTATCCCCTTGCTGAATATCGAGACTCTATTAAAGCAAGTGATTTAAAATTATTTTTTAGCTTTGACAAAGGAGCGACTTGGCGAAAAGTGGATTTGGTAAGAGATATTAATTATAATTTTGTTTATAACTTTAATCAGGATATTTTTCAACAGACTGCAAGCGGTTTAAAATATGCATTAGGATATGAATTTAATACTAATACTGGTAATCCTAATGGAGTTGAATATAATAAACCTCTGGAAAATATTGTTTCTTTTAAAGGTAGTGAGGATGTAAATTTTTTTACAATTCCACAATCTGACACGATTGATTTTAAACAAGCACAGAAGGAAGATACAAAAACTAATTTTGCTGAAAATTTAATTAAACTAGATACTGTAGAAGTTGATTGCAGTAGCGGTGGTTTTGGGACAAAATGTTATCAAGGAGCAAAAATAAAGGCATTAAATCCAGGCATTTCGAATATTCAAATTATTACTCCGGATGACCCAAACGCAGTACCTGCAAATACCTCTGTATCAAAGGAGATGGTTACGTTGCCAACTAGTATATATTTAGATCGACTTGATTTTACCGTAAAAACTGGCGAACTTGGAGATGAACCTCTGCCAGAACCACCCGGAGGAGAAGTTGATTTGGGTGCATTGAATGTGTCAATTGATGCGACACCAACTCAAGGACTTGCGCCAATGGATGTTAAATTTACGGCAACAGTAACGGGCGGAAAAGGACCTTATAAATATGACTGGGAATTCGCAAAATCTGATGAAATGTATAATCAGGAGCCGATTTCTGAGTACCAATTGCTTGATAGCGATGAATCAAGCCCTACTTTTAAATATAAAAACTCTGGGATTTATAGTACAGCTTTGGCAGTCAGAGATGCTGATGGAAATACAAAATATGTAAATGGGCCATGGATATACGCCAGTGGAGTAAAAATCAATGCCAACCCAAATGCTGGCAAGGCTCCTCTAACGGTCAGTTTTAGTTTTGAGAATTTATATAAAGATATTGATCTGACAGGCGTACCATATACTTGGGATTTTGGTGATGGTACAACATTGCAAGATGTAGCAAATCCTGAACA
The DNA here is from genome assembly GCA_028699085.1 of Patescibacteria group bacterium. GTDB lineage: Bacteria > Patescibacteriota > JABMPQ01 > JABMPQ01 > JAQVVF01 > JAQVVF01. The sequence goes on along the minus strand of JAQVVF010000005.1, from coordinate 52,104 downwards.
CGTATATCAAAACCCTGGAGAATATGAAGCAAAGCTTACTTTTGTTCATCCTTTAGCTAATGCTGCTCCAATAAAAGTTACTGCATTAAGCGAAGATCAAGCGTTTTGCCCGAGCAATGATGCTGATTTATTAAAAAATCCTCAGTTAATACAGCGAGGAGCTGACAGAGTTGTTATTAAATGGGAAACTGGCAAGGATGAATACAAAAATAAAGATCTAGATTTTAAATATACTACTGATGCTGTGATTAATAATAATGGCATTGCAGTCGGCGGAAATTTGCAGAACGCAAAAACCTACTATGAAAATAATGAAAATAAATATTATACAGTGCTTGAAAATCTAAAAGGCGGCGAATTTTCAGACAAAAATGATCAAGGTTACGTGGCTGGACAAAAACCATATTATTTCCAAGTTAGCTTATCTGATAGATGTTCAGATATTGGTGACTTTAAAACGCTGAATAGATTTCAGACAATTCTCTATTATTATAATTTAGTCTTTGGAGATAATTTTCAGGTTAATAAATATGTACAACCTGATAAAAGTTTGCGTGGAGGTGGAGCAAATTTTTTCTACAAACCGACAAATAACCAAGAGCCTCTGAGTTTGAGAGGGGTACATTTTACGTTGCTTAATGACAGAAAATATAAAGAATTTGATAAGAGGCTGCAAGCAACGGCAGCAAAATTGGGTACAAAAAAAGCTGTCGAAAATTTGTATCGACGCATTCATGATAGAATATATAAAGATAATATAAAGAAATTTGTTGATAAAAATGGAGTTGATTACTGGACAAAGCAAATAGAAAGAAATGACAATAAACAGATTGATATTTCAGGAGCTAAATTTGCAATTTCGGTCAGTCCAGAAGCTGTTGGTAATATAAATAAAATGCAGCCAAAAGAAAAGAAGATAGCTGAAGCTGACCTAGCATATCAAATAGTATTAAAGCGAGGCGGTGACGAAACAGGTATAGAAAAATTGGTTGCATTGCCTAATGCAAAAGAAATGAGAAAAGAGCTGGCTATGAGCAAAGAGTATGACGATAGATTAAAAGCAATCAAAGACAAAGAAGCACAAATCGAAGAATTATATGAAACTTTGTATGCAAGAGCTGCAGATATTTCAGGCGTGAATTATTGGAAGCAATCAGGAAAATCAATACAGGACATCAAGAATGAATTTTTAAATAGCGCAGAATTTACAAAAATAGCTCAATAGGATGTTAAAGCGGATCGAAAGATCCGCTTTTTGTTTGTTTGAGTTTAACTTGGTTTTATTATATAATGATTTGAAGGATATTTTATATTTTGAAAAATAAATGCCGACAAACAACAAGGAATTATCATGGGAAAGAGTAGAAAAATATCTAGCTGAAAAAACTGCTGGCGGAGATTTGATGTCTTTGGTCGAGACTGAAAAAATTTTTAAGCAAATTGTAGAAAATTTTGATTTGCCCGGTGAAGATTTTGAAAGAAAAGTTCAGGCTCTAAGCTTTGTTTTTTCAGAATATGAAGATTTGAAACAAGCTAGAAGCGCGTATCAAAAAGCAATCGAAAAAGCAAATTTTTCTGCATCAAATTATGAAATAAAAAATGATTTAGCTTTTTATTATCAGGCAATTAAAGATTTAGTTGATTTTGAAAAGAAAAAAATGTCTGCTATGAAAAAAATAAAGTTATATTTGAGCACTTTTTTACCAAAGCCTAAAGTTTTTATTAAAAAGTTTGTTTTAATATTTCTTATTTTTTTCTTAATTATCTTTTTGCTTGATGCAACCAGTTTTGGCAGAATGATTGTCGATCTTTTTGTCTCATTATCGCATCTAATCTTTAGTTGGGTTTTGTTTGTCATTTTATTGATTGCTGGCATAGCAATATTGGCTGTTGGCACAATATATTATTTTCAAGGACGTAGAAAGTAAATTATGAGTTTTGTCCATCTTCATACACACAGTCACTACTCCCTACTTGATGGCTTGCCAAAAATTGACGAGCTGGTTTTGCATGCAAAAGAATTAGGCATGCCTGCTGCTGCTTTGACTGATCACGGCGTGATGTATGGGATAGTTGAATTTTATCAGGCCTGCAAAAATGCCGGTATTAAGCCAATATTAGGAGTAGAAACTTATGTTGCTCCAAATAGAATGCAGGATAAAAGAGCTCATATCGATACAAGACCCTATCATCTGATTTTGCTTGCAAAAAATCAAGAAGGCTATAGAAACTTATTGAAGTTAATCTCAAAGGCGCATGTTGAAGGTTTTTATTATAAGCCAAGAATAGATTTTGAATTGCTTTCAAGTAATTGCAAAGGCTTGATTGGATTAACAGCTTGCATTGAAGGACAAATTGCACGCGAAGCTTTGAGTAATGTAAAGCAAGCAAAAGAAACTGCTTTAAAATATCAAGAAATTTTTGGAAAAGAAAATTATTATTTAGAATTACAACATCATCCAACAATAAAAAAACAGGCAGAAGCAAACGAAAAATTAATTGCAATTGCAAAAGAAATTGACGCTCCTTTAGTTGCAACTAATGATATCCATTATTTAAAAAAGGAAGATGATCGAATTCAAGATATTTTGCTTTGTATCCAATTGCAGAAAAAAGTTGATGACAAAAATAGGATGTCAATGATGGGTGAAGATTTTTCAATGAAGCCTACAGAAGAAATGGAAAGATCTTTTGCAAATACTCCTGAAGCAATTTCAAATACTTTAAAGATTGCTGAACAGTGCAATGTTGAAATTGAATTAGGCAAGACTAAGCTTCCCTATTTCATTGTGCCTAAAGAATTGACGCCAATGGACTATTTGAAAAATTTGTGTGAACAAGGGTTGCTAAGAAGGTTTGGTAAAAATCGAGAAAGTTTGGATAAAGTTATCACTGAAAGATTAGATTATGAATTGTCAGTCATTGAGAAAACTGGATTTGCTTCATATTTTTTGATTGTTTCTGATTTTGTGAATTGGGCAAAAGATACCGGAATTGTTGTCGGGCCAGGAAGAGGTTCAGCTGCTGGTTCATTAATCGCCTATTTATTGAGAATTACTGACTTGGATCCGATTAAAAACGATTTATTATTCGAGAGATTTTTGAATCCTGAAAGAATAAGCATGCCTGATATCGATATGGATTTTGCTGATACAAGACGCGGTGAAGTTTTGCAATATGTAAAAAGGAAATATGGAGCTGATCATGTCGCTCAAATTGTTACTTTTGGAAAAATGGCTGCTAAAGCTGCTGTTCGAGATGCTGGCCGGGTCTTAAGTCATCCTTATGATTATTGCGATAAAGCAGCAAAGATGATCCCACTTGGCTCGACAATTTCTGAAGCGCTTAAGATAAATCCTGAATTGACAGCATTTTATAACGGAGACCCACAAGCAAAAGTGCTTTTTGATTCCGCTAAAAAGCTGGAAGGCGTTGCCAGACATTCTTCGACTCATGCTTGCGGAGTTGTGATTACTAAAGATCCACTTGATACTTATACGCCTTATCAATTTTCTACTCGAGGAGATGAAGAAATCACGACTCAATATGAAATGCATGCCATTGAAAATTTAGGTTTATTAAAAATGGACTTTTTAGGACTAGCAAACTTAACAATTATTGAAAAGGCTTTGGAAATTATTGAGGCTGTCCATGGAGTTAAAGTTGATATGACTGATTTGGCAATGGATGACAAGATAACTTATGATTTGTTGCAAAAAGCGCAGACTGTAGGCGTATTCCAATTGGAATCTGCTGGCATGAGAAGATATCTGAAATTATTAAAACCAACTAACTTTGAAGATTTGATTGCAATGGTTGCTTTATATCGTCCAGGTCCAATGGAGTGGATACCTTCTTATATTGATGGCAAACATGGTAGAAAAAAAGTTGAATATGTTCATCCAAAACTTGAACCAATTTTGAAAAAAACTTTTGGTATTGCAGTATATCAGGAACAATTGATGCAGATTGCCAGAGATTTGGCTGGCTTTACTTTAGGCGAGGCTGATGTTTTGCGCAAAGCAGTTGGTAAGAAAATTAAAGAATTGTTGGAAGAACAAAAAGATAAGTTTATAAAAGGTTGTGTTGCAAATGGAATTTTAGAAGACGTTGCTAGAAAAGTTTTTGCATTTATTGAGCCTTTTGCAGGCTATGGATTTAATCGATCTCATGCAGCCTGCTATGCCTTGATTGGCTATAGAACTGCATATTTGAAATCTCATTATCCAGTTGAATTTATGGCTTCATTGCTTACCTCTGATCAACAGAATATGGATCGAATTGCAATTGAGATAACTGAATGTGAGGAAATGGGAATTGAAGTTTTACCTCCTGATGTAAACGAAAGTTTTCCGAATTTTGGTGTAGTTAAAGAACGTGGCAAATGTATTAGATTCGCATTCAATGCGATCAAAAATGTTGGCGAAACTATAGCTTCCGCAATCTATAAAGAGAGAAAGAAAGCTGGTAAATTTAAGGATTTTTCTGATTTTGTTCGACGTGTTCGACATAAAGACTTGAACAAAAAATCGATTGAAGCTTTGGCAAAGTCTGGTGCCTTGGATTCATTAATTGAGAGAAATCAAGTATTGCAAAATATTGATAAGATATTAAGTTTTTCAAAATCGATTCAAAAAGAATTAGATTCTGGCCAGACTGATTTGTTTGGAAATAAAAAAGAAAATGTTTCAACTATTAATTTAAAATTAGATCCTGCAGAACCTGCTTCTAAAAAAGAGCGCTTGCTTTGGGAAAAAGAATTATTAGGACTTTATGTTTCTGAACATCCGGTTGATGAATATAAAGATTATTTGAATGCTGTCGCAATTCCGATTAATCAGTTGAACGTAAGCATGAATGAACAGAAAATTAAAGTTGGCGGAGTAATTGCAAAGACCAAGAAAATATTTACTAAAAAGAATGAACCAATGCTATTTGTTGAGATTGAAGATTTAACAGGAAGTTGCGAGATTGTTGTCTTTCCTTCTGTTTTGAAAAAGAATCCGCTTATTTGGCAAGAAGAAAAGATTGTTTTGATTGATGGCAAAGTTAATGATCGCGATGGCGAAGTCAAAATTTTGGCAGATAAAGTTAAAATAATTTCTGACAAGGATATTGAAGTCGCTAAAGAAGAAATTCCGAAATCAATTGAAATTAATATCCCAAAAACTGCAAATTCAAGAATTATTGAAGATTTAAAACCGATTATTTTGAATAATTTAGGCTCTACTGCTGTTTTTCTTAATGTTCCGTATCATGATGGCAGTTTTAAAAAAATTAAGGCAAAGTCATGCATTCTATATGATCCGAAAGTATTGAGCCAACTTGAAATGATTGTTGGTACTGGCAATATTAGCATTATTAAAGCAGAAACTAATGGTTAGAGATAATAATTGGCTAAAACAACGGCTGATATTTTTTTTACAAAATTATTTTTCTGATATACAAATCAAAAATGATATTGTGATTTTGTTTGGGCGAAAAGCTAAAGCAAGACTTGGATCAATCAAGCTTAATCCAGAAAATAATCAAACAATTATAACTTTAACCTCTTATTTTAAAGATGAAAAAATACCTCAGTATGTAGTTGATGCAACAATTATTCATGAACTTGTTCATTATGCACATGGCTTTTCTTCTCCCCTAGCCCAATCATTTCGCCACCCTCATCAAGGCGGTATAATTAGAAAAGAAATGTCAAGCCGTGGATTAGATGATTACTTTTTGAAATCAAAAATCTGGCTTAAGAAAAATTGGCCTGGGATTATTGGCCTTAATATAAGAATTCGCAGAAGAATAATTAGGAAGAAGCGTATTAATATTTTTAATTTTTTTAGGTTTTTAAATATATGAACTTAGGCAAAATTGGACCTTCACGCTCACCTTATAAAATAATATTTGTTTTTGGAATTATAAGTTTCTTAGTACTAGTTTTTGTCTTCTATACTTCTTTCTCTAAAGCCAAGATAACTTTAGAATTGCGCAAGGAAAAAATTGATACGACTTTTGAAATTGCAGTTGGCAAAGAAAAAATTAATGCTACATCTGTTAGTGGCAGATTTGTGGAAAAAGAAATTGCAGGTTCTGAAGAGATTACAGACATTAAAGAAAAAAAGGTTGATGATTTTGCTTCTGGAAAAGTTACTGTTTATAACAAACAAGATAAAGCATTAACATTAGTTGCTTCTTCACAATTAAAACCTGATAATTCAGAAATAATTTTTAAGACAACTGGGCCTTTGATTTTAAAACCGAAAGATAAGGTTGAAATGAAAGTTATTGCCAGCCAAAAAGGCATTGCCGGAAATTTGAAACCAACAAAATTTACTTTTGTAAAACTTTGGTCTGGCTGGAAAGATTTAGTTTATGCTGAAAATAAAGAAGAATTTACTGGAGGCGAAAAGACTGGCAAAATTGTTTCTGATGACGATATAAATAATTTACGAAATAAAATAGTTGATGATTTATTTTCTAAATTTTTGACTGATATCAAAAATGAACAAAAAGATAATGAAGAGCTTTGGGATCAGCTTTTTAAAAAAGAAATTTCAAGCTTTAAGACATCAGCCAATGCGAATGAAGAGGCAGATAAATTGAAAGCTGATTTAAAATTAAAAATTGCTGGAGTTTTGTTAAATAAAGAAATGCTAGAAAATCTGGCAATTGCAAAATTAAAAGGACAAATTATTGGTGAAAAAGAATTTGCAGAACTTGATGAAAATAATTTAAAAGCTGAAATAATTGAGTTGAATCCACAAAAAAACCAAGCGATTTTTAAAATATCTTGCTCTGCTTTTTTAAAACCAGTATTACCTAAAGAAGCATTGGATAAAGAAAAAATTACTGGATTTAATTATGATGAAATAAAAACTTATTATAAAAAATACCAGGAAGATATTGAAAATGTAGATATTTATTTTTCGCCTATTTGGCAAAAGACTGTACCAGGAGGATCTGGAAACGTGGAAATAATTACAAAATAAAGCGTTTGGGATTTGAAATAATCTTGTAAATCTGTTAATCTGGCTATATAATATTAAAAATTATGGAAAATAATCAAATACAAAAAATTCGACATTCTTTATCCCACCTGATGACGATGGCTATTTTGGAAAAATATCCAAAAGCTAAACTTGGTGTTGGACCAACAATTGAAAATGGCTTTTATCAGGATTATGATTTACCTGAAAAAATTTCTGAAAAGGATTTTGAGTGGATAGAAAAGAGAATGCAAGAATTAATTAAGCAAAGAATTCCTTTTGTTCAACATCAAATGTCATTTGATGAGGCTTTAAATTTATACAAAGATGATCCATACAAGACTGAATTGATTAAAGACTTAAAAACTGCTGGCGAAAAAGATGTAAGCTTTTATAAATCAGATTGGTTCGAGAATTTGTGTTTAGGTCCTCATGTAGAGAATACATCTGAAATCAATCCAAAAAGCTTTAAATTAGAGCGTGTTGCTGGCGCGTATTGGAGAGGCAATGAAAAAAATAAAATGTTGCAGAGAATTTATGGCTTGGCATTTTTGGATGCTAAAGAACTAAGAAAATATGAGGTACAAAAATTAGAAGCTGAAAAAAGAGATCATCGAAAATTAGGAAAAGAAATGGATTTGTTTATTTTCTCTGATCTAATTGGTGCAGGTATGCCAGTTTATACTTTTAAAGGCGCTATTGTTCGAAGAGAAATCGTTAACCATATAAATGAATTGCAAAAAAGTATTGGCTATCAAGAAGTTTGGAGTCCGAATATGAATCGAGCAGAACTTTTTAAAATTTCAGGACATTACGACAAATTTAAAGAGAATATGTTTAAGGTTATTTCAAATTATACTAAAGAGGAATTTTTCTTGAAACCAATGAATTGCCCACAGCATACTCAAGTCTTTGCTTCTCAACCTCGTAGTTATAAAGATTTGCCAATCAGAATTGCTGATTTTGCAAATTTATATCGCGATGAAAAACCAGGCGAGCTAAATGGTTTAACAAGACTTCGATGCTTTTGCCAAGATGACGGACATAGCTTTTGCAGAGAAGATCAGATTGTGGATGAATTTTCATCAGTTCTCGAAATTGTTAAAAAAGCCTTGAAAACATATGGCATGGAATGTTCAATAAGATTGTCTTTATGGGACCCAGCAAAAAAGGAAAAATATTTAGGAGATCCAGAGATCTGGGAAAAATCACAAAAATTACTAGAAAAATTTTTGAACGACAATAAAATTATCTATACGAAAGCTTTGGGTGAAGCTGCCTTGTATGGCCCTAAAATGGATTTTTTAACAAAAGACTCTTTAGGCAGAGAATGGCAAATTTCAACGATTCAACTAGATTTTATTATGCCTCAAAGATTTGGCCTAAAATATAATGACAAAGATGGAAAAGAGCAAACACCTGTCATGGTTCATCGAGCAATTGTTGGCTCGCCAGAAAGATTTTTAGGAATTTTGATTGAACATTATGCTGGAAAATTTCCAGTTTGGCTCTCCCCTGTTCAAGTTTTGATTCTTTCAGTTTCTGAAAAATTTGGAGGTAAAGCAAACGAACTGGCTAAGAAATTCAAAGAACAAGGAATAAGAGTTGAGGTTGATAATCGCGAAGAAAGTGTTGGCAAAAAAATTGCCGGATCAAGAAAGCAAAAAGTTCCATACACAATTGTTTTTGGAGAACGTGAAGAGAAATCTTCTGAATTACCAATTAGACTTCGAGATGGAAAAGTTGAAAATTTTGCAATTGATAAATTTATTGAAAAAGTTAAGCAGGAAATTGTAAGCCGTAGTTTGTAGAATTTAATTTAATTTTTATGACACACTAATTTAATTTTTAACTAGTAACTTATAACTGCTAACTTACAACTATTTTATGAAATCAAATTTATTTAGAAAAATTTTATTTGTAATCTTATTTACGATTATCGGATATATTCTGCTTCAATTCCCTTTTGCAAAAATAATGGGATCTTCACAAGCATTTACTGGCTTTGATTTTTTTGCTCCAATGTCAGGCGGATTTTTAGGTGCAATCCCTGCTGCGATTTCTGTTCTTGCGGTCAAAATATTTAATACTGTTTTTCATCATCAAGCTTTTGATGTGACAAACATAATCAGATTATTTCCAATGGTTTTTGCAGCAATTTATTTTGGAATTAAGAAGGATTCTAAATTATTTAGAATTGCAACTCCAGCTATTTGTATGATTCTTTTTTGGTTGAAACCAGAAGGAAGGCAAGCTTGGTTTTTTGCATTATACTGGCTAATTCCAATTGTTTGCGCATTTAAAGCGGACAGATTGATTTTAAAAAGTTTAGGCTCAACATTTACTGCTCATGCTGTTGGATCAGTGGCGTTTTTGTATGCCTTTAATCTTCCGGCATCAGTTTGGATCGCTTTGATTCCTGTTGTGGCAGTTGAGAGAGGATTATTTGCTTCAGGAATTTGGGCAAGCTATACAATTTTTAATACTTGTTTAAATTATTTATCAAAAAAAGTAAATTTGTCAGGATTAAGGATTTCTCACAGATACATGATAACAAAAGAATTCTTTAGGAAATGGGCTTAACTTTAGATATAAGATGTAAGATTTAAGGCATAAGATATATGAACCAGCTCTTGCAAAAGGCTGGTTTTTTAATTATACTTTAATAACTTATGTCAATCCTAACAAAATACGAAAAGCTTTTTGACACACCTCCTAAAAAGAAGGCGTGGTTAGATCTGAGAAGAATTGAAAAATTGCTGGAGAAACTTGGTAATCCGGAAAATAATTTAAAAGGCGTGCATGTTGCTGGAACAAATGGCAAAGGATCTGTCAGTGCCTCATTACAGAGCATTTTGACACAAGCTGGATACAAAGTCGGACTATTCACTTCCCCACATATTTTTAAAATGACGGAAAGAATTAGGATTGATTATCAAGATATTTCTGAAAAAAGATTAGCGAAATATTTTGAATATATTTTGCCCTATGTAAAAAAAGTTAAAAAAGAGATAAATGATCAGCCAACTTGGTTTGAAATTTTAACGGTTATTGCAATATTATATTTTAGAGACGAAAAAGTTGACTTTGTAGTCTTTGAAGTTGGTCTTGGCGGAAGATTAGATGCGACTAATGTTTTAAATCTTGGAATTTCTGCAATCACCGATATCTCAATTGACCATAAAGAATATTTAGGTAACACAATTGCAAAGATTACTAAAGAGAAAGCAGGTATTATAAAGTCTGATTCTGTTGTCGTTACCTCGAACCGAGGAACAACGTTAAATGTAATTAAAAAAGTTTGTAAAGAAAAAAAGGCTAAATTGATAAAGACTGATAAATTAAGCAATAAGTATAAACTAAAACTTTTAGGTGAGCATCAGAGGCGAAATGCTGGCATTGTCTTGAGTGCGATAAATGAACTAAAAGAGAAATACAAAATTTCTGAACAAGCAATTAAAAATGGATTTTTAAAAGTTAAATGGCCAACTAGATTCGATGTGCGATTTAAAAAGCTTGGTAAAAATAAAATAACGATTATTATTGATAGCGCGCATAATCCTGGCGGATTTAAAACTTTGGTAAAAACTTTTAAAGATTTGAAATATAAAAAAGCAATCATTTTGTTTTCTGCCAAAATAACTAAAGATGCAAAACAAAATTTGAAAATTTTGAAACCAATAATTTTAGAAATTATTTTTCCTAAACTAAAAATGGATTTGATGTACAGTACCGTTCAACTAAAAAAATATTATAAAAATGGACAAACCATGGAATTAAATTTAGCAATCAAAAAAGCCATTGATTTGGCTTTGAAAAATAATTTACCTATTTTGATTTGCGGATCTATTTATTCGATACCTTGCTATAAGAAATTGATTGATTAATCTTGCATTAGGATACAGAACTGTTTTTTCTCGACGATATATTCACTTCCACATTCCAAGGTGCAATCTTTGAGCTCGACGCTGGGCTTTTTTAAATACTGATCGATATTTTACATTTGGCTTATAAGTATCAACCTTGGCTAAGCCTTTGGCGACTATAATTTTGTTAATAAATTTTTTTCCAACAAAGACATAAGCTAAATCTCGGCCAATATGATCTTCGCGATCAACATCATATTCTAGAGTTATATTTTTGTGTTCAACTAACCTTTTGTTTAGATTAATTGCTTGCTCATAATACTTTTTGCCAACTTCCGGAGCATTAACACCGATATAGCGCATTTCCCTACTATCAGTTAAATAAATACTGTCGCCATCTTCAACATAAATGACTTTTTCCTGTGATTTGTTGTTAGCGAAAAATGGAGCGACATCAATACCGGAATCATAATTTTTTGGAAATGGGTAAAAATTAATATTGATTGGAGCGCCTGATGCTTCAAAAAAACGGACTTGCGGAGTGCCATGAGCCGTACCAGTAATTACTTCATCGCGGCCATCAGAATCCAAATCAGCAAAATCAATTCTAGCGCCAACTTCAAAATTGCTATAGGCAAGCCATGAACCAATTAAAGGAGTATAATTTTTATATTTGTAAATTTTGCACCAAGCTTGCTGCTGAGATTGGCAAGTGCCAATTTCATCAATTCCATCTTTATCAACATCGCCGGCAGCAACATCAATTCCGCCCAAAAAATTTGGATTAAAAGCATAAAACTCTAATGGCAATCTAGTGCCGTTAGATTCATAAACGCGAACTTTTGGAGGACATTTTGGTCCATTGCCAACAATTATTTCATCTTTGTCGTCATGATCAATATCTCCTGAGGCAACAGATCCTCCACATTTATCTTCACTAAAAGCCTTGAATTCTTTGATAATTTCTTGTTTTTTATTGAAGCGATATATTTTAACTTGTGCAATTCCACCTTCTGCAGGAACTGTAATAATTTCGTCTTTGCCATCTTTATCAACATCACCTGCAGCAATATTTACTCCAGTAACTGAATTAGGATACGGATTCAAAATTGGTTTTTTAAATTTGCCGTTTTTCTCAAAAACTAAAACTTCTGAATTTCCGCCAGCTCTTTGAGCGATTATTATCTCGTCAATAGCATCACCATCAACATCGCCAGAAGCAACGTTAATGCCTTTATTGTTTTTTGGTAATTGTTTTATATTTGATAAATAGCTGGCAACTTTTCCAGTATTAGAAAATTCTTTTAATTGAGGATTAACACCGAAACCAGTGCTGACCAAAATATTGAATGGAATTTTAGCAAATGAAATTTTTGGTAAAAACAAAACTATGCCTAAAATTAAAATAATTTTGGCATAAATAAATTTATTTTTAAAGTTTTTATTTAATGATTTTACCTTCACCATTAGGATTATAATTGTTTTTTACTTCATCGCCATCGTTAAAACCATCATTATCAGTATCTTTAATATTCGGGTTGGAATTATATTGCAGCTCTTGAAGATTTGTTAAGCCATCTTCATCATTATCCTTAACTGCATCAAGATAATCTTTTGGATCTAAATTGTTTCTTGTCTCCCAGCCATCTGGCATTTTATCAAAATCTGTATCATATTGATTTTGGTCAGTACCATATTTTAGCTCTTCAATTGTCGTCAACCCATCGCCATCGATATCTTGATTATATAAATCTGCAGTTAGATTTGCTTGCTTGTTTTTTTGAAAAAAATCATAAGCAATTACGCAAATAATACCGAGAATAATAATTAAAAATATAATCAGTAAAACAACAAGAATCGAATGTTTCTTGTTGTTTTGTTGTAAATATTGGAATTCTAGATTTGGTTTTTGATTTTGCTGATTGCTTGATGACAGTGCTGATTTGTTAAATCCAGAATTTTGCATATACTATTTTAATTTACCGGCACCGTTTGGATTAAAGCCCTTTTGTATTTCAATGTAATCGCTAAATGTATCTCCATCTGTGTCTTGGCTATTCGGATTTGTTTTGTATTTGAATTCTTCGATATTTATTAGCTTATCTTTGTCGTTATCTTTATTTGCATCAGCTGGATCATTAGGATCAAGGCCATATTTTATTTCCCATTCATCAGTAATTGTATCACCATCTGAATCTTTGATTTTAATTTGTTCATTAATAATTATGTTTTCTGGAATAACTTGCGTATTAGTATTCAAATTTGTATTAGTAGTATTTGTTTTTGAAGACGGACTAAGCCATTTATTATAAGCAAAAACTCCACCCAAAACTAATCCAGCTAAAGCAGCAACAACAACAATTAAAATAATTATTTTAACAACTAAATTTTTCTTTTCAACTTGTTCAATTGAAGGACCGTCTGCTTGCTCTGGCATTTCTGGACTTTTTGGCTGAGGAGGAACTGGAGCTTTAGGTTTTGGTGCTGGAGTCGGAGGAGGAGTTGGCTTTGGCGTCATTGGAGCTGGTGTAGGTGCTTTTGGTGCAAATTGAGGAGGTTCTGGAGTTGTTGGTTTTGGAGGCATTGGTGGCTGTGGTTTTGGAGATTGAGGTGCTGATGGAGTCGGTGGTGTTGGTGGTGTTGGACGACTTGGCATTCCAGGTTCTGGATTTATTTTTCCCATTTGTTTACGAAAATTTTTAACTCTATCAGGAGATGGCTTGAATGTTGTTTTTGGTGGTTCATTAGCTGAATTTTTTTGATCATTTGTAGGTAAATTTGTTGGAGGAACTCCGTTTGGCATTTTGTTAAAAACTTAAATTAAGATTATCTAAAAATGTAATTTCTAGATATGCTTTTTTAAGCTTGTATTTTTATTTTTAATGTTTTTAAACTTTATTTTATTATACAATAAAACAGCTATTAAAACAAACGAGCTGTTGATAATTTCATTACTTGCTAATCGCGTAAATGTTTAACAACCACGAGTCTCAAAAATATTTTCTTATCCGCGTAATTCAATTTAAATTTGCATGATTTGTAAGCATAAAAAAAGACCAAATGGTCTTAAAGGTGCGATTATTCGATTGTAATGGCCTTGATTTGATTTTCAAATCTGATTTTTTCTTCTAGCTCAGCAATCATCATTTTAAGATTATTGGGATGAAAATCAACTGATTTTACTCGATAAAGATTTTCTAGAAAAACGTTTAACTGGCGCTTTTTTGATTCGAGAGCAGTCGCCTGTTCGAGTAAATCGATTTGTAACTCGCCAGCTGATTGATTTATCAAAATGCTATTAAATTCAGCAATTTGCGCATTAACGAAATCTGCCCACAGACAGATTTGAATGCAGAGCTTATTGTATAAAGTGCTAGGATTTTCAATCAAACTTCGAGCCATAACTTGGTCAAATTTACGAATACCAAAGTATGCTGTTGGGGCTAATGTAAGCAAAAAAATGATCGTACTGCTGATGCCAATGACCCTGTTCTCACCGCTTATCGCAAAAATGAAGTATGAGATAGCTGAAATGGCGCAAAGAATACCAACTAACCAAGGATTAACTTTTTTGTTCATTGTGGCAATCTCTTTTTTTATTTTGGCAAGATCATAATAATTATCAAGGTTCACTGGTTGGATTTCTTTCATCGTTTCTCCTCCTTTGCTGGAAATTACAATGTATAATATTATGATAATTAACTTGCCTTGTCAAGACTAAAATTTTATGTTATTTTAATAAGATATGAAAAATAAATTTTTTATAAAAACATTTGGGTGTCAAATGAATATTTCTGACTCGGAAAGAATTGAGACGGTTTTATTATCAGCAAAATTCAAGAAAGTAAATTCAGAAAATTTAGCTGATTTTGTAATTGTAAATTCTTGTTCTGTAAGACAGGCAGCTGAAAATAGAGCAATTTCGACATTAAAAAATGCCAAGAAAAATAAGCAAGTTGCGATTGTAACTGGATGTTCTGCAGTTAAAGAAAAATTAAGATTTAAAAATTTTGCAGATTTTGTTTTGGATATTAAAGATTTACAAAAATGGCCAGATATTATTTTAAATAAAAATACTTTGCAACAAGATCTTGGATCATTAAATTATTTAAAATTTCAGCCAAAATATCAAACAAAATTTCATGCTTATGTGCCAATAATGACAGGATGTAATAATTTTTGCTCTTATTGCGTTGTGCCATATTCAAGAGGTCGTGAAGTTAGCAGATCAGTAAAGGAAATAATCAAAGAAGTAAAATCACTTATTAAACAAGGTTATAAGGCTATAACTTTGCTTGGACAAAATGTAAACAGCTATTCAGGAAAGTTTAATAATCAGAAAATTGACTTCCCCGCTTTGTTAAAAATAATAAATGATATTGATGGCGATTTTTGGATTTGGTTTGTAACCTCA
Source organism: Patescibacteria group bacterium (assembly GCA_028699085.1). Lineage (GTDB taxonomy): Bacteria > Patescibacteriota > JABMPQ01 > JABMPQ01 > JAQVVF01 > JAQVVF01. Next base: position 36,844 of record JAQVVF010000005.1, on the reverse strand, counting down.
CATCCAAAAGATATGAGCTTGAAACTGATTAAAACAATTAAAAATTGCAAAAGGGTTTGCCATTATATTCACTTGCCTGCTCAAGCGGGAAATGATGTGATTTTAAAAAAGATGAATCGAAAATATACTCATGCTAAATATTTGAAGCTTGTTAAATCAATCAAAAAATATTTGCCAGATGCATGTTTGTCAACAGATATCATTGTTGGATTTCCAGGAGAAACAAAAAAACAATTTTTGGATACTTGCAAACTATTTAAAGAAGTAAAATATGATATGGCTTTTTTAGCTAAATATTCGCCAAGACCTGGGACGATATCTTTTAAAATGAAAGATGATATTTTACAAGACGAAAAGAAAAGGAGAGAAAATTTTTTGAATGATATTTTGAGAAAAACAGCATTGAAAAATAATAAAAAATATTTAGGCAAAACTTGCGAAATTCTGGTTGAAAAAAAAGATATTGGCAGGACTAGAACTTTTAAATTAGTTAAATTTAATTCTGATAAGGATTTGATTGGTAAAATTGTTAATGTAAAAATAACTAAAGCAATGGCTTGGATTTTGCAAGGAGAAATAAAAAACTAGGCGCAAGCCTAGTCAGAGTGCAAATGTTCATAATTTTTGAGTTCTTGTTTCGCTTCGTTAAATATTGATGTGATTCTTGAATTTATGTTTGGTTCTTCAAGAACTTCCCAGCCAATGAATTGAGCTACAGAAACGCAATTGACTGGATCTCGAGAACGAAATCTGTCAGCTCTAATTTCAATGTAATAATCATGACCAAATTCTTTTATTGTTGCTGCTGATAATATTTTTTTAATAGCGAATAGTGTAATGCCATATCGACCGATGACTAAACCAATATCAGAATTATTTTGACTCTTTTTAATTTCCAGAATAATAGCACCGTGCTTGTCTAGTTTTCCGAAATAGCTTCCGACTTCTAACTCGAGTCCAATCAAATGTAAAATCTGTTGTAGCTTTTCTCTACAGAAATTAACTACTTTGTCTCGATCTTTTGCTGCTATCTTTCTGTTATGAGCCATTTTTCCTCCTTCTTAGTGGTCATAAATTTCTAAACACTATATCACAAAATTTTCTATATGTCAATATTACCAAAAATTATCGTCATTTTAGGCCCAACAGCTTCCGGTAAATCCGGAATGGGTATTAAATTAGCCAAAAAATATAATGGCGAGATTATTTCTTGTGATTCAAGGCAATTCTATAAAGGCATGAATATCGGCACTGCGAAAATTAAAAAGTCAAAAGTAAAAATTAAAAAGTTGCAAGGCAAAAATCAAAAAATCGTCGTAAGTGACGATGTTGACCACTATATGATTGATATTATTAAACCTAATCAAAATTATTCTGTTGCGGAATTTAAAGAACAGGCTGAAAAAATTATTGATGATATTTTGAAACGCGGCAAAACGCCAATATTGGTTGGCGGAACAGGATTATACATTCAAGCTTTAGTTGATAACTTGACGATTCCAAGAGTCGCACCTGATTTTGAATTTCGAAAAAATCTTGAAAAACAGGATATTGAAAAATTATGGACAAGATTAATGAAGCTTGATCATAACGCTTCCAGTTTTGTACAGCGACAAAATAAAAGAAGAATTATTAGAGCTCTAGAAGTTTGCATTAAGACTGGTAAAACATTTTCTGAATTTCAACAAAAAGGTATACAGAAATATAATTTTTTGCAAATTGGTATTAAAGTAGATCGCGAAAAATTATATAAAAGAATCGATAAAAGAGTTGATCAAATGATTAAAAACGGATTGGTTAGAGAATTAAAGAAATTGAATAAAAAATATTCCTGGAAATTGCCAGCAATGTCTGGAATTGGTTATGGAGAATTTAAAGGTAAGCTAAATAAAATTAAAGATAAAAAAATCTTAACAGAAATTATTCAGAATATTAAATTTCATACTCATCAATATGCTAGGCGGCAAGAAAGCTGGTTTAAAAGAGATAAAAAAATAAAATGGATTGAAAAATATAATGAGGCAAACAAATTAGTTAAAAATTTTTTAAAATAATAACCAAGAAAAAACCGATGAGAGTCGGTTTTATAATAGTATACAAATTATTTGGAAAGCAGAAATCTAGAATCGCGGAATAAGAATGTTTCAAAATGTTGACTCGTTTCTGGAAATACTTCTGCAAGCTTTTGGCGAAAATATTCGGAGAAAACATTGGGATTCCAGCGGCTCCAATCCTCTCTTTCAAAATCAAAGCCAATCAATCGCATGTCATCAAGAGTTTCCATAATATATCTTTTGGTACGATGAATTGAATCTCCAATATCACCCACAAAACAAAGGCTTGTGTCTTGATAGCGGTGGCGCGCGGCAGCACAGAATTCACGAGTCATGATCGTACGAGGACGCAGGCCAAGATCAGTATATGGAAGCTTCAAGCCTTCAGGCGCAACATCAATCAAGGCAGAGTTGAATACTGGAACAAACTCGACTCCGTTTTCCAAACAAGCCTGATAGATTCCTTGAATGCCAAAGAAACTACCGCAAGCTGGAAAAATAAAAAGCTTCTTGGGTTTATGATTTACGAATCCTTCTTTTGCAAAATGCGCAACTGTACTGCCAGAAGCAACGCATTCTTCAAGACAAAGCCAGATATTGTCCTGCCACCATTTTCCGGAGAATGCGAGTTTTTCGATCCTAAAACCATTTTGCTGAGTACTATCCTCTACTCGTTCATATTTGATATAAGTCGAATCAATCATGATTCCATCAACCAAAGGTGGCTGACAGAAATGCATGTTGTAGGCTTCACCACCGTAAAGAATAATGAATTGTGCCAGCTTTTCACCATCAAACATTCCCGTTCTTTTGCAGATTTTTGCCATTGCATGACCAATCTGCTGAAGCATGAAAAACTTATCAGGTCCGCAAAGATGACGACTTAACAGAAATCTTTGGCCAACTCCTAGCGCAGGAAAATCAACGACGTAAATATCATGAGGCAACATGTATTCTTCAAATTCCTCGCGCTGATCTAAATCCTTGATCAACCAAACATTTTGACCGTCATGCGAGTGAACCAAACTACCAACATCTTCCAAAAACATCTGAGGCATATTGTCGGTTGCCATTTCCTTTTTCCTCCTTTTCTTTCCTATTAATTGGGAAGGTGCACGAGTATCAAAAAATCCGCTCGATAGCGGATTTTAAAGGGATTAAAATAATTCTCCGAGATAGAAGTGATTGAAGCGAAATTTTCTGTTCATTGTTTGCATACACATTATTTGCAGTATAACAGGTTTTTATTATCAAGTCAAGATAGCTTTTTGGTCAGAATATCAATAACAACTTTTGGATTTGCCTTGCCTTTTGTTTCTTTCATGGCTAACCCGATAAAAAATTGCAAAGCATTTTTGTTGCCAGCTTTGAAATCAGCAACTGGTTTTGGATTTTCAGCAATTAACTTATCTAAAATCGTATCTAATTCTTTTTCGTCAGATACTTGACCTAGATTTTGCTCTTCAACAACTTGAGATGGATCAGAACCTTTATCAAACATTATTTTTAGAACTTGCTGTCCTGCTGATGAAGAAATCTTGTTAGTATAAAGCATGGCGCAAAGTTCAGCAAAATTTTCTGGTGTTATCTTGCAATTTGAAATTGAAATTTTTTCTGAATTTAATAAAGCAAACAATTTTGACGTTAACCAATTAGAAACTACTTTTACTAATTCCTTGTAAGTCTTTTCCGAATCATCTTCTTTCTGTTTTAAATCATCAACCCAAGCTCTTGTTTCCGTTAGAACATCTTCGAAATATTCAGAGATTAATCGGTTTGAAATTAATAGATTAACTTCTTTTTCTGATAAGCCAAATTGCTTAATAAATCTATTTTTTTTAGCTTGCGGAAGTTCAGGTAATTTCTGTTTTAGATCTTTGACCCATTCTTGATCTAATTTTAAAGGCGGTAAATCTGGCTCTGGGAAATAGCGATAATCATGTGATGCTTCCTTTGTTCTCATTTCGATTGTTTGCTCCTGATCATCATTCCATAATCTGGTTGCAGAATATTTTGGCTGACAATTTTCTTGCCAAAGCTTTGTTTGACGATTAACTTCATAGGTCAAAGCTTTTTCAACTGCTTTGAATGAATTCATGTTTTTTAATTCTGTCTTTGCAGATAATTCTGTTGTCCCAATAGGTCTCATAGATATATTGGCGTCACAACGGAGATGGCCCTTTTCCATATCAGCATCTGAAACATTAATATAGCGAACTAAATTACGAAGTTCTTGCAAAAATATTTTAGCTTCTAGTGGACTTCTAAAATCGGGCTTGGTTACAATCTCCATCAATGGAGTACTTGCTCGATTATAATCAACAAGACTTGCACCTATATTTTTAGAATGAGTTAATTTTCCTGCATCTTCTTCAAGATGAATTCTTTCCAAATTAATTCTTTTGTTTTGTTTGTTAACTAAAATATCGAAATATCCTCCCATGCATAAAGGCTGATCGTATTGAGAAATCTGATATCCCTTTGGAAGATCTGGATAAAAATAATTTTTGCGATCAAATTTTGAATTTTCTGGGATATCACAATTCAAAGCAAGACCAGTCATAACTGTCCATTCAACTGCCTGGCGGTTGATAACTGGTAAAGTCCCAGGATGAGCCATGCAAACAGGACATACTAAAGAATTAGGTTGCTTGCCTTCTGCATTATTATCACATGAACAAAACATTTTGGACTTTGTTTTGAGCTGGACATGAATTTCTAATCCGATGATTGTTTCTAATTTTTGTTGCATAAATTTAACAATATTCTATATTCTTACAGAATTATACCATATCAAAAATTAACAGACTATTTCTTTTTTAATTTTTTTATTACAATTTCAAAAATTTCTTCGAAAACTTTTTTCTTATCACGATTTCCGTCAATAATGTGAATATTCGGAAATATTTTAGCTAATTTGTTATATGTCCGCCAAATTTTTTTAAGCTTAATCTCTTCCTCAAACAATTCTTTATGAAATCTTGAAGACTTTATTCTCTTAACACATTCTTTTGGCGGAACTTTAATTAAGAAAATTAAATCCGGCAAGATAAAATGTTGATTAAGCGAAACAAGCCAGTCTAAATCTCTGATGTTTAGCGAACCAAAGGCAACGGTAGAGAAAAAATAGCGATCAGTAATAATAATGTTTTTCTTTTTTAAGGCTGGAATAATTTCTTTCTCTAAATGCAAGGCGCGATCTGCAGTAAACAATAATTGCGAACATTCATTGCTGGCTTTCCAGATATGAGTGAGAAGTCCTCGAATCAAACCACCAATTATATTATTGGTTGGCTCTTTGGTAGCAAAACTTTTGTAGCCTTGTTTGTTGAGATATTTATTTAATAAATCAACTTGAGTTGATAACCCAGATCCATCTAATCCTTCAAAGGCAATAAATATGCCTTTAAATGGATTAGTAATAAAACTATTTTTGTTCATACAATTTAAGCAATATATTCAAAATATTTATTTAATTCTTTGCTATTCATATCAAAAATGTATGGTAGATATTTCATTAAAGTTGGAAATTTTTTAGAAGCTTGCTCATACATTTTTGTACCGACAAAACGATACGAAACATGGCCACCTGGATTTGCACCTCTGTAATAGCAGAAATAGTATAATTCACGAAGATTCATTTTCATCAAAAATCTACGGCCATATGATTTTGTAGCGATGTAGCCTGCTTCATTAGGAAACTTTTTGGAAATTATTTTAAAGGCTTTATCTGTTGCTTCCATAACTTCTTTATATTCTTTTTCTAAACCTGCCAAAACAAAAGCTCTTGGAATAAAATAGCCATGTTTTGTAGTAACAGTTTGTGGTAGTTGAGTCATGATTCGATTTCTCTTTAAATCAGCATAAGCACCTTGATCAATCAAGCAATCAAAAGTAAAATACGGAAGCTCTAAAGCACGTAATGGCTTGTCATGCTTGCCGATTCTTTTTAGAATATTATCTAATAATTTTTCTTTGTCAGTTTTCTTTAAACTTTTGGCTTTTTGATAAGCCTTTTTGTATGGAATATTCGAGAATTGATAGATAACCGCAGCTAATACTTTTCTTTCAGCATCTTTATCAAAATCAACTAACTCAACTAAAATTTCTTTGCCTAGATATTTTTTCTCTGCACCTAAAATTGTTTTTACTTTTTTAGGCAAGATTTTGTAAGAATCAATTAAATAGCTATTTGGATCAGCGTATTTAACTAAGGTTGGAGTAATTTTTAGAGCTTCTCTTTTTACTTGTTTCGCAATTTCTTGTACTTCAGATAAAGGATGCGAGAACCATTTGACTAAAGCATTTTCATAAGTTCTAGCATTTGCAGTCATACCTAAATTTGCAAAACAAGCATTTGGCAAAAGATAACGACACATATCAATCCATTTTGATCTTACTCTGCCTTCATAACCTTTTTGATCTTCGCCTTTTTCTTTTGGATTTTCTTGATAGATAATTTCTTGAATTGGCTTAATGCTTTTTTTATATAAAGCGAACTGTAATTTTATTGTATCGCGAAATAATTTGTCGATCGCTTTATCTTGCTTAAATTCTTTTGGATAATAAACTCGATCTTCATCATAAATTTGATAACGAGAAGATTTTTCAGTATATGAAGCCAAACGGTTTGATTCGATTGCTTCTACTGCAAGAAGTGAAATATTTTCCATAGCAATCGAAATTGGAGCATGCTCAGCAACTGAAGAATGGCCATAACCAACAACCCATTTTTCATGGAATTTTGAAGAATTCTCGGCAGTTAGGCCTGCGGCAATTTCCCTGAAAGATTTGTCTGAACGCGAACACTTGGCAAAAGTGACTGCTCGGACTTCTGGCGTTAATCCCTCCAACACGTAAATTTGACAGCTGTTTTTGTTTGACATATTTCAAAATTAAAATTTAAAGCGAAAAATTTAAAATAACTATATTATTGATTCCTTATTCAATAAATGTTAAATTTAACTAATCGTTGTCATTTTTTTTGATCATCGATATTTTGAGTGTTCTTTTTATTTTAAGAAAAAATTAAGAAAAAAACAAGAGGGAAAAGGAGGAAGAGGATGCCACATCGGATTGAAGAAGGTTTAGTAAGAATTGTACAAGGCTTGCAAGATGAACAAAGATGGAAAAATATTCCTAAATTACATCTTGAAAATGTTTCCGCGCATACGATAAAGCTTGGCATTGTTATTCAACTGGCAAAAGCGATGATCAAAAAATACGATCCTGATGTTAAGTTTAATGGCGAAATTGTTTCTGATTTGGGAACAATTCATGATTTTGGAGAGGCAATGGATGGCTTTGGGGATATTCAAGAACCGGACAAAACTGAAGCTGATGAAAGATTGGAGCGAGAAAAATTCTTAGAAGCGATTATCTTTTTACCTGCTGATTTTCAAGAAAAACTGCTTTTAATTTATGATATTCAAAAAGAAAATTGCATGGAGAGTAGAATCTTTCGCGCTTGCGAATTGTTTGTAAGACTTTTCTATTGCTTGAGAGAAATCAATGATGGCAATAAACAATTTTGGATACCTTTTTGGATGGAAAACGAAAAAATTCAGCCCTTTCTGAAAGAATTCAATGGTTTAAGAATTATGTATATACCTATCCAAGAATTTGTTAATTTAATCAGATCACAAACACAAAATGCACCCTAAAATAAAAAGGCTATTACTAGCCTTTTTTTATTTAATTTATATTTTATTAAACTCTGACTTTTACTCCAGGTCCCATTGTGGAACAAACAGTAAGTCTCTTAATAAATTCACCTTTGACTTTTTCTGGTTTTAGTTTTCTTAATTCTTCAATAAAAATATTTAAATTTTCAACTAATTTTTTAGAATCGAATGAAGCTTTGCCAATCATGATATGAATAATACCATTAGCATCATTTTTAAAAGCTGTTTTTCCACCCATTAATTCTTTAATAGTTTTTTCTGGAGTCGGAGAAACAGTTTGATTTTTTGGAGTTGGCATTAAACCTTTTGGACCTAAAATCTTTGCAATCTGGCCTAATTTTGGCATCATTTTTGGTTCAGCAACTGAAATATCAAAATCACATTTCTTGGTTTCTTTGATTTGTTTGATTAGTTCTTCACCACCAACAATTTCTGCACCAGCTTCTTTACAAGCTGCTTGATTTTGTTCCTCAACAAATGCTGCAATTTTGATCTTTCTGCCCGTAGCATTAGGAAATTTTACAGAACCTCGGACCATTTGATCAGATTTTCCAATATCAATTCCTAGTCTGACATGAACTTCGATAGAACCATCAAATTTTGTTGTTGATGTTTTCTTTGCTAATTCGATTGCTTCTTCAACAGAATATCGTTGATTTTTAATTTCTTTTTTCAAAGCTAAATACCTCTTGCTTCTTTTGCGAGGTTGTTTTTTAACAACTTTTTTAACTTTCTTTGTCTCTTTTTCTTCTGTTGCAACTTTTTTCTCTTCAACAACTTCTGCAACTTCTTTTTTTTCTTCTTTAACTTCTTTTTCTTTTGCCATTATAGTTTGCTTTAAGCTTTCTTAATTAACTTTTATTAAAAGATTAATTAATTAACTTAAAGCGTGTGGTTTTAACGTCACAGCACATAACTATTTATGTGCTGGACTTCCACTATTATTTCTAAAATTTAAAACAATTATTGTAATTGTATTAGTTATTAGCAGTATAAATGCAACTATTGCTTCTAATGTTGCAGCTAGCTCGACTTGATTTAATAATGCGCCATACGGTATGAGATAAAAAACATTCAACATAAATGGGAAGTGACGCAATTTATATGATTCTACCACACTTGAAGAGAAAATCAAGAGTAAATTGAAAGCAATAAGAAGAGCTGCAATTTTGAAAGTTATTATACTGCCAAATGCCAATGAGAGTGGCCAACCTGCAGTTCTGAAAAATCTGTCTAGAACTGTATCATAATATGTACCAAATGGAGTAACTCTGTCCAATCTTCTTGCCATTGTGCCATCTAAATAATCAAAAAAATAATCGCAAGCAATAAATATTCCTCCGAGAACAATTTGCCCGTTATAGAAAAAATAAAGGACCGAAATTTTAAAAAAAAGAGCGAAAAGGGTAAGCTTGTTTGGAGACAACCCTATTCGCTCTAAGAATTTATAAAACTTAAGCGGTAAAATATTATCTGAATACTTTTTTATTTCCCTTATAAACATTTATTTTTCTTATCCTTTGATGGTCAAACCCATATTTTTTGCTGTACCTTCGATGATCTTCATTGCTTGCTCTACATCGTCAGTATTTAGATCAGGCATTTTTACTTTTGCAATTTCTTGCAATTGTGCCTTTGTGACTACTCCAACTTTTTGCTTGTTTGGTGTTCCGGAACCCTTTTGAATCTTGGCAGCTTTTTTTAATAATTCAGCAGCTGGAGGAGTTTTTAAAATAAAATCATAAGTTCGATCTTCAAAAACTGTAATTTCTACTGGAATAATATCGCCTGCTTTATCTTTTGTTGCAGCGTTAAATTTTGTACAAAATTCCTGAATATTCAAACCATGTTGGCCTAATGCCGGACCAATTGGAGGAGCTGGATTTGCTTTTGCAGCTGGAATTTGTAATTTGATTACTGTCTTAATTTTAGCCATAATAATAAAATTAAAATTTAAAAATAAAAATGTAAAATGACAGTGCAAAATTTAAAATTAAATAAATTTTTAATTTTAAATTGTAATTTTGCATTTTTATCTTTGCATTTTAAATTTGAAACTACCATTTTGTCTTGTGAATACCTAGCCAGAATCCGATTCTATTAATTAAAACATGGAGAAACGGCACAAGGACCAACAAGATTACGTAAACTAGCCAGTTTGGACGAAAATAGAATGAAATAAAGATTAATGCACCGAGAATAAAATCAATTTGATCCCAAGGAATAAACTTTTGACCTGGCTGCACATTTGCTTGACGTTTAAAGAAACTTTTAACTGTATCTCCGATCATCGCACCTAATGCTGACAAAAAACCGAAGAGTATAAAATTATACTCTCTAAATGGGAAGATTGTCAAGGATTGAAAGAATTCAAAACTGAAATATAGATAAGCTTGAATGCCAGAAACGATCACACCAATTATAATTGCAGAAAAATATCCACGCCAAGTCTTGTGATCACCAAAAATTCTTTGACCACGAAAGCTTTTTCCGAAATCAACAGGAATATTTAAGAAATTAATCTTTTTTGCAAAAACTGGAGCCATGTTAGCGATTCCAGCAGGTAATATGAAATAAAGCGCTTGAAAAATTAGATAAAACATTTTTTTGTTTTTATTTATCTGTCATTTCGAGCTAAAACAAGAAATGATAATTTTTAAAATTAGATTTTCTTGATTTGCAAGAAATCTAATTCGACTGGAGTTTCACGACCAAACATATTAACAAGAACTTTAACTGTTCCTTTTTCTTCGTCAATTTTGTTAACCTTGCCATCAAAATCCTTGAATGGACCATCAGTAATTTTTACTGTCTCACCAACAGCAACATCAATTTTAAATTTTGGCTCTTCAACTCCCATTCTCTTTTTCAATGATTCATATTCTTTTTCAGAAATAGGAAGTGGAATTGTTCCGGAACCGATAAAACCAGTTACGTTAGGAGTGTTTCTAACTACATACCATGACTCGTCTGTTACAATCATTTCAACCAATACATATCCTGGATAAACTTTTTCTTCAACTGTTTTTCTTTTGCCATTCTTGATTTTGATCTTTTTTTCTTTTGGAACTAAAACATTAAAAATCTTGTCCTGCATATTCATAGACTCGATTCTTTGCTTTAAGTTTTCTGAGACATTCTCTTCGTATCCAGAATATGTGTGCAAAACATACCATTGTCTTTCTTTTGGTCCAATTTGCTTTGGCATAAATATTAATTAAAATTCAAAAATCAAAATTAAATAAATAACTGTAATAGTTTAGAAAAACCATAATCAAAGATTCCTAAAAATGCAGCAGTTGCTAATGAAACACCAATCACAATTAAAGTATGGCGAAATAATTCTTGTCTAGTTGGCCAAACAACTTTTTTTAATTCTTCTCTGGATTCTTTAAAATAATTAATAATTCTTGGAAAAATTTCTTTGATCTTCATAAGTTTCTTTATTAAAAAACAGCGGCTGGAACCACTATTTATTAGTTCCATTATAATTTATTAAAAATATATTGTCAAGTGCTTTTGTTTTGTCTATGCTATGCTTATGCAATAGTAGGAGGAACAAGATGGCTAAGAATGATCTCGAAGTCAAGCCAATGACTTTTTTAGAACAAGAGGCTGAAGATCTGCTTGTAATTGCATTCGCTCTTGGCTTAGCTCGGCGTGATCCGAAAACTGGATTAACATATCTAGTAAATCCGTCCGATAAAGAAACACCTTCGCAGAAAAAAGAAAAACCGAAACAATAAAAAATTAATTATGTTCATTCCATGCTAAGAGACTTTGTCTCTTTTTTATATATCCAAATTTTTGACCTTTACTGCATGTGTCTGGATAAACCTTTTTCTTGGTTCGACTTCATTGCCCATTAGAATATCAAAAGTCTCATCAGCCTTGGCTGCATCTTCAACTTTGACTTGAAGCATAACACGATTTTTTGGATCCATTGTTGTTTCCCAAAGCTGTTCTGGATTCATTTCGCCTAAGCCTTTGTAACGTTGGATGCTAACACCAGCGATTTTTTCTTCACCAGCTGTTTCTGCATCTTCTAATTCTTTGACAATAAATCCAACTTTTTCAATTTTGCTTTTTTTAGGTTTCTTGCTAATTTCTTTTTCAAATTGACTTAATAATCTTTCTTTATCTTGATCAGTATAAGCATAGTTGACCTTTTTATTTTTTTCAATTCGATATAATGGCGGCTGGGCAATATATAGATAGCCCTTGTCGATAATTTCTGAATAATAACGATAGAAAAAAGTTAATAGCAATGTTCTAATGTGAGCGCCGTCGACATCAGCATCAGTCATGATGATGATTCGGTGATAACGCATCTTTTCAACTTCTTTTTCTTCCCCTACTCCCATGCCCATGGCAATAATTAAAGCTTTGATTTCTTTGGAAGATAACATCTTATCAATTCTAGCTCTTTCAACATTTAAAATTTTACCGCGTAAAGGAAGAATGGCTTGAAAATTTCTATCACGTCCTTGTTTTGCAGAACCTCCAGCGGAGTCACCCTCGACGATATATAATTCTGATTCTTCTGGCTTTCTAGATGAGCAATCAGCTAGTTTTCCTGGCAAGGTCAATCCTTCCATAATGCCTTTACGAATAACGGTTTCTTTAGCTGCCTTAGCTGCTAATCTAGCTTTGCAAGCTAATAAAGTTTTAGCAATAATTTGACGCGCGTCTTGTGGATGTTCTTCTAAAAATTGTGAAAAATATTCATAAACGATTGAACTTACTATTGGTCTTATTTCAGAGTTACCTAATTTTGCCTTTGTCTGGCCTTCAAATTGAGGATCTGGAAGCTTTAATGAAACAACTGCTGTCTGTCCTTCTCTTACGTCATCGCCAGTTAGATTATCTTCTTTTTCTTTAAGATAACCATTCTTTCGAGCATAATCATTGATAACTCTTGTCACAGCAGTTCTAAAGCCCATAAGATGAGTACCGCCTTCTGGAGTATAAATGTTATTAGCAAATGTCATCTCAATGCCCTTGATCTCTTCCGTATATTGTAATGCAACTTCAACCATAACATCATCTTTTGCTTTTTCAATATAAAATGGATTTGAATGAACAACTTTTTCTGTTCGATTCAAAAACTTTACATAAGATAAAATTCCGCCTTCAAAATAAAAAGTCAAAGAACGTGGAATATTTGGTACTAACTCATGTCCTTTTCTTTTATCAGTTATGGAAATTTTAACCCCTTTGGTTAAATAAGCTTGCTGACGCAAATGGGTAACAATTGTTTTCCAATCAAATTCTATTTTGGGAAAAATTTCTGGATCTGGCTCAAAAGTAATTACTGTACCTGTGCCTTTTGCTTTCTTTGCTTTTTTGACTTTACCTTGCGCCTTTCCTCTTTTATATTCTTGCTCCCAGATATAACCATCTCTTGTAACTTCAGCTTTTAAATATTGTGACAACGCATTAACAACAGAAACACCAACACCATGTAAACCGCCAGAAACTTTATAACCGCCACCACCAAATTTTCCACCAGCATGCAAAACAGTTAAAACAGTTTCTAGCGTTGATTTTTTAGTTGCTTTGTGGATTTCAACTGGAATACCGCGACCATCGTCAGTGACTGTAACTTTATTGCCTTCATGCAATGTAACAGTAATATTTTTACAATAACCAGCCATGGCTTCATCGATGGAATTATCAACAACTTCCCAAATCAAATGATGAAGACCTTCAATGCCCGTTCCGCCAATATACATACCAGGACGTTTGCGAACAGGTTCAAGACCTTTTAGAACAGCAATTGAAGAAGCACCGTATGAATTCGTATCTTTTTTATCTTTTTTCTGAGTTGCCATATTTTTTAAACATAAAATTAGAGTTTTCTAAACAATATTAGTATAACAAATAATGATGATTTTGCAAGGAAAATTTGGGGATATGTGATATTCTGTTTTGGCTTAATTAAGGGATATTATAACGTATTGATTGACAAAATAAAAAAGATATGCTAATATATTTTGACCTGTGCAAGTAAGCACTCTGAATTATTGACTTCGAAGGAGGACACGATGGTGACAAAGAAGGATTTGTTTTATTTTTTGCATCTTGATTATCTCCTTTTTGTTGGGCATCAGTTGCCTGACCGCGATGTTTCTTGTGCAATGTATATGTTTTGTGAAGCATTTGGATTGTCTTGGAAAGATGCAAGAATTCGTTTGCTGTTTGTCAAGAATGGCGAAGAATATCTGCAGGATGGATTTTTTCACACTGATCAAGATCGTTGGATTCCTTTTTCTGATGAAGTAAAGAAGGCTGATGATGATAACGAAGAAAATGAAACCGCTGAGAATCCAGTGCAAAATGGCGTCAAGCGCTCTCGCGTGATGATTGTCCACTTTGACACTGGCCGGAAGCTTGATCCTTGGACTCCAGAAAAGTTTAAGGTCGGACAGCGAGTTTTTTTCTATGATCATCACGGCGACGTTGACAATGGGTTTTCTGCTACTGGCATTGTTTTCAGGATGCATGAAGATCGATTGCGTGAAAGTCCAAGGTATGAGCATCTCAAGGTTATGACTGCATTCATCGATGCCAAAGATTACGGCAAAGAGTTTGACGGTCGTAATGAATACGAGATGCGCAATCTTTATGGTTTGGCTGATTTGCTCCGAGGACTCAACTACTTGCAGACCGGCGAGCGTACCAAGAAGGACGATGCGTATTTCGCTGAAGCGGTAATCGCAGCGTTCTATAGCTTGGATGCTTTCATGTCTGTGAGGTTGATGTTCGGCAGGAACTTCAATGAAGCCAAAAAAGGTACATACAAGACCCTCTTTGGAGTTCGTCTGTACTACCATGACTTCAGCGATTCCGGAGTAAACGGACAGACTGCTCGGATCTTTTTCGGCAAGCCACCTTATCTCGATGGCAAGCAGCAGGTCGATTGTATCATCACGAAGCACCGCGAGCGAATCCAGCTGGTGATTTACCATGATGACTACAAAACACCTGAACATCTTGATACAACAGAAATTCAAAAAAGATTGCAGGCGTGCTATCCAGAGTTGGATGATTCTGCAATCTATAATGATAACAGAGACTTCTGTTTGTACATCACTTCTGATGAAGTTGCTTTGGATGTTTTGATCATGATTGCTGAAGATTTGATTGAAGAGCGCAAAGACAAGTTTGTCGGCCAGATGCTTGATAATCAACAGGAAATGCGAGAAGAGATCGAATTGATCGCTTCAATTCGCGGTACTGATCAGCAAAGCATGGCTTGGCGGACCTATTATAACTCTCTGGCGCCTAGCAAGCAACTTCTCGCAATGAGAATTTTCTTGCAGGCAATGTCTAATCGAGGAGCTGATGAAACAAATTCAATGGTTTTGGAACAATAGATCTTTGACCGATTAACCCTCGGTCTTTTTTTATCTCATAAATCTCACTAATGCCTTAAGGCCTCTAATCACGCGAATAAAAAAAGACGGCTATTCCATCTTTTTTGTTTAAATTATATTAAAATAATATTTGTGTAATTCGTGGAAAGCCATTCGCGCGATTAGTGCGTTCTAATTTTGGCTTGAAATTTCTGACTGATCTGATTAATGATCTTTTGCTGAATTGTTTGGACTTCTTGATCTTGCAAAGTTTTGTTTGGATCTTGATAGATCAAATGATATGCTAGATTTCTTTCATTTGGTAATAAAGGCTTGCCAGTATAAACATCAAATAATTTTGCTTTTATTAATAATGGCTGGCCGATTTTTAAAATCTCTTTTTCTAATGTTGCTGCTGGAATTGTCTTGTCTAAAACAAAAGCTAAATCTTGCGTTATCGCTGGAAATTTTGGTATCTGTTGAAATTTCTTTTCTTTTTTTGAGGCGCTAACTAATTCATTAATGTCTAATTCAAAAAAAGCAACTTTTATTTTCTTGATTCCCATCTGATCAAGATTGCTTTGATTTATTAATCCCATTTTGCCAATTATTTTCGATCCTTGCTTTATTTCAATTGACTTGCCAGAAGTTAAATATTTTGGTGTATTTTCCAATAGAACAAACTGACAGGCAATATTTAATTTGATTAATAAGCCTTCCAAAACTCCTTTTAGATTATAGAATATTTTTTCTTTTTTACCGCAGATTATTCCTGATAAATATTTTTTTTCTGAATCTTGATAAACATGACCAATTTCAAAGATCTTAATGCTTTCAAATCTTTTGGAATTTAAGCGTACATTATCTAGAAGACCTGGCAAAAGTGATGTTCTTAAATATTGCAAATCTTTTGATTGCGGATTTAAGACTTTGATATTTTCTGTGACATTAAATCCTGATTTCTGTAATAAATTTTGAGAAACAAAAGAATAATTATAGCTTTCAGAAAAACCAAAACCAGCTAAAATATCACGAGCTGAATTTCCTAATTTTAAATCTGCTAAACTTGAGACTGGCTCTAATTTTTGAATCAAACTCTGTGGCTTGATATTGTCGTAGCCATAGATTCTAGCGATTTCCTCATAAAGATCCTCTTCATAATTGATATCAGTTCTAAAATATGGAACTTCAACAATTATATTTTTAGAACCACTGATTTTGAATTCTAAAGATTTCAAAATTGATTTAATTTTTGTTAATGAAATTTTTTCACCTAAAAATTCGGCAAACTTTTCTGGATCTAATTTGATTTTAATTGTTTTCTGTCTAGCAGAATAAATGTCGGTGACGATACTTCCTACTTTTGCTTTGCAGATTTCTTGAAATAATTGAACGGCACGAAGTAGCGCATAATTTGTTAGTTCAGGCGCAATGTTTTTTTCATAACGAGTGGCAGCTTCAGAATGCAAACCTAATTTTCTGGCAGTTTGCCTAATTGAATAAGCATAAAAATTAGCTGATTCTAGAATAATTGATTTTGTATCTTTAGAAACTTCAGAATCAAAACCACCCATTACGCCAGCGATAGCAACTGGTTTTTTACTATCTGCAATAACTAACATTTCCTCACTTAACTGCCTGATTTTAGCATCAATTGTTTTTATGTTTTCTTGTTTTTTTGCCTTTCTAACAATTATCTTGCTACCAATTTTATCAGCATCAAAAGCGTGCAAAGGCTGACCGAATTCCAACATCACATAATTTGTAATATCAACAATATTATTAATCGGCCTCATGCCTGCTGAATTTAATCTGGCTTGCATCCACAGAGGAGATTCCTCTATTTTTATATTGTCTAATTTTATTGCTTCATATCTTGGGCAAAGTTTTTTGTCCTTAACTTCAACTGAAAATTTATTAGCAACTTTTTTAATTTTTGGAAGTTTTGGCAATGATATTTTTTTTGATTCTGCTGCTGCAATTTCCCTAGCAATGCCAATATGGCAAAATAAATCAGAACGATGAGTCAGAGATTTGTTATCAATATTAAAAATAACATCATCTAAATTCAGGTATTTGCTGAATTCTTCACCAACTTTTGCGCCCTTGTCTAGTACCATAATGCCTTCTGATTTCTTAGCTAAGCCTAATTCTTCTTCAGAACAGATCATGCCAAAAGATTTTTCGCCTCTAATTGCAACTGGCTTAATTACTAAACCATTTGGTAATTTTGTACCTATAGTTGCAACAACAATTTTTTGATTAACCGCTAAATTGGAAGCGCCGCAAACAATATCTAAAATTTCTTTGCCAACATTTACTTTGGCTAAATTCAAACGATCCGCATTGGGATGCTTCTTTTTTTCTTTGACCTCGCCAATAATAATGCCATCAAATTTTTTAGATAAATCTACAACATCCTCTACTTCAGCTATTGCCATTGTCAGGCTTTCTGCTGATTTGTATGGATCAGAAATTTTAACGTAATCTTTTAGCCAGTTAACAGATATTTTCATAATTAAAATTGATTATTGAATCTTAAATCACCGGACATAAAAAGTCTTATATCAGTAATTCCATATTTCATCATTGCAAGTCTTGTTAAACCCATGCCAAAGGCAAATCCAGTATATTTATTTTTTGGATAACCTGCTGATTTAAAAACATTTTGCTGAATCATACCACAAGGAATTAACTCTACCCAACCAGTTTGTTTGCAGACTGGACAACCTTTTCCCCCACAAATCATACATTCAAAATCTAATTCAAATCCTGGCTCAACAAATGGAAAATAGCCTGGTCTAAGTCTTACTTTAACTTCATCCTTTTTGAAATAAGCTTTTAAAAATTCTTTCAAAGTATAAATTAAATTTGCAACAGAAATTTTTTCATCTACAATGAACCCTTCGCATTGATAAAAAGTGTGTTCATGTGAAGCATCAGTTGATTCATTTCTAAAACATCTGCCTGGAACAATCACGCGCAATGGCGGTTTTTTGCTTTCCATTATTTTGACTTGCATGTTTGATGTATGAGCGCGCATAACTCTTTTGTTTTCTAATTTGATATCTTTTTCTTTATTTTCGATAAAAAAAGTGTCGTAACTATCCATGGCAGGATGATCTTTTGGAAAATTCAAAGCTAAAAAATTATAATGCAAATCAGTTAGCTCATTTCCTTCGTGAACTTGAAAGCCCATTGATTTAAAAATTTCTTCGACTTCACGAGAGACTAAAGTGATTGGATGCAAATGCCCTATTTCTGGTCGAATGCCTGGCAAGGTCGTATCAAAAAATTCGCCTGTCTGATGATCAGGAGATTTTAAAGCGATGATTTTATTATTTAGAGCTTGATTAATATTATGTTTGACTTGATTGGCTAATGGTCCGAGCCTCTTTTTTTGATCAACGCTCAAACTTGGCAAAGTCTGAATTATTTTTGTGACTAAACCAGACTTTCGGCCTAAAAATTTAATTCTAATTTGTTCAACTGTTGATGTCGAATTAGCGTTTCGTATTTCATTTAAGGCCTGTTGTTTCAATTGTTGTAAATCTTGCATAAATTATCTTGAGATAAAATAAAATTCTACTAATACAATACTTATAACGAATAGCGATCCATCCCACCAGGTTAAAAGTCTAAAAGCTTGTAGAACTAATGAACCAACTAAGATTATCGATAATAATATTGCTTGACGGAAAGATGGATTGACATGAGCAAATAAAATTTCATTTTTGGAAAACCAAACACGTAGATAGAATCCAATAAGTGTCAAAGTGCCAATACTGGCAAAAAATAAACTAATATAAAAAGCAATTAAGCCCAATGCTCCAGAATTGTAAGGGTTAACATAATATAAAATTAAGCCAAAAGCAAGCCAACAGACAATAGTGGAGAAGAACATACCTAATAAATATGAACGAAGTGTCATTTTTTTAAAAACAAAAATATATAGATCTTAAGATGATTATAATAAATAAATCAAAATTTGTCTACCTGCTAGCGTATTCACAGATATCTTTATAATCACAAAATTTACAAGCAAAGCCTGGCTTAGCGCTAAATTCAGATTCTTTGATTTTAGCAATCAATTCTTGGACTTTTTGAATTATTTTTTCTTCTTTAATAGGATTTTGCTTGGCAGTAAATTTTTTGTTTTGATCAATAAAATAGAGACTTAGTTTTGATGGTTTCAAATTTAAAACTTTTTGGCAAGCATAAGAATAAATCAACAACTGTTCATTTTTTTCAACGTCTTTCTCATTCTTTGGTAGTTTGCCGGTTTTATAGTCCACAATTTCCACTGTGTCATCAGATAATTTATCGATACGATCAATTTGTCCTTTTAGGCAAGTATCTTTAATTCTTAAATTAAATCCTTTTTCTAAGAATAATGGCGCTTTTAAATTATTTTTATTTATTTTGTAAAATTCTAATAAAGCTTTTTTGCCTTCGGTAAATCTTTTTTGTTCGTGCTTTTTATCTTGATAAAAATCATTGATCCAAAAACTTTCGTAATAACTTAATAAATCTTTTTTGGTTGGATTTTTTCCTTTTTGGAGATCTGAAAAAAAGTTTTGTAAAACTGCATGCATTGTTTTGCCATAGCTTTGAGAAGCAGCGCCTGATGATGGTAAACCAATAATATGACGAAAGCGATATTGATGCGGACAAGTTTCAAAAGCTTTTAACTGCGTATACGAAAATTTGATCGGCAACTTATATTTTATTTTTTTTGCTGATAAATTAATATTTTTTTGCTCCCTACCATCAGTCTTAAAATCAGGCAAATTATTCAAAGTTGCATCATCTAAATTATCAATATTCTTTTTAATTTCTACTAAAAATCTGGATATTTTCTTTTTTCTTTTACCGCCATAATCGTTGGCAGATGTAAAAAATAATCTTTTTTTTGCGCGAGTCATCGCAACATAAAAGAGTCTTCTTTCTTCTTGGATATTGGAATTTGTACCTGGTAATTGTTCTTTGATTAATTTTTCTGGCAATTCAATTAAATCTTTTCTATTTCGAGATGGAAATTTTCCTTCAACTAAGTTAACAACAAAAACATTATCAAACTCTAAACCTTTTGCAGAATGGATGGTTAGAATTTTAACGCTATCTGGGCCTTCGTCTAATTGGATTGGCGATGGATCTTCGCCTGCTTCAATCATCAAATCTAATTGATCAATAAATTCTGGAACTGTTAATTTTTTGTTCTCTTGCAACTCTTGTATTCTTTTAAAAAATAAAGAAATGTTCAGAATCTTTTTTTCTGCTTCTAAATCTTTATTGGCCTGCAAATATTTTAGATAACCTGATGTTCTTAAAAAATCTAATAAAACTTCAGCAGCATTTTTTTCTAGACTAAGTTTTGAGTGCTTTTTAATTAATTCAACAACGACTTTAAATTTTTCTGCGCTTTCTTTATTCAAGCCGACTATTCTGCTTGGAGTACTAGCTAAATCAAAAATGCTTAAATTTTTACGGCGACTGTAGGCAACTAATCTAATAATATCTTCTGAATTTAGATTGAAGATTGGTAAACTTAAGACGCGATAAAAATTAATATCATCATAAAAATTGGCGACAACCCGTAAGTACGAAATCAAATCCATAACTTCTGGACGAGAATAAAGACCGCGAGAAGCAACAAATTGATATGGAATTTTCTTGGAAGATAATAAATTAATGAAAATTTCGGCAGAAGAATTAGCGCGAACCAGAATAGCAAAGTCTGACCAGCTTGACTTATCTTTCTGTCTTATTTCAATAATTTTTTTAATGACTTCTACTGCTTCTTGTTCATAAGTTGCCTTATGAATATGATTAATTGCTAAATCGTCTGTTAACTTAATTTGCGATTTTAATTTTTTATTAATTTTATATTGTGCCTCTAATCTATCTGGATTATTAAGTTGAATTGAATTATAAGCTAAATCTAAAATCGGCTGAACTGAACGATAATTTTCTGTTAGCACAATTTTTTTGCTTTTGGGAAAATCTTTTTGAAATTGCAAAATATTGCTAACAGAAGCGCCACGGAATTTGTAGATTGCTTGATCATCATCTCCGACAACGGTTAAATTCAATTGAGGAGGAGCTAAAAGCTGCAATAATTGATATTGAGCGAAATTAGTATCTTGAAATTCATCAACTAAAATATATTGGAATTGTTTTTGATATTTTTTGAGAAGATGCTTTCTTTTTTTTAATAAGCTTAAAGTTTGAATAATCAAATCTCCAAAATCCATTTGGCTTTCTTTAACCATTAATTCTTGGTATTGCTTGTAAGCTTTGGCTATTTCCGATATCTTATCAATTTCTTCCTGATCAAGATCATCGTTTGGTTTTAATTTTTTGACAAATTTTAAATATTCATCTGGCAAAATATTTTCATCTTTGGCACGCGAAAAATGTTTGATTAATTCTGAAATAAAAGAATTTGGATTTCCTAATGGTCGATAATATTTTAAATCAAAATCAAAAATTTTTGATTTGATGAACATCCATTGCTCTGCGGATGTTAATAATTTGTAATTTGGATCTAGCCCCATATCCAGAGCATTATCTTTCAAAATCCGGTCACAAAAACTATGAAAAGTTTCAATCCAAAGATCGGTATAGCCATAAGGCATTAATTTGTCTACTCTCTCCTCCATTTCAGCAGCTGCTTTTTCAGTGAAAGTTAAAGCTAAAATATTTTCTGGTTTTACTTTTTTTTCCAATATTAAATAAGCCAATTTTTTAGTAATGGCTGTTGTTTTTCCTGTGCCAGCGCCTGCAACAATTAGGAGTGGACCTTTTTGATGCATGACTGCTTGGCGTTGTTGTAAATTGAGATCTTTAAGCATTAATTATATAAATTAATGTTTTCTTGCCCTGTAACTTGCACAGCAACTTCTGGCTTAATTGGTAAAGCTTTTTTATCTACAACTATTTTTTCAGGCTGAGGAATTCTGCTATCAATTTCGATTAGTTTGTCATGAAACTTGCCTAATCTTTTTTCACTATCATCAAATTTTTTGTGGGCATTATTTAAGTGACTTCCCAGAACACTAAAGTCATCTTCAAACTTATTGAAATCACCTTGCAATCTTTGAATATAATTCATCATGTCTTTAGCTCCTTCTTCAATTTGCATGCCTTTTAAGCCAAGTAAAATTGCTTGGACATAGATGTAGAGTGAATTTGGAGAAACTGGAAATACTTTTTTGGTATAAGCAAAATTAACTAAATTATTTTCATCTTCATCTCTGATTATTGTTTCATAGTAAACATTTTCAGCTGGAATATACATCAAAGCATAATCAATTGTGCCTTCATCTGGCAAAATATATTTTTTGGAAATTGCGGTAATGTGTTTTTTGACGTCGTCTTTAAACATTTTTTTGTACATCTTTTTTTCCTGATCATTCTTGGCTAAATTGATCATCTTATGGAAATTTTCTAATGGAAACTTTGCATCAATTGGAACAAGCATATTATCTTTTAACTTGATAACGGCATCAACTTTTTCACCTGATTTGAACATGTATTGTTCTTGATAATGATTTTTAGAAAAAGTCTGAGATAATAAATCACCTAAAAATAATTCTCCCAAAGATCCACGAAGTTTTGGAGCTTTCAAAATTTCTTGCAAACCTCTAATATCTTTACCGACTTCAAAAATCTTTTTATTTGATTCTTCCATTTGCGCTAATTTTGTCTGGACAGAACTAACGACTTTGGCAGCATTGTCTAAACGCGAACCAACAGTTCCTTGAGATTTTTGGATTAATTCACTATTCTCTTTTAAGCGCTCATTGAGTTGAGTAGTTTGAGAGCTTATTTGGGCTAACATTGTTTTGGTAACTTGATTCAAATTTTCAGAAATTGATTTGTTAGTTTGATTTAAATTCTGAGATACATATTGATTTAAATTATCGATGCGCTCGTGCAAAATTTTGTCATTCTCATTATCCGTAGGCTCTGCTAACTTTTTATTAATTTTAATTAAATTGAAAGCTAAAAAGCCACAAGTTAAAACCAAGATCAATGTCAAGATAAGTAAAAATGTAAGCATATTTTTGTAATTAGTAAATAAGTGACTAGTAACTAGTTATCGCTCTCTATCAGTTTAACAAGAATTATCATTAATTAAAAGGTTGCCATCTTTTTAAATATTATTTATAATATAGATGACTTACTACTTACTAATTACTTATTTACTAATCACTAAAGTCATGGAATTAACAGAAAAACTACTATTATTTTTTGCATGCACGACAATTGTTTTGTTGTTTACTTTGATTTATGTAATTAGACTTTGGATCAAATGTTAGAAGAAGCAAAAATTTTGAGAGTTTATCTTATTTTAGTGGCAATTCTGGCATTTATTTTTTATGCTATTTTGCCGTTATTAAAATATTTTTTCGGACCTAAATAATTTTATATTGCATCAATAATCGATAGGAGCAAGTGAACTTGCTTTTTTTATTGTTTAATATATAATATACGTATTATCGCGGGGTAGAGCAGCTTGGAAGCTCGTCAGGCTCATAACCTGAAGGTCGGCGGTTCAAATCCGCCCCCCGCAATTTTGAATTAAAAATAACTAAATTATAAATGAAAAATTTACGATTCTAAATTTTGTCATTTTTAATTTATAATTTAGTTATTTGTTTTGAGGCAGGGTAGCTCAGTTGGTTAGAGCACCACACTCATAAAGTGGCGGTCGACGGTTCGAATCCGTCCCCTGCTATTGATATAATCTGTGATGCAAACCATTGAGAAATAAATTTGGGCCGGTAGTGAAGCGGAGTTCACGTCTCCCTGTCACGGAGAAGGTCGCGGGTTCAAGTCCCGTCCGGCCCGTTTAAATAAAATTATTTTAATAAAAAACAGATCATTTTTGATCTATTTTTTTTGCTTTTATTTATTTTTGGATTAAAATAGAAAGAAGTTCTTTAAAATCAAGGAGGAAAAAATGAGCCAGGAAATACAACGTCCTAAACTAATTTTGATTGCTGATAGCGAAGGTAAAACGCTGTTTGTTCAGAGGCTTAAGGATCTATTAGAGCGAGAAGGATATATGGTGCATATTGAAAATGATGGTTTTGATACTTTAAAATGGTTGGAAGATAATATTCCGGATTTGATTCTGATAGATCTATCCTTACCTAGACTAATGGGTCTTGATTTGATAAAAATAATCCGCTTTCTGTCTAAAAAACAAACTGAATATCGAAAAATAGTTATTACGGCGATATTGTCAGGTAGTGATAGCAAAAGTCTTGCTGATGCAGTAAATTCCGGAGCTAGATTCACAATTTCAAAACCATGGCAGATTGCTGATTTGATGCATAGAATTAAAAAAGTTCTATCAAATAAAATCTAGTTCTTTTGTAAATAAAATCTGCTAGTGATTAGCAGATTTTTTATTTATTTAATTATTGCTTTAAGGTAAGTATCGCCTTGTCTAATCTGATCTCTACTTCTTGCCAGTTAACATTTTGCCAGAAAGCTTCGACATATTTTGGACGTTCATTTTTATAATCAAGATAATAAGCATGCTCCCAGACATCTAAAACTAAAAGTAAATCTAGACCTGGAATAATATTAATATTATGCTTTTCAATTTGCATAATTACGAGATGATTTGTCTGTCGATCATAGGCAAGTGTTGCCCAGCCTGATCCTTCACAATTGATTGCACAATCTGTAAATTCTTTTCTAAATCTTTCAAAGCTACTAAATTCTTTTGTAATTTCATCGCCAATAATTTTTGTTGGTTCTGTTTGCGTTTGATCTTTTGGAGCTAAATTTTTCCAAAATAATGAGTGCAATAATGCGCCAGCTGCTTGAAATGATAGATTTTTTGATACTGCTTTAACATCAATTTTTGTCCCCTCTCTTCGGGCAATTTCTAATTTTCCTAAAACTTCATTTGCTTTATCGACGTATGCTTTGTGATGCTTGTCATGATGAATTTTTAATTGCTCTTCAGAAAGAAACGGGACTAAAGCCTTATAATCATAAGGCAAGGCTGGTAACGCGTACATTTTTGTTTTCATACTTTTTTTTATTTACTAAACTATCTAACCATTTTTTTATATAAATCATTAAACAAATTATTTGGATCTGTTTTTTGTTTAACTTTTTTAAAATTTTCAAAATTATAAATTTCCCAGAATCTTGTTCTAGAATAATGGTTTTGTGAAATTAGAGTCTTAATGCCATTAAGTTCAAAAACTTTATCTTCAAGCATTTTAGCATAATCAATATTTTTTTCATTGTTTTCTTTACCATAGATTGCAGCATCAATGAAAAAAGCATCTTCAATTTTGCTAGCTAAACTGTTAGAAACCCAAGGGTAGATTTTTGGAGCTCTGTATGGCACAATCCATAGTGGAAAAAAATTAAAATCTTTTTTATACCAATTATAAAATTGTGGAAAATTATTGTTAGGAATAAAAACATCAACAACAACATCTGGTTTCTTGCCTTTATTAATTTTTGGCCCAAACTTTTTGGAGAGTTTTATTAAGTTGCTTGATCCTAAAACAAACTTTCCAAAAAATAATCTGCCAAAAAATGTTTCCATTAACGGAATTTTTTTTGATAGCCAATGGCAATCAGCATCATAACGATAAAAATAATCGTAAATTTTAAAATAATCTTCTTCTTTCTTGGCAGTAGCTTTATAAAAGACTTTTAGCCAATCATATTTCGATGTAAAAGGAGCAGAATCTTCCATATTGCCTAAACAAAGAATAAATAAATTTGTGTTATAAATTATTCCATCAATAAAATCAAATTGTTTTTCCTGGCAGTATTTTTGCAAATCATTCCAATACTGCTCAAAATTATTATATTTTTTGTAAAGTAAATGAACATATGGTTTGGCAGGCAATAATTTAAATTTTATTTTGGAAATTATTCCTAATGTTCCATATGAACCATGAATCATATCAAAAATATCTTGGTTATTATCTTTTGAGCAGATAATGATTTCTCCATTGCTAGTGATTATTTCATATTCTAAACAACTATCATGGAATCCTCCATACTTGTAGGACATTGATTCTATTGAACATCCGGAAATTGCACCTCCTAAAGTAATGGTCTTTAATTCTGGGACAACAGCTGGAATTAAATTATATTTCAATGATTCTATTAATAATTCCGAGAAAGTAAGACCAGGTTCAGCAATACCAATATTTTTTTTTGGATCAATATTAAGTAAAGAATCTAAAGACTTTAAATCTAATTTGGGCAGTTTTTCTCTTGATGTGTGTGCTGATGGAACAAAATGAGAAACTGTTTTTTTGGAAAAAGAAACAGGTTGATTCTTTGATTTTAAATTTTTTAATTGTTTTATAATATCTAAAATTTTTTCTTTGTGAGACATAATTAAAGGAAATATAAGCTGATTGACATTATTGCCATACCGCTTATTATGCCGCCAATTGTTAGATGGGCACTTTTTTGCGTATAAGCTTGAGGCAATAATTCATCAAAACTAATAAAAATCATAACTCCAGCGACTCCAGCTAAAATAATGTTTAATAAATTTTGATCAATGAAACGATACAAAAAGATAATGGATAATAAGGCACCGATTGGTTCAGCAATACCAGAAATAAAGCAAAACCAGATTGCTCTTCTTCTGTTATTTGTGGCTTTATTGACAGCCATTGCAATTGAAAAACCTTCGGGAATATTATGCAATATTATTGCTAATGTAATAAATAATCCAAAACTTAAACCAGCAAGAGAAGAATAGAATACTGCTATGCCTTCTGGAAAGTTATGGATTGCGATACCAATTGTTATTAGAATCGCACTTTTTGTAAAAGTCTTACCTTGTTTAGTTATAATCTTTTTTTCTTCCTGATAGAGATGAGGTATCAAAATATCAATAAGAAAAATTATAATAATCCCAATAAAAAATGACAGTATTGATTTTCCATATCCAATTTTTATTATACTCTTACCAAGTAATTCGACAAAAGAGATATAAATCATTACTCCAGCAGCAAAACCCATTCCTAAACTATAATATTTGTTTTTATTCTTGATAATATAAATTGCCAAGCCACCAATAACTGTTGACAGTCCAGATATTGTTGTAAGTAGTAATGCACTAAGCATAAAATAATTATCTTAATGTCCAACCACCATCAACAACTATAACTTGTCCGGTAATATAATCTGATTTATCAGATGCTAAAAAGACAACAGTATTAGCAATATCCTCTGGTTTACCCATTCTTTTTTGAGGAATCATCATTAAAGTTTGCTGTTTTGTTTTTTCGTCCGATTTTGCACCTGGAGTTTCAATAGCTCCTGGGGCAACAGCATTGACATTGATTTTTCTAGGGGCTAATTCTAAAGCTAAAGCTCTAACCAAGCCATTAACACCACTTTTGGAAGCGCAATAGTGAACTAAACCTTCGAAACCAATGAAAGAAGCAACTGAGGAGATGTTAACAATTTTTCCACCTTCTGGCATATTCAAAGAAATAGCCTGGGAAGTTAGGAACATGCTTTTTAAATTAATATTTAAAACTTTGTCCCAATCAGCTTCAGTCATTTTGGCAAAAGGAACAAATGGAAAAATACCAGCGTTATTAACTAAAATATCAATCTTATTAAATTTTTCTGCGACAACTTTTGAAAGATTATTAACTTCTGTTTTTTTTGAAACATCACATTTTACAGCAATAGATTGAACTCCCAATTTCGTAATCTCAGCAAAAGTTTGATCACAAGTTTCCTGATTGATATCTGAAACAACAATATTGCAACCTTCTTTTGCCAAAGCTACGGCAATTCCCTTGCCAATACCTTGACCAGCACCAGTTACAATGGCAGTTTTGTTTTTTAACATAAATTTTCGTTATTTATTTTTTTAAAATCAAATTATCCAAAAAATATTTTTGATATAGTTAGCCAATTTGGGCAATTATTGCTACATAATTCTTGCCATATTTTTTGGCGCATTTTGGACAAGTCGTATACCACATATACCATTTTTTGATATTAAAACCTTTTTCTTTAGCAAAATTTTTAAAATCTTCACTCCATTTGCCTGTATCTTTAAAATTTCCTTCATAAACTTTACTTAAGTATTTTCCATTTAAAGTAATATTTTCAGCATCAGGTACTTCTTTATCAACTGCTAAATAAACATCCATATTCCATTTTGAAGTATGATCTGATAGGCAAAGATAACCAGGAATATTAACTTTATTTTTTTCTACCTTTTCAGTTATTCTTTTCATAACTGAACCAAAATTAATTGGCATGTGGAACAAGGTGAAAACTTTATCTTTGATAAATTTTTTGTTATTCCAAGTAATAATTTTATTATCCCAAAGTTCTGGATTAAATTTTGGACAACATTGTGTAGATTGTTTGTTATTTTCCATATAAAAATATTTTTTTATAAAAAACGGTGTTTTTTGATTGATGTTCGAACTTTTTTTGAGCAAAACCCCCAATAAGGAAGCCAGCCCCGCCGTCGCTCGGAAACCTCGCCACCCCGCAAAAAAGTTTTCTTCACAATTTTTGATTTGCGCGCGCCGATTTTTTTCTTCTAAAAGGAAAAGAAAACTTTTGTGCGGGGTTCTGCTCTTAACGAGCAGGACGGCGGGGCTGTCCACAATTTGATTTCGCTCGGGCGTGGCGGAATTCCCCCCAAACCCCCCTTCCGCTTTTCCTTTGCTCAAACGGAACGGGAACGGAAGCAGGCGGGCAAAAATTCCTTCCCCCCAACCCCCTTCCTTTTTGCCCGCCTGCTTGGGCTTCGCCCCCAAAACTTTTCGGCGGGACGGCGGGACTAATTTTCAATTTTAACAAAACAAGTCTTGTGCAAATTATCCATTGTTTCAATAACAGAGATTGCACTTTGGGATAATGTTTTGAGATCGGTTTCGGAAATATAAAAATTTTCTTGCGTGTGATGAGCGTTTCCGTGAGAATGTGCATCTGCAATTCTGTTTATTTCTGCTATTTTATCTTTCAACTCTTTCTTTATTTTATCATCCATATCAGTATTATCAATATTTTCATCAAATTCGTTTAATCCAGGACTTCTATGTCCGCCAGATTTGTTGACTGTTCTTGAAAACTTAAATGATAGAAATGTTTCCAAAACTCGTCTAATGAAATTCGGTAAGTATCGTTTCGCTTCATTGTAATTTACATTTTGATTATTCTGATCCAAGAAATCAATGATTGTCTTAAGCATATAAAAATAAGGCGTTTCAAAGTTTTTTAATTCATCTGGCAAATCAGTAATCTTTTCACTATCCAAGAATAAACAGTTTGCTTTTCCACAATAAAAAGAATTGAAAAACTTCAAGAAAAGAAAGTTATGACTCAATACGATGAGTTGCTTTGCTTCCTCAAAGTTGCGCCAAATTAAATGAGCGGTGCTGTAAAGTCTGTTATCGTCCAAGCTAGAAATCGGATCATCTATAACCACAACAGAATCTTTCACTTTTTCTGGTGTGTTTATTTCATTTTCAAATTTACTTAAAAAATACGCGAAAGCTAACGCTGTTTTTTCGCCGTCGCTCAAACAATTTTTGAGCTTATTTTTCTCATTTGTCGAATTTTTGTATTTGATTATAATATTTTCGTCTTGTTTTTCTTCGTTAATATCAATATCAAAATGATCTATCCCCATTTTGTTTAAATATCTGGAAATACTCTTTGATTCAGCTTTGAGCTTCCTTAATTCTTCTAGCAATTTGTTTTTCCAAAAAGGAAGACCTGCCTCTTTGCTGTCTATGATAGCCTCAATTCTATTTTTATTGACTTTGTACTTCTTTATTGCCCCAAGTTTATCAGTTTGATTAAATTCTAGTAGGATAATTTCGTTATAGGTTTGTCTGATTTGTCCCTCAATAGTGTGCGTGTTTAATTTCTTTGATTCTAAAAGTTTCAAAACATTGTTCCTGAGTTCTTGAAACGCTGTCAAGGCAAGATTGAGGGCAGTAATATTATTTTCTATATTCTTTGGTTTTGAAAAATTGTCTTGAACATTCCCATTTTTTGAAACAAAACTTTCTTTTAACTCAACAAGGTCAGCTTTAATATCTTTAAAATCAAATTTTTCAAAAGAAAGCTCGCCTAGCAGTTTTGCATACTTGATTTGCAGTTTTTCTAATTTACTAGCATTTAGCTCGTGTTGTTCTAAAGTGACGGTATTCGTTGAAATATCATCACTTTTTAGCTTTAAATCGTTAATAAAATTTTCATAACTTTCATCAAAATATCCTTGATAATCCTTCAAAATTAAACTCATTCGCTCTGATATATCTGTATTACAAATCGGGCAGTGTTTTTTGTCATTCCCGTTTGTGTTCTCTAAAACATCCTTTCCAAATCTAAACCATTTCTCAACACTTTGTTTATGTTGGTCATCCGAAAAAAGATTTTGCACTTCCTTTATCTTTTTTTCCAAAACTTCTTTTGACAGTTGTTGAATATTTTTTGCCAGTAGCTCGTCTAATTTTGGAAAATCAAAATCCAATGAGCTAAAATTTAGTTGTCGTAATTCTTCAAGGTCGGCGTTTAACTCAGTCTGTTTTTTGCTCAATTCATAATCGGCAGAAAATGTAGCGAGTTTTACTTCAAGATTTTCAATAGTTTCTGTGGGTAATTGAACATTAGTTAAATCTTGAGTTAAAAGTCTTTTGTTTTTATCGGTCAAAGTTTTACCAAAACTTTTGCTTCTGGTTTTTGTAATTTCCTCGTGCTTTTCGCCTAATTTTGTATTTTCGTTTTCTAGCTTTTTCTTCTCCTCGTCAAGCACTTCAATTTGCTGATTGATATTATCAATTTCCTTGTTTTTAATTTCACCGCCTATATTCGAAAATTTTTTCAATTTTCCTTTCGTGCCGTTAAAAACATGAGTAGCGACAAAGTTGGAATTGAAAATATAAATATTTTTACTATGTGCGCTGTTGGCAGGGTATTTTATTGTTGAATTTCCTTGTGTGCTTAATTCAACGATAGAATCATCACCATTTTTTATATCATCATATATTTCTTTCTTTTCGTCCTCACTAATAAAGGAGTTGTCGGCGAAAAATGAAATTGCATTTGATAGAGTGGTTTTCCCAGATCCATTAAATCCAAAGACGATATTGCAGTTTTGTCCTTTCCCACCATATTGAAAAACCTTCTCTTGTGTAATGGAAGAAAATTTAGCAACTTTATCGAGTTTTGAGATTTTGCTAATCATAGTTATATTTCGCTTAACACATCAGAAATTTTTTGTTCGTAAATTTCAATCATTTTTTTGTTTGCATTTATTGCTTCTTCCTCATTTTTTAAATCGCTCAAATATCTTTCTTGTAATTCTTCTACCAAGTATGGGATTTTGATTTTAGATAAGTACTCAAAACTCACTCTTGGCAATTGCGCACCTTTTAGCCCTTTCAAAACCTCAGTGTTAAATTCCTCACTTCTTAAAATAATTGTGTAAAGCCACGGATTCATTTCTTCTTTCTTTTTCCTTAAAACCAGAATATCAGTAGAGCAAATGCCTTTTCGATCTGATAACCATACCTTGTTTAAATTCGGTCTTAGTTTTCCATACAGAATATCTGATTCTTTAAATACATTTTTAATGCTTCTAATTGATTTCATTTCGGTATTTATTTCCCCAACTATATTTCCTGAATTTGATTCAATGTTTTCTAGTCCAATATAGACGACTGAACCAGAATTATTTTGTGGATTGATTTGATCACTCACTTTTTCAAAAATTTCACCCAATTCCACCCATTCAACGCCTTCTAATTTTCTAAGTGATTGACCAAAATAGCGTCTCTCTCTCTCTAGATTTTGGATAATCGCCTTGGCGTGATCTATGGCATTTTGCTTGACCTCAATCTGCTCAACGATTTCTTTTTGAATTTCAATCGGCGGAAGTGGTATTTCTAAAGGTGATAATGATGTCCTTGTTATTTGAGGTTGAGCTGATCCAGAAATTACCGATTTAAAGTTTGATTGTTTCAGAATGTAAAAAAGAAACTGCTTGCTAAGTCGATCATCCTTTGGCTTTATTACCATTGCATTTCCAGTAATCCAAGAATTTGGCTCAGATAAATTAAGTGTCCCACAAGTTGCCCCACGACAAGTGATAAGAACCTCGCTATCTTCGTGATTATACTTGTCGTAATATCCAATAACTCCATTTGCCCCAAAAACCTTATATTTTCCTTCTGATTTTATTTCTTTTGAGGTGATTGTTTTTGGTTGATACATCTCACAAACCTCGCCCAATTCAACCATTGGATATTTTTGATTTATTCGCTCAGCCGTTTCTTTATATCGTTCATTTGTTAAATTATAGTCGCCAGTTTCAGCAATTTTTTCTTTGGCAACAATATGCGCAATTTTGTTTTCTTCTTCGTCTAATTCAAAATCCTTGCCGTTTTTCAACGCAGATTTATATCTTTTGATAATTCCCAAAGCCAAGGGCAAATCATTTTTATCAATTACTCGTCTTTGCGCGCCAAGATCAAAACCGTCATTGCTGATTTTCACAAATAAAACATCTTTGGTTTTTTTGACCAGTTCTTTGTCAAAAATCAAAACACCAGTTTTGACATTTCCTTTTCCGCCCGGCTTGATAAAAATACCTTGAGGCAAACTCACGACGGCAATCAAACAACTTTCCACTAATTTTTTTCGCAAATTCTTGTATGCAACTTGATTATTGAAAATAATCCCTTCGGGAACAATCACGCCCGCCTTGCCGTTTAGATTCAAATGGTCGGCAATATAATCAACAAAAAGGACTTCCGATCGGTTCGCTTGAATACTAAAACGCTTGTGCGGACGAATTCCGCCCTTTGGTGTCATAAATGGCGGATTGGCGAGAATCACATCAAAAGTTTCGTCCCACCTGTCCTCATAAGTGAGCGTGTCGTATTCAAAAATTTTCGGTTCAGGAAAATTGTGCAAATACATATTTACCGTAGCAATCCGCACCATTCCTGGATCAATATCGTAGCCGACAAAATGATTCATCAAATTTTTCTTTTCGTCTGGAGTAAGCGGTTTTTCTGTTTTTTCGGGATCATCTAAACCGTCATGCTGTTTTAAAATATGTTTGTAGGCAGAAATCAAGAAGCCAGCCGTTCCGCAGGCAGGATCGCAAACTGTATCACCTTTTTTTGGATCAACCGCTGTTGCTATAAAATCAATAATTTGGCGAGGCGTGCGAAATTGTCCCGCTTCGCCAGATGTGCCAATAACATTAAGCAGGTATTCATAAGCGTCACCCAAATCTTCGCTGTGATCAAAATTAAAGCCATTTATCTCTTTCAAAAAAAGAGTGAGGGTTTGCGGATCACGATAGGGTGGCAATGATTTATCGCCGAAAATATCTCTAAAAATTTGTGGCATGTGCTGATTGCGACCAAGACTGCTCACTGCTTCAAAATACAGGTTCAAGCGTTCATGCCCACCAAGTTTTACATCCATCAATTTTGTCCACGAATATTTTTCGTAGCCATTTGTAAAATACCTTGCCTTACCGCCAAGCTCTTGAGCTTCCTTGTCCATATCATCCATAAATTTATAGATGAGAGCAGTCGTGATTTGCTCAACCTGTGCTTTTGGATCAGGAACTTTGCCGACAAGGATATTACGGGCAGAGTCAATTTTTCGTTTTGTATCTTGATTAAGCATAATTTTTACATGAAAGCGTTAATAGCTACATAATCCTTTACATATTCAGGGACGACTTCACGATATCCATTCAGATCTCGAAAATCTTTCATCGTAACTTTTGGATTGGTTGCAAAACGCCCATATTCTTTGGAATCTATAATGTCGCGAATTTCTGAATCCGTAACATACGCCTTCAGATAATTTTTGATATGTGGAACATATTTGCTTTCGGGTTTGTAGATTGAAATAAATTTTTCGCATTCTTCTTCCAATTTCTCGTCTTTGGATTTGAAAACATCAATCAAGCCGAAAGCTCGCTCTAAAAATTCACGCCAAGAAATACGGCGATCAAGATTTTCACTCTTGCGGATTTTTTCAAGATTTAGGAATAATTGCGGTTTGTCTTCGTATTTGTTCCGCATTATCTGCACCGCCTTTTCCCATTGCTCGCTTTCAACGGCAGTTTTTACTTCGGGATCGTTTTGTAATTCCTCGCGGGCTTTCTCAAAAAGTTTTCGATCAACTTTCATTCCCTCAATTCCAACGGGTATTTCGGTGAGGGATTTTACCTTGTCGGGATTGAAAATTTCTATTTCATCAATATCAACGCCGACAGGTCCTTCTCCACCAGTTCCTTTTTGTTTGATAGGCAACAGCAAAACCTCGTCATAATCAAATTTTTCTTCAAAGTATTCGCAGTTAGCGAAAAAATCAAAAAATTTGAAATGATCTTTTATTGCTTTGTGCTTTTCGCCGTATTCGTCGGTATATTCAAAAGTAAATTTTCTTGTTCCTCGTCCTTTGATCTGGATAAAATCAGTCGGCGAAAAGACGGGACGCATAAGCGCAAGATTCAAAATATCTTGGCAATCATAGCCAGTCGTCATCATTCCGACAGTTACACAAATTCTGGTTTTGCTTGATTTGTAGTTTTCTAAAAATTTTGTATGCCCGCTTAAATTGTTATTGGCAAAATTGATCGGGAATTGTTGGCTATCGGCAATGTTTGAGGTTATTTGCACGGCAAAATCAGAATTGTATTTGTCGGGCCAAAGCTGGCTCGCCATTTGGTTGAGTGTTTGGGTAATTTTTGAAGCATGTTTTTGGCTTACACAAAATATAATACTTTTGCCGATTTCACCGCTTATCGGGTCTTTGAGAGAATTTTCGATAAATGTTTGGCAAAAGACACGATTTGTCTTTTCGGAAAAGAATTTCTTTTCAAAATCCTTTTGAAAAAATGTTTCTTCGCTTTCGCCACCTTCTTCATCTTCAATCATGACCGCATAGCCTTTTTCTGAAAGCAATTCAGTTGTGATGTCTGTCCGAGCGTCCGAAACAATAGGATTGATCAAAAATCCTTCTCGCACGCCGTCAAGCAAACTAAAGCGGAAAGTCGGCTCGCCGTTTTTGCAACCAAAAGTCGTGTAAGTATCAAGCAATTGCCGTCTTTCCCAAGCTCGCGGGTCTTTTTGCGATAACTTTTGTGGATCAACATTTTTCAAATAGTCTTTCGGTGTTGCGGTTAAGCCCAATTTGTAGCCGATAAAGTATTCAAAAACTGCGCGCGAATTTCCGCCGATTGCTCGGTGTGATTCATCAGCAATAACTAAATCAAAATCAGTTGGTGAAAATAGTTTTTTGTATTTGTCTTGCGATGAAAGACTTTGAACGGTTGTGATAACCACTTCCGCCTTTTTCCAGTCATCACGATTTTGCTTATAAATAACAGAGGAAAAATCGTTGCTCAAATAGCGGACAAAGTTTTTATGTGCTTGATCTTCCAATTCCAAACGGTCAACCAAAAACAAAATTCTTTTTGCGTTTCCTGTTCTTAAAAAAAGTTTAATAATGGCGGCGGAAATAAGCGTTTTTCCTGTTCCCGTTGCCATTTCAAAAAGAAAACGATCATTTCCAGCTTCGGCGGATTTTTGCAAAGCGTGAACCGCTTTGAGCTGATATGGGCGTAAAATTCGCAAGTTTTCGTCCCAAAGATATTGTTCTCGTGTTTCTTTGTTGAGATAGCGAGGATCATCTTTGAAATTTGGATTTTGAGTAAACGCAATATAATCCTCTTTGACTTCTTCGTCTGCTAAACGCTGATTGTCGGGTTTGAAATCTTGCCTGTGCTTCAAAGATTCTTGCGTTGGAAATTCCGTGATAATTTCAGGATCGCCTCGTTCCAAGTCCCAAAAATAATGAAGATTGCCGTTTGAAAGAATTACAAAACGAGCATTTTCAGTATGAGCATATTTTCTCGCTTGTTCTTTTCCGTCTAGTGGATTTTTATCTTCTTTTTTGGCTTCCAAAATAACAAGTGGGAAACCTTTTTCATCAAGCAATAAAAAATCAATAAAGCCGTTTTTTGTAGATTCAAAATCTTCACCAAAAGCGTCAATGTCCTTTTGGGTAAGTTTTACATTTGGTTCAAGTGAAATGTTTGCTTGTCCTTTTTCATTATCAAAAAATCTCCAGCCCGCTTGTTCAAGCAATTTGTTTATTTTTATTCGTGCTTTTGCTTCTTTAGAATTTGTCATAATTTTATTTCATTAAATCATCAAGCGAAACGCCGAGAGCGTCCGCTATTTTTTTGACTGTATCAATTGTGGGGTTTGGAGTAGAGCCAGCTTCAATCTTGGCGATTGTATGAAAAGCCAAATCTGCTTTCTTTGAAAGCACATCTTGAGAAATACCGAGTTTGTTTCGGTATTTTCTTATGTTGTCCCCAATTGTGGATTTTTCGTTTGACATATTCGTATAGTTTTACTATTATAGTTATATAGTATTAAAATCATCACTTATCAAGAGTTAGTATATGAAATTTTTAGCATTTAGTCAAACAAAATTAGGGAGTTCATTCGACATAACGCGCGCACGGGTGGGTGGGGCAAGCGTTATTCCTCTTTTATCTTCTCTTTTGTTTTCTGTCCCGCCGACCGACCGCCGAAAAGTTTTGGGGGCGAAGCCCAAGCAGGCGGGCAAAAAGGAAGGGGGTTGGGGGGAAGGAATTTTTGCCCGCCTGCTTCCGTTCCCGTTCCGTTTGAGCAAAGGAAAAGCGGAAGGGGGG
>JAQVVF010000022.1 GCA_028699085.1 Patescibacteria group bacterium | reverse complement strand
GAATTTCCAATTATCAATTGGAATTTAGAATCAAAACTAATTTATTATAGTGAGCCTAATACCCAAAATAATGCTATCGCTTTTGCTGCAAATATTATTGGCAAAAATTTCAACCAGCTAGTTAGCAATTATGGTCTTAATGTTAACGTTTCAAATGATGGCAATAAAATAGTATATTCTGGACAGAATGTTGCTGATGCAACAACAACAAATTTACAATTTTATGATATGCAGGCTAGCAAAAATGTTGATCTAGGTATTCAGACTTTTGCAGACAAATGCACTTGGCTTCCAGATAATCAAAATTTAATTTGCGCTATTCCAGAAAATTTAAGCAAATGCATGATTCTACCTGATGCCTACAACAATCATAATTTTATTTCCAAGGATTCTTTCTACAAAGTTGATACTCAAAATAATAAGACTACAAAATTAGCTAGCACTACTCAATTTTCGCAAGACTATGACGTTTTCAAGCCTTTTATGCTTGGAGAAAAAATAATGTATTTTACAAGAAGACAAGATGGATTACTTTATGCTTTTGTAATGCCTTAACTTAATTTCCAATTTACAATTTTCAATTTACATATAATTTTCAATAATCAATTACTAATTAATTGGCCATTGAAAATTAGAAAATTGAAAATTTATTGTAAATTGGTTATTGAAAATTGATAATTATTACCAAAATAAAAAAAATAATATTACTCTTCACGATATTTCTAAATATTCTTTTTTTTGTATCTCCAGTTTTTGCTGCTGCTGATTGTCCGCAAGGAAAAGTTGTAGTAATTGGTGATTCGTTGGCAGTTGGAATTGGAGGAAGTCTAGCATCTGGTTGTCCAAACGTTAGCTACAAAGAAACAACTAAAGTAGGTGCTGATACAAATGAAATCGTTAGTCAATTTAATAGTATTAAAAAAAAGGGATATACTACTCTAATTGTCATGGGAGGATATAATGACGCTCATGGAACTATACCTGTTTCAACAACACTTAACAATTTAAATTCAATCTATTCGCAAGCAAAGGCAGAGAACATGACAGTTGTTGCGCTGACAGTGCCAACCTTAGCTAATGCTCATCCAGATAAGGTTAAAGATATCAATATTGGCATAACTAATTCTGGCGCTTCAGTTCTTCCTGCTGCTTCAATGTGGGCAACATCTGGAAATGTTCATAATAGTAATAGTTATTCTCAAGTTGCAAATGCAATTAAAAATAATAATTATCCACCAGGCACGGGGACCGGTCAAACACCAACCACTACGACTCCAACTACAAATGATGTCAAAGCGACTTGCAAGGGAACTGATTCTCTGGATCAAAGCCAAACAAAAGATATAACTTTTTCAACTACAGAAACAGATCAAAATAAAATTGCAACTGGAGCTACTGATCAGTGCTATAAAGAATGCGATACCGAAGGATGGACGAATTGCACAGCTACAGTTAGCAGTGTTACTGCTCAAGCACCAACTCAAACTCCAGTTTCAGATAGTACTGGCACCACTCCCGGAATTGATACAACAGCAACAGCACCTACTTATGAAGCAAATCCAGCATCATTAATTTCTGGCAGTACTGCTTGTGAAATTTGGAAAAATGCATTTAATTTAGGAATTTCATTTATCGGTGTTGCTGCTTTAGCTGGTATATTCTGGGGTGGATTTGGTTATATTACTTCCTATGGCAATCAAGAAAAAATAACATCAGCAAAAGAGACTATCTGGGGATCAGTAGCTGGAATGTTTATTGGCCTTTTTGCCTATGTTCTTTTTTCACTTATTAATCCTTACGTCTTGCAATGTAAAATAGAAGCGCCATTTAAACTAAGTGTGAATACTTCTGGAACAACACAAGGTACTGGAGATGGAACTATTCCTGGGGGCAATATTCCTGGGGCACAAGTTGGTGATTTAGGAAAATGCACAAAAAATTATGATCCTAATAATTCAGGAAGCCATGGATACGGTCAAATTATACAGGCAGCATCTCAAAGATTTGGTGTTGACCCTTATTACGTTGAATCAACTATACAACATGAAAGTAACTTTGATAATGCAGTTGTTAGTCCAGCTGGCGCAAGAACAATGGGACAATTCATGCCTAACACGTTTGCCGCAGCAGCTAAAAAATGGGGGGGTGAAATTGACTCTTCATGTTTCAACCCAATTAACAAAACAACATTTCAGTCTGCTTGTTTACAATGGATTGCTGCTAATCCAAAAAAAATTCCAGAAATTGTTGCTGCCGAAATTGCTAGAATAAAAGGTGCAATTCCATCAGATAACTATGCTTGTGTAGCTGCTGGTTATGTTGGAGGTCCTGGTGAAGCTTATAACAAAAAAACAGGCTATTATTCTGGTGGTAGAGCTTACTGTAATGGAAAAAAAGTTGATAAAGGTACAACTGACTATGTTAATAATGCAGCAGTAGGTTATAACAAATCTTGTTCAAGAGGTCAATAAAAATATATGAGAACTCGTTCAAAATTCATCATTGCTAGTATAATTATTCTTGTTTCAAGCATTATTATTGCACTAATTGTGCAGTATATTGTTAAAGGACGTCAAGAAAAAAATCTAGAAAACTCTTTAAACCAAGTGTCCGAGCAAGGATTTTTAGGTACGTCTGATAATAATCAATTTCAAACCGTTATCAAAGAAACAGTTCAGTATCCCATTTTTGATGCTGATAATAAAGAATTATATTATTTTAATTATTCAGCTGGAAAATTTTATAAATCAAACCTTAATACTAGAAAAAGTTTAGCGATTTTACCTTATGTAA
This sequence comes from Patescibacteria group bacterium, assembly GCA_028699085.1. Taxonomy (GTDB): domain Bacteria; phylum Patescibacteriota; class JABMPQ01; order JABMPQ01; family JAQVVF01; genus JAQVVF01. Next base: position 2,295 of record JAQVVF010000022.1, on the reverse strand, counting down.
GCTTTGAAAGTGATTTATCTAATGCGCAATGGAATCAAAATTTTACTAAAGTTTTAGCAACCAATAACATTGAAGGAAATAAGAAAATCTATGACTTGGAAAAAAATTCCGCAGTTGATTTAGAAAATAATTACATAAATTTTCTATGGTTAGCAGAAAAACAACTGATTGCTAATTATCATAATTTTGAAACAAAAGAAAATAGTATAGTATTATTAGACCAAAACGGTAAAATTACTGAAAAAATTATAGATTTACAGCCAACAGAAGAACCATATGGCATCAATTTTATTGGAAGTAATAATGAAAAAGTTTATTACATTTTTAACCTTAATACAGGCTATAGTTATTTATATGAGTTAAATATTTCTACAAAATCTAATTCTCAATTGGAAGAAAGAAACATTATTAATGCAAAAATTTTTCCTAATAAACAAAAAATTATTTACAGTACATTAGAAAACGATCAGCAAATTTATTTTCTTCTTGATATTGCATCTCTAGAAAATAAACAGTTAACATTTGATGTAAATATAGAAAATATTGTTTTTAGCAATGATTTAAACTACTTGTATCTTGTTATTGGAAACCCTGGTAATGAAGAAGGATCTGGTGCATACAGCTATAATTTTATTGATAAAATTGACAAATATAATTTAACCGATAATAATCAATCAACGATTATAGAAATTGCTGAAAAAGAAAAATATGCCGGTTCAAATTATTTTTTGAATTCAGATGAATCATTACTTTATTTCATCAATGCCGCTAACTCTTATCTTTATTCAATCAATCTAAAATAATAAAATCAAAACCTGTCAGATCCGGCAGGTTTTTTAATTATTTAAATTTAATTAAATATTATAAATTTTTTATTTTTTCTTTTACTTCCTTAATTTTTTGTTCATCATCATGCTTAGTTTTCAACTTTAATATTCTAAAACTAAGTTTTTTTAATCTGTCGCCAAGTTTTCCCATATTGGATAAAATATTTTGAAGAGAAGTTTTCATAATGCTATAATTAATAAATAAATATATGTTATTATAACATTAATAAATAATAAAAAAAATATGCCAGAAACAGAACAACCTCAAATAGATAGTGAGGAAGTAGCTACTCAAAAAGAAACAATTGAAGGTAGACCAGAAGAAGCAGAACAAGCGCCTGAAAAAACTCCTGAACAGTTAAAGCAAGAAATAACAGTAAAAAAAGAAGCTTTTACAAAAGACAGGGATACAGTTGCAGAAGAATTAAGAAAATTGGAAGAGTTAGGAGACGAGGCTGATATTGAAGAATTAACAGGTATTCGGGCTGAATTAGCTGATATTGACGAGCAGATGGAAAAACTTGAGGCAGAAGAAAAAGCTTTGACCGCGCCAGAAACAACGGAAACAAAAGCAGAAGAAAAAACCTATGGCGCACAGGATGTTGATGAGCTATTTACAAAAGCTCAAGAAAGAGAAGCAACAATGCATCCTGCGTATAAAGATAATAAAAAAGATAAGTATATTGGAGATTCAAGAGCTATTATTGACTTAATAAATGCTAAGAAAAAAAGTAGTGATGATTCTAAATCATTATTAGCATCTTTAGATGCATCTGGCATTCAAAGGCTTAAAGAAATTGCTTCAGAAAATAGAAAGCAAGATCAATATGTAGAGCCAGGAAGAACGACCAACGCAGAAAAATTCGAAAAAGTTGTGGGACTAGCTGAACAACTTGCATCATTAAGAAGCGAAGATGGACAGAAAAAATTTGTCCAAGAGATAACTCAATCATTGGAAGCTGGCCAAAAATTAGATTCTAAAACAATAGATAAACTAGATGCAGCGCTTAGATTATTAGGAAAACATGACAAGGATACAAAAAAAAGAATTTTTGAACAAATTAAACCAGTCCTTGTAGCTGCATCGGAAAAAAGTGGAGACGAGCTTGATAAAGGCACCGTAGATAGGATTGTCGAGGAATATCAAAGTTAAACAAATTTTAAAACCTGCAAGTTTAGCAGGTTTTTTGTTTGCTCAAATTAAAATTTAAAGTTAAAATATATTAACAATATTCAATATTTAATATTCAATTCTTTAGTTTTCTACCACGTACATTAAATATTGAATGCTAAATATTAAAATTTATGACTAAATCTTCTATAGTTTACGCCTGTCAAAGTTGTGGCGCTGAATTTATGCGCTGGGCAGGAAAGTGTGAAAAATGTGGAGAATGGAACTCTTTATCTCAAATTACCAAACAACCAACAATATCTATTGGCAGGTCTTTAAATTTAGCGGTAGCGCTAA
>JAQVVF010000017.1 GCA_028699085.1 Patescibacteria group bacterium | reverse complement strand
TGTCTTAAGGATTAGCTATTTGTCAATTTGGCAATTTATCCTGGCCGTTTTACGGCCAGGATAGCCGATTTATTTTATCGTGAAATTGTGAAAAATTTTAAAAATTATGGCGTTATATTATACTTTACCGATTTACAAAGCGAGCTATAAATTAGTATATTTGCTTTTTGTGATTTCGAGTAGTTTTGCACGCGAATACAAATATACAGTCGGGCAAGAATTAAAAAATGAGGGATTATGTATAGTAAAAAATATTTATCGCGCCAATAAAGCAACAGATAAAACCATACATATCGGCAAAGCCTGCGAAAACCTAGAAATAATTCGTTTGCTTGTTCGGTTGATGCAAGACTTTAAGCAAGTAGGCCTAAAATCATTTGTAGAAATAAACTATGCAATAGAGGATATCTCAAAACAATTAGTTGCTTGGGGAAAATATAGCAAAACAAAAAGTACAGCATCATTAAAAAGTAGAAACTAAAATGGTGAGTAAATATCTTGCCAGAATCGTCTGTTGCCAGAGCACAGGCGAGCGTGCATAGCAAATCCAATAACCCTCTTGCTTTTTTAAGTGAGGAATTTTGTCCGAAATCAGGGCATATTACACAGCTTTATAAAAACTTTGTGTGATAAATATAGTGGTTATTATTACAGTAGCCGGCAACCGCAACAACAGCAGTGGTTCTCTCAACAATGTTGGGTCTAACGGTTACTATTGGTCGAGCGTTGTAGATGGCACGAATTCGCGGAACTTGAACTTCAACAGTAGTGGTGCCAGTATGAACAGCAACAATCGCGCGAACGGCTTAACTGCTCGTTGTCTTAAGGACTTGCAAAAAATGTTAAAAGATAAAGATAATCAACAATTACTTCTTGATTTGTTTCGTGCGTATTTTGATACGCGAAAAAACAAGAGAAAAACAGCCAATGCTCTGGCGTTTGAGGTTGGTTACGAGAAAAAAATATTTAAGCTTTACGATGAAATAATCAATCGTAAATACAAAATTGGGCAAAGTATTTGTTTTATGGTTCAAAAACCTGTTAAGCGAGAAATATTTGCTGCTGACTTTCGTGATCGCATTGTGCATCACTTGATTTTTAATTATATCAATCCGATTTTTGAGCGTCATTTTATTAAAGATAGCTATAGTTGCAGAGCTGGGAAAGGTACATCGGAGGGAATAAGACGGGTGGATTATTTTATTCGTTCTTGTTCAGAGAATTATCAAAAAGATTGTTGGATTTTAAAACTTGATATTCAAGGTTATTTTATGGCAATGGATAGGAATATCTTATATAAAAAAATAGAAAGCACATTGAGAACTGTTAAAAATACGAATTTTGATGTTGATTTGATATTATATTTGATTCATGAAGTTATTTTTAATGATCCGACTAAGAATTGCCATCTAAAAGGAAGGTATGAAGATTGGGCAGATTTGCCAAAATCAAAAAGTTTATTTTTCTCAGGAAAAACAAAGGGATTTCCAATCGGCAATCTTACAAGTCAGCTTTTTGGTAATATTTATCTAGATGAATTAGATCATTTTGCGCGTGAAAAATTAGGAGTAAAGCATTATGGCAGATATGTTGATGATATCGTTTTTGTTCACAAAGACAAGAAATTTTTGAAAGCTGTTGTTTTAAAAATTAGAGACTATTTAAAAATAGAATTGGGACTAGTATTACATCCGAAGAAAATATATTTGCAGAAATTTAAAAAAGGAGTGTATTTTTTAGGAGTATATATAAAACCATATCGAATATATATTGGTAGAAAAACAAAACATAATTTTTATGAAAAGATAAGAATTTGGAACGAGGTTATTTTGGAAATGCCGGAATTAATGAATGAGAGTATGATCAAAAAAATTATTGCTTGTGTTAATTCATATATGGGAATAATGAAGCATTATAAAACATATAATTTAAGAAAAAAGTTATTAACAAATAAATTTATTCCAAATTTTTGGAATTTTTTTAAGATAACAAACAGCGATGATAAATATCAAAAAATTACTTTGCAGAAAAAATTTTCTGATAATCATGTTTTTATGGTATAATAAATTAGATTCAAAAAATATTAAAATAAACTAATAAGATGATCAAAAAAGTATTAATTTTTACGATAGCGAGTTTTACTTTGTTATTTAGCATTAATTTTGCGAAAGCAGAAACTCTTTTTGATAATCTAATTATTCTTAAAGATGCAGTTTTGAATCAAAATTACCAGCTTGATCAGCAAAATGCAGATATTAAGTTTTTTAATCTTCCAAAGGCAAAAGCAATTAGCAATCTTAATATCACGCTAGATAGAAACAAAAAGAATTATCTTGATAGCTTTACCAAAAAAAACAGCTATCAAGGCTACCTCAAGCTGTTATCAAATATTGGCACTGTTAAAAAAGCCAATCAGGCAAAAGTTAACAAGCATATCAAATTTAAAGTTACAATTCGTTATTCAAAAGCAAAGCTTGATAATGATATTGATGAAAAAACATTAAGGCTTTTCATCAAAGACAGAGATAACAATTGGCGAGGACCATTTAGAGTTTATCAAAATAGGGAAGCTCATACAGTTAGCTTCAAGATCAGAAACTATCTAGTAAAACCATCAAAAAATATTACTCCTTATCCGCAAGATGTTAAGACAAAGAACAGGCCATTTGCTCCGACATTCTATTTTGGAACATTAGAAGAAGTTACCTTCGTCATTGCCAAAAAGAATGCTTTATCAAATCTGACCAATTCAGAAACACGCAATGAAAAGAATTTGATATTTGAATAATCTTAAGCGTAGAGGCGCCCTATAGGGCGTCTCTACCAGCTACAGGCCTCAAAGCCTGTTTTTTTGTCGTAGCGTAGGGAACAACCCTGTCATTCGACAGGGCAAGAAATTTTTGTTCCCTACCAGACGTAATCAAAAAAACAGATTAATAATTATCTGTTTTTGTTTTGTCTGAATTAATTTATTAAATATTGTCAAAATAGCCTTGTAACAGCATATTTTATAAATTATAAATAAAACATTCGTCCTAGCCTCAAATATTAGGTTTTTTAAAGGCTAGATTTATAAAATAAAAGTTTTATAACAAAAGCTTTTGCAAAGCACGAGATTTATCTTCTTCGTATCGCACTCGCTCTTTAGACTCATTCTTGAGTCTTTTTTATGCTCAAATAACAATATTTAGCCTTATTCAAGCCTAAATATGCATATTTTTAACCATTTTTTCAGAAATAGCCTTGACACAGTTATTACAAATGCTAGGATAGTATGTTCTGAAGTAATCACGTATGATACGTGATTTTTTGTTGCCTATGTAAAGACTAGATTTATCGCATTTTAAAGCCAAAAAACGTGCTTTGCGCTTAGGAATGTTGGCTTATTAAAGCCATATTATTAAGCATAAAGCATGCGAAATACCTTAAAAACGCTTGTTTTTGAGGCATGAGCTGCTTTCAACCAATTGAAAAAATACTTAACTTTAATTGCTGCCGTTGCTTTCTTAACAATGGCATTATTCCCAAACATATCAAATGCTAAAATTGACAATAATAAATTGTCAAAAGCAACGATGTTAGAGAATAGATTAAACAAAAAAGTTAAATTTGATGCCCAGTTTGGCATTAATAAAGAAAAAATTGAAAAGAACAAAGCTAAAAAAGCAGCTAAAATTGCTAAAGCTAAAGAAGCTGCAGAAAAAGCTCAAAAAGAGCTTGAATTAGCTAAAGAGCCAGATACAACTGGTTTCGATAAAATTTATAAAGCAGCTGGTGAAAAATATGGTGTTCCATGGGAAATCTTATCTGGTGTTCACTTAATTGAAACACACAGATCTGGTGATACTGCTATTGCTTCTTATGCTGGTGCACAAGGACCAATGCAGTTCATTCCATCAACATGGGCTATGTATGGTGTTGATGGTGATGGCGATGGAGTTGCCAATATTCATGACGTTGAAGATGCTATTTATTCTGCTGCAAACTATTTATCTGCCTCTGGTGCAAACCAAGGTGATATTTATAGAGCTATCTATGCTTATAATCATGCTGACTGGTATGTAAACCAAGTTTTAGATAATGCAAGACAAGTTGGTTATAATGCCTAAAGAATTATTGTAGGGGTTTAAAATTTTGAACCACTACTACCAAAAACACGCTTCATTAAGGCGTGTTTTTTATTTATCAAACATAAATTAAGTACAAAAAAACTCATAATAATGAGTTAAAAAAATGTGCTATTGTTTGACTGGGTTTGTAATCTCCATATTAATGCCATCGTTAATAACAAAGTTCAAAACAATCTTCAAAAGTAAAGGATCAACTTTACCATCATCCTTAAGGTATTGTTCAGACATCAGAATTGCCAAATGATTTGGATGCAACTCGTGCTTTTGATCTCGGCAATACCTAACAAATTCGATAAAAGCCAATGAATTGTAATAAACTAAACGTCGCAAAGAGGTCAATAATTCGTTCAGTTTTGCATCGCTAATCTTAGTGCCATCCTTCAATACAGCCATCGTTCACCCTCCGTGTCAAAGGTTATCTATAAAATATCATAAATAATTAAAAAGTCAATATCTATTGCTTTGCATAAAATATGTGTTATGCTATTAAAGCTCATTAGGAAGGAAAGGAGGAAAAGATGGCCAATGTTAAAATGCTCACTGATAATCAAATTAGGAATATCTTAATTGATCAGCGAGGTCTTACTATTGAATTAATTGATCAAATTGTTGCTCTGGCTTCAGAATATCTTGCGTTAAGATCAAAAAAACAATTGATCAATATGCATCTTATTGCTCGTTGCTATCCTGGAAAAACTGCACAAGCAGTTAGTATTTTGCTAGATGCACTACAAAAAGGCCAGCTCGCTGAATTTCCAGATCATTTAGTTTCTAGTCAGCTCATTGCAAAGTCCAAAAGAGATCTATATGATACTGTCCATAATCCTAACTTACTCAAAATAGAACTGCTAGAACAAGAGTTGTCAATTAATACGAGCGATCTTGGGACACCAAAATCTCAGCAAAAAAGAGGAAGAAAACTCAGTGATATTTGTTGAACCTTCATCAAAGACCAAACGGTCTTTTTTTATACAAAAAATAATTAAATTTCTTTTGGTCGATATTGCAAAGCTTCAGCAATATGCTTAGATTCAATATTGACCGATCCTTCAAGATCAGCAATAGTTCTAGAAACCTTCAAAATTCGGTTGTAAGCACGTGCTGAAAGATGCAAGGTATTTACTGCATTACGCAATAGTTCTTGCGATACAGAGTCAATTCTGCAGAAATTACGCATCTCTGAATGACCCATTTCTGAATTAGAAGTTATTGCCATATTGGCAAAACGTTTTTCCTGAATTTCACGAGCTTTTTGTACTCTCGTTTGTACATTAGCGGATTTTTCCGCTAATTTTTCATCAACCAAATTTTCATATTTTACTTTCGGCACATCAATATACAAATCAATTCTATCCATTAACGGACCAGAAATTCTTTTTTGATAGCGAGAAACTTCAATTGGCGTGCAAGAGCATTCTCGATCATTGCTCATATAATATCCGCATGGACAAGGATTCATTGAAGCAACTAAAGTAAATTTAGCTGGAAAAGATAATGTTTGTTGAGCGCGAGATATTTGAATTATATTATCTTCTAGCGGTTGTCTTAGATTATCAAGTATTTTGCGATCAAATTCAGGCAGTTCATCCAAAAACAAAACTCCGCGATGTGCTAAGCTAATTTCTCCTGGCTTAGGAAATGCGCCTCCGCCTACCAAGCTAACGCCAGAAGCAGTATGATGTGGACTACGGAATGGCCTAATCTTAACTAAAGAATCATTATCTTTGAGTAAGCCAGCAATAGAGTAAATTTTAGTTACTTCCAAGGCCTCCGAAACAGTCATTTTTGGTAATATTGTTGGTAAAGTTCGCGCCAATAACGTTTTTCCAGATCCAGGAGGCCCAGACATTAAAATATTATGCGAGCCAGCAGCAGCAATCTCTAATGCTCTTTTTGCGTGCTCTTGGCCTTTAATATAAGCCATGTCGAATTTTGAAATAACGTTATTTTCATCAAGATTAATCAAACCTCTAGAATTAGTTGGAATAATAACATTTTTTCCAGTCAAATGCATAATCAGCTGTGTTAATGATTTCACAGGATAAATCTCAATATTAGAAATCAAGCTTGCTTCTGCTAGATCGCATTCAGGTAAAAACAATCGTTTAAATCCACGCTCTTTAATCATTGAAGCTACTGAAATAATTCCGTTTACATGTCTCAGCTCGCCTTCCAAAGATAGCTCGCCAATAAAAATCTTTTCCTGTTCGTCAAATTGCAGACTTTCCTGCGCTTTCAGTATTGCTAATGCCATTGCCAAATCAAAAGCCGGCCCCTCTTTCTTAAGGTCAGCCGGCGCTAAATTAACAGTCACTCTTTTTGGCGGAAATAAAAAACCGCTGTTTTTGATAGCAGATCTTACTCTTGCTCTTGATTCCTGAACAGTTTTATCAGGCAAACCAACTACATCAAAAGCAGGCAAGACACTATTTTGAAAAATATCAGCCTCAACTTGAATTGGATAACAATCCAAGCCAACTACTGATGCTGCCATTACCCTCCCAGGCATAATCGTAAATTAAAAATTACAAATAACCTAAATATTTTAATAATCAAGATAAAAGAAACAAACTATGAATTAAAATGTCCAATAATCAAACAGGTGTTTCTCATAGGGATTAATTTTCGCAATTTGGATATTTTTTGTGTCTTGTCTATTGGTCATTTCTCCCTTGTTTTTTTAAGCTCCAGCACAATCATAATAATAATTCCAATAATTATATAAAAATCAGCTAAATTAAGAACGCTTAAATCAAATAGGTGAATATAATCAATCACAAAACCTCGATATATTCTGTCTACTAAATTAGATAATGCCCCTGCGATAACTAGCATTAGAGAAAACAACACTAAAAAATTCATATTTTTCAACTCTTGCTGAAATTTTTGTAACAAAAAATATAATATTAAGAAAATCACAATATACATAATCACTTTCGGCATTGGTAGACCGAAGGCAACGCCAGGGTTTTGAAAAGCTGCAATGCCAAGATTATTGTTAAAAACAAAAAAACCATCCTTTGGAAGATAGTTTACTACAATAAACTTTAAAAATTGGTCAATCAATACCAAAAATAAACCAATAAATATCAAGTATAAAATACTTGCCCTATTTTTCATTATAACTATTTTTTATTTATTTTAGCGCAATCAATACATAATTTTGCGGTTGGATTTGCTTCTAACCTAGCTTTGTCTATCTCTTTATTGCAATTCTCGCATTTACCAAAAGTACCTTCTTTTATTCTATCTAAAGCTTCATTTACGTCTTTTAACTTTAATTCCAAGTTTCCCTCAACTGACAAGTTGCTGTCATAAAGTGATACTTCAGCTGCTTCTGCAGTATTATCAAAAATTGGATCGCCGAAATTCTTAAATTTTGCATCGTAATCATGCTTTGCCTTTGGATCTTTCGTTGCCACATCGCCTAAACTTTTCTTTAGTTGTTGTTTTTCTTTTTCTAATTTTTCTTTTATATTATTGTCTTGCATGTATTTGTATTAAAATATCTAGTAACTTAATTCTAGCACGAAATTAAATAAAAATCCAGTGGAAAAACTCGCAAGATTCTTAGTAGTCAGAATTCTAAATCAATTAAACTCCAATTTTTCGCAAAGTGAGTCGTATTGGCATATTAGTAGATTCACACTATTGCCAATTCATATTATAGGTAAAAAAAAACGGGCGCCAGATGGCGCCCGTTAAAAATATTTAATGGCGCTCTGGCACCCGTGGGAGCTATATCTTACCGCCTTTCTCCTACAATGAATGATCACGTAGAATAAGGGCAGGATTTAGCGATATAACCCATACAAGGTGCACAAGAAGCCTGATAGTTCTTCAATGTGTCTGTTCTCTCACCGTCCTTCTGGCTTTTGATCTATTTTGGATCTTGGCCTAAGTTTTTGTTTTTGATTTTTTGACCCCAATTGTTTTGAGGTATAAAGTGCAATTTTCGGGTGTATCAGCACCCTTTACGGACAGAGAGAGCTAACTGGTAACAGTTTAGATTTAAACAATTAACAATTAACTCACTCTGTACGGTCGCAGAAAAATAAATTGAATAAGACATCTAAGATCAGAATAAGTGGCCCGATGCTAGCCAAATGGCGAGGCCATTGAAGATTAGCGCGGGTAAGTGAATAGGAAATAAAGTATAATTCATCTTATGAAAATCTATTTTACTACTCAGGATAGCAAAAGAAATGTTTCTTTTGGCTTGCCCATAAATCATTTTAGCTTTTTTCTATGTTTATCTATGAGATATGCTCTACAACACGTCAAGGAACAGACTCTACAACAATATCAACCACAAACAAGGCAGAAAGCCTAATTTGACTCTGACAAGCACAAATTGTGAAAAAACGTTTTTTGTTTTTGTTTCTACCTATATTATAGCATGAAATAACCTTTTCTTCAAACCATGCAATAAATTGATATAGAAGCTTTAGTAAAGCCAATAATTGAGTTATCAACAGATGAACAAAAAAGTTATACACAGCCATTATAGACAACTATTATTAGTTTTAAACAGCATATCTACAACTTATCCACAGCTTTTGAACAGTAAAGTAATAAAAAAATCCATCTGAATGGATTAAAATGTACTTCCTGTCCAATCCTTGCGAATCAATTTCATAATAGCAACAGTTTCTTCTTCAACTAGAAATTCTTCTCCTGTCATTGCAGTCAAGAACAATAGGAAAGCATAAAGATCGCTAAATGTAGCAAACTGATGATCTTGAATTGAATTATCGTCAACAATAAGAGTTGCCAAGCAATTTGTTTTGTTAAAAACGACTCGTCGAATTGAGGTTAGGATATTGGCTAGTTCCTTCAAGGTAAACAGCAGATGAAAATCAGCAACAGAAACAACTCCTGCAATCTCAGACTGGCCATATAATTCTTTTCTTACGATTAATGTTGGCTGTCCATTGCTAATATTTTGAAGAACCTGTTCAGGACACTGATAATAATCTTTACAATCAAATATCCTTATTAACATTGACTAACTCCTCCGGCTAATTAACAATGCAGAATATAATCAAGGTCAGCAATGGGAGCAGCGCACATTTCTTTTTCGCGCAGTTCATCACCTACGATATGAACATAATTACCAGTTTCCAAGTTTCTTACAATACAAGTAGGATCCTGCATTAATTGAATAAGATCGATTTCAATAACATTGCAATCTCTCTTATGTTCCTTCCAAAAACATGTCAAACGATACAGCGAAAAGTCGGAAATAATCAATCCAAGCTGTTTGTCACCCTCTGTTAAAATTACAACGCCAGCACAATCAAGAGGATAGTAAGCATGAGTTGGATTTTCAAGAAAAAGCGAATAGTCAAGATCCTTCACTTGGAGTACAGTCATCTTCTTTCCTCCTTTTCGAATTAGGGACAAAATTTAAAAAGAGCATTTTATTGTATCTAAAAGACATTTAGATGTCAATTATTCAGAAATTTATCAACCTCAATCCCAATTTCATTTATTTTATAATGACCAATTCCAACTTTTGGCAAGGCTTGTAAAAATTTCATTCCATAATCATTATTCTCTAATCTTAAATCGAGCATCACAACCACTCCTTTATCAGTTTTAGATCTTATTAATCTACCAAATCCTTGTTTAAAAGTTAAAATTGCTCTAGGCATCGAATATTTAATAAAAGATTGACTGCCGTATTGTTCACTTCTTGCCTTAAAAACTGGCTCGCTAGGAACCTCAAAAGGAATTTTAACAATTACTAAACAAGACAAATTCTCTCCTGGAATATCAACACCTTCCCAAAAAGATGAAGTTCCAAGCAATATAGTATTCTTATCTTTCTTGAAAGCATTTAACAATTTCATTTTGCCACCAGTTACGCCTTGTGCCAAAACTTTTATTCCTTCTTGTCGAAGTTCATAAGCCAATTTTTTATAAACATGCCTGATTGCTGAGTAAGAGGTAAATAACGCCATTGTTTTTCCTTTTAGCCTCTTTCCAATATCAATCAAAACATCGCAAGTTTTATTATTAAAATCATTATGATTCGGCAGAGGAAAATCAGTTGGAAAGATTATTGTTGACTGTTTCTCATATCTATAATGAGAGGGAATTTGCATTTTATCAAAAGAATCGTCTAATCCAAGCTTTTTGGCAAAATAATCAAAACCTTGATCAGTAGTCAATGTTGCCGAAGCTAAAATGACTGTTTCTTTTTTATCAAATAAATTTTGCTTTAAATAACTATCAATATCAAGTGGCGCTAAATATAAATTAATTTTTTCTTCTCTAAAAGTAAGCCAATAAATCCCATTATCAGTTGGTTTAACAATAATTTCCTTTAATAAATTCTTTGTTTCTCTACATTCCATAATTAAACCATCAAGATCATAGAAAATTTCCTGCCAAGCGCTGTCAGTTGAAGGATAATTAATCTTTAAATGATCTAACAATTCAACCAATTCCTTTTCAACTATTTCAAATAACAAAATAAGATTGTTAATCGAGCCAGTTACTTTCCACCATTCACCATAATTTCGAATTCTATCAGTCAATAACAATTTTAGCCGGCCATTATAAAAATCCTGAAAAGCATTATTCTTGATAAAAATATTCAGAATGCCAAAAAATAGGTCAGTCTGATTAGTTAGCTTCTCCAAATTATACAAAACTTTGTCTTTTATTTCCGAACTATCTTTTTTACTAATTTTATTAATAATTGACTTAACATTTTTTAAAAATTCGTCAATTTTATCATTTGACACAAATTTAGTTAGTTGAGAAGTCATGCTGTCTTCAAGATGATGAGCCTCGTCAATGATTAAATGCTTATAATCCAAGTAATTTTCATCATCAGAATTCAAAGCCAATAATGCATGATTAATAATCACAATGTCAGCTGATTTTGCTTCTTCTTTTGCTTTGTAATAAAAACATTCTTTTTTATTCGGGCATTTTCTCTTCAAACAAAAGTTTGAATTGCAGATCAAGCTTCTTTTTATCCAATCTTCTTGGAATCCCAAAGCAAGTTCATTCAAAATACCTTCTTTTGTCTTCGGCAACCAAAGCAAGATTTTAATCAAAACTGTTAATTCATCTTCATTCAAATCTTTTTTAGACTTAAAATCCTCAAATCTTATCATGCACAAATAATTCTCTCTGCCAACCAACTTTTTAGCCTTAAAATTAAAATTAACTGCTTCAGCAGCAACAGGGATATCTTTATACAATAATTGATCTTGCAAATTTAACGTATATGTAGAAATAACAACTTTTTCATTGTTCGCTTTAGCAAAATAAATTGAAGGTAATAGATAAGCTAACGATTTGCCAACGCCAGGTCCTGCTTCAACAACTAAATGTTTTATTCCTAAAAAAGTTTGGCTCACCTTCTTCATCATTTCAACTTGATTCGGACGAAATTCAAAATTCTTGAACACTTTGCTCAATTTTCCTTGATTTTCAAACATCTTTTCAATCTGATTCAAATCAAATTCTGGAATTATATTGACTGCAGAAAGTTTTTTTAACTTTTTACTTGTAACTTTTGCTTTTTTACTTTTTACTTTTACTTTTTCAAACAAGTCTTTCAAACTCCAATCATGCCTCGTCAATATTTTTTCAATATCTTTAATTATTGCACTATCTAATCCACTAATTTTCGTCAGCAAAAACAGAAACAATTGATGAGTAGCTAAAACATCGCCCATTGCGCGATGGCTTTGTAAATTTTTTATCTTTAAAAATGAAACTAATGATTCCAAACTATGCGATCCCAAGCTTGGCAATAAAATCGTTGCTAATTTCCAAGTATCATAAGACTTGTTTGAAAAATCAATGCCTTTTGCTTTCAAATAATTTAGATCAAAAGAAATATTATGTCCAATAATTGGCAAATCGCCGACAAACTTAATTAAACTATCTTGAATTTGATGTAGAAGTGGAGCATCTTTAACAATTTCTTCTGTAATTCCAGTGATCGCTTTAATTATTTTGGGAATATCGGTTTTTGGATTCACGAATGTCTGGAACCTATCAATTATTTTATTTTCTTCAAATTTAATAGCTGCAATCTCAATAATCTCGCCCAAAGCAGGCGAGAGATCAGTTACTTCAATATCAAGACAAACATAAATTTTTGGTTTAGGCATAACAATTAGAAATTCGGTAATTAAGTACTTAAAGTAAATCTATTCTAACACGCCAATATTCGAATATCAAAATATCTTTGTTTAAAGCAAGTCTGGTAGTCAGATATTAGTGTAATTTGTGGTCGTAAGACATTTGTGTAATTCGCGATAATAAAAAAAGCAGAAATAAATCTGCTAATAACTAATTTTTAATTTAAATCAATACAGCCTAATTAACCCATTAATCGAATTTCCATCTTCAAAGCCGAGAGTTAAATCTCCTTTTAATTCAATTCCAAAATTATTTAAAAAGTCCAAAGAATTCAAATATAATAATCCATTATTTGCTTTTATCTGTGCGCTAATAACAGCATTCTTATTATCTAAAGATTTCAAAATCTCTTTTAGCGAATCATTCGTACTAGCTAACAATAATTTATTATCGTATAAACAATAGCTAAAACTATCCAAGTCTTTTTTATCATTTTTTGAAACCAAAGTTCTAATCTTAAAGATCTCAAAATCTTTATTCACAAATTTAAACTTAGATGTATCAGGCAATAGTTCAATCCCTTCAGATCCATCAGCTAACTCAATTTTTTTCTCACGAGGTTTTTGTCTTGCAAAATATTTTATCAATCCATTTTCAATATCAACCATTTTTGCTGATAATTTGTTTTCATTGCCAACTTCAGAGATCATTGCCCAAGATGTTTTGTCTTTTTTGTCAGGCAAAACAACAAACTCAAAATTATTATCAAATAATGGCATTAGATCGTTCTCAAAACTTAATCCATAATTATTTTTAAGCTGATCCTCAAAACCATTCAAAAATTGCAAAAAATTAATATTTGAATCAGCTTCTTTTTTTAAATCTTGATAAGTGTTCTGCAAATTATTTCCTGAATAAGCCAAAATCGTTTTATTTGGCAAAAATTTAAAAGGCTCTTTCAAAGACAATTGCTTATTCAAATTCAAATCAGAATATATTTTTAGATCAATGTTTGAATCTTTTTCTTTAGCAGTTAAAAAGAAATAATTGTTATCAAAAATAAATTTATCAATATTGTTTAAAACATTAAAATTTGGGAGAAGAGCAAGTAAATCATTATTTTTCTTTGAGAAAGCAAACAAAAAAGAATCAGTTAAAGTCTTTTTATTTACTTGGGAAAAATATTTATCATATCTTAAACTCCTTGCTTGATCAAAATTTGCATCAACCACTTTTCGCAAAGCATCGTCATCATCTGAAATTACTAATACATTATCTATTTCCAAATAGCTAAATGGATTTTGAGCTGGCAATTTAACTTCATTTATCTTAATATCTCGATAATCAAAAAAACCTGTACTTCCTTTACTAATTACATTATTCTTAAATAATTCTAAATCAGCATCTTCAAAAATAAAGATACTTGCTTTATCCAAATTAGCATAAGCGTATTTATTTCCAAAAGTTGTCCCTAAATTAGCAGGCAAAATATTTTTTGCCGATTTAGAAGCTAAAATTAAATCACTATACTTTAAATTTTCGTTGCTAATCTTTGATTTATCAATACTAGCATAAAATTGAACAGTATTTGGAACAAATCTAACTAAAGTATCAGAATTTTTTGCCTTAAAATAATCATAAATAAAAAAACCAGCTGCAACCAATAATGCGCATGCTAAAATAATCGCCAAAACCAAAACTACTTTTGGCCAAATCCGCCTCTCTTTGCTGTTTGAATCGCTAATTGGCGAAATAAAAACTTTCTCGCTTTTTTTAGTCTTTATAATATCCATTACGTAAAATTATAAAAAATTAAAAATATAAAAATAATTTCGCTTTTTTATGTTTTTAGTTTTTTACTTTATAATTATCTCTGCATCAATAAAATTCCCAGACCATTTTCTATTTTTTGTAATTCTTATTGCGCTCAAAGCATTGGCAATGCTATCAATACTTGTTGTATCGCTGCCAAAATTGGAAGATAATTTTAATAAATCGGTAACTGAAATGTAAATCATTTGTTCTGACTTGTTATTTTTTAATTCTTTAAAACTCTCAACGCTTTCTAGCTTTTCGCTAGATTGCAAATTTTCCAAAATCTTTTCACTGCTGAACACAACTAACTTATCATCTTTTATAAAATAGCCAAGGTCAAATGCCTTTTTAGGCAAATTCATGACTTTATACGTAATATCTTTATTTTTTCTGGTAATAAATTTAACTTCTTTATCATCATTCAAATATTTTCCAACTAGTTTTGCAATTGATCCTTCCAAATTTGTCATTTTTTCATTAGCATTATCTTTATTTTTCAAATCCATCAGTAAAGCTAATCTTATTTTTTCATTAGTAAAATCAGGAGCTAAATAAAAGCCATACTGTCCGCCTAATATATCTAATATTTCATTTAAATCAATTCCATATTCTAGCTTTGCGCCTCTTGAGATTAAAGCAAACTCTGCATTTGGATCAGCTGAATTGCCTGTAACCAAGCTTGTTAATAATGGCTTTAAACTTGATCCTTCCATATAAAAAGCAGCATTTGATGATACAAAATCAGCAAATTTGGGCTTTATCTTTTTATTATCGCTTATCTTATACAATTCCGGCATGTAAATTTTAGCCAAAATCTTATCATTTGTTGCTGAAAATCTTGCTCCAGCATAATATTTTCCGCCAATTTCCTTCAATTTTCCAATAATATCGTCATCTAATTTCAAATTCGATTTCAAAAAAACCTTCATCAATTCAAGAACATCTCCGTAGATAAATACCACTCCGTCATCATTTTTTAGTTTATTCTTTGCTTTTTTATATTTGCCGTCATAAGACAGCGCTGATTCTTTGCCTAATTTCGTATCAAGCATTTTCTTCAAGCCATCAGGAAATTCTGAAACCAGCAAATAATTATCATAAACTGTATATGAAATATTATTTTTTCTCGTTATATTAACAATTTGTCTGCCTCTAAAGTCTTCTTTATTAACAACATAGCCTTTTTTTTCAAGGCTATCATTAAAAACGGATAAGAAATTATTCAATAAATCCTGATTTTTGATTTCAACTAAAAATATCTTAGAAAAACGATCATTAGTTACTCTAATATTACCAACAGCAATCTTTTTTCCAAGCCAGCCATAAAAAGTATTTTTATCAATCTTTAAATCATCAGGAGTAATGCCAGACAACACTAATCCTTGTAAATAATCGCTAAAAACAGCATCATTACCCATTCTTTTAGCAATTTCTGCTAATTTCATATTTTGCTTAGAATCCTTATCAATATCAACAATTGCAAAAGAAACCAGATCATTGGGAACAAAAGACTCAAGACTCTTTTTGGCAATATTATGTGAATACATTGAAAAAATCATTCCCAAGCCAAAAATAAGCACAATAAAAATTGCGATTGTAATAATTAGCTTTTTATTTCGTTTTTGGTTTTGAATATATTGTTTTCTTCGTTGAGACATGAGTAAATTTTCAATTTCTAATTTTAAATTTTGAATCAATTTTGAAATCAGAATTTAAAAAACAATCGGCGAAATTAGAAATTAGAAATTAGACAATTAGAAATTGATTAAAAATTCAAAATTCGGAATTCGAAATTATATAATTTTATTATAGCTTACAAAAATAATCCTCGCAAATGGTCTTGCAAAACAATTAAAATCCTGTTATTATAATCTTACTATAAATTAATACGCTATTTAGGCAATCTTGCTTAAATAGACGCGAATTTCGTTTAATTTTATTAAGTTTTTGCAAAATTTAATTAAAGATAACGAAAGAACAACATTATGTTGAGCAAGAAAAAAAAGACTTCATTAATGAAGAAGTATGCAACTCACAAAGGTGACACAGGTTCACCAGAAGTACAAATTGCTATTTTGACAGCAGAAATCGAAGAATTAACAGAACACTTGAAAACTCATCGCAAAGATAATTCTTCAAGACGCGGTCTATTAGGCAAAGTTCATCAAAGAAGAAAATTAATGACTTATTTGTCTAAGGAAGACGAAAAAAGATATCAAGCTATTATCAAGAAATTGAAACTTAAAAAAATTAAAGAAGAAACAGAAGTTGAAAAGAAAAGAAGTGAAGAAATTAGCAAAATTGCTGAAAACCAAGATGCTGAACTTGATGAAGAACTAGAATAGCTGTTAGAATAACCAATAATCAATTACCAGAAAATTACCAATAACCAATAATCAATATATCGTTTAGATTTTGATTATTGGTTATTGCAGATTGGTTATTCGTTGATTATTGGTTATTGATTATTTAATAATATTAATCATGGAATTCTTTTCTAATTTGATCTCCAAATAATCAGACACATGTCTGCAATTTGTAGATCAAAGAGAAAGAATTAAAACAAATGCTAAATTTGTTCAAGAAAAGTACTGGACCTAAAGAATTCGAAATGACTTTGGGTGACAGAAAGCTTACGATCAAGACTGGCGAGCTTGCACAACAAGCTAATGGTGCAGTTTTAGTCCAATATGGTGAAACTGCTATTTTGGCTACTTGTGTTATGTCTGGATCAGTCCGACCAGATGTTAATTTCTTCCCATTAATGGTTGATTACGAAGAAAAATTATATGCTGGCGGAAAAATCAAAGGTTCAAGATTCATCAAGCGTGAAGGCAAGCCGTCTGATGAATCAATCATCAAAGCTCGTATTATTGATCGTTCAATTCGTCCATTATTTCCTCAATACATTGTTAATGACATTCAAGTTATTATCGAAGTATTGGCAGTTGATGGTGAAAACGATGCTGATATTGTTGGTTTAGTTGGCGCTTCAGCAGCTTTAGCTATTTCTGATATTCCATTCAATGTTATTATTGGTGCTGTTAGAATAGGCAGAGTAAATGGCGAATTAGTTTTAAATCCAACTTTTGCCACAAGAGAAAAATCAGATTTAGATTTAATTGTTTCAGCTTCAAAAGACAAAACATTAATGATTGAAGCTCAAGGCTATGAGGTTTCTGAACCAGATATGTTTAAAGCAATTGAATTTGCTAAAAAACACATTGTTTCTATTATCGATTTTATTGAAAAAGTTCAAAAAGAAGTTGGTAAGGCAAAAATTGAAGTTCCTGCCCCAGAAATTCCAGCTGGATTAGTTGAAGATGTTAAAAATGCCATGACTGACAAATTAGCCAAGATTTTATATGATGGCCCAATTCGAGTTCGCAAACGAGAAGTTTACGCTTTATGTGATGAAGTTGCTTGTGAATTATCAAAAAAATACGGAGAAGATTGCAAAGGCCAAATCAATGGCGAATGCCACAAATTCTCAGAAATGTTTGTTCGCGACAATATTTTGAATAACAACAAAAGAGTTGGTAATCGTAAAATGGACGAAATCAGAAAATTAGAAGCTAAAGTTTCCATGTTGCCAAGAGTTCATGGTACTGGCTATTTCAAACGTGGCGGAACACAAGTTTTGACAATTACAACTTTGGGAGCTCCATCAGACAAGCAAATCATTGAAGATGCTGAAGAAGAATACAAGAAACGCTACATGCATCACTACAATTTCTTGCCATTTTCAGTCGGCGAGACATCTCCTTTACGTGGCCCTTCAAGGCGTGATATTGGTCATGGTATGTTAGCTGAAAAAGCAGTTGAGCCAGTTTTGCCAAAAGAAGAAGACTTTCCATATACAATGAGACTCGTTTCTGAAGTTTATTCTTCAAACGGATCTTCATCAATGGCATCTGTCTGTGGTTCATCTTTATCTTTAATGGATGCTGGTGTTCCAATCAAAGAGCAAGTTGCAGGCATTGCTATGGGTATGGCTTCTACGAATGATGATAATTACAAAATCATTACTGATCTTCAAGATCTTGAAGATTCAGAAGGTGGCATGGATTTCAAAATTGCTGGTACGAAAAATGGCATTACAGCTATTCAATTAGATACCAAAACTTTAGGTCTGACAGATAAAATGGTTGATGACACTTTAAATCAAGCTAAAAAAGCTAGATTAGAGATTCTTGATGTTATGAACAAAATTATTTCGAGTCCAAGAAAAGATTTATCAAAATATGCTCCAAGAATCTACACAATCCATATCAATCCAGAAAAGATTCGCGATGTCATTGGACCAGGCGGAAAGATGATCAACAAGATTATCGAAGAAACAAAAGCTGAAATTGATATTGAAGATGATGGAACAGTATTTATTACTTCCAATGACAAAGTTCAAGCTGAAAAAGCTCTTGCTTGGGTCAAAGATCTAACCAGAGAAGTTAGAGTCGGCGAGATCTTTATTGGCAAGGTAACCAGAATCATGAATTTCGGCGCTTTCGTCGAACTATTCCCAGGTAATGAAGGTTTAGTTCATATTTCAAAGCTTGCTCCATATCGAGTCAATAAAGTAGAAGACGTAGTCAAGCTTGGCCAAACTGTAAAAGTCAAAGTAATTGAAATAGACAGTGAAGGCAGAACGAATCTAGGATTGATCAACGAGAATAATAAGAAATAAATTATTTTTAAACAGGCAATAAAATGCCTGTTTTTATTTTGCCCAAAAATTGTTATAATAATTTATATTAATAAATATCAATGCCAGAAAGCCAAGAACAATCTCGCGAAATACAAAAAGAAATCCTTTTTGAAGAAATTGATAGCCTTATTTCCAATCCTCCACGCATTGAAGAGGTAATTGAGCATGAAAAAAGATTGCAAGCCGAACAAGAAGAATTTTTAGCAGGCAAAAAAACCGAACACCAAGAAAGATTAACAGCAAAAACTCCAGGCTCAATTCGAATTCCTGATTTTGATTTGCTTTATTTAGCTCTGGTTGAAAAAATCGGCATGCCTGAAGATGTTGTCGCAGATTTGATTGAGCATGAAAAAGCTCATTATGATCAAGCCAAAAAACATGGTCTTCGACCAAAAATATATTTAAACAGATACCAATTTGTTGATGAAGAAGGAAACAATGTCAGCGTTACAACTCCATATATTGCAGTTTCAATTCCAGAAGGCATGGAAAAAGAAGAGGCAAGAAAACTTGTTGAAGAAAGTGTCGATGCACCACAAGAAAAAAGCACTAGTGATACCGAATTATTAAAAAGATTACAAAATTAAATTATTTTTAAAACAGGCTCAATCAGCCTGTTTTTATTTTTTTAATAATGTGGTATACTATAAATACTTAATAAATTTTAAAAAATAAAAAAACAACATGATCAAAAAAGCATCAATTATTTTATTGTTGCTAGCAATGGTTTTGGGATTTCAAGCCAATCTAGCTAATGCTGCCATGTCTTGGCAACCACAAACAAGTGGCATTACAACTGAAACTATTGAAAGCATTTCTTTTGCTACAAAAGATATTGGCTTAGCCTGCGCATATGTTAATGCGCCAAGTGTTTACGGCATTTTAAAAAGAACAACAGACGGCGGTACAACTTGGGAGGATGCAGGTACAGCACCTACCTATGCAGACGGCACCATAAGCGACTGTAAAGTTAGCACCTATTACAACAGCTCTGATGGCAAAGTTTATGCAGCTGTAAATTTTCATAATTCTTATGCTAGTTATTATGGTGAATATTATACAACCAACGATCTTGTCAATGCTGTTGATTGGACACTGCATGAAACAGGCATGGATATGCACCAAATTATTGGCATAAAACAAATTGATGCAGACGATGTTTATACATCAGGCTCAGTATCTGGAATGACTGAATCTACTATTTATCGTAATACTACTCAGCTAGGTAATACAGATTCCCTCTTAAACGCACTTACTGATATAGACTGCACTGATTCAACAAATTGCTGGTCAATTGTCTCATACACAATTGCTCAGACAAATGACGGTTCTGGTTTTACTGGTGGGACGATCTCTGGATTGACCGAAACTGTCAATGGCATTGATATGGTCAATTCTTCCTTGGGCTATCTAGTCGGTGATGCTGGTACAGTTTACAAATGCAATAGCAACAACTGCGCGACAGAAAATGATTGGTCTAGCTTAG
>JAQVVF010000021.1 GCA_028699085.1 Patescibacteria group bacterium | reverse complement strand
CACAATTAAGGTTTCCGTTTTTACAATATTATTCTGGACGATTAATATCAATTGAGTGTTCTGACAAATTATTATTAACTGATGAACATATAGGCATAATCTGCTATAATGTTTTATCAGAAGAAGTCGAATTTAATTTTGACACATCAACGAAGTATGTTTCAACTCATTTTGCCCCTAATCAAAGAAATGAATTGTATTGGGCAAATATTGACAAGTTTGAAGTTTCTGAAGATGAGAAATACTTTTACGTAATAACTGCATATGAAGGTAAATCACTTTTTGTTTTTAGAACATCAGATTATTCACTACTCTATCACGAAATAGGCTCATATGCTTTAACATTGGGTATCTTTTTTAAAGATTTATTTATTATACCGTCAGGTTATGATTTTGATGCAGATGATAAACAGCCTTTTAAGATTATAAACTTACTAAATGGCAGAATTGACACTATCAAATCGGATTTAGAACTAATACAAGATTTTCATTTTGGTTCGAAATTTAAAAACATTGTTATTGCAATTAACCAGTTAAGCAATTCTGAAACGTTCAATTATTCAAGGCGTTGCATAGCAATAAGTTTAGATGACATTGTAAATACTAAAATCATAAATACTAAAGAAATAACAATTAGCCCTGAAATAGCTTTAAATGATGAATATTTAAAAGACTTGTTTATTTACGAAAATCACTTAATTACATTAGGTTGGAAAAACACCATCAGTTTGCATTCTATCACCTATAATGAAGACAATAATATGGAGCAATTAATAAACAGTATCTATCAAATCTTAGAAGACTACAGAGCAGACGAGAACCGTCAAGATGTTCGCTTAACGACTGACAGAATTAGAAACTGGATTAATCAGTTTCAAAATGAGTTAAGAGTTCCAATACTAACAGAGCTTGACAATATTTTAAAGAAAAGGTATTGCTCAAAATCAAAAGTCAAGGACTTCTTACACCAAGTTATTCAAGTGCTGACAAAAGACTTCGCTTTTAAAAGCCCTTCTGACTTTCTAAAGAACTCTGACTTTTTAAATCTTCAACCAGAAGGTAAGAGCCAAAATATAATGTTAGCATTATTTGATGAGCTTATTCAAGAGAAATATGGACTTTCTCTTTCTGAATGTGGAACGACTTCAAAAAAATACTCAATCTATATAGATGACATACTTTGCACAGGGCTGACACTTATTTCCGACATAAAAGAATGGTCAGAGCAAATTTTTTCGGCAAATAAGACTAATGGTCAAGCGGTAGCAGACAATTCAACAACATTAGTATTTGCATATGTTTTTATACACGAAAAAAATTATCGAAAGAAAGTAGCGGAGATGCGCCATAAGATTTCAAATGACGTTTCATCAAAGCATAAAATGTATAGACTAATTGAAATTGAAAATGGTGTATCACAATCCTCAAAGATTGATTTAATACTTCCATTAGAAGAAGGACAAACGGCCAGAGTTAAAGAATATCAAGCAGAAATTACTGAACGAGTTGACCAAAGAGCAATTGAGAAGGGTTGGAAAACTGGACCAAATGAATTTTATCGTCCTGTGAACCTTCCGCCAAACGAAGGTTTTTTTACTACTGTTGAAAATCGTAAAATAGTTGAGAACGCATTTCTACAAAAAGGAATTCAAATTCTTGACAATGCAAACTCACAAATACCTAATATGAGAGCTTTGGGATATTCACTACCTTCATTAAAGGATTTTGGGTTTGGTGCATTGTGTTTCACTTGGCGGAATGTTCCGAACAACGCACCATTAGTATTTTGGTATTCAGGTGGTGGATTTACACCACTTTTCAAGGTAACACGAGGTGGTAGCCCAATTGTAAATTTTAACTTTGTAGCTAATCCTACAACTCCCGATGATGATTTATTTTTCTAACATGGAAACGAAAAAACACGAACATAAAATCTACAACGCAAATGAGTGTTGTGTATTCAGAAAGACCAAAGAGCTTTATGGTGGTCTTTCAAATATGGCTTCAGGCTTTCCATTGAAAGTAAATGGTGTGCATATACTTACGTCTGAAGCAATTTATCAGGCTTGTAGATTTCCTCATCTTCCAGATATTCAGGAGAAAATAATCAAGGAGAAAAGCCCAATGTCTGCTAAAATGGTTGGAAAGCCATATAGGAGTAATTCAAGAGCAGATTGGGATGATACCCGTATTAAAATAATGCGATGGTGTCTGAGAGTGAAACTTGCACAGAATTTTTTTGAATTTGGCAAATTATTAGAAAGCACTTTTGATAAGCCGATAATTGAAGATAGTAGCAAAGATGATTTTTGGGGAGCAATAAGGGACAAAAAGGATGAGAACATTCTTAAAGGCACAAATGCTTTAGGGCGGCTGCTTATGGAATTAAGACAATCTTACAATGAAAAAAGATACAGTTATGAAATGTTCGTAGTTGAACCTTTAAATATTCCCAATTTCACACTATTTGGACAAAATATTGACACAATTGACGAACGAGAGACTTTTATTTCAACAATTAAAAAATCAACAAGATTTTTTGAAATAGAAAATCTTAAAACTTGGACGCCACAAGCAACGGATTATTCGAAAGTAGAAAACGAACAGTCAATTGTAAGAGAACCAGAGATAGAAAAAGAAGTGCTAGCGAAAAATGATGTGCCAGAAAAGAAGAAAACAACAAAAACAAAATCAACAAAAATAAAAAAGGAGAAACCTGGTAACGACAATACAATACAAACAACTTTACCGTTTTGAATAACAAGCACATACCGCCAATATACAGGAATATGAGCGGTCTGCAAGACCCAGCGAGTATTCCCGGTTGAACTACATCACAACTTGAGTAAAATGTTCTAGTTTTTCTATGTACTTTGCGAGGGGTTTGTTTAGGTTTTTGTGGTATTTGAAGATTTCGATTTTTGGGGATTATTGTTTTTTTTGTTTTATGATAAGAATTTGTTAGTCTAAAGTTTTCAAAATCATAGAGATCCTGACTAAAATAGCTTTACACTATAAAAGATAAAATAAATAAAACAAAGAAACTTATCTTAGTACGTGTTAAAGCAAATAAGAAGTTTTATAAGCAAAACAGAAACTATTGTAAATATTTCAGTTTTAACTAAAAAACCTGTATTTTTATTACAAAATTGAAAAAGGCAGTTTGGTTTTTGGACATACTGCCGTTGGCATACATTTGAACATCACACATAACCAATGAATAAAAAAAAGAAACTTCCGATTACGATTTTAAAATCTTTAGAATCCTTTGTTAATTTGACGGGTGAAAAGTTCAAAATTATTGACCCAAAAGAAAATTTACTGCACGTTTTAGACATTGACAGTACTTCTGATTTTCATTTCAAAATTGAGAAGTATGAAAAAAAACAAAATGGCTCTTTTCAATTCTTAATGAGCAGAACACCAATAAATGAAAGCGATAATGGAATTCAGAGAAATTGGATTGAAATAAAAAACCTTGAATCACAATTTAAATCCTGGTTAAATCTTCTTGACCAATACGAGACCATTGAATCTTTTTTTGATGACCCAATCATTAAATCAAATGCGGAAAAGTTTTTTCAGAAATTTGACATAATTGACGAAAATGCTGATGTAGAAACATTTGATTTGGAACAACAGTTATTTCTTGAGGAATATTTAGACAATTCTAAAAAGAAACTTGAAAAACTAAAAAAAGGTGAATCAAACGAAAAAATTCTAGAAATTGAAATTCTAGTAAAAGAGACCGAAGAAATTAAATCAGCTCTGACTATTGAATCGAAGAAAAAAATAATGATTAGGCTCTCAAAATTTTGGGGAAGAGCACAAAAAACTGGATTACAAGTAATAAAAGAAATTTTTGTGAGCGTAACTGCGGAACTTGCGAAAAGACTAATGTTAGGACCATAAAAAACGTATGCCAACACCGTTTAGCGGGCATTGTAGGAAGAGTCCATTTAAACAAAGATGAATGAAAATAATATTGTGGAATTAGAAAAAACTGACATATCAAAAATTGAAATTAGAGAAATTGAATGGCAAGGACCATACTCATGGATAGGTTATGAAGAACAGAATGGGCTTGACAAATTGCCTGACATCGAAGGTGTTTATCTTTGGACATTTCAATACAAAGACGGATTTTTGGTTTATTGTGCTGGGATAACAAAATCAACTCAAAAAAGATTTAAGCAGCATACTTTGGAATATAAGTTTGGTAATTATACAGTGTTTAATGTGAGTGAAGCAGAGCAGGGTAATCGAGTTGAAATTTGGCACGGATGGTCATACGCAAGAGCTCATCGTGAAGAATTTAATGAGCGTCAAGAAGAAATTTTGAAAGCAGTAGAAGAACAATTGAAATCATTTAGAGTATTTATTACTCAAATGTTTGACAAAAGAGAAAGAATGCGATTTGAAGCAGCAATAATGAACCACATTTATAATTCAACAGAACCATGGGCTGAATTAGCAGACAGGGGAATGGCTTTAAGTAAAAGAAGAAAAGACGAGATACAAATTGTTATTAAGAATTTAAGTAACGTTAAATTATATGGACTTCCAAAAAAAATTGAAATATAGTAACGAAAACAGCGAACCGTAAATATATAAATAATGTTTCAAGAGCCTAAAAACTATACAGATAACGACCACTTCTTTTTTCAATCAGACAATGAATTAGATAAAGTATGTAATGCACCAAAAGACAAAGATGGTGTTTTTAAAGTATTAGAACTGCGAAATGGGAAAATTAACTTGGTTTATATTGGTTACTCAAATTCTGGAGGACTATTTAATGAAATTGTTAATGGAGTACACTACGACAAAAATGCAAGAAAAATAGGATGGACTTACCAAATGCTAAAAGACAAAACAGACGCACTTGACATTTATTGGTACGTAACAATTGGGAAAGACGAACAGAAAAAAGAACAAGTTGAAATGCTAAAAGACTTTATAGAACAAACAGGAAAATTGCCTAAATGGAACAAATAGAAAACAACGACCCGCTAACAAGCGGTATATTTTATTGCCGAGATAGTGCATAATCAACGGTTGTATCTCGCATCAAACTTTATCAGTATTTGACAGAGACGTACTACGAAGTCGGCAACAAAAACATACCGCCATCCGTTACCTCCCCCCAAAACAACCAAAACCCAAAACCAATACAACCACCATCACCACCAAAGCCCCCAACAAAAACCAAATCAATCCAATATTAGTTTTCCCATCCGGTTTCTGATACACAATTTTCTCTACAGGAACTTCCTTGTGTACAATCACCGTGTCGGCTTGCTGTTCCGCCTCGATATATACCGTGTCTTTTATCCGGTGGATTTGTACTCGCAGCTTTT
>JAQVVF010000016.1 GCA_028699085.1 Patescibacteria group bacterium | reverse complement strand
CGGGGATGGAAGGAATCGAACCCTCGACAGCGGTTTTGGAGACCGCAGTTATACCATTTAACTACATCCCCGTGTTTTTATTTTTCTAATAACCAATTACCAATAATCAAAAAATAATCAATAGCCAAAATAAAATAATCAAAACTTTGTAATTTGGTTATTGGTCATTGGTTATTCTTTGATTATTTGTTATTGGTTATTTCGTTTCTTTATGCATCGTATGTTTCTTGCATTTCTTGCAGAATTTTTTGATCTCAATTTTATTTTTAAGAACCTTTTTGTTCTTGCGAGAATAATAATTAATTGATTTGCATACAGTGCATTCAAGTTTGATTAGATTATCTTGTGGCATGTTTAAAAATTAAAAAGTTAAAATTAAAAGTTGTGACGTTGTTTACGAAACTCGGTTTTGTACTAAATTTAGATTTATAATAAATTTATTAAGGCTTTTAAAAAGATAATATCTTTATTGTTTTAGTAAAAAACCGAGTTTCTTACAAAGTTTAAGCTATTTTTTCTTCTAAAGCAACAATTCTCTTTTCATGATCTAAGCCTTTTTCTGTCAGATTGCTTAAAACATAGCTGCTTGCTTCTCTATCTTCTCTGCTTTCTTGAATTTCCTTCAATACTTCATCTTGGCCTAATTTTGTATCGTCAATTTTCTTTTCAAGTTTCTCAAGTTTTTTATCTATCTGTTTATTATTTGTAACAAACATTTTTTCAACTGTGGTTAGAATTTTATTTTCAGAATCTTTTATTATGCTTTTAGTTGCTGGTACTACAACATCCTCTATTGATTCAGCAATCATTATACGCATTTCTTTTTTTTCTTCTTCGGTCATATTTTTATATTTATTTTGCTGTCTTTAGTATAGAGAAAAAAAATGATTTGGTCAATATTATTTACAAATCGCACAAATGCCTTACGGCCTCTAATCGCACGAATAAACTATTGGTGGTATTAGTGGCCCGCAGGCATTCGTGTTATTCGCTGCCGAAGGCATTCGCGAGATTTGTACGCACAAAAAAAAAGAAGACCGGTAAGGGTCTTCTGAAGGAACGGAAATGAAAGAGCTTGAAGATAGTGTGCCGCGCCCTGGGACGAAGGTTACAAGCGTGAAGCGTGGACTTGTCCCAGGGCGGGTTGTTGGAAGGTTCAGCCCTGGCCCTTCATGCGGGGCTTCGAGCCGATGTTCGCGGGGTCCTGCCCGGCGAGCCAGGCCTGCGTCTCGGCGTCGCTGGCCTCACCGTGGTTGCCGTTCTGGTTGCCGCCGCGGGTGTTGCGCCGGGGGGCCGCCGACTGGCCGCTCTCCTCCTGGTTGCTGGCCTTATCGAGAATCATGGCCACGGTCTTCGGGAGGTCGAACACTCCCAGGTTGCCGAGGCTGTCCTTGAGCTTTCCCTGCTTCCAGGACGCACGATCGTCGCGCATGGCCCGGACCTTGATCTCGGCGTCCTTCATCTCCATGCCGGGGTTCTGGCTCAGCAGCTTCTTGACGAGCTGCTCGCGGCGGAGCCGCGCCGCCAGCCAGCCCTCCCGGGCCGACATGATGATGTAACGCGGGACGTAGATGCGCTTGCCGCTGGTCTTGTCCTTGAGGGGTTCCCCCTCGCGGTTGACGACCATCACCGGCACGGTGACCGTGACGAACGTCGACTTGACCACCGAGTTGCGCCCCAGGAACGTGCTGAACTGCGTGCCCGGCTCCTCGCTCGATCCCGGGACCATGCTCTGGATGGGTGCGTCGGGCTGCGCGAACATCTCGACCATGTCGTGGAACGACAGCAGCTCGTGCGCGGTCGTCAGCTTGCCGGACACAGCGTCCATCAGCCACTCCCGCATCTGAACCTCGCTCTCGTCCTCGACGGCCTCTTCCTTGGCCTGGATCGAGCCCACGCCCAGGATTCCCAACAGTCCGTCCACCTCTTCCAGAACGGCGCCCTCGTGCTCCAGGCGGTCCTGCTCGGCCTTCTCGCGGTTGGCGAGGGCCTCGGCCAGCATGTCCTCCTCCCAGGTGCGCCGATTGATCTCGAACACGTCCCGGAGACACTTGGCCGCCTCGCTGCGCCGGAAGTACCGCACCTCGGGCTGCTCCATGAGCTTCTTGCGGAGCTCGTCGAAACACTCCTGGGACATCTTGGCGATGGCGATCACCTGGGGGTCGTGGCTGTTGAGCTCGGGGCAGTGGCGCTTGATGATGTCGTCGAACAGCGTCCACGCCGAGCCTTCCAGGTCTCCCCGCTTCTTGTCACGCCACTGCTTCCAGTGCGTGTAGGCGGAATCGTAGGAGTAGGACAGCGGCTGCCGGAGCACGTGCGCATCACGGGTCAGCATCGGCCGCAGGATCCCCATGGCCTTCTCCACCGCCCGAAGGGCGGTGAGGCAGAAGGCCGGCGGTGCCTGCTCGAAGTTGAAGTGCTGCGGTCCGAGGCTACGCATCAACTGGATCACCTTGAACTTGGGGTCGGACTCGGGGATCGAATCGATCTTGCCGAGCTCGTCCACCAGCGTCCGGTTGAGACCGTACGCCATGTTCTTGTTGAGGTCCGTGCTGATGGTCAGGATCTCGTCCTGCACGCCGTTCTTCTGGCAGTGGACGTAGCAGGTGATCTTCTCGGGCACTTCGACCTTCACGACGTTGGGCTTGCCACCGTCGATGTAGGCCTGGTGCTCGGCCTGCCGCTTGTCCTGGCTGGCCTTGCGACGACCACGGCGGGCGCCCTTGATCGTCCGATTGCGGGCGTGGCGGCGCCGGATCTGCTCATCGCGCGACAGCTCGGCCACCTGCTTCTCGAAGTCTTCGTCGGTCTTCTGGGCATCGGCCAGCGCTTCCGCGCTGTTCTCTTCGCTCTCGTCCTCGTCCGCCTCGTCGGCATCCGTGGTCTCGGGCTTGCCCTTCTCGTCCTGCTGCTCGTTCTTGGGCTCGGCGGCCTGCGCCACCTCACCCGTCTGCTCGTTGCCCTGGGTCTCGGTCTTCGCCTCGACCGGGGCGTTCTCCTCCTCCTTGTTGACCAGCTCGGGGTTGTTCTTCGGCTTCCGGACGCGGGGCGCCCGGGGCTTCTTCTCCGTCTTCTCCTCGTCCTTCTTCTCTTCGGTCTTCTTCATTGTCTCCCGCTTGCGCGGGGTCTTCACCTCCTTCTTCTCGGGCTCGGCCTGCGCCTCGCCCTGCTCGTTGTTGACGGTGAGCTCGATCTCGCTCTTCTTGGTCTTCGACATGTCGAACCTCCTGATACGAACCTAGCACTGAGAACTCACGCGCGCGCGCTTGAACGCAGCATTGCACTGCGAAAAGCCTTGTCCTGGAATAGTGGGAATAATCTGAATAATAATATATTTTATAACCTTCCAAATTGTCAGTGTTCTAGAATTACTATCAATATCTTGGCTCAAAATATTTTTGAGACAAAAGGCTGACAGCATTTTAAATTTACAATTTCCAATGATCAATTTTCAATAAATTTTTCAATTACCAATTTTCAAATCTCTATGGTCGTCATTGAAAATTGTTTTTTGTAAATTTATTGTAAGTTGGAAATTGAGCTTTGAAAATTTTTAACGTTCTCTGCTCAAACAACGATCATGTCATTGTTTAAGATGAGATGGCCACGGAGTGTGACCATTGGTGGGAACGGGCAGAAGCTGAGGATGTGCGAGGTGTGCTAGTCGCCGTAGACAGCGAGGGCGGGTTCGGCACGACGGGTGGCGCGGATCTTCCAGAGCGGCACCTCGATCACTTGCGACCGGGCACCTTGGCTGGACTTGTTCTGACGGGCACTGACCTTGATGGTTGTGCCGTCCATGATCCGCTGATCCGCTGCCTTCGTCTCTTCGTCCATTTTGTTTTTTTCCTTTCCGCTATAGGCTGCACTTTGCAGCAAGGCAAAAATCTTTTGAGAAATCTTTGCTTTACTGCAAACCTTATTCTAATTTTGAATTTCGAATTTTTAATTTTGAATCAATTTTGAATGACTAAATTTCTAATTTCTAAACTTCGTCGAGTTTTGAAATTATGATTTCGAAATTGAATCGAAATTCGAAATTCTGGTTTCGAATTTCCGTCCATTTATTAGAGGCCGAAATGGTTCGACAAGGACTAAAGAAAAGATTAATTCCCTGGAGACCATTTCACCTCCTCTAATAAATCGACGGAACGAATAACCAATATCCAATAACCAGAGAATAATCAATAACCAATATCAAATATTTTTTGATTATTGGAATTTGGTTATTTTCTGATTATTGGTGATTGATTATTCAATAATTCAGTTTGGATTGACACTTCTTGAATGAGCTTGGCTTGAGCTTAGAACTCTGCATTATATTACTCTATTTTTATCGTGTCAAGGCTATTTTACACATCATCTTAACTTTTTGCCTATTTTTGTTATATTTTGCTTTAAACAAGGCAAAAATAAAATTGTGCTGAATAGCACAATTTGTCTATATTTACTGACATTTTTGTGTGATATCAAATTCTGATATTAATGCAATACTTTTTGATAGAATGCCATGATATTTGTCTACATTATACTATATTGTCGAAAAGTCTTGACAAATTCTGTAGGTTTGCTATAATTGATTGTTATAAATTCTCTTGATCTTTCTTTTCTTCCTTGGGATGAGGAGGCACCGCTGATGAAGCGAGTAGGCTCCAATTCCCTAGTGCAGAGGAGGTCGCAATGGGCGACGGAGACTGAAGTAATTTAACAGGGTAACTCCGAAAAATCCGAAAATGTACAAAACCCTCTCCGGAGATCAAAAATTATGACTACGTATTTTGTCCTTTGGATCAAAAAGCCGAGCTGATGCCCGGTCTTATTTTGTCCAAATTTTAGATTATTAATACTTATTTTTTAGCAGATTCCCATGCTAAGTAAAAAAGCGATCTCATTGTATTTGCAATTTCTTTATTCTCAATTATTACTCCAGATATTTTTCCCTTCAAAGAAGCAATGGCAACTCGATTATTATAAATTGTTAAATCAGATGTAATTGGATATTTATCAAACGGAACAAATCTTCTCTCCCCCAACCTTTTTGGACGCTTGATTTCTCCATTTATTGAAGTATAAATTGCATAAGTTGCAATTTTTTTATCTGTTCTTCTTTCAGCAAATTCTTTATTTTCTTCTGGTGTAAAAACTTTATTTAAATCATCGAGGCAATACATTGATTCTATTTTTTTGTCTGTTGTTTTTAAAAAATCTTCGCGCATTGACAAAAGACCTTGCCTGCCTTCAAAAAATCTGACTGTTGGTTTTTCTGATGGTAAATTATATAGAGCTTTGAATTCTGGCAGAATATTTTCAAATTGCTTTTGCTTTTGATCAATGTCTTCTTTTTGTTTGTTTAATAATGTGACTAGCTTGTCTGGAGACTCGGCAGCAAAATATGTTTTTTTATCTTTTTCAAAAGTTGTAACAATACCTTTTTTCTGTAATGACTCTAAAATAAAATAAGCAGTTGGTCGATTGATCCCTGCTTTTTTAGAAATGTTTAAAACTGTGTCATATCCCAATTCTAATGAAGCCAAATATACTTTTGCTTCTTTGTCAGATAGACCTAATTTAATTAGCTCTTGAGATAATAGTGACATGTTAAAAAATTAAAAAGTAAAAATTAAAAAGTAAAAATATTCGTCGACGATATTTTTGTTATTTTTAATTTTGAATTTTTAATTTTCATGGAGCCTCCTGTCAGAATTCTCACCCCGTACCAAGTTTCTGGTGAACAATGCATTTAACTTTGATTATCGTATTTCATTAATCAATGCTACAAATATGAAAATGCAGAGACTTGGTACGGGGCGGGCTGACATATGCAGTTTACCCGCTCGCAACGCTTCGCAAGCGAGCTTGCTCGCGTAGCGATGCGGGCGAGCAAAACTGCTCTGTTCCTTTTTTAATTAGCCTCCTGTCAGAATCGAACTGACATATGCAGTTTACAAAACTGCTGTTCTGCCACTGAACTAAGGAGGCATATCAAAATTAAAATGTAAAAATCAAAATTAAAAATGACAATGGAAAATAAAAAATTTTAAGCTTTTAATTGTAATTTTTCATTTTGATTTTTGCATTTTTATTTTTTTATGGGTAGGGCAGGGTTCGAACCTGCGAAGCCCGAAGGCATCAGATTTACAGTCTGATCCATTTGACCGCTTTGGTACCTACCCGTGTTTACTATTATAATTTATTTTTTTGCAGAAATCAAGCTAAGCCGTTGGGCGGAATCTCCCCCTTCGGGGGATCACCCAAAGGGTGGGAACCGGTGACTCACTGCATAGCCGTTGGGCGGAATCGAACCGCCGACCTACTCCTTACCATGGAATTGCTCTACCAACTGAGCTACAACGGCATATGGAATTGCTCTGCCCGCCCGCATCGCTACGCGAGCAAGCTCGCTTGCGAAGCGTTGCGGGCGGGCCGACTGAGCTACAACGGCCAGTTAGAAGTTTATGCAATCACCTCTCCTACCGTTCATTTTAATATTTGTTTATACAACGGTTTGTCCTTCTATTTCATAAACTTCTAACTGGCCAACGGCCTCAAATTTATTTCCTTCTGATTGATAAATCTTTTTTTAGATTTCTGATTTTGTAGATTTCAGTTTGAGATTCCAAATCATCTGGATTTAATTTTACGGCTTGTTCATATGCAGACTGTGCATCACTTAGAATCTGTTGGATAAAATAAATTTTTCCTAAACCTTTATAAGCAACAATATCTTTAGGATCTTTTTTGATCAATTCTAAATAAACTTTTTCTGCTTCTTTATATTCTTTTTTTCCAGTCAAAAGCTCTGCTTTTGCGCGTAAACTAATTGGAGAAGTATTCTTTGTTTTTTCTATTGGCATTACTGCAGGCACTGATTTTGGACGATTAATAATTAGTTTTCTGATTTCTTGTTTTGGTTCGTTGCTTTCTTTGTTATCTTCTTTTTTGATTTTATCTTTAAGATTTCTTAAATTTACAATCTTTGTAAAGACAGCTCTCATTACACTCACAGAAAAAACAATTATTGATTTACCTGCTTTTTGAAATAATGATTTTTCTTTATTTTTATTCTCTACTTTTATCTTGGCAACTTCTGGAAATTTTCTAGCAACAATAACAATAATTCCGGCTAATGCTAGAATAATAATTATCTCTGGAATTAAAGTTTGCAATGTAAGCATCGTTGTTAATTTTCAATTTCTAATTTCTAATTTTTATTAAATTTCTAATGTCTTAATTTCTAATGCTTAACTAGCCGTCAGGTTTGAAAATTAGTTTATTGAAAATTTAATAGAAATTAAGAATTAGAAATTAAGAATTTTTTTCGGGTAGTTTGACTGTTATTCTGGTTTTGTCATCAAGAATAATTTCTAAATTTCTTGTTAACAAGTTTCTGCCAACAACTGTACCAACACCCTGTTTTGTTCTAACTCTTTTACCAACTGTTGGAAAATCTTTTGCTAATTCTTTATACAATTCTGTTTCGTATGATAAACAACATAATAAGCGTCCGCAAACTCCGGAGATTCTATCTGAACCTCGTTGAACCATTTGCTGTTCACGCGCCATGTCTGTAGTAATACTTGCAAAATCTTTTAAAAATCGAGTACAGCATAATTCTCGACCGCATAATCCACAGCCACCACATTTTGCAGCAACATCACGAGATCCTACTTGTTGTAAACGAATTGATTTTTGAAATTTTTTTGTTAGGTCTTTTACCAATTCTCTAAAATCAACTCTGCTTTCAGCAGTAAAATAAAAAATTATTTTTGAACCATCAAAGGTATAATTTGCAGCAACTATTTTCATGTCCAAGTTATGCTTGCTGACTAATTCTTTGCAAGCCTTTAATGCTTCATCTTGTTTAATCTTGTAGTTTTCTTGCTTTTCTAAATCTGTTGTTGTTGCTTTTCTTAAGATTGGTTTTAAGGCAAATTCTAGTTTTGTTTCGTCAACATTTTTATTAGCAAAAACTACAGTACCGATTTCTGTTCCTTGTTCGGTTTCGACAATTACTTTGTCATCCTTATTTAATATAATATTGTTTTGATCAAAATTATAGATCTTATCTAAGACGTTAAATTTGATACCAGATATAATCTTCATAAAAAAATCCTAAACACTAAATTCTAAATCCTAAACAAATCTAAATGACCAAAATACAAATACTTAAAATCGACGACGTTGTTTTATTAATTTGAACATTTCGATTTTGAATTTGTTTAGTATTTAGAATTTAGGATTTTGAGTTTATTAAAATGCAAATCTTATTTTATAATTGTACCAATCTTTTCCCCATTTATAACCTTCATTAGGTTACCTTCTTTTGTAACATTAAAAACAATGATTGTCAATCCATTATCTCGAGCTAATGCAAATGCAGTTTGATCCATAACTGCTAATTTTTTTGCTAGTACTTCATCATAAGAAAGCTCGTCATATTTTTTTGCATTCTTATTTATATTTGGATCGCTATCATAAACTCCATCAACATTAGTAGCTTTCAAAACAACATCACAATTTGTTTGCAAAGCATGCAACACAGCACCTGTATCAGTTGAAAAGAATTGATTGCCAGTTCCGCCACCCATGATTACAATCTTTTTTTCGTCCATATAATGAATTGCTTTTCCTGGAGTATAATATTGGATAATGTAAGGCATATATATTTGCGATAAGGCCCTTGCTTCCTGATGACCGAACTTATCGATTGCTTCTCGCAAATTAATAGCATTCATCACTGATCCTAGCATTCCAAGATTATCAGCAATAGTTCTTTTCATTCCTTTTTCTTCTTTGCCACGATAAATATTACCAGCACCGATTTCCACAATTATTTGTTTTCCCATCTTTACTAATTCAACAATTTGGCTAGCATACTTGGCAACTGCATCTTGATCAATACCAAAATCTTTATTACCCATCATTAACTCACCAGAAAGTTTTAACATTATTCTGTTATACATAGTTTTGTTTTAAAGTTAAAAGTAAAAATTAAAAAGTAAAAAGCTGCAAGGAAAAATTTAAAAAAACTAACGGACTATTTAATAATATTTTTTGGCTTTAGCTTTTAAAATAATTGATGCCAGGATGTTAGTTATTTCATTTAATTCTTCTAGCAGATGTTTTATTTCTGTCAGAATGTCTTGATTCTTTGTAAGGTTTGAGTCTCTTAAAAGTCCTAGCCAGAATTTTGATTCATTTCCTGATTTTAAAGCAATCCCGTAATATTTAATAAATTCTTTTTTTGATGATGAAGCTTTGGCTTCAATTATATTCGCGCCAATGCTACTTCCAGATCTTAGCAGTTGCTTTAGAACAATTTCTGAAGATAAACTTCTAGGAAATTTATTTGATAATTTAATAATTTTTATTGCAAAAAAATAAACTCTCTTTTTAATGTCATAAATCTTCCCTCCTTGATTTATCATTTTAAGATTCTAAATTTTAGACTTACTTTTGACTTTTGACTTGTCGCTTTTGAATTTTTACTTTTTACTTTTACCTTAAAAGTATTATATTTCAAATCTAGTAAATCTTTTGATTACAAGTTTTTCTCCCAATTTTGCAGTTGTCTCAACTAATAATTCTTGAACAGTTTTTTCTGGGTCTTTCACTAACGCTTGAGTTGTTAATGCATTTTCTTCACAATATTTTTTTACTTTTCCTTCCATAATTTTGTCAGCAATCTCTTTTGGTTTGCCCATCTTATTAATTTCTTCTTGCCATTCTTTTTTTAACTCTTCTAATTTTTCGGCTGGTACTTCTTCAGGAGAAATACAAATTGGATTTGAAGCTGCAACTTGAATAGCAATATCATGAGCCATTTGTATAAAATCCGAATTTCTCGCAACAAAATCTGTCTCGCATAATATCTCAACCATTGATCCAATCTTTTTGTTAGCATGAACATAACACTCAATGATTCCCTCATTGGCTTCACGTCCTGCTTTTTTAGCCATGATTTCTTGGCCTCTTTTTTTTAATAGTTTAACAGCTTCATCAAAATTGCCATTAGCTTCATCAAGAGCTTTTTTGCAATCCATGAAACCTGCTCCACACATTTCACGTAATTTTTTAATATCTTCCATTTTGATGTTTGACATATTGTTTTGATAGTTAATTTTATATATAGTATAGCCAAAAAAAATGAGCAAGTAAAGGTCAATTTTTTGGCTTATTTATGCTTTTCGTTCCATTTATTTATCACTTCAAAAATGGCATTGACAAAAATAAGGTGCTGTGATATGATTAAAAGCCCTGAATTCGGGACGCACACTGGCTTGAGGAAGCCACAGAGGAGGCATATAGAGATGCAGACCGCCAAGAAGATGCAGTTCGAAGGTTGCGGCGTCAAGCCGCGCACGATCCTCGTCAAGATCGGAGGTATCGGAGAACAGTTCGTTGCGGGAATCCACGAGAAGACCCGCGACGAGATGGAGATGGACAAGAGGCGCGAGCAGGAAGCTCGGGAACTCGGCATCAACCGCGGTACGATCAGAGACGGGCAGATCGACACTGGAACCCAGGTCGTGAACGCCCAGTCTGTGATCCTCACCCTTCTCTTCGCTGATCTGGCGTTCCTTGGCTACGTCCTCACGGACGTGCACTGGTTCTTCCAGAAGAAGGAGGGCAAGCCCGGCCGGCGCGTGGTCGTCATGACCTACAGCCAGAAGGGCGAGAACACCGCCGAGATCCAGATCCCCGAGTCCCTGAAGCGAGTGCTGGCATGGATCTGGGGCTTCTGCAACACCTGGTGCAACATGCGCGAAGATGGAGAAAGCCTCTACAGGCTGGACACCATCAACGTCAGCACCGGACAGAACAGGAGCTTCAGCCAGTCCCTGCGCACGAACTTCGACTCCAACTACTTCTCCTACCAGCTCGACTCGCCCCACTGATCGATCCTCACACAACACCCCAATAACCGTTTCGATTCGCACCCCCGCCCTTTGACCGATTGCGTTCTGCAGTCGGTCTTTTTTTTGTCAAAAAAAAACGCAAATTGTATTTTGCGTTTTAAAATTTGTCATTTCGAGTAGCAGCGAGAAATCCCGTGGGTTCTGACTTCACGGGATCCCTCGGCGTAGCCTCGGGATGACAACGTTGATTGTTGACTGATGACAGCGTTGATTATTCTTTTTTTCCTGATGTCAAAACATTACACCAATATTCTTTAAACACTTTTTTAATATCCTCTATTGTGCCTAATTCTAAAATCTTCAAAGTATCAACTTCTTTTTGTGAAACCCAGCTAGGTAATGGCAAGCCCATAGTTAAAGTAAAAATATGAGATAAGAATGTGGTAGCATAAGCGCCTTTGTGCAATTCAAAATTAATTGCTACTCCATCTTTTGTACAATTGAAAGAATTAATTTTTGGAGACAATAAAGTTGGCACTTCATAATGATGCAACTGGATGAATGGAAATGGTCGAACAGCTTCTCGGAAACCTTGCGTTTTGTCTGCTTCAAGAAAATCATTATATAAATCTTTGTCAGATCTTTCATTGCTTAAAAATAAAGGCAATTTTTCTGGCAGATTAATTTTGTTGCGAACTAATTGCGAGATTTTTTTATTAAATAATAAACTGCCATAAGCATAGGCCCAAAGCTTGACCTGATCTTTGATAGATAATAAGGCATTAATATAATCATCTGGCTCGTGAGTCAAAGTTTTTAAAACTTTGATTTCGCCATTAAAAGTATATGGCATGACTTCAAAAATTTTGATCATTTCTTTCCAGTTGCCATATACTTCTTTGGCTTTGGTTCTCATTTCTTGGACCAAAGGAATTTCATTTTTGCCTTGGGCAATTAGAAAAGCTTTGAGAGCTAATTCATAATTGCCACGTAAAAGAATTAAACCTAATTTATGGCCTATTCCGCGAACTCCGCCAAATCGCTGTGAGCCAAAGAAATTATAAAAACCAACTTCTTTAATATGTTTTAATTTTTCTAATAATAAATTTGGGTCGTACAAACCTTTTGTTCGGATAAAAATATTGAATCTATTCCCTTGCAAATTGCCTGGTTGTAATGCACCTTTGCTGACAATTATATTTTTTAAATGAATATTTGGGACTTTTAGCGCAACTATTTTGTCACGAGCTATTTTTCGGAAACTAACTTTTTGAGAAGTAATAGCAATTGCATCTTTCATGCCTGAATAGCCAATTTGACTTGAGCTTACATTCAAACTTTTGGCAATTCTATTAACTGCTTCCAGAGTTGGAATGCCGATTTTGACAACATCAGCATAAACTGTCTCGCCTTCTTGATCTGTCAAACTTGGATCGTTATTCGGATCAATAGTCGTAATCCTGCCATCTTGCGTTATTTCTTCAACAATAAAATCAGCTGGTGAAAAACGCAAAAAACCCAAAGGAAGTTCAGAAATTATTTCGATTCCAAAATCAGAAAGTAATTTATGATCCTCGATAATTGGGTTTTGTCGCTCTAAAAATTTTGGGTTTTCTTTACGAACTTTTTCAAGAAAATCACACTCTTTCAACCAAGCATCGTACGATGTTTGATTTTGATCTGACATATTTTTTTGTGCGGAGGCAAACAAGATTTGCCTCCTACGCGAATTAAAAATATATTATATTTTAACCTACGCGTAGCCTGCAAATCTTGTTTGCAGGCGTCGTATTTATTATTCTTGAATAAAATCAATTTCTATCAAAGCTTTATGCTTGCAATAATAATTATAATAACTCGAATATGGCCATCTTTCTAAATCATCAACGATTCCATGTTTGATTGGATTGCCATGAATATAATTTATTTTTTCTTCAAAATCTTTTTCGTTCCTGATTATATGATCCCAGAATTTTCTTTGCACAATCTGTCCAGAATTATTCGTAAATTTATTATATTGATTTGCAAATATGCCATTAATATGCCTAATAACATCTTCAATTTTGCGTTTCTTTGCAGGTTGTATTAAAAAATAATAATGATCATATAATAGACAAAAAGCATATAGTTGAAAATCAAGCTTATTATAACAATATTTTAAGCATTCTATCCATAATTTTCTTATCTTTTCATCTTTAAAAATTTGTTTTCTATTATGCGTAACAACTGTTATAAAATAAATATATTGTTCTTTTGTTTTTAAACGTTTTCTCATTAATTCATGAGTAGCAAACCTGCCTAACCGGCAGGCAGACAAGATTTGCGATCTACGCGATTAATATGATTATGCGAATTTAATAATAAAAATGTATTATTTATCTTAAATTTTGTCCACCTGAAAAATTTTTGACATTGCCAACTGCTGGTTTTTGTTCTTTGTAATTTTCTTTAATAGCTTCTGCAAATGTATTAGCCATAAGATCAATAATTTTGATAGCATCATCATTACATGGAACTGGATAATTGATTAACTCTGGGTTTCCATTAACATCAACTAAAGCAACTGTTGGAATACCGACAACTTTGGCTTCTTTGATTGCTGACTTATTATCCATAACATCGATTAATAATAAAGCTTCTGGCAATTTGTCTAAATTCTTTAGACCGCCAATTTTA
Organism: Patescibacteria group bacterium; assembly: GCA_028699085.1. Lineage (GTDB taxonomy): Bacteria > Patescibacteriota > JABMPQ01 > JABMPQ01 > JAQVVF01 > JAQVVF01. The sequence goes on along the minus strand of JAQVVF010000016.1, from coordinate 8,325 downwards.
TTATTCAATTTTTCAATATCTTCAAGCATCAATTGTCTTTCATATTTTGTGTAATTCTTTTCCATTTCGCCAGTTTCTTTTTTTCTTTCTAATGTTCTTAATTTTTGAATTAAGTTGTGAATTGTCTTGAAATTTGTCAAAGTTCCACCTAGCCATCTTGTTGTAACATAAGGCATATTGCATGAAATTGCAGCTTTTTTAACAAGATCCTTGCCTTGTCTTTTTGTGCAGATGAAAACAATCTTGCCGCCTTTTTTGGCAATTTCTGAAACATATTCTAATGCTTTTTCTAGCATTTCTTTAGTTTTAGAAAGATTGATAATATAAATGCCTTCTTTTTTAGTAAAGACATATTCTTTCATTTTTGGATTCCATTTGGCAGCTTTGTGGCCAAAATGAGCTCCTGCTTTCAATAATTCTTGGATTGTTGGAGTTTTCATAAATTTTTCTTAATAAGTTAATTATACTTTATAAATAAATAATAATAAAACGTTATAAATTAAAAAATTCGCCCATGGCGAACTAAGAAGTTTGTCCTTAGTCCGCCGTTTTCGTCATCCCATATTACCACCCCACACATAATATTTTATGTGCTGGGGAGGAAGGTAAATGGTCAGAAAACGTGAGAAATTTAATATTCAATATTGAATATTAAATATTGACTTGATACTAGCATAAAAGAATATTCTTTGCAAGACTTTATTTCTTGGCAATGGTTATCAAATTGTAGCCGTTCCTCCAATTCGATCTTTCGCCTTTTTTAACATAATACTGCTCCTCTACCTTGAAGCCAGTCTTCTCTAGCAAACTAGCTAATTCTTTTTTAGTAAAGGCATGATAATAACGATCAACAACACCGAAGCGAGCTTTCCAAGGCATGTAGACATCTTTAATATCTAGTTCTCGATGTTTGCCAGCGACACTTGAAAAAGAATATTTTAATGTCTGCCAAAAATATTTTCCTTGCCAAAGGTTCCAATTAGTCATTAATAAATAACTATTTGGCTTTAGAATATGATAAAAATCTTTCAATACTTGCAAACGTAATTCTTTTGATGGAATGTGTTGTAAAGCAGCAATACAAAAAACAATGTCAAAATTTTCTCCTTCAAAATGCAGATCCAACAAATCCATTTGTCGAAAATTACCAAATTGGTATTTAGTTTTGGCTTCACTAATCAAAGCATCGCTGTTATCAATGCCAAGATATTTAATATTTTTATTTTTTAATAACTGATAAAGACGGCCATTGCCACATCCTGCATCAAGAATATTTTGACTAGGTTTAACGAATTTAACTAAATCCTCTAGTTCTTGCCAAGAAAAAGCACGAGTTGCGGAAAACTCTTTAGCCAAAGATTTATAATCTTGCTTTGTTTTTTCGATTAATTTTTGGGCGTATTCTTTTTGCATGAAGGTAAAATTTATCAATTGTAGCCAGGGCTTTAGCCCGGGACGCAATGCAGGTCTAAAGGCCTGCCCACGAAATAAAAAGATATTTAGGTTATTTACGTGGCCCGGCCTTTAGGCCGGGACGTTTCACTATTTTTTATAAACATTTTATAACTTGACCATTTCCAGTCTTCTGGGTTGCTAGCTAATCCGTGTTTTACAGGATTATTGTGAATATAATTGAAATGTTTTTCAAAATCTTTTTCATCTCTAATTATATGGTCATAGTAATTATCTTCCCAAAATTTACCATTTTTATTCAAAGATTTATTAATATAATAAGCTGATGAGCCTTTTATCCTAAACATTATTTTGCTAATTGAATATTTAACTGGCATTATCAATAAATGACAGTGATTTGGCATAAAGACATAAGCATAAACTTTAAATTCAAGTACCTTTTGACAATTCCGGAAAGCTTGATAAAGTATACTGAATGTGTTATTATTTAAAGTCTTCTCAAAATGATAAGTATGGAAAGTTATGAAATAAATCGAATTTTTATCATATAAATGTGCCGGCTTAAATTTTAATTTATTCATTTTCTTTAATATTTGCATGCCTAAAGGCCTGCCCACAAAAAAACTAATGAATTATTAATAAATTTTTTAGCTTTGGAGCCTGGCCTTTAGGCCAGGATTATATGCCGGGCTAAAGCCCGGCCCACGAATTAAGTTACAATGATGATAGTTATGAAACCAGTTGAAGAACTAATAATCAAAACTTTGAAACGAAAATCTTTTTTAAGATCCAAATTTGAATTGGAAAAAAGAAGGATTTCTAAAAAATATAAATGCGAATTACCAACCAACATTTTAATTTTATCAGTTTATCGCAATTTAATCAAAAAGAAAAAGATTAATCCTAATAAAAATTTTGAAGAATTATTAAAAAAACAAAAGACTAGAACATTATCTGGTATTGCTTCTATTGCTATTTTTACAAAGCCATATAAATGTCCTGGCAAATGCTTGTATTGTCCTAGCCAACCTAAGATGCCGAAGAGCTATTTGAATGATGAGCCTGCTGTAATGAGAGCAATTTTATGCAATTATTCGCCGAAAAAACAAATTGAAACGCGACTTTCAGCTTTAAATATTTGCGGACATAAAACTGATAAAATTGAATTAATTATTATGGGCGGGTCATGGACTGCTCTGCCAAAAGCTTACCAAGATAATTTTGTTTTGAAATGTTTTAAAACTGCAAATAGCTTTAAAAAACAAGAAAACAAAAAAACAAGAAAACAGACTACTCTTGCTTTCGAACAAAAAAAGAATGAAAAAGCAAAACACAGAATTATTGGTTTAACCTTAGAGACAAGACCAGATTTGATTGATAAAAATGAAGTAATCAGAATGCGAAAACTTGGCGCAACAAGAATTGAGCTTGGAGTTCAAAGTATTTATGATGAGGTCTTAAAATTTAATAATCGCGGACATCTGATTGATAAAACTATTGAGGCAACTAGATTGCTAAAGGATGCTGGCTTTAAGATAAATTATCATATGATGCCAAATCTGCCAAAGAGCAACAAAAAGCGAGATTTGCAGATGTTTGAAGAATTATTTACTGATTCTTCTTTTCAGCCAGACATGCTAAAAATTTATCCTTGTGTTTTAACTAAAAATTCTAAATTATATAAAGTTTGGAAGGCCGGAAACTACAATCCTTATAATGATAAAGAAATTGTGGATTTGTTAATTAAAATTAAAAAGAAAATTCCGAAATACGCAAGGATAATGCGTTTGGGTCGCGATATTCCAGCTCCTGATATTGTGGCTGGAAATAGAATGTCTAATATTAGACAAGTTGTTCATGCAAAAATGCTTGAACAAAATTTGAAATGCCAGTGCATCAGATGCCGGGAAGTCAGAAATGAAATATCAGAAATTGGAAATTTGAAACTTAATAGAATGGATTATGATGCTTCTTCTGGCAAAGAAATATTTTTGAGCTTTGAAGATATTAAATTAAATAAAATGTTAGCTTATTTAAGATTGAGAATTCCGTCTCAATATTTTAGTCATGAAAAGCATTATATTAATGCCTTAAATAATTGTGCTATAATTAGAGAATTAAAAAGTTTAGGCCAAATGGTAGAAATAGACAAGAAGAATAAAAAGGCTTCTCAACATAAAGGATTTGGCAAAAGATTAATGCAGGAAGCAGAAAAAATTGTTAGAAAAGAATTTAAGTTGAATAAGATTGCTGTTATTTCAGGTGTCGGTGTAAGAGGCTATTATCGAAAACTTGGATATAAGCTGAAAGATAACTATATGGTCAAAAATCTATAAGCTCTTGCAATTTATTATATTTTGTGTATAATTATTTTATATGAAAGAAAAAATCCATCCTAAATTTGGTCCTGCAACGATTAAATGCGCTTGTGGGAATACAATCAAAACAGCGTCTACAATTCCGGAGATGCATGTTGAAATTTGCTCAGCTTGTCATCCAACATTTACTGGTAAACAGAAATTTGTTGATACAGCTGGTATGTTAGACAAATTCAAGGCTAGACAAGAAAAATTTTTGAAATTAAAGCAAGCAAAGAAAGATAAAAAGCCTAGAATTAAAAAAGAGAAGACGGCAAATAAATAGCGTATTCAAAGCAGAGTGTTTTTATCAATGCTCTGTTTTTTGTTATAATGAAGTTGTAAAATAATATTATGGAAGAAAAATTAAAGAAAATTAAAGAAGAATATGAAAAAATAAATCAGGAGTTAAGCTCTCCGGAGATAGTTTCAGATACCTTTAAAATGACAAAATTATCGAAAAGAGCTGCTGAATTACGTTTTACTGTTGATTTGATAAATAGATACGAAGAAGTTGCAAAACAAATCAAAGAAAACGAAGAATTAATTGAATCTGAACAAGATGAGGATTTAGTTGCTATGGCAACTGATGATCTAACAAATTTACAAACAGAATTTGAAAAATTAAAGAAAGATTTAGAAGTTGAATTATTGCCAAAAGATCCCAATGATTCTAGAAATGCAATCATGGAAATTAGAGCTGGAGCAGGTGGAGATGAGGCAGCTTTATTTGCAGCTGAATTATTTAGAATGTATTCAAGATTTGCTGAAAATAAAGGTTGGAAGATTGAGATTATGAATTCCAATCGAACTGGAATCGGCGGTTTTAAAGAAATTATTTTTGCTGTTAAAGGAGATAATGTTTATAAATCTCTAAAATACGAAAGTGGCGTGCATCGTGTTCAAAGAGTGCCAGTTACAGAAAAACAAGGCAGAATACAGACATCAACTGTTACAATTGTTGTTTTACCTGAAGTCCCAGAAGTTGAATTTAAAATAGAGCCGAAAGATTTGAGAATTGATACCTTCTGCTCTCAAGGCGCTGGCGGACAAAGTGTTAATACGACTTATTCTGCAATCAGAATCACTCACTTGCCTACTGGCATTGTTGCTTCATGCCAAGATGAAAGATCACAACAAAAAAATAAAGCAAAAGCAATGAAAGTTTTGAGATCAAGAGTATTGGCGCAACAAGAAGAAGAAAGAACTAAAAAAGCTGGAGCTGAAAGGAAAATGCAAATTGGCACTGGAGATAGATCAGAAAAAATTAGGACATACAATTTTCCTCAAGATAGAGTTACTGATCATCGAATAAAATTTACTACAAATGGAATACCGTCTATTCTTGGCGGTAATTTAGATCCAATACTTGATAAATTAAAAGAGGAAGACCTAAAATTACTAATCTCACGAATGCCTTAAGGCATCGAATCGCACAAATTTTGTAAAACAAAAATATGGAGGGAATAATTTATAAAAAGGAATGCTTTATTTTGAATGGAATCTTGTTCAAGATCCAAAATGATTTAGGAACAAAATTTCTTGAGAGACATTATCAGAGGGCGTTAGAGGCACGATTATTAGAAAATAAAATATCATATCAAAAGGAATTTCCTATAAACATTTATTATGCAAATAAACTGTTAGGAAAATTTTATGCTGATTTTGTTGTTTATGATAAGATAATTATTGAATTAAAGACTACAAATTATATTTCTAGCGAGAATATTAAGCAAATGATTCGTTATCTAGAAGCGACAAAATTAAAGCTGGGTTTGTTAGTAAATTTTAGGGTTAGGCCCATAGAAATCAAAAGAGTTATTAATACAAGGATAGATTATAAACTTGGCATTCGCGATATTCGCGGGCGAAGCCATTTGTGAAATTTGCATTATGAAACAAAAACTAACAAAAAAAGAAATTATAAATATCATTCTGCTATTCATTGGCTGGCGTTTGATTCTGCAATCCATTGCTTTTCTTGGTAAATATCGACTTTTTTTGACAACTGATAATGCTTATGACCATCTCTCTCCTTGGCATATTGATAAGCTACCAGAATTCTTACAATATTTTGTAAAATGGGATTCTGGTTTTTATTTGGAAATTGCCGAAAAAGGATATTTTTTTGATCAAGCGAAAAATTTGTACAATACTGCTTTCTTCCCTCTTTATCCAATGCTGATCAAAATATTTAGCTATGTTTTTCAATCCAACATAATTTCTGGAATTATAATTTCGACATTAGCTACTTGGGGGGCTTGTTTCTTTTTGTATAAGCTGGCTAAACTGGAATTGAATGATAATAATTCTGCCTTAAAATCTGTTTTTTATTTCTTGATTTTTCCAACTGCAATATTCTTAGCATCAATTTATACTGAATCTTTATTTATCTTTTTGGCAGTCACTTGCTTATATTTTGCGAGAACAAAGAGATTCGCCATAGCTTCAAGTTTTGGTTTTTTTGCGGCTATATCTAGACCAATTGGCATAATTTTGTTTTTGGTTTTAATTTTGGAATATTTGGAGCAAATTAATTTTAAATTTAAAGAAATTAAATTAGATATTTTGTGGACATTGCTTGTTCCTACAGGTCTTTCAAGTTATATGACTTTTTTGTGGATAAAGTTTAAAGATCCATTATTGTTTTTGAAAGCGCAAAATGCTTGGGATCGAAAAATTGGTTTTGATTTTTGGGGTATATGGATTGATCTAAAAAATCATGTTCATGATATTTATCATCCTTCGCAAAATTTTGCTTTTTCTTTAAGAAATGACTTTGAGTTTTTTTTCTTTTTAACTTTCTTAATTTTGTCTATTATTTTATTTTTTAGATTAAGAAAGTCTTATGGATTATATTGCTTTTTAGCATTATTAATTCCATTTTTGACTGGATCATTGATTTCGATGACCAGATTCACTTTAGTTTTGTTTCCAGTCTTCATACTACTTGCTAAATTTACGCTAAAGAGAGAATGGCTTAATTATTGTATAATTATGCTTTTTTCAATGACGTTGAGCTTGTTTACGATAATGCTTGCCAATTGGTATTGGATAGGATAAAATATTTTGATGTTCTCTGAAAAGGAGGAGAAGCATGCATAGAGTGACAATGCATGGTGGAGATACTTTTTTGGTTGATGAATCTTGCAAGCTTCTTAGTTTTAAGCCGGAAAACGAAAAATGGAGCCAGTTTGGTGATTCCTGGGCAATTGGCTATGTTTTTGAGAATGGAGTTCCGAACGTGAATATTAAACCAGAAAAAGTTGAAGACTTAAAAACTGGGATGGAGATGACGTTGTTTAGCTTAATATATGTTGATGCTTGGACTTTAGTTAGAATTAAAAAAATAGAACAAATTTCTTGACGGATTGCTCATTAGGTTCATAATATTCTTGAACCTTTTTTATTAAATAATTATTTTTCAAAAGATAATGACAATAAAAGATACTTTAAAAAAATCAGCATTAGAATTAAATAACATTTCGGAATCATCAGATCTTGACGCTGAAGTTTTATTGTCTTTTGTCTTGAGAAAAAATAAAGAATATTTGTTTGCAAATCCAGAAATTGAATTAAAACAAGAACAACTTGAACAATTTGAAAAACTTTTAGCGAGACGAAAAAAACATGAACCAATTGCTTATATTATTAATAATAAAGAATTTTTTGGCATTGATTTTTTTGTTGATAAAAGAGTTTTGATTCCTAGACCGGAAACGGAAATACTAGTTGAAGAAGTTTTGAAGATTGTAAAAAATACAAATTGCCAATACGTGCTTGTTGATGTTGGGACTGGATCTGGTTGCATTGCTGTAAGTTTGGCAAAAAATTTAACTAACGCTAAAATTTTTGCAATTGATATTTCCAAAGATGCTTTAGATGTGGCAAAAATTAATGTTGAAAAAAATAATGCGAATATTCAATTGTTGTCTGGCAATTTATTAGAACCATTAGGAAATAATAAAGTTGATATTATTTGCGCTAATCTACCATATATTACCGTAGAGCAATTAAATTTGACCGAAGAAGATGTGAGAAAATTTGAACCAAAATCTGCTTTGATTGCAAAAGAAGAAACAACATTATATTCTAATCTTTTAGATCAAGCACCAAAATTTTTGAATAAAAATGGCATTATATTTTTTGAGATTGATCCTGTTTTTAAAGATAAGATAATAAAGCTAGTTAAAGAAAAAATGCCAAATGCAAAATATGAAATAAAAAATGATTTAGCAGGATTGGAAAGAGTAATGATTATTAAAACTTAAAATTTTTGCTAAACAAAAAACCACGCTTCGAGCGTGGTTTTATAATTCTTAATTTTTATAATACTTCAACGCTGAAACCATCTGGAACAACTGTAATCCAAGTCTGACCACGATCTAATTTTATTTCAGAACCTGTTGAATCGTAAAATTTTGTTCTATCTGTTCTTGTTGCTTTTTTCCATGTTCCTTCTACCATTTCACCATCTCGAAAAATTTGAACTTTGCCTTCGCCTGTAACAACTAATTGCAATCTGCCATAATCATCCATAACTTCTTCTTTTGGA
>JAQVVF010000002.1 GCA_028699085.1 Patescibacteria group bacterium | reverse complement strand
ATAATAAGTAAATTTATCTTTCCCGGGTAGCGCAGCGGTAGCGCAGCTCGCTGTTAACGAGTTGGTCGCGAGTTCGAGTCTCGCCCCGGGAGTTCAGAAAACAAGGTTGAATGCCTTGTTTTTTGTTTTAGAAATTGATTTTTGGTATAATTAAATAATTAAGTAAATATTTTTTAAAACAAAAATGCCAAATCATGGTTTAACATCAGCTGAAGTTTTAAGAATTCAAGAAAAAATTGGTAAGAATGTTTTGCCAGCTGAGAAAAAATTTAGTTGGTTTTCAATTTTGTTTAATCAATTCAAGAGTCCGATTATTTATATTTTTTTTGTAATAATTGGCGTTTCTTTATATTTCAAAGAATATGCCGAAGTTTTTTTGATTGGAGCGGTTATTTTACTTGATGTTATCATGGGTTTTATTCAGGAATTTAAGGCGCAAAAAACTTTGGAAGAATTGAAGAAGATTCTAAAACCAAGAGCAGTTGTAATTAGAGACGGAAAAAACACAGAGATTGATGTTTCTGAAATTGTACCTGGTGATTTAGTAGTATTAAATTCTGGTGATAAAATTCCATCGGACGGCTGTTTGATTGAGGGAGTTAATTTGTTAATTAATGAAGCAATATTAACAGGAGAAGAAGAAGCAGTAGAAAAGACGACAGACGAGAAGAGAAGAAAAATGTTTATGGGTACAACAGTGATTTATGGTCATGGAATAATGAGAGTAACGAGTACAGGAAGACAGACAGAAATTGGCAAGATTGGAAAAAGTTTGACAGAAATTAAAGACACGAAAACTCCGTTGCAAATAAAGTTAGAAAAATTTACTAGAAGTTTGATTGTAATTATTTTAATTATTAGTGCAATAATTTTTGTAGTTGGAGTCTTGAATAAACAAGATGTTGGCGATATGTTGCAAATCTCAATTATTTTGGCTGTGGCTGCAATTCCGGAAGGTTTGCCTATTGTTATCACAGTAATTTTGGCAATAGGAATGAGGCGAATTTTAAAGAAAAAAGGTTTAGTTCGAAAATTATTATCGATTGAAACTTTGGGATCAACATCGGTTATTTGTACTGATAAAACTGGCACTTTGACAGAAGGAAATATGAAAGTAGCGCGGACATGGTTTATTGATCCAAAAAAGGCAAGCTTGGCAATGATTTTAGACAATAATCAGAGAAGCAATTTAGAGATCGCATTATGGAATTATTTGAAAGATATTAAAAAATTAAGCCCGCAGGAAATTTTTAATAAGCATAAAAGAATTTATGAAGAGCCTTTTGATAGCGAGAAAAAATATAGTTTGACAGTTAATAATATAGAAGGCAAAGAAATGGCTTTTTTGATGGGAGCGCCGGAAATTGTGTTATCGTTTTGTAAGCTGACAGAAGAAGAAACAAAAAATATTTTAGGCAAGATTGATGAATTTGCTGAGTCAGGATTGAGAATATTGGGAATTGTTGGCAAGGAAGACGGAGATTTGAAAAAAACCGATGATTTTAAATGGTTGGGATTAGTTGGTGTATCTGATCCAATTCGACCAGAAGTGAAAGATGTAATCAAAAAAGCGCAAGATGCTGGAATTAAAGTAAAGATTGTAACCGGAGATTTTCGAAAAACTGCAGAGAGAGTTGCTTTGAATATTGGTTTTGAAATTAATGATAGCAATGTATTAGAAGGCAAGGATTTGGAAAAAATTTCTGAAAATGAATTAAGGAAAAAGATAGAAAAAATAGTATTATTTTCCAGAGTTACTCCTCATCAAAAATTGAAAATTGTGAAAGCATTGCAGGATAATGGAGAGGTCGTTGCAATGACAGGCGATGGCGTGAATGATGCGCCGGCTTTGAAAAAAGCTGATATTGGCGTTGCAGTTGGGTCAGCAACTGAAGTTGCTAAAGAATCGGCTGATTTGATTTTGTTAGATAATAATTTCAAAACGATTGTTGCTGCTTGTGAAGAGGGAAGGCTGATTTTTTCAAATTTGAAAAAAGTAATTGGTTATGCATTGTCTAATTCTTTTGTTGAAATTGTTTTAATTTTTGGAGCAATGATGCTAGGTTTGCCAGCTCCTTTATTAATTGTGCAAATTCTGTGGGTTCATTTAATTTGTGATGGTCCGCCAGATATTATTTTAAGTTTTGAGCCTAAAGAAGCAGGACTGATGCAGGAAGATCCGAAAAAAATGAAGTCAGAGCAGATTTTGAATAATTGGATGAAATTTTTGATGTTTACAATTAGTTTGGGAGGCGGTGGTTTGATTTTATGGTTATTCTGGTTTTTTGAAAAAGAGACAGGAGATATCAGCTATGCTAGGACGATAGCTTTTGCGACAGTTGGAGCAGTTGACTTAATTTATATTTTTGCTTATAAAGATTTGAGAAATCCAATTTTTAGAATGAAAAACTTTTTTGTAAATAAGTGGCTGTTTTGGGGGGTAATATATGGTTTTGTTTTGCTTGTTCTAGCTTTATATATTCCTGGCTTAAACAATGCTTTGCAAGTTGTTCCTTTGTCAGCAAAAGATTGGTTGTTGGTAATAGGAGTTGGCTTGTTGGCTTTGATTTGGGTTGAGATTGTAAAATGGATAAGCAATAGAAATGAAAAATTTAAAAATCAAAGTGCAAAATGACAATTATAATTAAAATATTTTGAATATTCGGATACTAGAATATTAAAAAAATCACCCTTATAATTTGGGTGATTTTTTGTTTGATAAGTAAAGTTATTTTACTGTTAATTTTACTTTGGAGCTTTTCTTTTTATTGTTGGCGCTTTTTGCTTTGTAATAGAATTGTCCTTTTTTAGAAGCATCAAATTTGTAAATATAGTAACCATTGTTTTTTATTGTTTTTACTGATGTTAAAAAAGTGAATGTACTGGCGCCTTTTTTCTTGTAGTAAATGTTAACTGTTTTTCCTTTTTTAGCGTTTTTCATCCAGCCGTATAATTTGGCTGTCTTATTTTTTTTAACTTTATTATCTTTAAATGCAGCGCTTAATTTTTCTTTTTCTTGAGCCATGACTGTTTTGCTGATTGTTGAGGTTGAGCTTACATTAGTATCGCCAGCTTTGAAAGTTAGATCAATGTCAAAAATTACTCCGTTGTCAGCCGTTATTGTTTTATTGACTGTTGACTGATAGCCATCGATGAATAATGCTAAATCAGTAGGAGTAACAGTTTTTCCACTCATTGTAGACATTAGATTTAGCATTGTGCCTGGCATGTACATTGTGTAATAAGCTGTTAATCCTGATGGACCATTTAAACTTAGGCCGAATCCCATTTCTTCTCTTGAAGTAGGAGGATTGATTTGCCAATCTGTAATATTAGTATAAACATATCCTCCAGCCATTGAATTTGGAGCACCAGAAACATTTGGATTTTGTGGAGTTGGATCATCGCCAGTAGCGATAAAAACAAAAGCTGATTCATTGGAGGGTGTACTTTGACCAGGAATAATAAATTGATCGCCGATCCATTCAATCGTAGCTTGGTGAGTCGTGGTGTTGTAAGTATAGTGTTGGATTAGTCCGCCACTTAAAATTAACATTGGGGCTTTTGCAACTTCTGTTTCTGTTCCAGTAATTGTAAATGTGCCGATATATGTTGTTCCAGGTACGTCATAGCTAATGCCAAAAGTGGTCTCTGTTCCACCTCTGGAGGGTGTTGAATGACGAGTAACTGGTGCTGATGTACCATCTGAGAGTACAATGGGCGCGGTTTCATAATCCACGCTGTAGGCATTTGCAGATATAGGATTCAGAAATATAATTCCTGCTCCTAATGCAAAGAGGCTCAAAATGAGTAATCTCTTCATTTTTTTATATTATTTTTTAAAAGGCTTTATTATAATTTTTATTATATCATATTTTGTCAAGTTGGCTTGTGATTAACTTTATTGACTAATTATTTTTATTATAATAATATATCAATATATATTGATATGAAAAAATGTAATTGTGAAAATAAGAAGAAAAATTGTTCATGTTGTCATGGGCGTCTTTTTGCAATTAGTGATCAGAATAGATTGAAGATTTTGCAATTGTTGAGCAATAAAGAACTTTGCGTTTGTAAAATTTATGAAAAATTGAATTTAGCGCAAAATCTAGTTTCACATCATTTGAAAGTATTGAGCGATAATGGCTTAGTAACTTTTAGAAAAATAGGAAAAAATGTTTATTATAAATTAAATAAAAAAACAATTGATGATCTGAATAAATTATTAGAATCATTAAATAAATAAAATAATATTATGGCAAATTATAAATGTAATTCTTGTGGAAATATATTTGAAGTTAAGGCAAGCATTAAAGATAAAGAAACAAAGAAATTTAAGTGCTCAAAATGCGGATCTGAAAATACAAAAGAGAAGTTTTCATTAAAAAATCTGTTTAAGAGTGATGATTGTGGATGTTCTTGTTCTTGTCAAAAAAAATAATTTTAAAATAAATGTTTAAGTATTTAGCGGACTTAATTACAAATAATATTCTACGCTTGGAAGAGGGAAGCAAGCTTTCCGAAAGTCTAAATTTTTTTATTTATGACACTATTAAGATTTTGTTTTTAATTATCGTTGTGGTTTTTGTTATCTCTTTTATAAAAACATATTTTTCTGAAAGAAAAATAAGAACTACATTATCGAAAGGAAAATTTGGAATTGCAAATTTAGTGGCATCAATGTTTGGCGCTGTAACTCCTTTTTGCTCTTGTTCATCAATACCACTTTTTATTGGTTTTTTGAAAGCAGGGATTCCAACTGGTGTAGCTTTTTCTTTTTTAATTACATCGCCATTAGTGAATGAGGTTGTTTTTGTTTTGATGGGTGGAACGTTTGGATGGAAAATTGCGATTATTTATGTAGTAACTGGAATGTTGCTGGGTGTTGTTGCTGGTTTAATATTAGGAAAATTAAAGCTAGATGATCAAATAATTATTAATAATAATAATGGCAAGAGGGAAGAAGAGTATCTTCCAAAGACGATGAAAGGAAAATTGGAATATTCTTGGAAAGAAGGATTGAAAACTTTTAAAAAAATGTTTTGGTATGTTGTTTTAGGTATGGTTGCAGGCGCAACAATTCACGGTTATGTTCCGGCTGATTTTTTTGAAAAAATGTTGAATGGATTAGGATTTTTTGCAGTGCCAATTGCAGTTTTGATTGGTGTTCCGATTTATGCTGGGTGTTCAACAGTTGTGCCGATTATCTATGCAGTAACATTGAATGGCGTTCCTTTAGGGACAGCTTTGGCTTTTATGATGTCTGTAGCAGGACTTTCTTTACCAGAAGCCTTGATTATTAAGAGAGTATTAAAAATGAAATTATTGTTGATTTTCTTTGGAATTGTTGCTTTAGGAATAATTATAATTGGATATTTGTTTAATTTTCTGATGAAATAAAAAATCACCTCTGTTTTAAAGAGGTGATTTATTGATCAGTCTATTGTGTAATCAGAACTGCTTTTTTGCTGATGATCGTGCCTTTTGCATTTTTAACCTTGTAATTGTAAGTTCCAGTTTTTGTTGTGGTGAATTCATATGAATAATAGCCTTTTAGATTTACTGTCTTTACTGCTGTTAGATATTTATATGTCGTTGTTCCTTTTTTCTTATAATAGATTTTGATTGTTTTGCCTTTTTCCATGCTTCTTAACCAGCCATATATTTTTGCAGTCTGACCAAGATTTAAATTTCCTTTTTTGAAAGCAGTGCTTAACTTTTTCTTTTTTTGGACTGTGATTGTTTTTGTGACTGTAGAAATATTTTTTTGTGGCTTGGAAATTACTGGTGCTGATTTTGTAACTTTTGCTAAAGTGGTAGTTAGAGCTGTTGCTTCTGTATTTCCAGCCGAGAAAGTTGTTTCTAAGTTGAAAATTGCTCCGCCATCAGCTGTTTTAGTCTTTTTTATGAATGATTGATAATCATTCATAAAGATTGCTAAATGTTTTCTTAAAACAGTCAATTTTCCCATTGAGGTGAAAAGGCTTAGCATGTTTTTTGGAACATACATTTTGAAATAGCTTTTGCTTCCAGAGATCCCGGTCATTGATAAACCAAATCCAAAATTTCCAACTGCACTTGGTGTGTTGATAGTCCAATTTTTGATGCCTGTTGAAATATATCCGCCAGCCATTGCAGTAGGTGGTTCAACTGATTTGAAATTTGTTTTGGTCGGATTAGTTAAAGCTGGTCTGACAAAAACAATTGCTGAAGCTGTAACTTTTTGGCGTTGAGTTGTTACTTCATATTCATCGCCAATCCAAACTACTGTTGCTTTGTGAGTTGTGGAATCCCAAGCATAGCTTTGAATTTTTCCTCCGCTGATAACTAAAACTGGTGCATTTGTTAGATCGTCTGTAGTGCCAGATAATGTAAAAACGCCAGTATAAGTAGCACCTGGCTGGTTATAAGTAACACTTAATGAATCAGCAGTTACGCCTGTTTGGGTGTATGTTGGGGTATCAACGACTGTTCCTGGATTTGAGCTATCATTTGAAGTAATGCTATCCGTTGTAATATCAAAGGCATAAGCGTTTGGGGGTGGCGCAAGAAATAAAAAAGTCGCTCCAATGACGAACATGCCCATGACAAGCATTTTTTTCATAGTTTTTTCTTATTTATTAAATATATTAATTTAATATATTATTTTTTAGTATAGCATGCTTCTTTATTTATTCCTAAATTTATGTTGATAAGTCCTTTGTAGTAATTTTATGTTATAATTTATATGATAATTTCTAAAAAAGTATGAAAAAAGTATATCTAGTCTGTATTCTTTTAATTTGTTTTTTTGTTTTGATTGGTGCTGGATGTAAAAAAGAAAGCAATGGAAAACTAAGAGTGGCAGTAACAATTTTTCCGCTTTTTGATATTACAAAAAATATTGCTGGAGACAAAATTGACGTTATCCAAATTCTATCAGTTGGAGCTAGTCCACATACTTTTGAATTAACGACTGCTAAAACTAAAGAATTACAAAATGTTTCTGATATTTTTATGATAGGCTACGGAATTGATAATTGGGCAAGTTCTGTTAAAAAAACAGTTGGTAATGTGAATGTTGTAACTGTTGATAAAAACATTGATTTGAGAACAGCTGAAGGTGATGAAGGATTGCCTGAATATGGAAACAAGGATCCTCACTATTGGTTATCAATTGATAATGCTAAAGAAATTTCTAAAACAATAGAGCAAGAATTAGAAAAAATTGATCCAGTAAATTCTCAATATTATAAAGATAATTTGGATCAATATCTAGCAAAGCTTGATGAAGCAAAAAAAAATATCGATAGTGATCTTAAAAACATAAATTTTAGGAAATTAGTGACTTTCCATGATGCATGGGAATATTTTGCTGATGAATTTGATTTAGATATTGTGGCAACATTTGAGCCATTTCCAGGATCCGAACCAACTCCGAAATATTTGCAGGATTTAAGCAATACCGTAAAGAAAGAAAATGTTAAAGCAATTTTTTCAGAGCCAGAATTTTCGAATGAAACAATCAAGCCTTTTGTGAATGATGTTGGTTTGCAATTATATATTCTTGATGCAGAAGGAAATTATTATGGAAATAGTTATATTGAAAATATGGAAGGAAATGCTAAAATAATGAGAGAAGCGTTGAGTTCATAAAGTTTTTAAAGTTATAAAGTAAAAAATATCTTATGCAAGAAATTTCTAATAAAGAATTGATTGAAAAAGCAAAATCAGTTATAAACACAAAAAAAGTTGCTAACGATATGATTGCTGGAGATGTTGGATGTGCCTTAGTTACTGATAAAGGTAACGTTTATGTTGGAGTTTGCATTGATCTTGTTTGTGGATTGGGTTTTTGTGCTGAATCAGCAGCAATCGCTAATATGATTACAAATGGAGAATATAGAATCAAAAAACTGGTGGCTTATGGTCATGATACTATCATGTATCCTTGCGGACGATGCAGAGAATTGATTCATCAAGTTCATAAAGATAATATAGAAACTGAAATCATAGTTAAGAATGAAAAAGTTTTAAAACTTAAAGATTTGCTTCCATATGCTTGGGAAGAGAGTTGGTGTGAAAATTGTAAAAAATAAAAATGACAAGAACTTGTCCGCATAGCGAAATTATTGCAATTAAGGTTTCTGATCTTACTGTAAGGTATGATTCTTTTGTTGCACTTTCCGGAATTAATTTAGAGATTAGCAAAGGTTGTTTTGTGTCAATAATTGGACCTAACGGTAGTGGAAAAACAACTTTGCTAAGATCAATGCTTGGTTTGGCTAATCCTTCAATTGGAAAAATAGAAATTTTTGGCAAAAGTATTTGGGATCAGAAAAAAACTCTTGGCTATGTGCCACAGAGATTTATTTTTGATAAAACTTTTCCAATTACAATTGATGAATTTTTGAAATTTTCTTTAAGAAAGGGAACTCCAGTTTCCAAAATTGATGAAAAATTGAAAGAAGTTGATATGGTTGATAAAAAGAAGAAATTATTAGGTCATTTATCTGGTGGACAATTGCAAAGAGTGTTGATTGCTCGAGCAATTTTGAATGATCCACAAATTTTATTTTTAGATGAGCCAGCTTCTGGTATTGATATTGGCGGTGAAAAAAGTTTTTATGATTTGTTAGATTATTTGAATGAAAAGTATAAAATAACAATAGTCATGATCTCGCATGAATTAGACGTAGTTGCAAAATACGCGCATCGCGTAATTTGTTTGGATAGAAAATTGGTTTGTTATGGAGATCCGAAAACTATTTTGGATGCGGAGATGGTAAAGAGATTATATGGAGAAGACGTGGCGATACATCAACATTAAAAAAAGTAAAAAGTCAAAAGTAAAAAGGTAAAAGTTGCAAGTAAAAATTAAAAATGATCGAAATTCTACAATTTCCATTTATGCAAAGGGCGTTGATTGCTGGAATCATTCTAGCAGTGCTTTTGGCATTTTTGGGAGTTTTTGCAGTCTTAAAAAGAATGTCTTTCTTAGGTGATGGAATTGCACATGCATCATTAGCTGGAATTGCAATTGGTCTTTTAGCATCTTTAAACCCATTGGTCATTGCAATATTTTATAGTGTAATTATTGCTTTATTAATTTATGTTTTAGAAAAAAAGACTAAGCTGTCAGTTGATGCAATAATTGGAATTTTGTTTACTGCGAGTCTAGCTTTGGGCGTTGTATTAATGAGCTTTAAATCAGGTTATCAGCCTGATTTGATTAGTTTTATGTTTGGTAATATTTTAGCAGTTAGTATAAATGATTTGATTTTGATGGCGAGTATTTCTGTTGTGGTAATAATATTTTTAGCTATATTTTATAAAAAATTATCTTTAGTTGCTTTTGATAAAGAAGGCGCTTATTTAGCAGGAATTAATGTCTCGTTGTTTGAAATATTATTTAATGTTTTTTTGGCAATCGCAATTGTTTTGGGAGTAAAAATTTTAGGAATCATATTAGTTTCTGCTTTATTGATAATTCCAGCTTCAACAGCAAAAATTGTTTCTAAGTCATTTAAATCGTTAATTATTTTAAGTATTATAATTGGAGAAATTACTGTTTTGTCTGGTTTGATTTTATCTTATGTTTTTGATTTGCCAAGTGGAGCAGTGATTGTTTTGTGTGGGACAGTAATTTTTATTTTGGTAGTATCTTTTTATAGAGTGTTTATTTTGAAGGGATATAATAAATAAATTAAGAAATTATGCGAGAAAATTTTGAAGAAGAATTACCAGCTCAGTTAACTGGAGATTTTAAGCGCAATGATTTTTTAGATGAGGTTGATATCGAAAGAATAGTTCAAAACAATTCAAGTGATTTTAGAAAATGGGGATATAAGTACGTAGGGACAAAAGAGGCAGATTTGAGAGATTATAATGGTTTGATATATGCTAAAGAACTGGATTGCGAAAATGAATCAGAAGATAGTGATAAAAGATATTATTTAGTATTAAATCTGGAAGATGAGAAAGGCGTTTATCGTTTTTCTGGCAATAATAAAGAACTAACTTCATTACGTATTCCATCTAGATATGAAGAAGAATGGTTGCAAGATGCAAGTGAATCAGCAAAGAAAGTAAAATCTCGACCTGCTTGGATGTACCCAGAGTT
Organism: Patescibacteria group bacterium; assembly: GCA_028699085.1. Taxonomy (GTDB): domain Bacteria; phylum Patescibacteriota; class JABMPQ01; order JABMPQ01; family JAQVVF01; genus JAQVVF01. Next base: position 190,413 of record JAQVVF010000002.1, on the reverse strand, counting down.
GTTTGATTTACCAAAAAGCGAAGTTTGGCCAAAAGGTGCAAAGATTGCGGTAATTGGTGATCCATATCAAGCTTGTGACAAAGAAGGTGTAACTATAATTGAATATGAATATGCTGATGAGATTATGCCTCCGATATTGAGGTTGGCGATAGAAAAAAATACAGGCAATGATAAAAAAGACATTACAAAGAATTGGCTTTCATCGCTATACGATGAAGATTTTTCGGCGCTTAAAAGAATGCATGGTATGGCAACGCCAGAATACGGTAGTCCATATTGTTTGATGGTTAATAAAGGAATAGAATTGATGGGAGATATTGTTGCTTCTTTGGAATTTCAGAGGACTTTAGAAGCAGCTGAGGAAAAATCTTTTGAAGTTAGAGTGTGGGAACTGAGGGCAAAAATTAAAAAATTGATAAATGGTACTTGGGCGATTGATGATTTTGAAAATGATTTTGATTATGATGAAGGGAAAAAAGGATTGAGAGATTTTTTTCAGTGTAAACAAGAAATTATGAGTTACAAGGATCAGCCAGAAAAATGGGATGATTTCATAATACGTTGGAAGAAATACTTGTCTAATTTTCCAAGAGAACGTTTAAAAGATAAGGTTCCAGATTTGGATAGAATGATAGAACAAGTTGAATATTGGCTTGAGGAATTGCCAAGAGGTAAATCTGCGCAATTAGTTACAAATGGAATGAATTATTTAGAGAACTTTTATTATGATATGATTGCCTTTGTTGATCCAAATAATTTTCAAGATCCTTTATATGATTCAGATATTGCTGAAGCAAGGTCAACAGGATTAATGTCGGATGGCGCTTTTGGAGTATTCGTTCCTGGCTACCCAGTTAACTTGCGAACTAGAAAGTTTTTAGAAACGATAATGAGGCAGACAGAAAATATGTTGATTTATGGGAAGGAATTTTGGCCAAAATTAAAATCTTTATATGATAAAATACAAGAAGATAAGATACCTTTGAATGAAAAGAGCTTGTTTGCATATTTACGTTCTTTTGAGGAAGCAATGGTTAGAGATCGTTTTTTTGTCCAGCATACTCAGAAAGCAGTTCCGGTACATGGTTTTTTCCCCTATGATATGTCTGGGTTGGATCCACAGGATCGTATTTTAGCTTTGACTTCAGTAACTATGCACGGATGGAATAGAATGGACCGTAATGGTTTTAGTAAAGATATTACAAAGGCAATAAATTTTTTGACAGTTGGAGGAAAATATATCCTTGGACCTGTAAACCAATATATTTATTTTGGTGGACAAAATCAAGGATTCGACTCAAATGGATTGACTGAAGCTTTGAAGTCTTTGCGTGCAGAGGGTTTGATAGAATATGAATTTAGAAAAGGAAAACGTAATTATTCTACTAGCTATGATTTAATTGAGCAAGATGAAGAAGATGAAAATCTTGGATCGTATAATGATGATGAGCTGGGGCCTGATGAAGCAGCTCATTCATTAATTATTACAAGATTAAAATAATTATTAAGAATAATTTTATGGTATTAGCATCAAGAGAAATGGAAGGAATGGAACAATATTTGGAGGGTGAAATAAATCCAGAATTAAAAAGAGCTTTGGATTTGCATATCGTTGATAAAGAGCCAGGTGGCAAAGGAAATGTTGAAAAAACGAGGAGTTTGGGTGCTATGGTTGGAGCAGTTAATTCTGAAATAAATCGTTGTGATCCAGCAATGAAAGTAGATCGACTTGCTTTAGAAGCAGGCAAGAGTGTTGTTGTTATTGGTCCGAATGGTTCTGGTAAAACAACTATCTTTGATGCTTTAATGGAAATTAGAAATGCTGATTTTGAAACAAAAGGTGGCGCAGGAGGAATGATCTATGGAAAATCTGAACGTTCTAGAGAAAAATTAAGAATTGCGAGGTTGAATCAGGAAGAAATATTGGGACAAATTGGCGATATGAAAGCTAGAGATGTTTTAGCTCAGTCGGCAGAATATTTTAAAAAGCAATTACCGATTAATTGGGAAGACGTTGATCTTTTTGAACAAAATACAGCAAATGAAGAAGCACATCGAAGAATTGAAGAATTGATTTCAAAGGTTGCTTCCTTATTTAATATGGAGGAATTTTTAGATCGCAAAGTTAATCAACTATCTGGCGGAGAAAGAACAAAAGTTGTTTTGCTGACTGTTCTAGCATCAGAGCCAGATGTTTTGCTATTGGATGAGCCAACAAACCATTTAGATATGGTAAGTATTGCAAAATTGACTGCATTGTTTGATGTTTATAAAAAAGCAGGCACATCAATTGCTAGTATTAGTCATGTTGATTGGTTTCTTCGAGGTGCAGGATCTGATGGTGTGATTGAAGCAGCAGCTGATGAAAAAGGAAGAGAAGTCAGACAATCGACAACAACTTATGAAAAATATTTGAAAGATCGATCAAGGAAAAATTTTTCTGTTATTTCTGGAGATATAGAATGGAGGAAAAAGAAATGGACACATGGCGAATCAGTAATCAGTGCTCCAGAATGGTTGACTGTTCCTAATTCTCCTTTAAAAAAAGTTAAATTTCCTTCTGTTCAAGCTGGCGAAGTAGTATTTTTATCTGGCGAAAATGGGACAGGAAAAACAAAATTAATGGAAGCTTTGGTTGAAGGACGTGGTAAGAATCTGCAAAGCTTTGACAAGTTAAAGGGTATAAATTTTGCATATATGCCGCAGTTTTGGCCAGAAGAGATTGCATCTGGAACATTAGATGACTTTTTTTCTTGGGTAAAAGAAAGTGTTGATCCTCATAGCAATGTTCAACCTGGAAGATTTTCGCAAGAAGCGAGAGATTTAAGTTTCGGTGGCGGAAAGAAATTTGAGGCTTCGTGGTTAAAAAGAAAGTTAAGTACATTCTCTGGCGGAGAACAAAGATTGCTTTGGTTTTTGGCTGTAAGCTCTGTTGAAAATGTTGATGTTCTAGTTTTAGATGAGCCGACAAATCACATGGATCGACAATTACAAGCAAGAATTACTAAAGCAATGCAGAATTTTCCTGGAGCTTTAGTTATTTCAACTCATGATGTTGATTTAATGAAAGCTTTGTCATTGGATGTTGGAAAAAAAGTTGGTTCAACTGTAAAACCAAGGAATTTAGTTTTGACAAAGCAGAAAGGTTTGACTTCAATTGCTGAAGTTAAAGAAAGTCCTTTTGCTTATGCGGAAAAGGCTAGGGAAGATGCAGCGAAAAAAGCGAGAAATTTTAAATTATGAGTTTTTAAAGCGAAGGCGAGAAATCGATTTCTCGCCTTCGTGTAAATAATTTGTGTTATGGAAAAATATACGAAATTAGTTTTGGATCATTTTGAACATCCTAGAAATGTTGGTGAAGTGAAAGGCTATAATGCTTTTGCCATGTCAGCAAATAAAAAATCGCTTTGTGGCGATACAATCAAATTAACTCTTAGAATCGAAAATAATATTATTAAAGATATTAAATTTCAAACTTTAGGTTGCGTGGCGAGTATGGCTGCAAGTTCGATGTTAACTAGTTTGGCAATGAATAAAACGGTTGACGAAGCTTTAAAGATAACTGATATTGATGTTGTCAAAGCATTGGGAGGAATGCCAGCACAAAAATTATTATGTTCTAATTTTGCGGCATCTGTGTTGCATCAAGCAATACAAGATTATATGAAAAAATAAGATAAAATTTGGATTAAAAAATACCGATTTAATTCGGTATTTTTAATTTGGCTAATTATTCAGTTTTAATTTTTTCAGCAAAGGTTTGGACAGTATCTCCGCCTCCGACTTTGATTCTTGGCAATTTTAATAATTGGCTGGTTTTATGGATATTGCCATTTTCAGTTGTAAAAGCAGCTTTGTATTTATTTTTTTTGAGCGCATTTAAAACATTATCATCATAGCTACCATAAGGATAGGCGAAATAGTCAATTTTTGTATCTAATCCTTCTTCTAAAGATGCTTTGTTAATTGCAATTTCTTGATCTAGCTGTTCTGAATTAACTTCGGTTAATTTCATGTGATTCAAGGTATGTCCTCCAACAAAAACTCTGCCAGATGCTACCATATATTTTAAGTGATACCAATCAAGATATTGTTCTCGTCCAAGAAAATTGGAAATAATAAAGTTGGTGGCAGTCAAATGATTATCGCGAAGGACAGGAAAGACTTCTTCAAAAAAATCTAAATAGCCATCATCAAAAGTGAGCATAATTGGTTTTGGTGGCAATGGTGTTCCATACTTTAGATATTGATAAAGATTATTTGGAGTAATGGTTGTATAATTTTCTTTGACTAAATAATCCATTTGTTGTTGGAAGGTAGATGGAGGGACAGAAAGACCCCAGCCTAAATTGTCTGGTTGAGGAGCGATGTCTCTAACATAATGATAGAGAATAATTGGCACTCTTGTTTCACGATCAATAATTTCCGGATCAATTTTTAGATGTTTAATTAAGGCACCGCTTGCTTTTTGTGAATTTGTTTTGTTTGGCTTTTTTTGGGAGTAGGAGGTATACATAACTGTTGCAAAGACAATTATCAAGCCAAAAATAATTAGATATTTTTTCATTGTTAGATATAGTATAGCATTTTGTATAAAAAAATTAAAATAAAGTATTAAAAATAGGGAATAGAGAAGAGTAGAGCGAAAAAAACAAATCCCCTGCACTTCCCCATTGCAATTTTTATTTATTTTTTGAATAAAAAAGTTTTTTGTTAAATAAAACGTTAATTTTTAATTTCTAATTCTTAATTTCCATTCAATTTATTAATATCTAATTTCAAAATTCAAAAATTTTATGATTTTAGTGATTTTATATTTATGAGAAAATCAAAGTAGCAGTTTTATCTATAGAGAAGTCAGAAGCGAGAAAAGAGAATAATATTAATATTTTTTATTGATTATTATAAATAATAATTGATATTTGAGTTGGTTTTTAAAAAAAATCCTATTCCCCATTTTATTTTTGTGGATAATTATTTAATAAATTAATTTAATTATTATATAATATATATCGATAGACAATATATTGGATAACTATATAAAATATGAAACTGGAAACAAAAAAATATTGGGACGATTTAATTAAAAAATCAATTACGAAATTTTTTATTTTGTCAGCACTGTATGATAAAGAATGTTATGGATATGAACTTGCTTCTTTAGTTTTTCGCAATTCTTTTGGTTATTGTTCCCCATCTTTTGGGACAATATATCCAACTTTAAATCTATTATTAAGAGGCAAGTATGTTGAAAAGAATGAAGTAGCGATTGGTAAAAAGAAAAAGAAAGTTTATTCATTAACTAAAAAAGGCAAAAAAGCATATCAAGTGGCTCTGCAGGCTTTTCATGATCAAGCAATCTTATTGTCGAGTATTTGTGATAATGATTTGAAGTGAATAATTTAGCGTATTTTAAAGAAAAAAAGATGTCAATTTTAAGTATTTTTTTTAGTATCAGAATTTGACAAAATCATTATTATGTTATATACTTAGACATTATGAAAAAGAGCCTTATTTTGACAACTTTAGTGCTATTTCTAGCAAGCGTGTTTTTGCCAGGTTTTGGCTTAGCTAAGGTAAATCCTATTCCTTATAAAGACAAGGTAGGTTTGAATGTGCATTGGGTTTTAGGCGGAGATAATGATGGCTTGGATGATGATTATGATATTAGATTAAAAGATAGCAAAACTAAGATTGTTCGAGAGCATTTTCAGATGGAATCTTTATGGGGCAATGATATTGATGCATGGCTAAATCGTTATGATTTGATAATGGAGGATTATAAAAAACAAAACATCAAAGTAGTCGGTATGTTGGCATATAATAAAGATCATGATGATTTTCGTGTACCAAATGAAGTAATCTGGCGTGAATTTGTGGCGCTAGTTGCGGATCGTTATAAAGATTATGTGGATGTTTGGGAAGTTTGGAATGAACCTGACTCACCTACTTATTTGACTCCTAATAATCCAAAAGCTTATGGAATGATTTTGAAACCTGCTTATACTGTTATAAAAATGGTTGATCCAGATGCGATAGTAATTACAGGCGGATTATCTTGGCCAAATCCACATTTTATCGAACAAATGTATCAAAAATATGGAAACTATTTTGATGGATTAGGCATCCATTTGTATTATGCTAATCAATATTTTTTAGAAGGCAGAAGCTTGAATGCATTGTTATCTGATTTAGATCGAGCAAGCTTGATAATGAAAAAGTATAAAAAAAATCATAAGATCTGGATCACAGAAATGGGCGCTTCAACTGGCGGTACAGGAATTACAGATCAAATGCAAAAAGAATATTTTGAAAATGCAATTCCAGAAATATTAAGACGCAAATACGTAGAAACAATTTTACTTTATAATATTAGAAACTACGATTATCGTGGATTATATGAAGATCATTTTGGTTTGCTGAAAAAAGATATGCAACCAAAACCAGCTTGGGGTTGGTATACTAATATTAAAATTGGACCATACGGGAAGAAAAAGATTACTAAAGCAGAACAAAAAGTTTTAGTTGCTGAATTAACAAAAAACTTAAAGAAAAATTATTTTAAGACCAAAAAAGATCGAGCAAAATATTTGCCAAAAGCATATACTTGGAAATGGATTAATTTGAAAAATGCTTATATTTATGGCGGATATAATACAAAACAAATTGCTTATTCTTTGAAATATGGAAAAGCAGTAAGCTATACTATTCCTTTTAAATTATGGAAAGAAACAAAAGATTATAAGGAAGTGATGAAGAAAAAATTTAATGAAAATAGTGCCAAAGTTTCAAATAAAAAAGAAAAAACAAAAAATATAATTGATGCAGGTAAAAAAGCGAGAGCTGAAGTTAAAAAAATAGAGAAATAAAAAAAGCCCCATTAAAGTGGGGTTTTTGATTTTTAAAAAGCAGGAATTTCAGAAAATTATAGTAATGGTTTCAACAAATTGATCTCTGATGATTTTTTTTGTGATTTCGATTAGCGGTTTTATATCTGATACTGGATTATATCTGATTTCTATTGTTTCATCAGAAGCCATGTTTTTGACAGTAGCTTTGGAGATTTGTAATGTTTTTGGTTTTGCTGCGCCAGTGACACTGACGATCATTGTTCCTGAAGCACTGCCTTTGGCAAAAGAAGTTGCTGGCAAAAAGATGAGGAAGGCGATAATTGCAAAGAATAATCCTGACAATATTTTTTTTGTTGCCATTTTTTTTCTCCTTTTTTCTATGGAATTTCTAGAAAGTTACAGTCACAATTTCGACAAACTGTCCTTTGATGATTTCTTTTTTTACTTCAATTACTGGCGATAGATCAGAAATGGCATTGTAACTAATTGATACAGTTTTGTCGGAGACGATTCTTTTGACAGTAGCTTTGGAGAGATGCAAAGTTGTTGGTTTTACGGGAGTTGCAGTGACAATCATTGTTCCTGAACCACTGCCTTGGGCAAAAGAAGCTGTTGGCAAGAAAATGAGGAAGGCAAATGTTGCGATGAGCAATTCAAGCAATCTTTTTTTTGTCATTATTTTATTCTCCTTTTTTCTGCGGAATTTCTAGAAAGTTATAGTCACAATTTCGACAAATTGCCCTTTGATGATTTCTTTTTTGACTTCAATAATTGGTTCTACATCAGAAACGGCGTTATAAGTCACTGTTGAGGTTTTGTCTGATACTACTCCTTTGGTAGTAACTTTGGAAATTTGCAAGGTTGTTGGTTTTACAACAGTTGCAGTGACAGTCAAAGTTGCTGAAACACTGCCTTTGGCAAAAGAAATTGATGGAAACAGAATGAAGAGAGCAATCATGCTAATAAACAATTTGGACAAAATCTTTTTTGTTGCCATTTTTTCTCCTCCTTGTTTGAGGTTTTGGGGGGCTGTTTTTTTAAAAAGATCTAACTAGATGGGATAGTTAATAATATCACTTTTTGTTTTTTTTGTTAAATTACTTATATTTTATTTGTTTTGCCTGGACTGCGAGACGAGAGAATGTAGTGTTAGGTGGCCAGCAAGTTAAAAGAGTAATGATTTTATTATTTGTTTGATTGAAGATTGAAAGATCAGAAGGGCTGATGTAGAATTTTTGGAAAGTTTTATATTTATATAATTTATTATTATAGGCAATAAAGATGAGATTGTCTTTTTTTATTTGGTTTAGATTTAAAAAAACTGAATCATAATCTCCCCTGTTCCATAAAGAATTTGAAGAATGACCGATATAAACTGAATTGCCGATTTTGTTTGGTTTGGAGGTTAAGGGAAAATGGACAATCCCCTTTTTCAAATTTTCCAAAATTATTTCTTCATTTTGCCCGCCTGCAACGCTATGCGTAGCATTGCGGGCAGGTTTTTTAATAAATTTTATTGGCGCAGAAATTCCTAAATTTGGAATGATTAAGGTGTTGTTATTGTATGACTTATGATTAAGAATCTTTGTTGCTTGTTTAATCTTTTTTTGTTTTTTAAAATTTAAATCTGTTTGATTAATTATAGTTGGCGTATTTATCAAAAGATAAGTTGATAAAATTAAAACTAGAATTATAAAAAAATGTTTTGAAATTTTGATCATAAATATTAAATATTTATTCAAATGTATTATAATATGTTTGGAGGGAAAATTCTTGATCTTTTCACAATAGTTTGCCAAAGCTTTAGCTTTGGCGAACAAAGGAGGCAAGAATGAAAATAAAGGGAGGGTTTTTTATTTGGCTAAGTTTTTTGTTTTTTGGTTGTGTAGATAGCAATGATAATATCGGAATGATTCCAGAGATTGAATTAAGAAGCAATGATACAAGCGAGGTAAAAGAAGAAGAGTCAAATTCTAATGATGATAACTTTGATGAAAAAAAGCCTAGAGATTCACGCAAGATTGATTATCAAAATTATGAATTGGGTTTTAGAATGTTATATCCAAATACTTGGAATTTTTTGGAAACAGGTGAAATAGATTCTGGACTTGTTTTGATGATGGGCAATTTTGATTTTGATGAATTGTACCATCCAAAAGAAAATGAGATTTTAGTGGAAGGTTTAAATTATGATAATTCTGATAATCTTGATTTGTGGAATTTTGCAATTTCGAAGCGACCTAATTTTAGAGGAGTACTGTTAGATTATGAAATAAGCAATGAGAGTTTGAGAATATTATTTGATTGCAGAGAAATTCCTGAAGATTATCAAGGCGAATGGATGTCTGGATATATTGAGGATTATTATTTTGCAAGGAATGATAAGATTTATTTTTTTTCTGCAACTGTATTAGAAAGAGATACAGTATTTTTATCAGAGTTTGAAGAGATGATGGAGAGCTTTGAATTTCAGGAGGAAGAAAATGAACATTAAGAATTTGCTTTTTTGTTTTGTTGCTTCATTGTTTAGTTTTAATTCTTTTGCTGCTCCTATTGAATTATATGCGCCGTGGAGAGCAGGACAGCGTTGGCAAATTGGTGGCAGTGGTAATTATTATGGCGAGGGTTATCATGTCGGGTTGAGCCATTTTTGTGTTGATGCAAATGCAATCGATTTTGATGATATGGGGCAAGATATTCTGGCAGTTGCTGATGGAGTTGTATCTCAAGCATTTTTTAATGACGGCTATGGTTGGATGGTAAAAATTAATCATGCCAACAATACCCAAACTTTGTATGCGCATTTATTGGAACAGCCTGCTGTTGCTTTTGGTCAAAGAGTTCTGCATGGCGATGTAATTGGAAAATGTGATAATACTCCAGGCATGCCTTTTTCTACTGGATCGCATTTGCATTTTTGTTTATTTCAAAATGGCGTGTCAGTCGAACCATCGCCAATTGAAGGGCATAATATTTTTAATGGCATTATTTTAACTTCTGGAAATTTTGGTCAGCCTAGATATTCTTGCGAATATTATCGGCAAAGTCCTGATGGCTTGATTGAATTTGATCAAGGTGAGGAAAAAGAATTTATTGTTGCTTTTAAAAATACTGGATCAAATTTTTGGAGCAATGATAGAGAAAATAATAATTATGTTGAATTAAGATCTGTAAATCGCGATGGCGATATAACAGAAAGTCTGTTGTGTCATAACTCTTGGCTGGGAAATAATTGTGAACGAGTAACTAGCCAGACAACTGCTAGAGTTGCTTCTAATGAAATTGCTTGGTTTAGATTCAAAGTAAAAGCAAGAAATAATGTTGAATTAAATCATGAATATAAAGTGTATTTTAGAATTTGGCATAAGTCTGCTGGATTTTTGAATGATTGGGCAGAAATGCATTTTAGAATTATTGTCAGAAATATTGCAGAATGCCAGCTTGGACAGATTGAAAAAAAGCTATGCGATTTTTGCGGTGAACAGATCAGGCATTGCAACGATAGATTGCGCTGGACTGAATGGAGTCAATGCGGATTGTTAGTTGGACTTGAATGTGAGTCATTACAATTCCAAGTTGAGCCATGCGGGCATTGTGGCAGAATGAGGCGGGAATGTGGGATAAATTGTCTTTGGCAGAGTTGGAATGTTTGTGAGGAGCAAGGAGTGTGCGCGCCAAACCAAGTTGAAGAATTTGAATGCCAATATAATATAGGAGAGTGCAGAGTTGGCAGAGCAACGAGGACTTGCGGACCAACATGTCTTTGGGCGAGTTTGACTGATTGTGTTCCAAGTGGTCGAAGTCTTGAAAATTGTGATCTAAAAGATAATGATTGCAATGGATTAATTGATGACGGAGCGCATTGCAAGCAACAAGTTTTTAGATATTACTATAATAGTAATGGAGATATAGCGCATTTATTAAGACTAGAAAATGATGGAGTTGATGGCTATAGATTTGAAGGTGAACAATTTAAAACCTATCGAGAGCGAGTTGATGGCAGATTAGTCAAATTGTGGAAATTAAAAAGAGAAAATCCGAGAGATCATTTTTATACAATTTCAACAGATGAAAGAGATTCTGCTAATAATTATGAACAAAAAGGCGATATTGGTTTTTGCGCAAGACAAGAAATATCTGGATCTAAGCCTTTGTTTAGACTATATAATAATGCGACTACTGACCATTTGTATACGATAAGTCGTGATGAAAGAGATAATGCAATTTCTAATTTAGGTTATCGAAATGAAGGAATTGAATGTTATGTTTGGCAACCATAAAAAAATAAAAAATTAAAAAGTAAAAAAACGAATGCACTTTATGGCTAATCTTTATAGGTTAGTCTTTTTTATTATGTTGATAATAACTTTTAAGCAAGAAAGCTCAACAAGAGGCTCAGCCTTTTATTAAAAAGAAAGCGCAATGTTTTAAATTGTGACTAATTTAAGAAAATGACTATATCGTTTAAGTAAAAGGCTGAGCCTCCTAGTTTATAGAGCTAACAAATAATGTTAGCTTTTTTTGTTGATATCTTTTGTTAAAAAAATGGTATAATAAAACAAATAGGGAACAAGTCAACCTCTATGTTTTTGTAGGCATGATTTGTAATATTTTGGACGAATAAAAAAACAAAAAGCAAGATGATTAAAAAAATCATAATTTTTTCATTTTTTTGTCTTATCAGCATAAGCCTATTTGCTGTCTTTTTTGGTTTGGATTGTAATAAGGCGATGGCGTTGACGATGGAGAAGGTTGATGGGACAAGTAATGTTTGTTATAATCCGGTTTTGAAGATTAATAAAAGCAATGATCGTTATAGCATTGCTTGCTATGATTATTATTTAAAAAAAATAAAGTATGGAACTTTAGATGTTAATGGCCAGCTATATTTTGAAACAATTGATCCTGATGCAAGCTATGATGTTATTAGTGATACTTATGGCCATTCTTTGGATCTTGATAGCAATGGTTATCCGCACATCAGCTATATAGATACAACGAGCTATTATCTTCATTATGCATATCAAGATATATCTGGCTGGCATAGTGAGATTGTTGATCTTGATAATGCTAATGTTAGGTATAATTCGATTGCTATTGACAGCAATGGTTATCCGCATATTGCTTATACTAAATATTATATACCTCTTTCTTATCAATACTATTTAATGTATGCCTATAAAGATATTAATGGCTGGCATACTCAGACTCTTGATAATACGGTTAACGCCTATCATCCTTCTATAGTTCTAGATAATCTTAACTATGCTCATATTAGCTATTATGATAATACAAATTATGATCTTGAATATGCCTATCAAGATATCAATGGTTGGCACAAAGAGACTGTTGATTCTGTGGGCTCTGTTGGGACACTTAGCTCAATTGCAATTGATTTATTAAATCGACCTCATATTAGCTATTATGATGGCACAAATTATGATCTTAAATATGCTTTAAAAGATAGCGGGGTTTGGGCAACAGAAACAGTTGATTCTAGTAGCGCTAATATTGGTCAATATACTTCTATTGTGACTGACAATAGTAATCGACCGCATATTAGCTATTATGATAATACTAATGCAGATTTAAAGTACACGTATAAAGATAGTGGGGCTTGGAATCCAACGATTGTAAATACTAATTGCAATTCGAGTAGGACGTCAATTGATTTGACTTCCACTGATTTACCGCAAATAGGGTATACATATAGCTCAAATATCTATCGCGCATACTATAACGGAGCTTGGAATAGCAATCAGCTTAAATATTTTAACTATGCTAACAAAGTTATTATTGATAATAACGACGAGGTGCGTATTAGTTCTTCTGGAATGAGTTTTGTTGGTTATGGATATATGGATGATGATCGATGGAATACAACTTTGTTGGATAATACTTCTAGTACTCCATACGGGACAGATATTGCAATAGATCAGAATAATTACGCGCATATTAGTTATCATTATACAGGTGTTAATGATCTTAAATATGCTTATCAAGATGCTTCAGGCTGGCATTTAGAAACAGTTGATTCAGTAAATGATACTGGGTATTTTAGCTCGATTGCAATAGATCAGAATAACTATCCGCACATCAGTTATTATTATAGTACTTCAGGTCAAGTCAAACATGCTTATAAAGATGGGGCTGGCTGGCATACAGAAACTATTGGTAGTATTGGCGGTTATTATGGTTATAACATGCAATCTTCAATTAAGATCAATTCTAATAATTATCCTTGTGTCAGCTATTATGATTATACTAATACTAATTTAATGTATGCTTACAAAGATGGCACTGGTTGGCATACAGAAATTGCTGATTCTAGTGGCAGTGTTGGTGAATATAACTCTCTTGATTTAGACAGTTCCAATTATCCGCATATTGCGTATTATGATGCTACTAATTTTAAAGTGAAATATGCTTACAAAAATATTGATGGCTGGCATACAGAATTTGTTGATGCTAATGCTAGCTATGGCAGTTACATTACCTTAAAATTAAATAGTTCAAACATTCCAAATATCTCCTACTATAACAGTGCAACTAATTTTTTAAATTTTGCCTATAAAGAAAATTCATGGGTTGTGCAGGCAGTAAATGAGATAAGTTATTTTGGTCAATATCCCAGCTTAGCTTTAGATAATGATGATAATGTTCATATGGTTGGCTATAGTAGTACTTCTATCCCGCCATTTTATTCTAGTGTAGTTTATCACATCTTCGGCTCCGCCCCGACTTCCACGTCAATTGCAATTAATTCTGGAGCAAGTTATACAAATACAACAGCTGTTACTTTGAATTTATCAGCATCGTCTGATGCATATCAGATGATGGTTTCAGAAAGCGCGACTTTTGTTGGCGCTAGTTGGGAAACTTATGCTACATCAAAGAACTTTACATTATCGTCAGGAGATGGGACAAAGACAGTCTATGTCAAATACAGAGACAAGTTGCTTTCAGAAAGCACTGGCATTTCCAGTACAATCATTCTTGATGAAACAAAACCAACAGTCACATCAGCGATAGCTGTTCCAAATCCAGCCAAGCCTGGAAATGTAACAGTTAGCTTGGTATTCTCGGAAACAATGGATACAACTGTCTCACCAACAGTCAATATCACAGGCTTGGTTAGCAGTCCATATCTTGTAGCTCAAACTAGCTATGGTAATTTGTGGACTGGCACTTTTGCTTTGCTTGATGATGATGAAATTGAGACTGCAGTAATTTCGGTTGCAGATGCAAAAGATCTAGCTGGCAATACAATGTTAGCTGATTTGTCAGCTGGCACTTTTGAAGTCAACACTATTGCGCCATATCTTACTTCAATCATTGTTAATCCTAATCCAGCTATTCCTGGAACAGTAGGAGTCATTCTTTACTTTTCGCAAGCCATGGATACAACTGTCACACCGACAGTAACGATAAATGGCTTAACCAATTCTTACACAGTCAGCCAGAATATTTATGGCTCTGCTATTTGGTACGGCACTTTTACTTTAAATCCTGACAATGAAGATGCAACAGCAACGATTTCTGTAACAGGCGCTAAAGATATTGCTGGAAATACAATGTTGCCTGATCTGACTGCTTCGACATTTCAAGTTGAAAGCATTCTACCGACTATTTCTTCAATTTCGTATACTCCAAATCCAGCTCAAGCTGGTTTAGTCACAGTAACAATTGTATTTTCAGAAAACATGTTAACAACAGCATTGCCAGTTGTTGAAATTACAGGATTGAGAACTGAAAACTATGGAGTAGTCCAAACATCATATTCAGGAAAGACATGGACTGGAAATATTGTTTTGGATAGCTCCTATACTAACACTTCTGGATACATATCAGTCAGAAATGCGAAAGATCTAGCTGGCAATACAATGATCAGCCAACCTGAAGCAACAACTTTTACAGCCTTGAATTCTATGGCAACTGATTTTAATCAAACATTAAATTTAGAGCAAACTAATTTGTTGAGAACATATCAAGATCTAGGACAAGACATCAAAGTCTATTTCTATGAAAAGCCATCTAATTCTACTGGTCTTTATCTAACATTAATTCGCAAAAACAAAAAATATTCTTCCCGTCATTTTATCAAGAAAAAACTTTATCCTTCTTACCTTATTCTAAAATCAAACATCAAGAATATCCGTAAAACTACTTTCAAAATCACTTTCCACTACAAAACAAAAAAGCTAAAGAAAAACAAACTTAAAGAAAAGAATCTCCGTCTTTTTATCAAAGATAGAGATAACAAATGGCGCGGACCTTTCACTATTTACCAAAACAAAGAAAAGAATATCCTAAAATTCAAAATCAGAAACTATTATCTAAGACCAACATCGATTGCTAAAACCAAGAAAGGTAGCAATCAAAACTTTGCGCCAATCTATCATTTTACTTCGCTTTCTAAAGCAAAATTTGTGATTGCGGATAAGGATGCGTTTCAATTGTAGATGAAATATTCTTTATAAGGTTAATATTTTTGTTGATAACTTTTATCTTATTAATGTTATAATAAATAAAAGATAAAAGGGTATAAAAAATAAATTAAAAAAATGAAAAAAATTGTTTTCTCAAGCATTATGTTTTGTTTGTTTTTTGTTACAACAAATTATGCTGATGCAAGGACTTTCAAAAATCATCTGAACGGAATTGGCGATTATTTGAATCAAGCTCGCTATAGCAGATTAGTTGATAATTATGCAAATTCAAGATCAACTGGATATTTGATTGGTACTTTTATGTCAGAAGGTCATTATTATCCAAAAAGTATTTTGAAAACAGAAATTAAGCAAACTGATTATTTAGTATTACAGAAAAAGATTTTGACAGAAGATCAATGGAATAGCTATTTTACTACTGTTAAGGCAAAAAAAAGAGGCGTGATTATTGCTAGAAAGGTCCCGACTTGTAGTGTCTATCCGCAGGCAGTTGTTTTTCAGGTTGTAAAGAAAAATAATGGTGTTGTGACTTTAAAAGGATATTTGGAAACTTATATTTCAACTTTGCATGAAGCTGGATTATATTAATAAAAACGAGTTAATAAGTTAGATTGGTTAGATAAGTTAGATTAGTTATATTTTATTGTTAAATTGCTAATTATTTAAAATATATGAAAAAAACAATGAAATTATTATTATCTTCTGTATTGATAATATCTGGTGTTTTTTTTGCTTCTAATTTTTCTTTGGCAACAGATGAATATGTGCCTAATCAAATTATTGTAAAGTTAAAACAAAATGTGGCGACAACTGCGGAAACTATTGGAAAAATAGCAAATGGTTTTAATTCAACTGTTGTTCGAACTGATGAATCTGCCAATTTTACAGTTTTGGAATTGCCGACAACTGCGACTGTTGATCAGGCAGTTGAATATTATAATAATAAAAAATTAAGACCAGAAGTAGAATATGCAGAGCCGAATTATATTTATCATGCGTCATTTACTCCAAATGATCCGCTTTATACTAATCAATGGCATTTTGCAACGATTGGATTGAGCAGTGCTTGGGATTATGATACAACGACGCCGTTGTATGGAGGAGATCCCTCAATTATTGTTGCAGTTGTTGATACTGGAGTTGCATATGAAAATTGGGATATTTATTCTAAGGCAACTGATTTCACTGGCAGTTATCCGGCATTTGCAACTGGCTATGATTTTGTGAATAATGATGCGCATCCAAATGATGATCAAGGTCATGGAACTCATGTTGCGAGTACGATTGCAGAAAGTACTGATAATAGTGTTGCTGGATCAGGGGTTGCTTTTAATTCAACAATAATGCCAGTAAAAGTTTTGAATAGCGAGGGCAGTGGACAAAATGATTGGATTGCATCTGGAATTACATACGCAAAAAATAATGGAGCGAAAATAATTAATATGAGTTTAGGAGGAACAAGCTATTCTCAAACTATTGCGGATGCTGTAACTGATGCTTCCAATTCTGGAGTAATAATGGTTGCTGCTGCAGGCAATGGCGGGGGAGATGGTATTGGAGATCCGGAATTGGATTATCCTGCAAGATTGTCTCAAGTAATTTCAGTTGGTTCAACAAGATATCATAACAATTTGCGATCTACTTTTTCAAATTATGGTACTGGTTTGGATTTAGTTGCTCCTGGAGGTCAGACTGATGAAGGCTATTATAATGGTTTTTATGGATGGGGATTGAGCAATTATGCTACTTTATCAGATTGTGTGACTGCAGTTTGGTTGGCTTATGGAGTTGCAGATACAAGATTATGCTCTGGAGATGGAGTTGTTCAGCAAAGTTTTGCATCATTTTTTGAGCCTGATTATTATACAGGTTATGGATCTTTTACAACTTGGCCAATTAATGGGACATCGCAAGCAACACCGCATGTTGCGGGAACAGCGGCATTATTGATGGCAAATAATGTTCCAGCAAATAATATAAGATCAATAGTTGATAATTCTGCTACTGATTTAGGCACTTCCGGATATGATACAGAATATGGCCATGGACTTTTGAATGCTGCTAATGCATTCACATTTCCAACAGTTAAATCTTTATCAGTATCTTCAGCGGATAATTCTAGCAATGAAAATATAACAATAACTGGAACTAATTTTGTTGCTGGCGCGACGATGGCTATTGGTTCAACAGCAATGACTAATGTAAATGTTGTAAATGGTACAACAATAACAGCAACAGTTCCAAAGCATATTTCAGCTGGGACTTATGATATTTCTGTGACTTCAAATGGTAAGACAACTTCAGCAACAAATGCTTTTACAGTAATTGATTCTGCTCCTGATAATATTTCTAATTTAAGACAGATAGTAAAAAATGGAAGTATTTATTTTAAATGGAAAAATCCAACTGCATGGGATTTTAAAAAAGTGAAGATAATGAGAAAAAAGAAGTCTTTTCCAACGAGCTATTCCAATGGCAAGAAAGTAATGAAAAAAAAGAAAACTAGCTTTACTGATGATAACTTAAATCAAAATAAAAAATATTATTATAAAATATATACTTATGATACCGCAGGCAATTATTCATCTGGCGTACCCGTTGTGATTGTACCAAAAAATAATTCTTTAGTGAGCGTTAAATCTAATAATTATGCAACAACTGGAGATGTAAACAAAGATGGATTAGATGAAATAATTGTTGGTGCAAAAAAAGGACAAAGGTCGGTAATTTATGTGACTGATAAAAATGGTATTAAATTATATAAAGAATTTTATCCTTTTGGAAGTTCTAATTCTAATTGTGGAATTAATGTTGCTTCAGGAGATTTAAATATGGATGGAAATGATGAAATAATTGCAAGTCAAGGATCTCCATGCAAATCGAGAGTCAAAGTTTTTAACAAAGCTGGGAAATCTAAATTCAAGAAAAAAGGATTCAAGCCATTTAAAAAGGCAGTTGGCGTTTCTGTGGCTGTTGGCGATTTAGATGGAGATAATTATGATGAAATTATTGTTGGCCAAGAAAAAGATACAGCTAAAGTTTATACTTATAAATTATCAGGAAATGATTTTGTAAAAACTTTTAAGACCAAAGGCTGGAAAGCTTATTCGAGCAAAAATGGAGTTAGATTAGATAGCGGAGATTTAGATTTTGATGGCAAGGATGAAATTGTAGCTATTCCAAGCTCTGCAAACAAAGAGATAAAGATATTCACAAAAAAAGGCAAAAAAAAATATAAAAGCTCTGGTTTTTTACCGTACGGCAATTATAATAGTAATATAAGGTTAGCTATCGGAGATATTAACAATGATGGATATGATGAAATTGTTACTGCTTCGTCTGGAAGTTCAGCGATTAAGGCTTGGAGTTATAAAGGACAAAGTTCTGTACCTGTTATTAGTAATAATTTTACGCTGGATAGCAAAGAATTTGTTGTTGGAAGATTCTAAATAAAAATATTAAATTTTTTAAAAATAAAAAAACAATATGAATATTTTGAAAAGGACAGGCGTCTTAGGAACTTTGTGCATCGTTATTTTGATTACTTTTTTGGTCGGTCTTTATGATTCAAAGCCAGTGAAAAGTCAAGAAAGTGTTTTAGGTTATAAACCTGACGAGGTTGTGGTTAAATTTAAAAAAAATTCTTTTAAAAATGTTACAGAAAGCTTGAGTGCTAATTATGGAATTATTGTTAAAAAGAAAGGCAATGGTTATACTGTTTTGCAGGTTCCAGCTAATAGATCAGTTGAAGAACTTTTGGTCTTGCTTAGAAATGATTCTAACGTAAAATATGCGCATCCAAATTACGAAGGAAAATTATCTTGGACGCCAAATGATCCTTATTATCCAGTACAATGGAATTTTGATGACAACCATTTAAATATGGAAAAAGTTTGGGGAAAAACAAAAGGAAAAAGCGGCGTAAAGGTAGCGATTATTGATACTGGCGTAGCATATGAAAAATATGGTCAGTATGCAAAAGCTCCTGATTTAGCGGATACTAAATTTGTTTATCCATATAATAATGCAATTGATTATTATGGTACTGTTAGTTATCATGCCAATGATGATTATGGGCATGGAACACATGTTGCTGGAACAATTGCGCAAAGCACTAATAATTCAAAAGGTGTTGCTGGAGTTGCGCCAAATATTTCAATAATTCCAGTTGATGTTTTTTATTCAAACGGCAGTACATTATCTTCTAATGTTGCAGATGGAATTTATTGGGCGATTAATCACGGTGCGAATGTAATAACAATGAGTTTAGAATTTCAATACCCTGTTGCAGTTGTTGAAGAAGCAATTCAAACAGCAACTGATCAAGGAATATTAGTAACAGTTGCTGCTGGCAATGGAAAAAGGCCTTGGCCGTATGGCGATGGGATTGATACAACAGGCGATTCATCGTTAGCTTATCCAGCTGCTTATAAGGAATCTTTTTCTGTTGGTGCAACTGATTACGCTGATATCAGAACTTATTATTCAAATTATGGCGATCATCTAGATATTATGGCACCCGGAGGAGATACTTATGCTGATCTTAATAGTGATGGCTATCTTGATGGTATTTTGCAACAAACTTATACTGATCCAACTACGAGTTATAAAAAGTTTTCTCTGCAATTATATCAAGGAACATCAATGGCAACTCCGCATGTAGCCGGAGTAGCAGCTTTATTATTTTCAAAAGGAAAATCATTTTCTCAGGTTAAAAAAGCAATTAAGAGAACAGCATATAAAGGAATGACTAATTATAGTAAATTTGAATATGGAAATGGCCGTTTGAATGCAGGCAAAGCCTTGAGCTATAAATTTTGTTCAAAAGCATCTCTGCAGGTATATAAAGATAATGTGGCAAAATATAAGAAATTAATGAATAAATATAATGAAGGTTCTAAGAAATATAAGTATTATAAATCATTGAAAAAGAAATGGGCGAAAAAGGTAACATGGTGCAAGGCGCATATCTAGAATAACAAAATTACCTGCCTTTTGGCAGGCAGGTAAATAACTAAATAACAAAAAAAAGACGAATTATTCCGTCTTTTTTATTTAGGTGACAATTGTAAGCAATAAATTATTTTTTTCTTTTGACTCTGATTAGGCCAGAACAAGGAATTATTTCAATGCCTTTTTGTTCTAGTTTGTCTAAGAATAAATTCATACCTAGCGAATCTGATGAGATATGTCCAGCAACAATGACATTTATATTTGCTTTTTCAGCTTCTTGTCGATGTTCTTCGGATAAATGCATGGCTATAGTTGTACCTATGCCAACTTGGGCCATCTTTTCATAAATTTGCTTAGATCCTTCAGTACCGCCAGTTATTTCTGTAATTGCAATTTTTCCTAAGCGATGTTTTGGACTGCCGACAATGACAAATGGTCCAAAGCCCATTTTTTTGGCTTGTTTATATTCAGGAATTTTCAATAAACAATGCAAAGCTTCTTCGACATTATAAGGTTTTTCTTTTTCGAAGAATTCTTTTAAGAATTTTGCTGCCAAATTATCGCAAACTGTATGGGTGTTCATAAGACCAATATTTAGAAGTTTAGCAGTATCAACTGATTGATAATGATTAGCTGGTTTAACTTTTTGAGATACTTCAGTAATTCTTTTTTCAATTAGTTTTTCAGCAATATTGATTGGAACACCATAGTCGGCTAAAATATCAGCTTGCATTTTCATGACATCTTCTAGTCCATCAGCAAGTGATTTGCCAACAGGATGATGAGCGATGATTAAATCTACCTTTAGTTTATCTGCTAACAATATTTCAGCGCTATCTATATCAATTCCTGTTAAAATTTTCTTAATTTTTTTATTTGGTTTGTCAATTTGAATTCTAGTATCCGAATATGGATTAAAAAATTTGTCTTTATCAAAATATTCTTTTTCAGATTTTGGTAAATCCTGATATTCTTTTTTGGCATCGGATAAAACTCGTTTAATATCTTCTTTGTTTCGAAGATCTGCTTTTATACCAAGCTCGATTGATAATTTGTAAATTTGTTCAATTGTCATAATTTTGCTTATTTTAAAAGGGGTAAAAAATTATTTTTTATTCATTCTGTAACTTGTTCCACTAAAGCGGAACTTTGGACATGCATCATTCATAAAAAATATTTTTTTACCCCTTTAATTTTTTAATAAGTCTATTATTTTACAGTTTCAACAATTTTTTTGAATGTTTCAGTATGATTAACAGCTAAATCAGCTAGGACTTTGCGGTCTAATTCAATTTTGTGTTTCTTTAAAGCAAAGATAAATTTACTGTAAGATAGATCATATTGTTTTAAAGCTGCATTAAGTCTGATAATCCAAACTTGTCTAAAATCAGCTTTCTTTTTTTTGCGGTCACGAAAAGCATATCGTTGTGCATGAAGATAAGCTTCTTTAGCAGCTCGATATTTTTTTGATCGGCCAGTAATATATCCTTTAGTGCGTTTTAGAATCTTTTTGCGTCTTTTGTTAGCTATTGTTCCTCTTTTAACTCTTGGCATTGTTTAAAATATAAAAAATTAAAAATTAAAAATTTATTTATACGTAAGGTAATGATTTTTTGATGTGGCTGATATTGCCAGCAAAAACTAGTTTATCAGATTTTTTAGCACGAGAATCAGTACCTTTTTCTCTTGCATTAAAGTGATCTTGATTTGGAGTTCTTTGAGCGAATTTGTTTGTTCCAGTTTTCCAAAATCTTTTTGATGTAGATTTATGAGTTTTTAGTTTAGGCATCTGTTTGAATAATATTCTAAAATAATAAAAATAAAACACCTTGTCTTTCGTAGGTTATCACAATGCTTGCTTTTTGGCAAGGTTTTTAAGCTTTTGCAACAACCATAGCCATACCTAGTCTTTGTCTCTTTGGCTGTTGCTCAACTTTAATCTTAGTTTTCATGGTATCAACAAATCGGTGTAGTGTTGCATTAACTAAGTCCATGTGAGCATTTTCGCGTCCCTTGATGACTATTTCGATTCTGACTTTGTCGCCATCACTTAGAAATTTATCAGCTTGTTTAGCTTTAAATTCTAGATCATTATCAGAAATTCTTGGTGAGATTCGAACACCTTTGATTTCAACTTTTTTAGCTTTTTTCTTTTGTTGCTGTTCTTGCTTTTCTTTCTGGTATTTATATTTACCAAAATCTAAAAATTTACAGACTGGAGGATGAACATCTGGCGCTACTTCTACAAGATCAAAGCCTCTTTCTCTTGCTAGTGAAATAGCTTTGTAAGTTGGTAGAATTCCTAGACTTTTGCCAGTTTCATCAATTACTGCAACTTGCGGTAATCTAATTTCTTCATTAACCCAAGTTCTTTTAAATTTTCTTGGATTGAATCTTTTGTAATGTGATCTATATTTTATACGTTTGGGTTTAATTAATAAAATTTCTTCTAATATTGGCTAATAACCAATAATCAATAATCAGTAAATAACCAATTATCAATAATTAAAAAGTTTGAAATTTGGTTATTGATTATTGAATATTATTTGGAAATTGATTATTGATTATTTTGTTCAGATGGTGGAGGTGATGGGAATTGCACCCATGTGTAAAAAGTTTGCTTAAAAAACTTTTACAAGTTTATCTGGTTTTGGTTGTCTCGAATAATAAACTTTAAACCAAAAAAATATTTATTACTCAAAGCCATTATAATTTTCAATTATCTCTAAGGCGAGAGATAATCTACGTTCGTAAAATGACACCCAATTCCCACACACGAATCTAGCGGGATGGATGGTAATCGGGTATTAAGCGATTACAGTTGAAGGTTGAAATGAAAAAGATTGAGCAAAAGCTTTTACTTTTTCAGAAACCTTTGATAATAAGTTTGCACTTATAATATGCAAGAAGTTTAGAGAGTATCTTGCGACTCTACATGAATTTTTTAAACTACGCTCTTTAGCGAAGCTTGACACCCCCCGTGGAAAGAAATAACCAATAATCAATAACCAAACAAAATACAAATTCCAATTTCCAAACCTATGCGTCTACGATTTCGAACGGAAAAGACGTTGGGTTTCTCTTTGACTTTCTCTTTTTTTGATATCTTGTCGTTTGTCGTATAATTTCTTGCCGCGGCAAATGCCAAGTAAAAGTTTCACTAATCCCTTTTTAGTATAAACTGAAATAGGGATAAATGTCAAGCCCTTTTGCTTTTTTAAGCCAATAAGTCTTAATATTTCATTTTTATTTAGAAGCAACTTTCTAGATCTAGTTGGCTCGTAAGATTTTAGTTTGCCAGCATATTTATAAGGTGAAATATGGGCATTTAAAAGCCAAGCTTCTGGGCTATGATTTCTACTGGAATAGTTAATTGTAACATAAGCGCCTTTTAAGCTAATATTTTTTTGTTTGGCAGATTTTACTTCTTGTCCTTCTAATTTTAAGCCAGCCTCTAATTTTTCAAGAATATTATAGTCATGATAGGCTTTTTTATTAGTGGCTAAAATCATAGTAAATTTAAAATGCAAAAATCAAAATGAAAAATTACAATTCAAAATTAAAATTATTACTAACTATATTATATATGTTAAAAAATGTAAATCCAAATGAAATATCTGAGGAGGTTTGACCTTTTAAAAAGTTGTTGTAATTTGGATTAATAAAATCTTAATTAGAAAGAAATGATTGTGTTTTAAAGTAAAAGGTCGGACCTATTGGGTATAAAATGTAAATCCAAATAAAAAACGCTAGATAACTAGCGTATTGAAAGATCAGGCGAGCCAGCAAAGGAAGAGGTTTCTTTCTTTGTGTCCGCGGACATTTGACCAAAATTGTGGACGATCAGGAAATTGTTCACGTCCTTGACAGCTAGTACAGCCTGGATCAAGTTCTACCATCATGCCAGGATGATTAATTCCAATTCTAGAGATCATGCTTCCGTTGTCATAAGAAATTTGACCGATTCTTGGTCCATTGGTGACAAATCCAGTTATATGACAATATTTATCTTTATATCTGTAACCAACGACAGGCAAATCCTCATAACCAAATTTTTGATTCAGCTTTTTGCCCAATTCAGCGTTTTTAGGATCTGAGTGGTCATAGCCATTACAGCATGGACCGATTCCTGCTCCAGCCCAGAATTCGAGTTCACGAGCAGAAACGTCAAGAGAAGTGATCGCTTGAGTGATGATGTTCGGTGATCCATCTTCGCGGTAAAAGCATTTTAGGCCAAGATGAATCAAAGCAAAACGATGGGTTTTGTGATGATAGAGAATTCCAACGTGACAATCGGCATTAAAGATGGCAACAGGAGCAGTATTATGAATAAGTACTCCATCGGCTCCTGCAGAAGTTCGCCAGAGTCCATTGTCTTCTTCGAAAACAAAGGCACCGGGTTGCTGGGTTGCAATAATATTGGTGAATTGAACTCTTGGAGCAATCAGTGTATTTTCGTGATGTCCAAGAATTGCAAGCACTTGATTCATTCTATCTTTGAATCCATTGCTTTTGGGATGAAAATCATTTGGACAGCCAAGATGAAGATATTTCACTTTGCCATTAAAAAGTGTTTGAACTTGTGAAAGAACGTGTTTTTCGTCTATCAACTCTTCCTCCTTCTTTGGGGAGCTACAGATTTTATAGTATTACATAAAAATGTTAATTGGTCAAGGTTTTTGTTTTTTGGCTTTCATTTTTGAAAAATCTTGCTATAATTTAATAAACTAGTTATTTATTTATTAGGTTTTTAGTTATGTTGAAGGGTTCAAGAGAGATTCCTTTTCATGTTTCTAGCGGAGGAATTGTTTATAGGAAATTAGATAATAAAATTGAGATCATCTTACTTCATAGAAATAATACTGATACTTATCATCTACCGAAAGGAACAGTGGAAAATGGTGAGACTTTAGAACAGACGGCAGTAAGAGAAGTAATTGAAGAAACAGGTTACAGAATTAAATTAGAAAGTTATTTAGGTTTTTTGAATTCGGAATTTGAAAGAAATGATACGACAATAAAAAAAGTAACTAACTATTTTTTATTTACTGTGATTAATGGAGAGCAAAATGATTTTATCAAAGAACACGATGAAGTTTTGTGGGTAGAAATTAATGAAGCGAAGAAGATGGTTTTGAAAAACAGATTAGATTGGATGGAAAATGAAATTGAAATGATTGAGAGGGCAGAGATGATAATTTAAATTGCTAATAGAATATTATGATTAAGGATAAGATTAGAAAAAATTTAGAAGCGGCTATCAAAGAGGCTGGTTTTTCTTTGCCAAAAGAAATTGTTATTTTACAGCCACAAAATGAAGAGTTTGGTGATTATTCAAGTAGTGTGGCAATGGTTTTAGCAAAGATTGAGAAGAAAAATCCAATGATTGTTGCAGAAGAAATTGTAAAAAAATTAGATATTAAAAAATTAAGCGAAGATTATAAAGAAATAACTTTTGTAAAGCCTGGATTTATTAATTTTAAATTATCGGAAAAATATTTAATTAATGAGTTAAATACTATTTTGGAAGTAAAAGAAAAATATGGACAAGGAAGAATTGAAAAGAGAAATAAAATAAATGTAGAATTTATTTCAGCTAATCCAACTGGTAAATTACATGTTGGTCATGGTAGAGGCGCTTTTTATGGAGATGTTCTGTCTAATGTTTTAAAAAAAGCTGGATTTGATGTGACTCGAGAATTTTATATTAATGATGCTAAAGATTCTAAACAAATCAAAACTTTAGGTGAAATTTTGCATGGAAAAGAAAATCCATACAAAACTGATTTTGTAAAGAAATTGATTGAAGAATTAAGTGGATCAGCAGAATATTGGAAAACAACTCAATTGGGTGATGCTGGTTTTCAATTAGCGGAAAAAATTCAATTAGCTAATCGTAAATTTATTGAAAAAGATTTAGGAATTCATTATGATGTCTGGATGTCAGAGCAAGGTTTATATACATTGGGAGCTCGAGAGAAATTGATCAAGTGGTTAGAAACAATGGGCTTAACTTATAAAAAAGATGATGCTCTTTGGATGAAGACAACGAAATTTGGCGATGATAAAGATAGAGTATTAATTCGAAATACTGGCGAGCAAACTTATTTTTTCTCAGATATTATTTATCATTGGAACAAATTTGATCGAGGTTTTGATAAATTAGTTGATGTTTGGGGAGCAGATCATCATGGCTATATGGGTAGAATGCAGGCAGCAATTAAGGCCATGGATCGAGGTGGAGATTTGAAAATTGTGATTACGCAACTCGTTAGATTAATATCTGGCGGGAAAGAAGTAAAAATGTCAAAGAGAGCGGGAACAGTGGTAAATTTAGACTGGCTTGTTTCTGAAGTTGGATTAGATGCGACAAGATTTTTCTTTTTGATGAAGGCAGTTGAAACACATATGGATTTTAATTTGGATTTGGCAAAAGAACAATCAAAGAAAAATCCCGTTTATTATGTTCAATATGCTTATGCTAGACTTTCAAGTATTTTAGAAAAAACAGAAGTGAAAACTGAAAAAATATCCGTTTTCTCTGAAACTTCGGCAGACGAAGAAAGAAAGGCAGAATTTGAGTTGGTTAAGATGTTATTAAAATTTCCAGAAGTGGTTTTTGAAGTTGCAAAGAGCTATGAAGTGCAAAGATTACCTTTTTTTGCAATTGCGATTGCAGATAAATTCCACAATTTTTATGAAAAGTGCAGAGTTTTGACTGAAGATGAGGAATTAACGAAAGTAAGAATAGGATTGGTTGAAGCAACGAGAACTGTTTTGGGAGAGACAATGAATTTGATGGGAATTGAAAAGAAGACGAAGATGTAATATTCAATAAAATTTATATAAAAAGCAGACTTGACAGAAGGTCTGTTTTTATTTGTAGAGGCTTGAAATTTGATTATTTTAATGCTAATTTTAAGCAAATGAAAAAAATAGACAAAAAAATTATTGTTTGGAATGTGACAAGCAAATGCAATTTAAAATGTGAATTTTGTTTTGGTCCAGAACAGAGAGTCGATGATTTGAATACTAATCAAGCTAGGAAAATGATTGATCAATTCAAAATGCAAGGAGTGGAAAAAATCGTTTTTACTGGAGGAGAGCCTTTGACAAGAAAAGATATTATAGATTTGATTCAATATGCTAAAAAGCAAGGATTTTATACAATTTTGCATACTAACGGATTATTATTAACAAAGGAAAAGCTGGAAATGTTGGCAAAATTTTTGGATCAGATTAATTTACCAATTGATGGATGTGATGAGGATACTAATATGATAATTCGTAAACGAGGTGTGTTTGAAAAAGTTTTGGAGATTTTAGAATGGTTGGAGGAATACCGAAAATTAAAGATTGTGATTTCGACAGTCGTGACACAATTGAACAAAGATTGTATAATAAAATTAGCTAATATTTTACCAAAATATATTTATAAATGGAGAGTTTTTCAGTTTAAAGCAACTGGAAGGGCAGAATTGTTCAAGAATAAATACGAAATTAGTGATCAGGAATTTAAGAAAATTATGGCTGATGTAAAAAAGATGGATTTGGATTTTGAAGTGCAATTTGTTAAGAAAGACGATGAGTTTTATAAGACTTACGTGATAGTTTAAAATGCAAAAATCAAAATTGAAAATGACAATGTAAAATAAAAAATTTTATATTTTAAATTGTCATTTTGCATTTTGAGATTTAAATTTTTCATTTATGAAAATTGGAATTGATTGTCGTACAATTTTAGATCCAGAACGAGGTGAAGCAGCTGGCGTTGGCCATTATACTTATAATTTGATTGAGAATTTATTAAGAATTGATACAAAAAATAAATATGTATTGTTTTTTGATCGCAGAGTAGGAGATGCTGGTCATTTTAAAAAAAGAAATTCGGAAATAAAATTTTTTCCTTTTATAGAGTATAAAACCTTTTTGCCAATTGCATATTCTCATTTTTTGGTAGCTGCCTATGTTACTCGTGAAAAGCTTGATGTTTTTCATTCTCCAGCCTGCACAGTTCCATTAGCTTATTCAAAAAATTCGGTTGTAACAATTCATGATATGGCGATTTATCAAAACAAATCTTGGTTTCCTGGTCAAATTTTTTCAACTAGAATTGTAGTTCCACAAAGTGTTAAAAAAGCAAAAAGAGTGATTTCCGTTTCAAATTATACAAAACAGGATTTAGTGAAATTTATGCAGATTCCGGAAGAGAGAGTTACAGTTGTATATAATGGAGTTGATATCAAAATTGATGAACGTCAATCAGCGGAATCAAGAAAAGACTATTTGAAAAATAAATTTGGAATAGAAAAAAAATATGTTTTATTTGTTGGGACGATTCAGCCAAGGAAAAATGTAATGGGAGTGATTCAGGCTTTTGATCGTTTGCGAGGAACAAGTGCTTATGATGATTTTCAATTAGTTATTTCTGGCAAAAAGGGATGGGATAATGATGATGTGTTTAGAGCAATCAGACAATTTGGTTTAACAAAAAAAGTTATTTTTACAGGATACATTATATCAAGCGATAAGGCTTTGTTAATGAGGAATGCTTCACTTTTTGTTTTTCCATCTTTCTATGAAGGTTTTGGATTATCTATTTTGGAAGCCCAAAAAGTTGGAACACCAGTAATTACTTCAAATATTACATCAATGCCAGAAGTTGCAGATGATGGAGCGATATTAGTTGATCCTTATGATACTGATGCATTATCAAAAGCAATGCGAAAGGCTTTGACAGATCAGGAATTGAGAAATAGTTTGATTAAAAAAGGCTATGAAAATGTAAAGAAATTTTCATGGGAGAAATGTGCGAGAGAAACATTAGGAGTTTATGAAGAAATTGTAGGAAAATAACATTACTTATTGTCATTCTGTAGCTACGCGAAGAATCTCGAAATTTAGCAATAATTATGGGATCATTCATAGCGGTTCAGGATGACGGAGAAAACTATGAAAAAGTTTTTGATATTATTTTTTGGAATGTTTGTTTTTTTAGGTGCTGGTTGTAAGAACGATATTCAAAATACTGTTAATCAATCTTTGGGAGTTGAGGTTTTGAATACGGAACAAAAATTACAGAAAGATATTGCAGAATTAAAGGCCAAAGAATTATTTGCTCAAAAAGCAAATCAGGAAATTGATTTATCGTCTGGTCCTTGTTTAGCAGAAGAAATAATTGCTGATTGGTCAGTTGACATTGTTCATAATCCAAGAGTTGCTCTTGATAATCAACCAGAAAATCAATGTAAGAGTTTTATTTCCGGTAAAACACATCATTTTGTGGAGATGGATATGAATGGAAATGTCATAAAAATTAAATAAAAAACTCCTTTTTAAGGAGTGGGGTGTGCAAATCGATGGATATTATTGTTTAGCCATTGCAATGTAAAGGCTTCAATTTCGTTGACTTTTCCTCGCATTTCTTCTGGGATTTCTAGTTCAGGAACAATGCTGTAGACTACATGTCGCCAGAGAAAGCCGTAAGGGATTGTGTGTTTTACAGAAAGTTCTTCTTGGATGAGAGGCAGTGCTGAATATCCAAGCGCAATAATTTTTCTGACTGCTTCGCAATCATAAAAAATACTCATAATAGAACTAAAACAATTTTTTTCGCAATGAACTTTCCAGTCTTTAACTAATTTATCAAATTCTGTTTGCAAGTCCATTCTGTTCTCCTTGGCTGTTATGTTGCATCAAAAATAACATATAATTTGTAAATTTTCAAATATTATGGCGTTAAAAAAGGTAAAAAAAATATCCAAAAAAACAATTACTAAAAAGACTTTAAAGAAAAAGCCAATTTTGAGTTTAAAAAAGAAAGTAAAGAAACAGACAAAACCAGCTAAACCAATTAGAATCAAGCCAAAAAAGATTAAGAAAATTAAAAAACAAAAGAAAGGCGGAAGAATTTGGTTAGTATTGCCAGTTATTATTTTAGTTATGTTAGCAGGATATTTTGTGGTTGCTAAATTGTATACTTTCTGGCCATTTTCAAAGAGTTATAATGTTTTGGAAGATAAAGTGGTTATTAAAAAGGATATTCCAATTGGTGCTGCGCGATTAGATTGGGATAATTTTATAATTTCGTCTGAAGAAAAAATTTCTGATACTGATGATGAAAAAAAGAATTTGTTGAGTTCATCATGGTCTGCTGATTCTTCAAGATTAGTTTTCTTGGATGAAGATAAGAGTTTGTCTAAAGAAAATGATGTTAATTATCCTTGGAAAGGAAAATTGTTTATTTTGGAAAATAAGGAAAGAAAAGATTTAGCTAATTTTTTTTATCATGCATCGGCAAATGATTTGAAAATTATTGGTAAAACTGCAATTGATATTTTTAATAATGAAAGAAAAATAATAAAAACAAATTTTAGTGGCGATAATCTAACGAGTATTGATCTGGATAAAGCTGTTAGTTATGATCTTGCTTCTGATGGAAGAAAAATAGTTTTAATAAAAAATAGCGGGGAGGTCGTTATCAAGGATTTGCAAACAGGACAGTCGAGAAGTCTAGGAAAAGAAAAGAATAATGATAAAATTGTTTTTTTGAATCCGCGATGGTCTCATGATGGTAATCATATTGCTTTTTTGAAAAGATTAGAAAATAAAGATGTATATCAAAAATTTGATAATTTTGAAGTTGGAGTAATTGATTCTAAGGTAGAGAATTTAGCTGATTTTAAAAGATTGGGAGTGACTTATATTCCTGAAAATTCGAATGTTTCTGTTGATATGATATGGTCTGCAAATGATAAATTTCTACTGGATAATGTTTCTAGCAATGTTTATTCAATTGATCCAGAAAAAACTTTGATTTCTAATGACGAAGATTCTTTTACGCGCATGAAAAGTGTTTTATCTCCAACTTCAGATAAAGTTTTAGTTTATGAATATTATAAAGATAATATAAACTCTGATCCAAATCATGCAATTTTTGATTTGTATGTAATGAATTTAGATGGATCAAAAAGGATTGAGTTGTTGCATAGAGAAGGAGATGTTAATGATGGCGGATTATTAAATATTTTTGGTACTTGGTCTCCGGATGGAGAAAAAATTATTTATGTTAATGATCGAAAATTATGGATGGTTGGATCCGATGGAACTTCTTTGCGACAGGTTTCTAAAGAAGATAAAGACTATTCTAATGTTACATGGTCAACAGATGGCCAAAAATTGTCTTATATATCAGGAAATGAAGTTTGGTTGATAAATTTTACAGATAAGCCGAAAAAAGAAGAAGCTCAAGTTAGTAGCAATGAAGATATCTCTGTTAAATCTGAAGATCAAATTACGACTACGGCTGAAGAAGAATATCTAAAAGGCCAGACTTTTTCACCAAATGGTAAAAGTATATTATCAGAAGTATTTAGTAAAAATAATGAGGGCGTTACTTCGCCCTCGATTTATTATAGTTTGACTAACCTTGAAAATAAGGAATCTAAAAAGATTGGTGATGAAATTTATTCTTTGAGCAGCAGTTATAAAACAAGGTGGTTTGATGATGGAACTGTAGTCTATGATAATCTGATGAATAATAATTTAGATATTATTTGGATGGATAAAGATGGAAATTTGGTTGATAAAAAAGAAATTAGTAATTGGAATAAAAACTGGTTTGGTTGGGATATCTCTAATGATGGAAAAGAAGTTGTTGCATTGGATTCGAATAATAGAATATATTTATATAAAAAAGGCGAAGTTGATCCGAAGATAATTTATGAGGGAGATATAAAGAGTTCAACGAATTGGATCAGATGGTCGCCGGATAAAAAATATATTGCTTTATTAAAAGGAGATAAAGATGTTTGGTTATTGAGAATAGAAAATGAAAAAGTAGTTGAAAATAAAAGGTTAGGAGGAAATAATGTTTTTGGTAGAGATGGCGGTTTTGATCCAGAAAGTTTTGTTTTATGGTCGCCTGATAGTACAAAAATGGTTGTTCAAGATTCTGGTAATGTTTTAGACGTTGAGAGTGGACTGATAGCTGAAGGATTGTTGCCATGTTTTTCAACAAAATTTGGAGTTAAGCCTGTATCTTACGATTACAAATGGTCTCCAAATAGTTTATATATTGCTTTTAGACAAGATAATAATTTGTCTATTATAAAGCCAGATGGATCGGATAAAAAAACTTTAGCAGAAAAAAGTATAACTACTTTTGATTGGAGTGCTGATTCTAGTAGAATTTTTTTTGCTGATGATATGGGTATTTCTGTTGTTAACAACGATGGAAGTGAGAATAAAAGATTAATTGAAAAGTCTGGAAAATATAGTTATTTAAAATTGTCAGTTGATAATGAAAGGTTGGTTTATATCAAAGATGGAGAGTTATGGATTGCATATCTAGCAAAGTAGAGATGTTAATTTAGTTGTTATAAAAATTTCGAAATAAAAACCGTGAAAATGTTTAACGGTTTTTTTATTGACAGTTATTGTTAATATGTTATTTTTTATCTTGTCGTGATAGAGGGAGGATGGCGGAAATGGCAGGAAAGTGGGCAGTATTTCGTTGCGTTGATGGCCGATTGAATGAACCTTTGGAAAATTTTTTGAGATCTTTTGATGTGCCACCTAATCATTATTCATTTACATTGATTGGTGGAACAAAAGATAACTTTCGTGTTTTAACTGATCTTGAATTTGCTGTTAGCCGTTTGGGAATTAGTCGTGCAATATTTGTTCAGCATACTGATTGTCTCGCATATGGAGGAAGGATTATGTGTGGTTGTTCTGAAGATGCTGATAGGGAATTTCAGATTGGAGAGATAAGAAGAATTATTGATGATATCAGGAAGATTGAGGGGCTGACTAGTTGGTTTTTTCTTGCTCACATTGATGACAATGGAGAAGTGTCCTTTGAGGAAATAGATAAAAATAAATAAAACTATTTCTTTGCGCTACTTGGTAGCGTTTTTTATTTATTTTTTTCTTGCCATTTTTTTAGTTCGTCAAAAATTGGGTCTTCAATATTATTCGGTAAATACTTAAAAATCAAATTTGCAGTTACAAGGCAATGATTTTGAAGTTGATCAGTATTATTTATTTTTGAATAATATTTAAAACTATCAATAGTATCGGCTGTTTTTATAATAAGTGCATCTTTGCCATTTTCGGCGCAACGTTTTATTAATTCTTCATTTATCTGGTCTTTTTTTAAGGCTTTGTTTTTAGTGCTGGCTAAAACAATTTTTGTTACATTTTCTCCGAATTCTTTTGTTAACATTTGTTCATCAATATTAGAGAATTCGATTGTGTCGTGTAAAAATCCAGCTAGGATAATTTCGCGAGAATAATTTTTTTCATATAAGTATGTTCCAACTCTGATGTCATGAAATAAAACTGGTTTTCTGGTGTTTTCGTTTGATATTGGAAAATATTTTGAAATCAAACGAATTGCTTTTTCAATTTCGATATCTAATGTTTTTTGCATAATGATCTATTTATTTTTATAACCTTTCATTAATAAGGCATTTAAGACAACACTGACAGATGAAAAAGCCATGGCAGCTGCTGCAATCATTGGACTCAAAAGCCAACCTGTAAATGGGTATAAAATTCCGGCTGCGATCGGAATGCCAATGATATTATAGATAAAGGCCCAAAATAATCCTTGTTTTATTTTTTTTAGGGTATAACTACTTAGATCAATTGCTTTTAATACGTCTCTTAAATCATTTTTAATTAAAATAATTTCGCCAGTTTCAATTGCAACATCTGTGCCAGAGCCCAAAGCAATTCCTAGATTAGCTTGAGCTAAGGCTGGGGCATCATTAATACCATCTCCAACCATAGCAACAACATTTCCTTGTTGTTGCAAATTTTTGATTTCTTGCAATTTGTCTTGTGGCAAAATTTCCGCAGAAATTTCATCAATACCAATTTGTTGGGCAATATTATTTGCCGTTTCTTTATTATCGCCAGTGATCATGGCGATTTTAATTCCCATTTTTTTAAATTTTGAAATTACGTCAGGAGTTTCTTTTCGAATTTCATCGGCAATTATTATTGCACCCATTACTTCTTTATCATGGTGACCGACAAAGACAACAATTCCTTTGTGAGCATATTTTTTATTAATTGAATCTGCCCATGTTGTATCCAGACCTTGATCAGCGAGCATTTTTGTATTGCCAACTAGAGCTGGCAGGTCATGAGTTGGACAAAAGGCAATAACACCTTTGCCTTGAATTTCTTTAAAATTATTAAATTCATCTAACTTAATTTGCTTTGATCTTGCGTAATCAATAATTGCTTTGGAAATTGGATGGTTGGAAAACTGAGCAATTGAACTAGCAATTTTTGTAATTTGTTCTATTGAAAAATCATGCTTTGGATTTTGGATAATATTTTGAACTTTTAATTTTCCTAAAGTTAGAGTCCCAGTTTTATCGAAAACGATCATATTTATTTTGTTGGCAATCTCTAATGCTTTTCCAGATCTAATTAAAATTCCATTGGAAGCTGCAAGGCCTGTTCCCATCATAACTGCAACTGGAGTTGCTAAGCCTAATGCGCAAGGACAGGCAACAATTAATACAGCAACAAAAATGGTTATAGAAAAAGCTAAAGTGTGTCCGGCAATTAGCCAAATAATTAATGCAATAATTGCGACTATAATAACAACTGGTACGAAATAGAAGGAAACTTTGTCAGCAAGCTCTTGGATTGGTGCTTTTGAACCCATAGCTTGTTCAACGATTCGAATAATTTGAGAAAGCATTGTATCATTACCAACTTTTGTAGCTTGAAATTGAAAACTGCCAGCTTTGTTAATTGTTCCAGCGATAATTTTGTCGCCTTGTTTTTTCTCAACAGGAATGCTTTCTCCAGTGATTGCTTTTTCATCAATTGTTGAAAAGCCTTTGGTAATAATGCCGTCGACTGGAATTTTTTCGCCAGGCCTGATTAAAATAATATCATTAACTTCAACATCTTGCGTTTTGATTTTTATTTCTTGATTATTTTTAATAATTGTTGTTTCTTTTGGACTTAAGCCGATTAATTTTTTTATTGCATCGCTTGTTTTGCCTTTTGTAATTGTTTCTAAATAGTCTCCTAAAGTAATAAAGATTAATATAAAAACAGAACTTTCATAATAAAGCTCAGACATTTGAAAGTTTTTGTTTGTTAAAGAGATAATAGAAACTATCAAACTATAAAAATAGGCAGTTGCTGTACCGATAAAGACTAACGAGTCCATGTCAGGCTGAAATCTGAATAATGCTTTAAAGCCTTGAATCCAAATTTTGAAACAAACAATAATAACTGCAGTTGCTAAAATAAATTCGATATAAATTAAATAATTTTCAAAAAATGTTGGGATTGGAAGACCAAGAAGATCGCCCATTGCGATATAAATAAGAGGCAAGCCTAGAATTAAAGAAAAGATGAATTGATTTTTTAGTTTGTTAATTTCTGATTTTTTTTCAACATCAGCATGGGAATGATAGCCGTGACCTTGATGTTCCATTTTTTCTTGTTCAGATTTGTAGCCAAGTTCG
The DNA here is from genome assembly GCA_028699085.1 of Patescibacteria group bacterium. Lineage (GTDB taxonomy): Bacteria > Patescibacteriota > JABMPQ01 > JABMPQ01 > JAQVVF01 > JAQVVF01. Next base: position 154,653 of record JAQVVF010000002.1, on the reverse strand, counting down.
ATGATTTTTTCTTGAATTTTTTGCACATTAATTTTGCTGTCGTCAATTTCAAGAAGAGCTTTTTCATTAGCATAATTTATATTAATGCTAATAATGCCTGGCTCTTTTTTTAAGGCATTTTCAATGTTGGCTGCGCAAGAGGCGCAATGCATGCCAAAAATGTTGAGAGTGATTTTTTTGATCATAAATTAAATTATAAATTAATAATAACAAATTTTTGACAAAATTTGTATTTCTGGTAGAATAAAGCTGTAAATTAAAAAACGTTTGAGTCTGGTTATCGCCAGATTAGTTGACAGAAGAAAGCTAAAGTTTTTAGCAATTAGATCTGTACGGGTAAGCCCGTAATAGCTTTTAAATAAGAATATTGAATATTTAATATTTAATATTGAATTGAGGTGGTACCGCGAATTTAATCGCCCTCTGTATGAGGGTTTTTATTTTTGGAAATAGTTATGATTAAACTAATTTTTGTTAGACATGGAGAAAGCGAGAAGAATACTTTAGATGTTAAATCTTGTAGTCTAGATAAATTCCCGTTAACTGAGAAAGGAAGAAGGGAAGTTAATGAATTGACCAAGAAAATAAAAGACAGAATTGATTTAATTATTACTTCGCCGGTTTTGAGAGCGCGTGAGACTGCTGATATTTTGAATAAAAAGTTTAATGTAAAAATTGTAATAGATCCTTTAGTTTCGGAATATGATTATGGAGAATGGAATGATAGAACAAAAAAAGAGTTGCTAGAAAATGATGAAGATTATCGTAGGTATAGACGAATGCAACCTGGAGAAGAAAGATATAATTTTAAATTAGGAAGAACTGGAGAGTCAAGAAAAGAAATCGTAGAAAGAGTAAGGAAATTTGTTGAAAAAATTAAGAACGAATATTCTGATAAAAATATTTTGATTGTTAGTCATGGTGGAATTAATGCAGCGATTTATAAGGTTTTGAATGATTGCAGTATCGAAGAGTATTTTAGACAGGAAGACATTGATTATAATGATGTGCAGACTTTTATAATTAAATAAAAAAACCACGTTAGTGGTAAAGTAAGTGCGTTATTCTTTTTTGAGGAATGATCTGGAAATGAGAAGCAAAAAGTTTGGAAAAGTATAAACAGAATAAACCGTTGATTAAGCAAAAGATTGTTATAATCTCTATGGCAAGAATATTAGTAGAAGGTAAAAAAATCATGATTATTGCATATAGTACAATTGAGAAATGTGTTAAAGAGGCTATCAAAAGAAATGTTGTTATTACTATCCAAAAAATTTTTTTGAGTGATTTTTTCATTTCTTGTCTCCTTTTCTCTTGAAAGAACTATATAAATTTTATCATATTAATTAATTTTTGTCAATATGTTTAAAAAAGTAGACCCAAAACAAGATTTCGTGAAATTAGAGCATAATGTTCTTGATTTTTGGAATGAGAATAGAATGTTTTATAAATTGCAGAATAAAAATCATGGCAAAGAGCCTTGGTCTTTTATTGATGGTCCAATTACTGCTAATAACCCAATGGGAGTGCACCATGCGTGGGGTAGAACATTGAAAGATGTTTTTCAGAGATATAAAGCGATGCAAGGATTTGATCAAAGATGGCAAAATGGTTTTGATTGCCAGGGACTTTGGGTGGAAGTTGAAGTGGAAAAAGATTTAGGCTTTAATTCAAAAAAAGAAATTGAAAAATTTGGTTTGGATAATTTTTCTAAAGCATGCAAAGAAAGAATTGAGAAATATTCAGAAATTCAAACTGAACAATCAAAAAGATTGGGTCAATTCATGGATTGGAGAAATTCTTATTATACATATACTGATGATAATATTGAGGCAATCTGGACTTTTTTAGAAAAATGTAAAAGAAATGGCTGGTTATACAAAGGTTATTCTGTGATGCCTTGGTGTACAAGATGTGGGACAGCATTATCTCAGCATGAATTGTCAGATGATGGTTGGAAAGAAGTAGTTCATCAGGCAGTTTATATTAAATTAAAAAGAAAAAGTGAAGAAGCTGAAATTAATGAATATTTCTTGGTTTGGACAACGACTCCTTGGACATTGCCAGCAAATGTAGCCTTGGCTGTAAATCCTAAGGTAAAATATGTTAGAGCAACGAAAGACAGTGAGACGTATATTTTGGCTAAAGCTTTGGTTTCAAAAGTTTTGGGTGAAGCAGAAATTATGGAGGAAGTTGATGGCAAGAGTTTATTAGGTTTGCATTATGAAGGACCATTTGATGAATTACCTGTTCAGTCAGGCGTTGAACATAAAGTTATTGCTTGGGAAGATGTTTCTGATGCTGAAGGTACTGGCATTGTACATATTGCACCTGGATGTGGTGAGGAAGATTATCAATTATCAAAAACTAATGATTTGAAGATTATCGCGCCAATTGATGAGTTTGGTAATTACATAGAAGGTTTTGATTGGTTGAACAAAAAAAATGTTCACGGAATTAAGAATGAAATTTTTTCTTCATTAAAAGAAAAAGGCAATTTTTTGAAAATTGCTGACATTAAACATCGCTATCCATTTTGTTGGAGATGCAAGGAGGAATTAGTGTTTAGAGCAGTTTCCGAATGGTTTATTGATGTTTCGGAAATCAGAGAACCGATGAAAAGAGCTGCAGAAAAGGTTGGTTGGTTGCCTGAATCAGTAGGCAAAAGAATGCAAGATTGGCTTGATAATATGGGTGATTGGGTTATTTCTCGTAAACGTTATTGGGGATTGCCATTGCCTTTTTATGAATGTGAATGTGGTGAAGTGACAGCTATTCAATCAAGAAAAGAGCTTTTAGAATTATCAAACCAGCAATCAACTAATATAATTTTATCTAGACATGGTAGAAGCGAAGGCAATGTGATGGGAATTACTGATAGTAAGGATCTTGGTACTGATTTGGATTGGAAAGGCGAAGAAGAAGCTACTTTGTTAGCGAAACAGATGAAAGAGAGAGGCATTGATATTGTTTATACTTCTCCATATATTCGTTGTAAAAAAACGGCAGAAAAGGTAGCAAAATTGTGCGGTGTAGATTTGGTTGAAGATGAACGTTTAAGAGAGCACGATTTTGGTAATTGGGCTAATAAAAAAGTATCACTATTTAAAAAAGAGTTAATAGAAGTTTACGATAGCGTAAATGATAAAAAAGCTGGAGAAATTGGTGAAAGCACTAAAGATATTTTATTAAGATGCCAAGATTTTTATGGAGAAATATTAGAAAAACATAATGGGCAAACAGTTGTTATTGTTACTCATGATGGAGTGTTAGCTGGGTTAGAAAAAGTAATCGAAAAGAAAGGTAAGATTAGAAATGTCATGAAGGTGATGGCGCAAAATGCAAAAGCTCATGAAATTAATATTTTAGAAAATGGAAAAATTGTTCCAGAGTTGCATCGTCCTTGGATTGATGAGCTTTCGATTGTTTGTCCAAAATGTAAAAAAGAAGTATCAAGAATTAAAGATGTTGGAGATTGCTGGCTTGATGCTGGAATTGTGCCTTTCTCAACGCTAAAATATTTTAGCGATAAAGAATATTGGGCAAAATGGTTTCCAGCTGAATTTGTATGTGAAATGCGCGCTCAAGTAAGATTATGGTTTTATTCATTATTATTCATGGCTGTAACCTTGGAAGATGAGATACCATATAAGCAAGTACTAGCTTATGAAGAAGTAAGAGATGAAAAAGGTAAGCCAATGCATAAATCTTCTGGTAATGCGATTTGGTTTGACGAAGCAGCTGAAAAAATGGGAGCTGATGTAATGAGGTGGATGTATTGCGTACAGAATCCTGCTTATAATCTTAGATTTGGTTATAGACCTGCAGAAGCAATTAGGCGTAAATTAATTTTGTTGTGGAATGTTTATTCTTTCTTTGTGTTATATGCGAACATTGATAATTTTAAACCAGCTAAAAATAGCAAATTAGAACTGAACAATAAACTTGATCAGTGGATTGTCTCTGCTTTGAATGCTTTGATTGTTGAATGCACTAAAGAAATGGATAAATTTAATGCCCAGCGTGTAATGGAAAAATGTGAGAAATTTTTGGATGATTTGGCTAATTGGTATGTAAGAAGATCAAGAAGAAGATTTTGGAAGAGTGAGAATGATCAAGACAAGAATCAGGCTTATCAAACTCTATATACTGTTTTGATAAGTTTTGTAAAATTGTTAGCGCCAATTGTGCCTTTTGTGACTGAGGAAATTTATTTGAATTTAGAGCGTCAGAGCGTCGGACCTTCAGAAGTCGGAAGTGTGCACTTGTGTGATTATCCAAAGGCTGACGTTGATTTAATTGATGAAGAATTGAATAATGAAATGGATTTAACAAGGACAATTGCAAAATTAGGATTAGCTGCAAGGGCAAAAGCGCAAATGAAAGCAAGACAACCTTTGGCGAAATTAAAAATTCAAAATGAAAAATTAAAAATTTCGGACGATTTGATAGATATCTTGAAAGATGAGTTGAATGTAAAAAATATTGAATTTGTAGAGAAGATTGATTTTGAGGTGAAAGAGAAAAAGAATAAGAAGAAATATATTTCTAAAGAAAAAGGCTTTGAAGTTGAAGGCGATGGTAATGTTGTAGTTTCTTTGCAGACTGAATTGACTGAAGAGCTAGAATTAGAAGGTCTGGCTCGTGAAGTTGTAAGGCAAATTCAATCAATGCGTAAGGAAGCTGACTATCAGATTGCTGATAGGATTAAAGTATGTTTTGAAATGGGTGAAAAGGGTAAAAAAGTTTGCCACCAGTTTGATGATTATATTAAGAAAGAGACTTTAGCAACTGAATTAGAAGAAGGCAAAAAGGAAGTTGATTTAGGCAAGGAAGCAAAGGTAGGCAAAGAGGAAGGTTGGATTGGTGTTAAGAAATAGCTGAACAAATAATTTGGACAGAAAAAGATGGGTAGTGATCCATCTTTTTTGATCTTGACTTTTTATTTTATTTTGTTATTATATGCGTGGTTTGGCAGGAGGAAGCAAATGGGTCTCAAACGTGATTTTTCTGTTGAATTTCCCGAAGTCGTTTCTGAATTGCCACAGCTTTTGGAAAAATTGGGTATTGTTGATCAGGGCTCGATTTATCCAGACAGACTCCTTCCATATTCTGTCAATTTGGTGTTGAATACTCACTCTCCAATTGTGGTTTGTCCATATTACAATAAAAGTGTTGTGATTGTTCAGGGTGAATCATGCAGGGGCACAAAAGATGTGGTGTGGTTTTTTGAAAGGCCAAAAAATGGCGATAGAGCTTTGCGATTAATTTTCCAGTTGAAATTGAGCAGTGCTTTGTGTCCGAAGGATACCAAAATTGATAGTGTTCTTTTGAAAAAGGTAATTGCAGATTTTGTTGAAAAAGCTTTGAAAGGATTTTGTTTTGGTTGAACTTTACCAGCTAATTTAATTTGCTGGTTTTTTTATTTTAGTTAAAAGTTATGTGCTATAATATTTTTGTCTATGGCAACATATAAAACAAAAGGCGTTATTATCAAAAGAGTGAATTATAAAGAAGCAGATAAAATTCTGACTATTTTTACTGCGAATATGGGTAAAATAGCAGCTTTGGCAAAAGGAGTTAGAAAAACAACTTCAAAGTTAGGCGGACATTTGGAATTATTTTGTAGTGTTGATTTAATTTTGGCTGAAGGAAAATCTTTTGATATCGTGACATCTGTAGAAAAAAATTGGCATTTTAAAAACTTATGTTTTGACTTAGATAGAACTTCGCATGCTTATTATGTATGTGAATTGGTTGATAGATTTACAAACGAAGGTTTTAAAGATACAAGATTATATAATTTATTGCTTTTAACTTTAGATGCAATTAATCGAGATGTTCTGTTTGAAAAAAAAATGAATTTAATTTTGAGCAGTTTTAAGATTAAGTTATTGAAAATTTTGGGATTTTTGCCGGATTTGAAAAAATGCGTTAAATGTGGTAAAAGATATAGGGAAAATTATTTTAGCACATTTGTGGGTGGTTTGATTTGCAAAGATTGTTTTGATATCGATCGTGAGAGTTTGAAAATTTCTTTTGAATGTTTGAAGGTCTTGAATTTTTTAGAAGATAACAGTTTTGAAAATATTGAAAGACTGAAAATTGAAAAGAAATTGAGTTTAGAAGTGGAAAAAGTTTTGGATCTATTTATTAGATTCACTTTAGATCGAGAATGTAAGGCGAAAAAATTATTATGTGACGTAGAAACACTTAATGTTAAATTGTTAAATTATTAAACTCAATGAAGATTATAAAAAAAATTATTTTTGCTTTAATTGTATTATTCACACCAATTTTTTGTTTGGCTGCTGATTTTCCAGAGAAGAGTGATAAATTGGTTAATGATTATTCTAAAATTTTTAATAATGTTGATTCTATAGAACAGAAACTAGTTGATTTTGAAAGGAATAATCAAGCTAGAATGGTAATTGTTGTTTTGCCTTTAAAATCCGATTTGAATGATTATGCTGATCAATTATTTTCTCAATGGAATGTTGGCGGTAGAGAAGACAAAGGGATTTTGTTTTTGATAAGTTCAGAAAAAAAAGAATCAGCATTGAAACTGAGCTATGGTTTAAGTGAGAATGTCAAAAAAGAACAAGTTGATGAATTAATTTCAAAAGGAATAAATCCCGCATTGCTAGAAGGAAATTATGCTAATGCCGCTGATCTTGGCGTGAAAAACCTGGAAAAAATTTTAAAAGGAGAGTATAATGGCGTACAGTCTAAGTCTAGCAATAATTGGGTGTTTGGCGTAATATTTTTGTTCGTTGTGTTGTTTATTATTATTGCTTCTGCTTATGGCAGGCAAGAGAGACGGAGAATAATTTATAATAAAGAAAAATGAGTATTTTTAAGTTAGTTGGTAAAAAAAATAAGGCTAGATTAGGCAAATTAAAAACATTACATGGAGAAATTGAAACTCCTTTTTTTATGTCGATTGCAACTTCTGGATTCATAAAAGGTCTGACGACTGATGAGATGAGAGAAATTAAGGCTCCAGTAATATTAAGCAACACGTATCATTTAATGCTTAGACCAGGTGAAAAATTAATTAAAAAGGCTGGAGGTTTGCATAAATTTATGAATTGGCGAGGGCCGATTCTGACTGATTCAGGCGGTTATCAGGTTTTCAGTTTAGCTAAATTTAGAAAAATTTCAGATTCTGGCGTCAAATTTAAATCTGGCATTGATGGTAAGGAATATTTTTTGACGCCGAAGAAAGCAATTGAAGTTCAACAGGATCTTGGTTCCGATATTATGATGGTATTGGATGAATGCGTAGAGAATCCGGCCAGTTATAGTGTTGCGGTTGAAGCAGTAGAGAGGACTACTCGTTGGGCTAAGGTTTGCAAAGAAGTTAAAAGTCAAAAGGAAAAAGTAAAAAGTGACAAGTTAAAAGTAAAAAAACAGCTTTTGTTTGGAATTGTACAAGGATCTTTGTACAAAGATTTGCGAAAGAAAAGTGCTGAAGATTTAATAAAAATTGATTTTGATGGATATGCAATTGGAGGATTGGCAGTTGGAGAAGGAAAATCCGAAATGTATAAAATGGTTGAATATGCTGCGCAATTACTGCCAGAAAATAAACCTAGATATTTGATGGGTGTTGGATATCCGGAAGATATTGTAAAAGCAGTATCATTAGGTGTTGATATGTTTGATTGTGTGATACCAACTAGAAATGCAAGACATGGAATGTTATTTACGGATTTGAAAAATATTAATTTGAAAAAGGGAATAGTAAAATATAAAGCATTGCATATTGCGAATGAAAAGTATAAAGAAGATTTTAAGCCAATCGATAAAAATTGTGATTGTGAGTTGTGTAGGAATTATTCGAGAAGTTATTTGCGACATTTATTTATGTCAAAAAGTTTTTTGGGACAAAGATTAGCGACACTACATAATCTAAGATTTTATATAAAGTTGATGAATGAAATTCGCGCTCTTTTAAAGTAGAAGGAGGAAGAAATGAAGGCAAACATCGTTATTGCTATTTTGATGATTTTGTTTTTGGTATTTTGGATGGTATCTAAAATTAGGAAAAAATCCAATAAAAATGTTTATTGTGATTTTTGTAATAATAGTGGCATTGTTGGTGGGTGTCCTTGTCCAAAATGTTTGGATCCTCGCGGACCATTTTTTGATTGAGTCCAAAAAAGGAGGAGAGAATGTTAGAGAAGTTCGATGTTGTGATCGTCGGTGCTGGACCTGCGGGTTTGTTTGCAGCATATGAGTTGATTGTAACGAAACCGAATTTGAAGATTTGTTTAATTGATCGAGGAGTGTTGGTTCATGAGAGGTCATCTGGGGATGTGATGTATGGAGTTGGTGGATCGGGAACTTTCTCTGATGGCAAACTTCATGTGTCACCAGTATTGAGCCATGAAAAAATGTTGGGTCTTATGTCCGTATCAGAATATCAGCCAGTTGTTGATTATGTTGATGGATTGTTCACTGAGCATGGTGCACCTGCTGATTATTACCCGAAGAATGAAAAGCAAGTGGCAATGTTGGTTGATCAGGCTTTGGTTCATGGGATCAAGTTAGTTCCGCGAAAGGTTCGGCATGTTGGTTCTGATAATCTGCCAAGAGTGATTAAGAGTTTTCAAGATCTGTTGATGGAAAAAGGAGTAGTTTTTGAAACAAAATGCATTGTTGAAAGGATCTATGAAGTTGATCGTAAATGTCGTGGTGTCGTTTTAGAGAATGGCGAAACTATTTTGGGAGATTATGTTTTGTTGGCGCCGGGAAGGCCGGGTGCTTCTTGGTTGCAAAAATTGGCAAAACATTTTGATTTGGGACAAGATTATGAAAGAGTGTTGATCGGTGTTAGAGTGGAATTTCCAGAAGTGATAATGAGAACTTTTGCAGAAGTAATGTATGAAGCAATCTTTTTGTTGCAAACACCAACTCATGATGATTTGGTAAGGACTTTTTGTCCATGTCCAGGTGGCAAGGTAGCGACAGAAAAATATGATGGCTTTGTGGGAGTGAATGGTCATTCGAATTCGAAACATGATTCTGGTAATTCTAATTTTGCGTTTTTGGTTGATGTTCAATTGGATGCGCCGTTAGAAAATACAACAGCCTATGCAGAAGCTATGGCGAGAACTGCGGCGACTTTGGGTGGTGGAAAACCAGTTTTGCAGAGATTGGCTGATTTGAAGGCAGGTCGTAGAAGTACTTGGGAGAGAATTAAGAGAAGTAATGTTAATCCGACATTGATTGATGTGACGCCTGGTGATATCGCGATGGCTTTGTCTGGAAGAATTGTGACAGATTTGATTGAAGGCTTGGAATTGTTGGCAAGAGTAATGCCTGGGATTAATGATGGCGGTACGCTATTGTATGCGCCGGAATTGAAATTCAGATCTTCAAGAATTAGAACAACTTCAGATTTGGCAACAAATATGCTGGGACTTTATATGGCCGGCGATGGTGCTGGTGTTTCTGGAAATATTGTTGGAGCAGCAGCGACTGGTGTGATTGCAGCGAGAGGAATTTTGAAGAACTTTGGTTGAAAATGAGGGAAGACGATTATGTTAAGTTATCTTGTGTTTGTAGTCGGTTGGATCTTTATTCTTGGTGTTTTAGGATTTGGTCTTAATCGTATACTTGCTGATTTTAACAAAAATCAATTTTCTGTTGAAAATTGTGATTATTGTGGAAATGAGCGATATGTGAGTTTGGGTGGCAATAGTAAGATTGCATGTCCAAAATGTAATGGAAAAATTGTACATTGATTCAAGACTGTATTGATAGTCTTGTTTTTTTTTGATAGACTGAAATAGAAAAGTTTTAAATAAAATTATATGGAAAATTTGATGGATAAAATTGTATCATTAGCAAAAAGAAGAGGATTTATTTTCCCGTCTTCAGAAATTTATGGCGGATTTTCTTCATGTTATGATTATGGTCCGATTGGAGTGGAATTAAAAAATAATATTAAGAAAGAGTGGTGGAAAACAATGGTCCATGATCGAGAGGATATTGTTGGTTTAGATTCTTCAATTTTAATGTCTCCAAAAATTTGGTATGCATCTGGTCATTTGACAGCTGGATTTGCTGATCCTTTGGTTGAATGTAAAAAATGTAAAAAAAGATTTCGCGCTGATCATATTAAAGAGCAAGCGGCAACAAAATGTCCAGAGTGTGGTGGTGAGTTAAGCGAGGCAAGAAAATTTAATTTAATGATGAAGACTTTTGTTGGGCCAGTAGAAAATGATGCTTCTGTCACTTATTTGCGTGCTGAAACTTGCCAAGGGATTTATGTTAATTTCAAAAATGTATTGGATTCAATGAGACCAAAAATTCCATTTGGTATTGCTCAAATTGGAAAAGCTTTCCGCAACGAGATTACTCCTGGTAATTTTACTTATCGAATGCGCGAGTTTGAACAAATGGAGCAACAATTTTTTATTAAACCAGGAGAAAACAAAAAATATTTTGAAGAATGGAAAAAAATAAGAATGCAGTGGTATATTGATCTTGGAATTAATAAAGAAAAATTGAAATTTCATGAACATGCTAAAGAAGATCTAGCTCATTATGCAAAAGCGGCTTTTGATATTGAATATGATTTTCCTTTCGAGAATAAAGAGCTTGAAGGCATCCATGATCGGGGAGATTGGGATCTTTCAAATCATGCTAAAGCTTCAAAACAAGATTTGTCATACTTTGATACCAAAGAGAACAAAAAATTTGTTCCGAATATTATCGAGACTTCTGCTGGTGCTGACAGAGCAGCATTGGCTTTTTTGGTCGATGCCTACCATGAAGAAAAAGTAAAAGATGATACAAGGATTGTATTAAAATTCCATCCAAAATTAGCGCCAATAAAAATTGCAGTGTTGCCTTTGGCGAAAAATAAGAAAGAAATTACTGATGTTGCAAGAAAAATTTTTAATGATTTGAAAACAAAATTTGTGGCAATGTATGATGATTCTGGTAGTATTGGTAAACTTTATCGAAGACAAGACGAGATTGGAACGCCATTTTGTGTGACAATTGATTTTGATAGTTTGGAAGATAAGAAAGTGACTGTCAGAGATAGAGATACAATGGAACAAGAAAGAGTGGAAATTGATGGATTGAAAGATTATTTTGAAAAAAAATTAGGTTAATAATAATATTTTTACAAACCGCTTGATTTATGAGCGGTTTTTTTGTTAGACATTACAGATATTTTTTAGTATAATTTGAGTATATAATTTTAAAATATATGCCAATAGGTGAAGAGCCTTCTTTTGATCCAGAAGGAGAACAAAAAGAAGAAAAAAGGACATTTACTACTCCTGATGTTGATGCTGAATTAGGAGTTGAAGAAAGGGAAACAAGAAGAGTGTATGAAGATTTGATTAATAGAAGATTTGGTCCAGCTATTGCTCATGAAGGTGTGCCAGATAATGTATTCAAAAAGCAAATGGCTTCTTTAAAAGAACAAGCATTGGAAATAGCAAAAGAAAGAATTAAAGGGGAAAAAGATGAATTAACTGGATTATGGAAAAAAAATAGCTTTGCAAGATTATTTGATATCGAGGTTGAACACATGGATAATTATGGTCCAGATGAAGTTTTAATATTTTTGGCAGTTGATTTGGATAAGTTCAAAAGAATAAATGATACCTTAGGTCATGAAGGTGCTGATTTGGTCCTAGCAGAATTTGGTAAAGTGTCTATGGCATCAAGAAGAAAAACTGATTTTGGTGGAAGAGCAGGCGAAGGAGATGAATCTGTTTTTGCATTAACTAGAGTAAAAGAAAAAGATGTTGAAAAGGTCTTGGATCGTTTTATGGCAAATGTTCGATCAGTTAATCTTTCAGAAAGTTTAGGAAATTTAACTGCAAGCGTGGGAGTTAAAGTAATTCGTAAGGGTAGTAAAATATCATATCTTGAAGCTAGGAAGGATGCTGATGCTGCAGCTTATGTTGCTAAGAGAAATGGTAGAAATAGATGTATCAGAACAGACAGCGAAGATATGCTAGAAAAAGAGAAAGTATTAGATTGGTTTTTGTTGAACTTGAGAGAAGACAATGCGCGAAAGTTAGATAGATATTCTGCATATCCAGAATTGCTTGCTGATTATGAAAAAACATTGAAAGAACAAGCGGCACTTGATTATAAATTGTATTTAGCTGAAAATTTAACTGAAAATAAAAAATAATTATGTATAAAAAAACTAGTTTAAAATCTGGATTAAGATTTATTCATGTACCAGTAAAAGATATTGATACAACAACTTTTTTGGTGCTTTTTTGTGTTGGTTCAAAATATGAAACTGACAAAATAGCTGGATTGTCTCATTTTCTAGAGCACATGTTTTTTAAAGGTACTACAAAAAGAGCAGATGCAATGGCAATTTCTGAATATTTAGACGAGGTTGGTGGAGAATACAATGCTTTTACATCTAAAGAATATACTGGATATTACGCTAAAGTAGCCTCAAAACACATCGAACGGGGAGTTGATTTTGTTTCTGATATTTTGCTTCATTCGAAATTTGATAGCGCAGAAATAGAAAAAGAGAGAGGTGTTATTATTGAAGAAATGAATATGTATCAAGATATGCCGACAAGATATGTTCCAGAATTATTTGAAAAATTATTATATGGAAAAGCGCCGGCAGGAGAATTAGTTATTGGTCATCGAGAATCTATTTTAGGAGTTAAGCGTGATGATTTTGTTAATTATTTTAAAAATCATTATTTAATAAAAAACGCAGTTGTTTGTATGGCTGGAAATATGGATGAACAAAAGAGCATTGATTTAGCAGATAAATATTTAGATGAATTCGTTGATGGGGGAAGAAAAGACAAAGAAAAAGTTGTTGAGAAGCAAGATAAAGCAGAAATTTTGGTTTTTAATAAAAAAACAGATCAAACTCATTTGTGTTTGGGAGTAAGAGCTTTTGATATGTTTTCTCCTAAACGTTATCCGTTGTTATTATTATCAGTTATTTTGGGCGGTGGAATGAGTTCAAGATTATTTTCAGAAATTCGAGAAAAAAGAGGACTAGCTTATTATGTTCGAGCAGAACAAGAGGAATATACGGATTCTGGTTACTTAGCTGTTCAAGCTGGAGTTAGAAATGAGAATGCAGATGAGGCAATAAAAGTTTGTATTGATGAATTTAAGAAGATCAGAGATATAAAAGTTTCTGAAAAAGAATTAAATAAAGCCAAAGAATTTATTAAGGGCAAGACTTTGATTGGCTTAGAATCTTCAGATGAGAAAGCAATGTTTTTTTCAATGCAAGAAGTTTTGAAAAACAAGATTGAGACAATCGAAGAAAAGTTTAAAAAGATTGATGCTGTGACAGCAGATGATGTCCAAAAAAATGCCCAAGAAATTTTTGTAAATGAAAAATTAAATTTATCAATGATCGGGCCGATTGAAGATAAAGAGAAGTATTTGAAATTGTTAAGTTTGTAATTTTTTAATATAAATTTATATGCAAAAATTTTTAGATCGAAAAGTAGTTTTTGATGTTTCCTATGCTACTTTTTTGAGAGCAGTTTTGATTGTTTTGTTGTTGATGTTTTTGTTTGCAGTCAAGGATATCTTGTTGCTTATTTTTGTGGCGTTAGTGATTGCTTCAGGATTAGATCCGGTAGTAGATTGGTTACAAAAAAAGAGAATTCCTCGTGGTATTAGCTCCCTTTTCCTTTTCTTGATTTTACTTGGTCTAATTGCATTGGTTGTTTATCTTTTAGTTCCGCCATTAATTGAACAGACACGGCAATTGGTTGAAGTTTTGCCGGGTTATTTTCAAACTGTATTTGAAAAAGTTTCAGAATTTACTGGTTATTCTCAAGAACAAAGTTTAGAAAAAGCAAAAGAAATATTGACTTCATTGGAAGATAAAATTGGAGGGGCGGCATCAAGTGTATACGATTTTTTTTCTAGTCTATTTGGGGGAATTCTATCTATTGTTATGATCTTTGTTTTGTCATTTTATTTTATTGTTGAGGAAGGAAGTTTCAAAAAATTTATTCGGTCAATCGTGCCATTTCGTCATCGTCCATATGTTGAAGATTTAGTTGGCAGAATGCAGCTTCAAGTTGGTAAGTGGTTAAGAGGACAATTATTATTAGGATTAATAGTTGGGGTTGTAATATATATTGGCTTATCTTTAATGGGTGTAAAATATGCATTGGTATTAGCGTTAGTTGCAGGTATCCTTGAAGTTGTGCCATATATTGGTCCGGTAATTTCTGCCATTCCAGCAGTATTAATTGCGTCAGCGCAATCGCCTTTACTGGCTTTGTTAGTAGTAATTTTATATTTTTTAGTTCAGCAACTAGAAAATCATCTTTTAGTTCCGAAAATAATGCAAAAGGTTGTTGGATTGAATCCGCTGGTGATTATTTTGGTAATCTTAGTTGCTGTGAAATTGGCTGGTGTTCTTGGTGCAATAGTTGCTGTTCCGGCTGCGACTTTGATTTCTGTTTTCTTGAAGGATATGTTTGATGAAAGAGATAAAAAAGATGAAGATAAATTGAAAACAGAAATTTGTGAACCGAAATTAGCTGGAGTGAAAGTTGAAAAAACAGAAATTACGAAAAGAACAACAGAAATTCCTCCAGAAAAGAAAGACATAGAATAATTAATAAATTTTAAATTTGTTGTATGGGCATATTGTATGTGGTTGGAACTCCAATTGGAAATTTGAAAGATATTACTTTGCGCGCTTTAGAAATATTGAAGAGCGTTGATTTGATTGCTTGCGAAGATACTAGAGTGACGGCAAAATTGTTGGCGAGATATGAAATTAATAAATCTTTGCTTTCTTATCATCAATATAGCAAATTACAGAAAATTGATTTGCTGATTAGTGAATTAAAAAATGGCAAGAATATTGCCTTAGTTTCTGATGCAGGAACGCCGACCATTTCTGATCCTGGAGACGTATTAGTTAACGAAGCATATAAAAATAATATTAAGGTAATTATTATTCCTGGAGTTTCAGCTTGTATCTCCGCTATTTCAATTTCAGGATTTAATACTAACGAATTTGTTTTTTTGGGTTTTTTGCCAAAGAAAAAAGGCAGAGAAACAATGTTCAAATCTTTACAGGAAGAGAAAAAATTGATAGTATTTTATGAGTCGCCATTTAGAATTAAGAAAACTTTGAGTGATATTTTAGAAAAACTTGGTGATAAAGAGGTATTTGTAGCTCGAGAATTAACAAAAATTTTTGAAGAAGTATATCGAGGAAAAGTTTCTGAAATTATGGAAAAAGTTAAAGAAAAAGGAGAGTTTGTAGTGATAATAAAAAATTAATATTTATGATAAAGAAATTTTATATAACAACACCAATTTATTACGTAAATGATAAGCCGCATCTTGGTCATGCTTATACAACGATTGCAGCTGATATTTTAGCGAGATATCATCGTTTTATTGGTGATGAAGTATTTTTTTTAACAGGAACAGATGAACATGGGGCAAAGGTAGCAAAATCTGCTGAAAAAGTAGGCAAAACTCCAAAACAATTTTGTGATGAAATTTCTGCTTTATATACTTCACTTTGGGATGCATTGAATATTTCCAATAATGATTTTATAAGAACAACGGATCAAAGACACGAAATTGGAGCTAAGAAATTTATTGAAAAATTGAGAGAAGCAGATGCAATTTATGAAGGATCGTATGAAGGATTATATTGTACTGGTTGTGAAAAGTTTTTGACTGAAAAAGAATTAGTTGATGGTAAATGTCCTGATCATAAAATTTGTCCTGACAAAATTTCGGAAAAAAATTATTTTTTCAAACTTGATAAGTATGCCAAGAAAGTACAGGAGTTAATTGAAAAAGATAAGATAAAAATTGAGCCAGAGAATATCAGATCCGAAGTATTGGGGTTATTTAAGCAGGAATTAGAAAATTTTTCAGTTTCTCGAGAAAAAGTAGCATGGGGAATAAAAGTGCCTTGGGACGAAAGCCAAGTAATTTATGTTTGGGTAGATGCATTATCAAATTATATTACTGCTTTGGGATATGGAAGCTCTAATGATGCAAATTTTAAAAAATATTGGCCAACAGATTTACATTTGATGGGCAAGGATATTATAAAATTTCATGCAATTTATTGGCCGGCAATGTTGTTAGCAGCAAAGCTGGCAGTTCCAAAGCATATTTTTGCAAATGGTTATTTTACAGTGAATGGCCAGAAAATGAGCAAGACGATTGGCAATGTGATTGATCCAAATGATTTAGTAAAAAAATATGGATCTGATGCAGCAAGATTTTTAATTATCTCTCAATTTCCTTTTGGACAAGATGGCGATGTAAAGGCAGAGAAATTTGATGAACAATTTAATGCTAATTTAGCAAATGGTTTAGGAAATTTGGTGAGCAGAGTTACGGCAATGTATTTGAAATTGGATTTGAAGAAATGCAAAGGAAAGGTGTTAGAGAATAAAGAAGTGGTTAGGTTAGTTACTAATGCTTGGAAGAATTATGAAAAGTTTATGGAAGAAAATAAAATTGATCAGAGTTTGAAAACTACTTTCAGTTTAGTAAAATTTGCTAATGAATATATATCAGTTGAAAAACCATGGGAATTGTTTGGAAAAGATGATGAAAAATGCGCTTTAGTATTGTGTAACTTAATCGAAATAATCAGGCATATCGCTTGGATGATTTATCCATTTTTACCAGAGACAGCAGAAAATATTTTGACACAATTCTCAATGTGGGATGAAGAAAG
Organism: Patescibacteria group bacterium; assembly: GCA_028699085.1. GTDB lineage: Bacteria > Patescibacteriota > JABMPQ01 > JABMPQ01 > JAQVVF01 > JAQVVF01. The sequence continues at coordinate 137,933 of JAQVVF010000002.1, read as the reverse complement.
TAAATTAGAATATGCAAAATTGAAAAAATGGAAACGTTTTGACTTAGATTTGCAGGTAAAAAAGGCTCAAGCTTTATTTCCAAGAATATAATAAAATTTAATTTAAAAATTATGATAGAAAGATATGAATTTGGTTTAATGTTAATTGATGGCAAAGAATATAAGTCTGATATTGTTATTAAGCCTGGTGAGATTTTAGCAAAGGAATGGTTTCGAGAAGAGGGTCATGAATTGAGAGTCATCGATGTAAAAGACTATTTGGACGAAGAAGATAAATTTGTAGTAATTGGTACTGGTGATGGAGGAGAAATGAAAGTTCCAGATGCAACAAAGGAATTTTTTAAAGAGAAAAATTTAGAAGTTATGATTTCTGATACGACTAAAGCAGTTGATGAATACAATAGATTGGAAAAAGAAGGAAGAGATGTAGTAGGATTTTTCCATATTACGTGTTAAAAAAATAAAAAGTCAAAAATAAAAAGGTAAAAGTAATAAGTAAAAAATGAAAAAAATTTTTATTGTAGGAAGTTTGTTGTTTGTAGTCTTTATGATTAGTGGTTGTTCATCAACAGACATCGCAAATTTTAGTTGTGGAACGAATAAAGATTCAACAGGAATGAAACAAAGTGATGCTTTGAAAATTGCTCAAGCAAGCGATTGTAATAAAGAGGGATTGACGGCGGAGATTTCTTGTAATGAAAATACAAGAACTTGGTGGATTGATTTGAAGACTAAGAAAGAGGGTTGCAGTCCAGCTTGTGTGATAGATGTAGAAAAAAAGACAGCAGAAATTAATTGGCGATGTACAGGATTAAAGAATTAAATTTATTTTAATGATAGATACTCATGCTCATTTAGAATCAACACATTATAATATTGACAGAGAGGCCGTGATTAAAAGATCATTTGATAATGGAGTTGAAAAGATCATTAATATTGGAACGAGTTTGCAAGGATCTTATGAATCAATTGATTTAGCAAATTCTTACAAAAACATTTTTGCAAGCGTTGGAATTTTTCCAGAAGAGCAAAAGAAAATTGATAATGATTTTAAGAAAAAATTTGAAGATTTGGCGAGAATGAAGAAAGTTGTGGCAATTGGTGAATGTGGTTTAGATTATGTTATTTTTAAAAAAGAAAAGACTTTTGAGCATCAGAAAGAATTGTTTAGATTCCAGTTAGAAATTGCGCAAAAATTAAATTTACCAGTTATTATTCATGGTCGTGATTCTTATTCAGATATCTTTGAGATTGTAAAATCTTTTACTTTTTCCGAAAGATCTGGAGTAATTCATTGCTATCTTGAAAATTGGGAGACGGCACAAAAATTTTTAGATTTAGGATTCAATATTTCTTTTACAGGCGCAATTACATATAAAAAGAAAGAAGAAGTATCAGAAGTAATAAAGAAAATGCCTTTAGATAGAATGATGGTTGAGACTGATTGTCCATATCTTACTCCACAAGTTTTTCGAGGACAGAGAAATGAGCCGATGTATGTGAAATATGTAATTGAAAAAATTGCAGAGATTAGAAATTTGAGTTTTGAAGAAGTGGAAAAGGCAACTAACGAAAATGCAATCAAATTATTTGAAATTTAATTTGTATAAAAATATGTCAGTTGAAAAAACAAATATTTTTGGTGATGATGAGGAAATTGGTCAGATTATTGATTATTCAAATGGAGACAAAGAAAATAATAATCAAGAAGATTTAGAAAGGCCAGAAATTGGTCCTGAAGAGGGTTTAGAAATTGTTCCAAATAAAAAGAAAGAACCAGAACTGCCACCATCAATGCGGATTATTCCAGATAAAAGAAAACCTAAGAAACCGGAAAAACCGAACTAACATCTTAATTAATTTTCGAATTTAACGAATTATTTTTCGAATATCTATGAAATATGATTTTAAGAAAATTGAAGCAAAATGGCAGAAAAAATGGGAAGAAGAAAAGCTTTATCAAGTTGATGTAAAAAATTCTGCAAAGCCTTTTTATAATTTGATGATGTTTCCATATCCATCTGCCGAAGGTTTGCATGTTGGCAATATGTATGCTTTTACTGGTTCGGATATATATGGAAGGTATCAGAGACTAAAAGGTAATGATGTTTTTGAACCAATTGGATTGGATGGTTTTGGTATTCATTCAGAAAATTTTGCAATTAAGAATAAAATTCATCCAGCAGAAATGGCAGAAAAGACTCAAAATAATTTCTACAAACAATTGCATATGATTGGTAATTCTTATGATTGGTCAAAAACCTTAGAAACTTATGATCCAGATTATTATAAATGGACACAATGGCTATTTTTGCAAATGTACAAAAAGGGATTGGCTTACAAAAAAAAGGCAGCTGTGAATTGGTGTCCTTCGTGCATGACTGTTTTGTCTGATGAACAAGTTGAAGCAGGTCTTTGTGAAAGATGTAAAACAGAAGTTGTAAAAAAAGATATGAGCCAATGGTTTTTCAAAATTACTGATTATGCTGAAAAATTGTTAAAGAATATTGATAAAATTGATTGGACAGAAAAGACAAAAGTAGCGCAAAAGAATTGGATTGGAAAGTCGGAAGGAGCTGAGATTAATTTTCAAGTTCCAATGACCAACGACCAATCAAATCCCAAATCTCAAATTACAAATCTAACTGTTTTTACGACCAGACCTGATACATTATTTGGCTGTACTTATTTAGTTTTATCTCCAGAGCATAAATTTATTGAAGAGAATAAAGAGAAAATTGAAAACTGGAATGAAGTTGAAGAATATATTAAGAAAGCAAAAGAAAAGACTGATCAGGAAAGAACAAATGAAAAAACTGGTGTTGAATTGAAAGGAATTAAGGCAGTGAATCGAGCAAACAAGAAAGAAATTCCGATTTTTGTGGCTGATTATGTTTTGTCTGGATATGGAACTGGTGCAATTATGGCTGTACCTGCACATGATGAAAGGGACTTTGAATTTGCCCAAAAATATGACTTGGAGATTGTTGAGGTTGTAGAACCTGAAAAAAAAGTTAAAATTGCTGAACAAAAATGTTATACGGGTGATGGAATTTTGATTAACTCTGGAAAATTTGATGGCATGAAGAACGTTGAAGCTAAGAAAGCAATTACTGAATTCGTTGGTGGAAAATTTAAGATTAATTATAAATTGCGTGATTGGTGTATTTCTAGACAGAGATTTTGGGGACCGCCGATTCCAATTGCTTATTGTGAAAAATGTGGAACCGTGCCAGTTCCTGAAAAAGATTTACCTGTTTTATTGCCAAAAACTGATGATTACATGCCAGATGGGACTGATCGATCGCCACTTGCGCGAAATGAGAAATTTGTGGAAACAAAATGTCCGAAATGTGGTGGCGATGCAAAAAGAGAAACTGACGTGTCAGATACTTTTTTGGATTCATCTTGGTATTTTTTACGTTATCCAAGCGTTGATATAAAAGATCAGCCTTTTGATAAAGAAATCACAAAAAAATGGTTGCCAGTAGATATGTATATTGGCGGACATGAACATGCAGTGCTTCATTTGCTTTATACTAGATTTGTAACGATGGTTTTGTATGATCTAGGAATGGTTGATTTTGAAGAGCCTTTCAAAAAATTTAGAGCGCATGGTTTGATTATTAAAGATGGCGCAAAGATGTCCAAGTCAAAAGGTAACGTGATAAATCCAGATGATTATATTGAAAAATATGGCGCTGATGTATTGAGGACATATTTGATGTTTATCGGACCATTAAAGCAAGGTGGCGATTTTCGAGATGAAGGAGTGGTTGGAATTGAGCGTTTCTTTGGCAGACTTTTCTTTTTAGTTTCGAAAACACTTAATTCTTTAGGCAATGAGAAACATTTTGAAATTGAAAGAAATAAGTTAATTAAAAAGGCGACGAATGATATTGAAAACTTGGATTATAATACGATTATTGCTTCGTTGATGGAATTTTTGAATTTATTGGACAAGCAAAAAGAAAAAATTTCTAAAAAAGATTTAGAGACTTTAATAATTATTTTGTCACCTTTAGCACCTCATTTTTGTGAAGAAATGTGGGAGATGCTTGGAAATAAGGAGAGTGTATTTAAAGTAACTTGGCCAGAATTTGATGAAAATAAAACCAAAGAAGCTAAAATTAAATTAATTATTCAAGTTAATGGCAAAGTCAGAGATTTTATGGAAGTGAATAATGATATTTCTGAAGAAAAAGCGAGTGAATTAGTTCAGAAAAGAGAAAAAATAATGAAATTTATTGCTGGCAAGAAGATAAAGAAGATAATTTTTGTAAAAGGAAGATTGATAAATATTGTGATTTAACGTTCTAATTAATTTTCTAATCTATTGAATTTGTTTTTCAAATAAAAAAGTCCAGACTATGTTTGGACTTTTGAATAAATGAGCTAATTTTTCTTTTTGTGTGATCTTTTTGACTTTTGTTGGGTTTCGATAAGCAATTGATATTTCATCCAGTTCGTAATAAATTCGATACCTTGAAAGTTTTCTCCTCCGCCAGGAACGATTATGTCAGCCCATCGTTTTGTTGGTTCAAAATGTAATTTGTAGGCTTCTCTGACTTTGGGCCATTGCTCTCTGACTGATTCGTTTGTTCTGCCGCGTCCACCTTCTTCAATAGGTAGCGTGTCTCTTGCTTGGCGACGAAAAGCGCAAATATCAAGATCAGTTTCGACAAATATTTTTTTTCTAGCCAATGCTCTTAGTCTTGGGTGCCAGAGCCCCATGTGGCTGTCTAACAAGTTGAATCTTTTTGGTTGGACAGTTGTCGATTTTTCTGCAATTCGCGTATGGGTATTGAAGTCATAAACTGGTAGAATAGCTGTTTTTCCTTCTTTTAAACACATTGCAAAATGAATGACTTCGAACCAGTCCAATGAATCATTAGGATCATCAAAATCAAGTTTGTCACGTTCTTCTTTGGGCATATCACTTCGGTCAAAATAAAGCATATCAAATTCGTTATGTCCAACATATTCGTCTCCAATTTCTGCTTTGATTCTTTTTGCAACTTCGCCTTTACCTGATCCACTAGCTCCAGCCAAAATAATTAAATCAAATATTGTTGGTTGTTCGATCACTTCTTCCTCCTTTGTGAGAGTGCGAGAAAAGTCTTGTTAAAATCATATTAAGATATTAGAATAGTTCGTCAAGCTAAATTTATGCGAAATGCGTTAAAAATTACATTCGTTATCTTAATTCTAGCTATTTTATTAGCTTTGGATTTGTTTTTGGTAACATTCTTTAAGCAAAAAGAACAAGGAATAGCAAATGAGTACCAAGAATTGCTAAATATAGCTACTGAAAATGAGAACAATAAAGTTGTTCAGAATGTAAATACTGAAGAAAAAGTAAAGGAGCCAGAATTTGTGATTCCAGAAGCTTGTGATTTAGAGGTGCCTTTTACTTGTCAAGCGCCTTATCAAAATTGGGCAGAACCATGGCAAGAAGCTTGTGAGGAAGCCTCTTTAATGATGATCGATCATTATCTAAAAGGTGAATATTTTAATCAAGAAATGCCAAAGAATGTGGCAAATCAGGAAATTTTAGATATGGTAGATTGGCAAATGCAGAATTGGGGCGGACATTATGATTTGAAGGCTGAAAATATTGCCAAATTAGCTAAGGAATATTATGGTTATAAGAATGTGGAAGTTAAATATGATATTATGATTGATGATATTAAAGAAGAAGTTGCAAAAGGCAATCCAGTATTAGTGCCAACTGCTGGTCAATTGCTAGCTAATCCACATTTTACAGCTCCAGGACCTGTTTATCATAATTTAGTGGTTGTAGGATTTGATGAGAATGGTTTTATTACTAATGATCCAGGAGTATGGCAAGGATTTAAATTCAGATATACTTTTGATAATTTGTTTGATTCAATTCATGATTTTATTGATGGAACTAGCAAATCAAATCCTTATCCGATTTTGAATGGCAGAAAAGCGATGGTTGTGATAAAAAAGTAAAACTTAAAAATAAAAAATTTTGAAGAAAATTAAAAAAATCGGTTTTTGGCCGGTTTTTATTTGTTTTTGTCAAAAATTTTTGGCGGACAAGTGTCTTGAAATAGATGAAAAAATATAATATTATGAATTAACAGGTTGAGTATTAATTTTAAATTTTATTATTATGTGTGGAATAATTGCTTATATCGGAGATAAAAAAGCATCGCCAATTTTGGTTGATGGTTTGAAAAAATTAGAATATCGCGGGTATGATTCTTGGGGATTGGCAACTGTAGATTCTGGTAAAATTAATTTTGTAAAAAGTGTTGGAAGAATTGGGCAAAATTTGGAAATGACAAATCTTGTTGGAACAATTGGTATGGGTCATACAAGATGGGCAACTCATGGTGGAGTGACTGATCAAAACGCTCATCCGCATCTAGATTGTGAAGGAAAAATTGCAGTAATTCATAATGGCATTATTGAAAATTTTGCGAAATTGAAAGAACAATTAATTAACGAAGGCCATAAATTTCGGTCAGAAACTGATACAGAAGTATTATCGCATTTGATTGAAAAATATTATGAAGGAAATCTAAAAGAGGCAGTAAGGCGTGCACTACTTTGTGTTGATGGAACATATGGAATTGTTGTAATTTCATCTAAAGAACCTGATAGAATTGTAGCAGCCCGTCATGGCAGTCCATTAGTCGTGGGAGTTGGCGAGGGCGAAAATTATTTTGCTTCTGACGCGACGGCTTTGATGCCATACACAAAAAAAGTAGTTTTTATTGAGGAAAATGAAATTGTGGAAATCACAAAAGATGGTTTCTATACAATTACAATTGATGATAAAAAAGTTGATTCAAAAATACATGAAATTGATTGGGAAGCTGATTTAGCAGAAAAGAAAGGATTCAATCATTTCATGTTGAAAGAAATTTTTGAACAACCAAAAATAATGGAAAATGCTTTTGCTGGAAGAATTATTCCTTCAGAAGGTATTGCGCATTTAGGCGGTTTGAATTTAACAACAGAAGAATTATTGAAGGTTAAAAGAATTATTTTTATTGCTTGTGGTACTGCTTTGCATGCTGGATTGGTTGGGAAATATATGATTGAAGAATGTGCTTCTATCCCTTGCGAGGCAGAATGCGCATCAGAATTACGTTACAAAAGAATTTTACTAGATAAAGATACTTTGGTTTTTGTGATTTCGCAATCTGGTGAGACAGCTGATACGATTGCAGCAATGCGAGAGATTCAGCGAAAAGGAATTAAGGTGTTAGGAATTTCTAATGTTGTTGGATCAACAATTGCGCGTGAGACTGATGGCGGAGTGTTTGTTCATGCTGGACCAGAAATTGGAGTTGCTTCTACAAAAGCATTTTTAGCGCAAATTACAGTTTTAGCAATTTTGGCATTGGAATTTGGTAGAGTGAGAAATTTGTCTTTTATGGAAGGAAAAGAAATAGCTTCCGAGATTAAAAAAATTCCAGAAAAGATCAAAAAGATTTTAGAACAAAATGATAAAATAAAAAACTTGGCGGAAAAATATCGTGATTATAAAAATTTCCTTTATTTAGGCAGAAGATTCAATTATCCATTAGCTTTGGAAGGTGCTTTGAAAATGAAAGAAATTTCTTATGTGCATGCCGAAGGTTATTCTGCTGGCGAGATGAAACATGGCGCAATTGCAATGATTGATGAAAAATTTCCATGCGTTTTTGTAGCGCCAAAAGATAGTGTTTATGATAAAACAATTAGCAATATGCAGGAAATTAAAGCAAGATCAGGAAAAATTATTGCTGTAACAACAGAAGATAATTATGAAATCGAAAAATATGTTGATGATGTGATTTATATTCCAGAAACTTTGGAAATGTTGGAGCCTTTGCTAACAGTAATTCCAATACAACTTTTGGCTTATCATATGGCAGAAATAAAAGGCTTGGATGTTGATAAGCCGAGGAATTTGGCAAAGAGCGTAACAGTGGAATAATCACTCTAATAATTTTTCGAATAAATCAAATTTATTTTCGAATACAAAAAAACCTCGGATGAGGTTGAGAAAGGGCTGGTTATTGTTTTTTTAGATCGTATCTTGCATAAAAAATTCCACAAATTAAGAGGATAAAAGAACCGTACAAAGGTATTAAATTACTATTGTTGCTGGCGATTTGATAGATACTTTCGTTCTTTGTTACGAAATTAAAGATTGAAAGGGCGATTGGGTATATGACTGCTATTATTAAGAGGATTTCAATTACGAGAAGAAATATCTGGAGATTTTTGCGCGTTTGCATTTTTTCTCTCCTTCTGTCTAAGGTGGAATCGTTAACTTTCTACATAATTACATTTCTATGCAAAAAGTCAAGAAAATTGTTTATCTCGGCGGTGGAACAGGAGCAAGCGTTGTTTTAGGTGGTTTGAAAAATGCAAAAAATTGTGAACTAACAGGAATTTATCCAATTACTGATAATGGGGGATCAACTGGTAGATTATTGAAAGAAAATATAGATTTGTTGCCAATGGGAGATTTGAGAAAGATGATTTTGGCTTTGATGCCAGAAAATAAAAAATGGCAAGAGATTTTGGATTTACGTTTTGAAAAAGGAAAATTGGCAGGCCATAATTTGGGGAATATTATCATTGCTAATTTGCAGGAAAAAAATAACAATATTGAAAAAGCGATTGATGAATTGAAAAAAGAATTAAAAATTAAGGCTGATATATTTCCTGTTGCCTTGAAGAGAGCTAATTTATGTATTGAGCTTGAAAATAGGCAAATTATAAAGTCTGAAACTTTAATTGATGAAGTTGTTGGATTTGAGGGCAAATTGAAGATTGAAAAAGCTTGGATTGAGCCGAAAATTAAGGTTAATTCTAAGGTTGTGAAGGCAATTTTGGATGCTGATCTAATTGTAATTGGACCTGGAGATTTGTATACATCGGTTGTGGCATGCTTGTGTGTTCCTGGAGTTGCTAATGCTTTAAAGATTAGTAAAGCTAAAAAAGTATATGTTTGTAATTTAATGACCAAGTGGGGGCAGACGAACAATTTTAGTGTTCAGGAACATGTTAGTATTGTCAAAAAATATTCTGGCTCAAAAATAGATTTTGTGTTATATAATAATGTGAGACCTGATGAAAAAGTCCTTACAGAATACAAAAAAAGAAAGGAAAGCTTTGTTGAATACTCAGCTAGTAAATCCAAATTGGGATTTGTTGGTGCAGATTTATTGGGCAAGCTTAAAGAAAAGAAAAAAGGCGATATTTTGAAGCGAAGTCTGATTCATCATGATCCAAATAAGTTAGCTAAGATTTTGTTAAAATTATGTTAAAAAAGGATAAATTAGTAATATTAGACTTTGATCATACCATATTCAATACCGAGCTTTTCAAGAGGCATTTGAAGACTATTTTTATGCGTTATAATGTGTCTTCTGAAAGATATGAACAAACTTACACATATATTAAAAAAAAGTTAAAAAGGCCTTATGATCCTGCTTTGCATTTGAGACTTTTGGAAGGTGAGATTACGGATATTCAAAGCCTAATGGCTGAAGTAAACGGTCTTGTTTCAAATTCAAAAACTTATTTGTACGATGATGTCATTTCATTCTTGGAGAGTATCAAGGATGAATGTGAGCTATTTTTAGTTTCATTAGGGACAAAAAGATTCCAAGAGGCAAAAATTAATAGTTGCCAAATAAATGGTTTTTTCTCAAAAATTATTGTGACTGAAGGCGATGGCAGTTTTATGAAAGATGTATTGAAAGATGTGATTAATGAGCATCGAGATAAAAAAATTGCAATCATAGAAGATGTGCCTGATAACATTGATTATATAAAAAGAGGTTTTCCATATATTGTAGCAATCAAGATTGAAAGACCAGGCGGTAAATATTCAGAAGAGAAAGCAGAACTGAATAATTTTACTGTAAAAGGCCTTTATCAAGCAACAAATATTGTAAAATGTATATTGTAGAATTATAAAAAAATGGTTAAAAAATAAAGCCAAGTAATCTTGACTTTTTTTATTTTTATTATATAATCTTAAGATAACGTACTTTGCAAGGAGGGAAGGGAATGCAGCTGTTCAAGGGTATTCTTGAAGGTTGTAATCAATCTGGAAAATCGAGCATTATGGCAGAATTGGAGAGGTTATTCACTGAATGTGTGTCAGTAACTGTTCATGGGTATTATCATCCAGCTGTTGTTGCGTCTTATGAAGGTAAGTTGTGGGAAATGGTTGAATATGGAAGGACAAAGATGGAATCTCTTTTGCCTGTTTTTGAAGCTGCTGAACATGAGGAAGTATTAATGTTGCGTTTGCATCTGACCGATATCGTGTATTTGAAACTGTTCCATGGAATTGATACAGAGCATGACGAGTTGGAAGAATATCTGAATAGTATTGGAGTTTGTTTGATTGTGTTAGATGTTGATGACGATGAATTGCATAGAAGGATGGAAGAAAGGCGGATTTTAGGAAAAACTGGTAATTGGGACAAAGATTTGAAAAGTATTTTTCGAAAGCGTGATGCATATCGAGAAGCATTTGCAAGTAGTAGAATGAAAAAGAAATTGTTGCTGAATACAACTGGTAAATCAGCGGAACAAAATGCACAGGCAATTCTTGAATGGTTTCGAACTTTGGGTTAGAATTAAAGTGAACTAGTTTCACTTTTTATTTTATTTAAATTTATGAAAAATATTATTTCAGTCATTTTGGCAGGAGGAAAAGGGACAAGATTAAATTGTACTGATATGCCAAAAGTGATGATGAAGATAGGCGAGGAACCAATGATTGAGTACCAGGTAAGAACAATGGAAGATCTGAATGTTGAAAAAATTATTTTAGTTGTTGGTTTTAAACAAGAATTAGTCAGAGATTATTTAAAAAATAGAGTTGAATATGTATATCAAAAAGAACAATTGGGTACTGGACATGCTGTAATGCAGGCAAAGGATTTATTAATGCATGCTGATGGATATGTTTTGATTTCTTATGGAGATATGCCTTTTTTGAAAAAAGAAATGTTTTTGTCGTTATTAGACAAATGTGAAAAGAATAATTTAGATGGTTGCATACTGACAGTTGATATCAAAAAAAATCCGCCTGAATGGGGGCGAATAATTAGAGATAAAGATAATAATGTTTTGAAAATTGTTGAGCAAAAAGATGCAACCGCAGAAGAATTGAAAATTTCAGAAATGAATATTGGCGTTTATTGTTTTAAAGTAAAAGCATTATTAGACAATTTAGATTTAATTACTGATAATAATGTTCAGAAAGAATATTATTTGACTGATCTGATTGAGATTATGAATAAAAAAGGATTAAAGTTAGATACTGTAGTAACTACTGATTTAAATAATGTACTTGGAATAAATAGGCCAGAAGAGCTTGAAAGAGCAAAGCAAATGGTAAAATAATTTTTAATTTTAAAGACAGCCCTTCAGCAGTGCTGTCTTTTTATATTTTAACTATTTTTTACCACAAAGCTTGCAGCATTTGTAGCCTTTTTTTTGTGCAATTTTGCAGGAAGAAAAATTCTCGCGATTGCTTTTTTTGATGTTTTTCAAAGCACCGCATCCTGATACGTGGCACATTTTTGTTTCTTTGTTGCCAACAAATTTTGCTTTTGCCATTTGTTTTGGATTATTTAATAATCTTAATTATATTTTAACAAGATGAGAAAACTTTGCAATAAGTTTTGGCTATGATAAGATAAATTAATTAGTTTCTAAAGTTTATAAAGTAATTGCTATGAAAATAGTTGATATCGATGAAATAAAAATTGATGAGATTATAAAATATTTAAAAGATAATAAAGTTATTGTTGCACCGACAGAAACTGCTTATGGAATACTGGCTAATGCTTTGAGTAAAGATGCTGTTAAAAAGGTTTTTGAGATTAAGCAGCGCGATGTTAGTAAGGAATTATCTGTTTTTATGAAAGATTTGGAAATGGCAAAAGAATATGTTGAGATTAATAACAATGCATTGGAATTGGCAAAAAAATATTTGCCTGGACCTTTAACTTTGGTTTTAAAAAATAAAAAAAATATTCCTTTTGTAAAAAATACATTAGGAATTAGAATATCAAGTTATGATTTAATAAAAAAAATAATGGAGAAGGTAGATTTTCCAGTAACTTCAACAAGTGCAAATTTGGCAGGCGAGAAGACTTGCTATTCTGTTGAAGACATTAAGAAACAGTTTGAGGGAAAAAGCAATGAACCTGATTTAGTGATCGATGGCGGAAAATTAACAGAAGGCCATATCTCAACAGTAGTTGATGTAACTGAAAATAAAATTAAAATGTTAAGACAAGGAGATGTGAAAATTGAAAATGCAAAAATCAAAATGGAAAATGACAATGTAAAATAAAAAATTTTAAATTTTGCATTGTAATTTTTATTTTTGATATTTAAATTTTAAATTATGCTAAAAGCAACAGATAGAAAGATTTACGATCTTATTAAAAAAGAACAGAAAAGACAAGCTGAGAGTATTCGTTTAATTCCTTCTGAAAATTATGTTTCAAAGAGCGTATTAGAAGCAACTGGCTCTATTTTGACAAATAAGTATTCTGAAGGCTATTCTAGAAAAAGATATTATGAAGGACAAGAGTACATTGATCAAATTGAAGAAGAAGCTGTAGCCCGAGCAAAAAAGTTGTTCAGGGCAGATCATGTTAATGTTCAGCCATATTCTGGTTCTCCAGCAAATTTGGCGGTCTATTTTGCTTTACTTAAACCTTCAGAAAAAATAATGGGAATGAGCTTGCCTCATGGCGGACATCTAACTCATGGCTGGAAAGTTTCAGCAACTGCCAAGTTTTTTAATGCGGTTCAATATGCTGTTGATAAAAAAACGAACCTGTTAGATTACGATGAAATTTTAGAGATAGCAAAACGTGAAAAACCACAGATTATTGTTGCTGGTGCAACTGCTTATCCTCGTAAGATTGATTTTAAAAAATTCAAAGAGATTGCTGATGAGGTTGGTGCTTATTTTTTGGCTGATATTGCCCATATTTCAGGATTAGTAGCAGCAGGATTGCATCAAAGTCCAGTTCCTTATGCTGATGTTGTAACAACGACAACACATAAATCTTTACGAGGTCCAAGAGGAGCGATGATTATGTGTAAAGAAAAACATGCTAAATTGATTGATAAAGCCGTATTTCCTGGTCTTCAAGGGGGACCGCATGATAATACAACTGCGGCAATTGCTGTAGCGTTGAAAGAAGCTGATACTTCAAAATTTAAGAATTATGCTAAGCAGATTATCAAAAACGCTCAAGCTTTGGCAAAAGAATTATTAAATTATAATTTTGATTTGGTAACTGGTGGAACTGACAATCATTTGATTTTAATTGATATGACAAACAAGAATTTGTCTGGCAAACAAATGTCGTCTGCTTTAATCAAAGCAGGAATTGAATGTAATGCAAATACAGTACCTTATGATAAGCGCTCACCTTTTGATCCGTCTGGAATTAGGATTGGAACACCGGCAATAACAACTTTGGGTATGAAAGAAAAAGAAATGAAGCAAATTGCTTTTTGGATGAATGAAGTAAGCGAGAATGTGAATAACGAACGAGTTTTAAAAAGGATAAAGAATGAAGTTAAGAAGTTGTGTGGAAAATATGAAATGCCAGGACTTAAATAATTAGAAATAACTAAATAATGAAATAACAAAAAAACGACTCGAGTGAGCCGTTTTTGAATAAATTTGGTATAATATAAATGCCGAAGGAGGGAGTCGAACCCTCATGAGTAAACTCACACGATTTTGAGTCGTGCGCGTCTGCCATTTCGCCACTTCGGCTAGTCACTTTAAATCAATTTTAGCTTGATTTTACGTTGTTGTCAATTTTAATTAAATATAGTATGATAAGATAAAAGTATGCCAAATATAATATCAATTGTAAATCAAAAAGGCGGTACTGGTAAAACAACCACAACAATAAATTTTGCGGCAGCTTTGGCTGAATTGGGAAAACGGGTATTAATTGTTGATTTTGATCCACAAGGAAATGCGAGTTCTGGTGTTGGTGTCTTGGTTAATGAAGAGACAAAAGGAATTTATGAAGTGCTGACTGATAAAGCTGACATTCATGATGTGATTATGGAATCAGTGGTGAAAAATCTTTTTGTGTTACCAACTAATCAATCTCTAGCTGGTGCAACAATCGAATTGGTTGACATGGAGGATAGAGAATATAGATTGAAAAAAGCATTAGAGAAACTTGTTGATTTTGATTTTGTATTAATTGATTGTCCACCTTCTTTAGGGTTGTTAACTATTAACAGTTTAGTTGCTTCTAATTATGTCTTAATTCCAGTACAATGTGAGTATTATGCTTTGGAAGGTTTAGGCCAATTATTGAAAACAATTCAGTTGATTAAAGATAATTTACAGCCTAATTTGGAAATTTTAGGAGTATTACTGACAATGCATGATCGAAGAATCAAATTGTCGGAAGAGGTTGTATCAGAAGTTAGAACAAAGTTTCCATTTAGAGTTTTTGAATCAATTATTCCTCGCAATGTTAGATTAGCTGAAGCTCCAAGTTTTGGAAAATCAATTCTACAATATGCTTCTTGGTCAAAAGGAGCTCGTGCTTATCGGAGTTTAGGCAAAGAAGCATTAGACGTTATTAATAAAATAAATTTAGAAAATTCACAACAAAAAGTAAAAACTATTTATGCTAAATAAGAGTTTGGGACGTGGTTTGGAATCTTTAATCCCATTAAAAAAGAATCAATTTGTTAAAAATAGTCAAAAAAAGGAAGTCAGTCAGAAAACAGTTGAAAGATTAAAGAAATTTTCGCCTGCTTTGAGTGAGTCGGTAATTTTGGTTGAAACTAATTTTATTGAACCAAATCCGCATCAACCAAGAAAACATTTTGATGAATTACAGTTAAAAGAGTTGGCAGAATCAATTAAAATACATGGAATTTTACAGCCATTGATTGCAACGAAGGTTTTTGATAATCAGTATCAGCTATTGGCTGGAGAAAGAAGACTTCAAGCATCAAAACTTGCTGGTTTAAAAAAAGTTCCAGTGATTGTTAGAGAGTTGACTGAACAGCAAAAATTAGAAATGGCTTTAGTCGAAAATGTCCAGCGTCAAGATTTGAATCCCATGGAAGAAGCTTTGGCTTACAGCAGTTTAATTGATGAATTTAATTTAAAACAGGAAGAAGTAGCAAAAAAAGTTGCTAAAAGCCGTGCTTTTGTGACAAATACTTTAAGATTGTTGACTTTGCCAGAAGAGATACAAAAGGCTATTTTTGAAAAGAAAATTAGCTTTGGTCATGCAAAAGCAATCTTAAGTTTGAAAACTGAAGAAGAACAATTGAAATTATTTAAGAATATTTTGCTGAACAATTTATCTGTTCGGGATTCTGAAAATGGAGCAAAGAGTGTAAAAGTAAAAAAACATTTAAGATCTTTCAATCAAAAAACTCCTCTAATCTTAGATTATGAGGAGCGTTTGGCTCAATCTTTGGGTACAAAAGTAGAAATAAAGAAAACTGGAAAAACAGGTAAGGTGATTGTTGATTTCTTTTCTGAAGAAGAATTAGGAAATATTATGGAAGTAATTTCTGGAAAAAGTTATTAAACTTTTCTGACATCAATTATACCTTCAATTTTAGAAATTTCATGCAAAACCTCGAAAAACTGATCGAGGTTTTTTATTTCAAGGTGTAAACAAAGGATAAAAGTATCCTTTTTAGGATTTTGTTTTGAGTGAAAATTTTCAATATTAATATTAAAATTTGATAAGAGTGTTGATATATCTTTGATCATACCAATGCGATTAAGGCTTTCGACTTCAATCTTAGCGTGAAAATTTTCTTTTAGATCTGTATCCCATTTAGCATCAACAATTCTACCTTGTTCTGCTTTTAGCAACTCTGGGCAATTATATTTATGAATACTAGCGCCTTCAGATCTGGTGATATGAGCTTTGATTTTATCGTTAATCGTTGGATTACAGCACTTTGCTATTTTGGTTAAAAACCCGCCAGTTTCGGAAATTATTGCTCTTGGTTGTGGTTCTTTTTTAAAGAAAATAAATTTTTTGTCATCTTTTTCTAAGAATTCCTTTTCTTCATAAATAGCTTTGATGATTTGATTTAAATTGATTTCTCCTTCTCCTAATGCAGCGAGCATGCCATTTAAATCATGATAATTTAATTTTTGTAAAGCATTAGAAAGTTTAGTTTTAGGTACGGTTTCAATTGGCTTGTGTCCTAACTGAGCAAGCTCAATATTTAAAATTCTTTTCCCGTAAGCGATATTTTTGTCTTTATCTACCTTTTTAAACCAATCTTTAATTTTACTTTGAGCAATGCTAGTTTTAGCAAAAGTTAGCCAATCTCTTTTTGGTTTTGCAATTGATGAGGTGACAATATTAACAACGTCACCATTTTTGATTTTATAATCTAATGAAGCAATATGGCCGTTAATCCAAACTTCTTTGCATCTGTGTCCAATTTCAGTATGAACTTGATAAGCAAAGTCGATTGGAGTTGCGTTTTCTGGTAAATCTAAAACGTCACCTTTTGGCGTGAAAGCAAAGATGCGATCTTTAAAGATATCAATTTTTAGAGATTCAGCAAATTTTTCTGACCTATTTTTGATTGGCAGCTCTTTTTGCCAATCAGTCAATTTTTTAATCCAAGCAATTTTTTCAGCTGGTAGTTTCGCTGGATTTTTTGGCTTACCTAATTCATCGTACTGCCAGTGAGCTGCAATACCGCGTTCTGCTTCTTCGTGCATAGTTGCTGTTCTAATTTGGATTTCGATGATTTCGCCATCTGGTCTGATTACAGTAGTATGTATAGATTGATAGCCGTTTGTTTTTGGTAACGCAATATAGTCTTTGATTCTACCTATTAAAGGTCTCCAATTTTGATGAATAAGACCTAACACGGCATAACATGTTGGAATGTCTTTAACTATTATACGTAAAGCAACGATATCATAAATTTCATTGATATTTTTATTATTGCGTAATAATTTTTTATAAAGACTGTAATAATGTTTTGCTCTTCCGTGAATATCAATATATTTAAAATTTGCTTTTTTTAGTTTTCTTTTTATATCAATTATGACTTTATCAATGTATTTTTTTCGTTCTTCAATCTTTTTCTGGGTTAAGCCTTTGACCCAATTATATTCATTTGGCATTAGTATAGGGAAGGCGTAGTCTTCTAATTGGCCTTTTAGTTCACCCATGCAAAGACGATTTGCTAAAGGAGCATAAATATCAAGTGTTTCACGGGCTTTTTCTAATCTTTTTTTTGGTTCTTTGTAATCTAAAGTAGCCATGTTGTGATATCGATCAGCTAATTTGATCAAGACAACACGAATATCTTGTGCCATTGCTAGAAACATTCTTCTAATATTTTCAGCTGAATAACTTTTAATATTTTCTTGGTAAATTACGGCTTGTTTTAATTTTGTAACACCAGAAACTAATTTAGCAACTTCGTTGCCAAATTCTTTTTTTATGTCCTCTAATTTAATGCATGTATCTTCGACAGTATCATGTAGTAGTGCGGCAACGATTGTAGTGGCGTCAAGATTCATTTTCATTAAAAAAAGAGCCACATTAAGTGGGTGAGTAATAAAAGGCTCCTTACTTTCGCGCATTTGGTCAATATGGCAGCGATTTGCAAAAAGATAAGCCTTCTTGATTAATTCAAGCTCATTATCTTGGTAAAGTTGTTTAGCTTGGTCGAAAAATATTTTTTCGTTCATAAACTTGATATTATTAGCATAAATCTAAATTTTAAGCAAGTCAAATTTAATAAAAAACCCTAGTTTTGCTAGGGTAATTGAATTATTTTTCTTCTTTTTTTTCTGGCTGATCTTTTGTAAAATCGCACTCTTTGCTCGAACATTTTATTTTTTTATCAGTAGCATAAATCAATAGTGATTGGCATTTAGGACATTTTTCGCCAGTAGGTTTGCTCCAATAGGCATTTTTGCATTTTGGATATTGGTTGCAGGCAAAGAAAGTTTTGCCTCGTTTTGATCTTTTTTCAATAATATCTCCTTTGCCACATTTTGGACATTTGACCCCAGTTGTTTTTTCAATTGGCTTAGTTGTTTTGCATTCTGGATATTTAGAGCAAGCTAAGAATTGGCCGAAACGTCCTTGTTTAATAATCATCGGCGAATTGCATTTTTCACATTTTTCTCCAGCATATTTTTTTTCAAGCTCTTCTTTTTCTTTCTTTTCTGATTCGATTGGTTCGGCAAATTTACATTCTGGAAAGCCAGAGCAAGCTTGGAATTTCCCAAAACGTCCATATTTGATAACAACTGGTTTTCCGCATTTTGGACATTTTTTTCCAGTTTCTTCTTCAAATTTTTTAACTTCAGTTTCTTTGGTTTTTAAATTTTTAGCAAAAGGATCATAAAATTCTTTGATAGTTGGTTGCCATTTTTTTTCACCTTCTGCAATTTTATCTAAGCTTTCTTCCATTAAAGCTGTAAATTTAATATCGACAATTTGTGGAAAATGTTTAACTAGAAGGTCATCAACTAAAATTCCGACTTCAGTAGGATAGAATTTGCGGTTTTCGTCTTTAGTAACATAGTTTCGTAATTGAATTGTGGAGAGGGTTGGAGCATAGGTTGATGGACGGCCGATACCTTGTTCTTCTAGTGCTTTAATCAATGTTGCTTCAGAATAGCGAGCAGGCGGTTCGGTCATATGTTTGCCTGGAAGTAACTTTACAAAATCTAAAATTTCGTTTTTTGTTAATTCTGGCAAAATTACTTCTTTCAAAGGTAATTTTCCATCTTGCGCATAGACTTTTAAAAAGCCAGCGAATTTGACTGTTGAACCATTAGATCTGAAGGTATAATTTTTTGCTTTGATATCAACAGAGACAGAATCTAGGGTTGCTTGTTGCATTTGACAGGCAAGAGCTCTTTGCCAAATTAGGCGGTAAAGTTTGTACTGTTTTGGATCTAAACTGTTTTGTATTTCGTCCGGGATTCTAGTGAAAGAAGTCGGTCTGATTGCTTCATGTGCTTCTTGCGCGCCTTTTGATTTAGTTTTGAAACGTCTTGGTTCAGATAGAGAATATTCTGAACTATATTTTTGTTCAATAACATTTTTTGCTTCAGCTAAAGCATCTTCAGCTAAGTTAACAGAATCTGTTCTCATGTATGTAATCAAGCCTGTTGATTTACCATCAATATTAATACCTTCGTAGAGTTGTTGAGCAAGCATCATTGTTTGTTTTGCAGAATAGCCTAATTTTTTTGAAGCTTCTTGTTGCAAAGTACTGGTTGTAAATGGAGGAGTTGGAGATTTTCTGATTTCTTTTTTTATAATATCTGATACTAAATATTCTGCATTATTAAGATCAGTAACAATTTTGTCGGCTTGTTCTTTATTTTTAATGTCTAATTTCTTGAAGATTGTTTCGTCTTTTTTAATTAATCTTGCTAGAAATGATTCTTTAGCGTTTTTTTTCTTTAGTTCTGCTTCTATTTGCCAATATTCTTGTTCTTTAAATTTTTCTCTTTCTCTCTCTTTATCAACAATTAAGCGGACAGCAACAGATTGAACACGTCCAGCTGATAATCCGCGTCTAATTTTTTTCCATAAAAAAGGCGATAGTTTGTAGCCAACTAA
Source organism: Patescibacteria group bacterium (assembly GCA_028699085.1). Lineage (GTDB taxonomy): Bacteria > Patescibacteriota > JABMPQ01 > JABMPQ01 > JAQVVF01 > JAQVVF01. Next base: position 118,284 of record JAQVVF010000002.1, on the reverse strand, counting down.
TCTATCTAAAATACGTCGTGCTTGTTGAGCATCGACTAAATCTAAATTTATTTTTCGAGGCTTTTTTAAAGCATTAAGAATCGCTTTTTCGGTAATTTCATGAAAAACAATACGATCAGCTTTGTCTTGATCTAGATCGAGAGCCTTAACGAGATGCCAGGCGATTGCTTCTCCTTCGCGGTCTTCATCAGTTGCAAGTATCACGCTATCAGCTTTTTTAGTTTCTTTTTTTAAAATGCTGACTTGTTTTTTAGCTTTTGTTGGAATAATATATTTTGGTTCAAAATTATTTTCAACATCAACTCCTAATTCTGCTTTGGGGAGATCGCGGATATGGCCGTAAGAAGATTCGATAATATAATCTTTTTTTGGTAAAAAACGAGTTATTGTTCTGGCTTTTGTAGGCGACTCAACTATAACTAACTTAGGCATAAATTTTAAAAGTAAAATTTTAAAAGTAAAAAATATTTTTATTGTATATTTTCTACAATAATCTTTTTATGGAATAAGTCAAATTTTCATCTGGCTAATACATAATTCATTGCTCCTAAATTACGAACTTTACCTTTCATCTCCATTATTGTTAAAGATGCACTAACTTGTGAAGCAGGCATTTTGGATTGCTGAACTATTTTGTCAATGTGAAGAGGTTCTTTGGTAATTATATTTAATAAGATTTCTTCTTCTTTGCTTTCTGGAACAATTTTTTTGGTTTGTTGATATGAAGTTGCAAGCGATAGATTAAGTTCATCTAAGATATCTTGGGCACAAGTAATTAATTTTGCACCTTGTTTAATTAAATTATTTGGTCCTTTTGAGTTTTCAGAATAAATACTGCCAGGAATCGAAAAGATATCTCGATTATGTTCTAAACCAAATTTAGCTGTAATCAAAGCGCCAGAATCCATTGGTGCTTCAATTATTAATATCCCAAGTGACATGCCAGATACAATCCTATTACGAGCAGGAAAATGTTGTTTTAGTGGCAAGGTACCCAATGGATATTCGGAAATTATTGCTCCATGTTGAGAAATAATTTCAGAAAGAGATTTGTTGCAATACGGGTAAATATGTTGCCGATCGAGTCCTGATCCTAAGACTGCGATAGTTCGACCTTGGGCAGCAATTGCTGCTTGATGAGCAAAAGTATCAGTTCCAAGTGCTAAACCAGATATTATTGTGATTTTGTTGCTTGCTAATTCATGGACAATATCAGGAACAACTTGTTTACCGTATTGAGAAATTTTTCTAGTGCCAACAACGCTGATGGCAAATTCGTCTTGCTCTTTTAATTCGCCTCGGACATAGAGTAGAGCAGGCGGGTCATAAATTTCTTTGAGCAATTTTGGGTATTTTTTATCTTTGATTGTAATGATTTGGATATTTTCTTTTTCTAATCTTTCCATTTCAAAATCTATTGAAATGGTTGGTCTTTTTACTAGAATATAATCTATGACTTTATCTTCTAAGCCAGCTTTGCTTAATTCTAATGAATCGGCATGCCAGGCTTGTTCCATGTCGGAAAAATAGTTATATATTTTTTTGAATCTTCTGGCACCAATTTTTAAATTTTGATTTAGAGCATTCCAGTATTTGAGGTCATTATTCATAGATTTTACAAAATTGACTATTTGTTTTATGGTAGCAAAAAAGTAGGTTATAAACAAACTGTTGACAAAAAGCCAAAAATAAATTATACTGTTAGATAATTTATTTTAAATCATTTTTTATGATTAACGAACAAAATCAAGAACAAAAAAAGCAAAATCGAGAAAAAACATTAAAAATTGTTTTGGGAATAATTTTTGGTGTTTTGGTTTTAGGTTTAGGAGGATATTTAATTGCTTTTTTAGTTACAAGTGATATTGAATTTAAGAACTATATTAGTTTAAAGAAAGATAAAAAAATAGAAGAAATTAAGGTAAATGAACAAAAAGTAAATGTTAATGAAAATACTGCTGTAAATGAAAATGTAAATTTAAATGAGAGCAAAAATGTAACTGCTGATTGGTTGGAATTTGATGTTCAAGGAATTTCTTTCTTATATCCTGAAGTATTAGAACAAAGTCGAAAGGTAAGACAAATTGATATTCCTGGTGAAAGAAAATATGATTTTTATGATTTTGGAATATTCGGAGTTGGCGTTATTAATAACGATGCAAAAGAATCTCTAAGAGATGTTATAACTTATAATTTTGACCAAGATAATTTGTTAGAATTAGAAAGTGTTATGATTGGTAAGGATCAAAAAATTAATGCTTTAAAAGTTATAGTTACAGATGAATTTGATCAAAAATATGGTATTTTAGGAATCAAGTATCTCTTTTCTGCTGGCAATAAAGTATTCACAATTACTCCTGGTCAAGCTTTTCCAACAAAAGAAGCAGAAGATTATTATACTGAAAATAATATAAAGCACATGGATGCTTTGCTTGAAAACATTCAAGTAAAAAATTAAATAAAAAATTGTAAACTTTGTTTTAATGAATTTTTCCAGTCTGGTCCAAGATCAGACTGGTTTATTTTTATTTCAGTATCTTCAATATCCCATTGAGGATTTTTTTTGATTAATTGATATGCTTTTTCGTAATTTGTTTGTCCAATGAAGTTAATAACAAAACGATTAAAATTTTTTCCGTCTGGCTGATTAATTTGCTTTGTCTTGATATATTTAACTTTTGCTTTTTGGGCAATAATTTTAAGTTCTAATATATAGAATAAATTATTTAAGTAGTTTATTTGAGTATTTGCTTCAGCGCTATTATTTACGATGTCTTTGAGCAGATTGTTTTTTTGTTGTTCTAGTTCATTAATATTTTCGATATTCGTAATTTGTTGGTATAGTTTTAATCTTTTTTCAAAATTAGGAAATATTTTTTCAGATAAATAAGCTGATAATGGCAAATCAAGAGTTGGCGATATTTTTTCTTCAGTTGTCTTTTCTTGTCCTGATTTTAGATTTTGAATTGCCTGATTTAGTAGTCGGCAATATAAATTTAAGCCAACTGTTGTGACAGCGCCAGATTGCTCTTTACCTAAAATATTTCCTGCACCTCTAATTTCAAGATCTCTTAATGCCAATTGAAAACCAGATCCAAGCTCTTTTGCTTCAAGCAATGCTTCTAATCTGCGTCTTGCTTTTTCTTTTAATTCTGTGCTTTTATACAAAAAGTAAGCAAAGGCTTGTTTTTGTCCTCTTCCGACTCTTCCTTTTAGCTGATATAAATCAGCGAGACCAAAATTGGAAGCATTATCAATAATGATGGTATTAACATTTGGAATATCAAGGCCATTCTCAATAATTGATGAAGCAATCAAAATATCAATTTTTTTGTCGTAAAATTCAGCCATGATTTTTTCAAGATTGTTTTCTGGCATTTGTCCATGAGCGAAGGCAACTGAAATTGGCTTGTTATATTTTTTTAACAAATTTTTAATTTTTTCTGTTGCAGCCTGGATAGTTTGGACTTTATTATGGAGAAAATAAATCTGGCCATTGCGATCAAGCTCTTTTTTGAAAGCATTATAGATTGTATCTTCAGAATATGGCTTTATGTAATTAATTACTGATTGTCTACCTGGAGGCGGAGTGCTGATAATACTAATATCTCGAAGTCCGGATAATGATAAATTCAAAGTTCTGGGAATTGGAGTTGCTGATAATGCCAGAATATCAATATTAGCTTTTAATTTTTTGATTGTTTCCTTATGTTTAACACCGAATCTTTGTTCCTCGTCTAAGATTAGAAGACCTAAATCTTTAAATTTTATATCAGTTGATAATAGTCGGTGAGTACCAATGATGATATCAATTTGTCCAGTTGATAATTTTTCCAAGATATCTTGTTGTTGCAATTTTGATTGGAAGCGAGAAATAACTGCAATTTTTAAATCAAAATTTTCTAATCGATTTTTGAAATTATCAAAATGTTGTTTAGCAAGAATGGTTGTTGGACAAAGAATAGCAACTTGTTTTTTATCTTGAGTAGCTTTGAAAGCAGCACGTAACGCGATTTCTGTTTTACCAAAACCAACATCGCCACAAATTAATCGATCCATTGGTTTTTTTGATTTTTTCTTTTCCATATCGTCTTTTACCTCTTTAATGACTTTTATTTGATCAGGAGTTTCTTGATATGGAAAACTATTTTCTAATTCTTTTTGAATCTCTGTATCAGCTGAAAAAGTAAAGCCTTGTGATTTTTCGCGACTGGCATAAATTTTTAGAAGATCCTTGGCAATAATTTCAGTCCTTTTTTTTATTTTACTTTTTAATTCTAACCAAGAAGCAGTATGAAGGCGATTGATTTTTGGATGTGATTGGCCAATATATTTAGTTATTTTTTCAGAATATTCAACTGGCAAAAAAAGTTTATCGTTATTGGCATATTCCAAAATCAAATATTCTTTTTCAATTTTATCAATAATTCTTTTTGTTGTTCCTTTAAATAAACAAATACCATGATCTTCATGAACTAAAAAGTCGTTAATTTTTAATTCGGAAATAAAAGCTTCATTAATTCTTTTTTTATTTTCAGTTTTTTCTTGAATTATTTCATTGTCAGTTAAAAATAGTAATTTATGTTGATTGCTTTTAAAGCCCGTAATATTTTTTAAGTATTCTTTTTTTTCAAAAATTATTTCAGAAGGATCAATATTTAAATTAGCAAATATTTTTTTAATTATTTTTTCTTCTTGGGTAAAAATAATTATTTTAAAATCTTGATATTTTTGTAAATCTTTTTTAAGAGCTAATAAATTGTTGCTATAATTTGGAATTGATGAAAAATCAAGATCAATTGTTTTTTCTTCAGGAAAAGATTGAATGATAATTTGTGTTAATTCACTGATTGTTTTTTCGAATTGCTGGTATGGTTTGTAAGAAAATGGATCGATGGATTCTTTTAAGCTTTGAGGATCGTTAATAATAGCAATTGCTTTTTTTGTTAATTTTAAATAATCAGATAACTTGCCGTTACTGTCATTGGTCTTGATAGGTGGAATAAATATTAAATCAATTTTTTCTAATCCTTTTCTATTTTTTGGATCAAAGAGTTGAATTTCTTCAATTCTATTACCAATAAATTCTATTCTGACTGGATATTTTTTGTTGATTGGAAATATTTCGATAAGACCGCCTTTCTTAGAAAAGTATCCTTTTGAGACGGCATTTGTTGCTCGTTCATATCCTTGAGAAGTTAGATCTTTTGCTAAATCATTTGGATCTATAAGCTCATTTTTTGTAGCACTTGAGAAATTTTTTTCAAAATTGTTAATCTTTGGACATGAGCTATCAATATGTTCGATTGGAATAACATAAAATCCAGGCTTATTTTCTGATATATCTGATAAAAAATTTTGTTTTTCTATGAAATTTTGTCGTATTTTTTCATTGTCTAGATTTAGTGATTTTTCTTCGATTGGTTTGAAAATTCTGGCTATGGTATTGTGTTGCCAGTTTTTTAGATTATAATATGTGAATAATGCAAGTTGATGATTTTTTACAAAATAAAAAATCGGCTGATTTTGATTTTCTGGGGGTATCAGCTTGGTAATAATGTATGGCTTTGCTTGTTCACAAATGCCGGTAAAAACCGTTTTTTTGTTTGAAGAAAGCGTTTTGGCTAGTTGTTCTAGCATGGGTAGAGGATAGCATATTTTTATCTTTTTGGCAAGATTTCGAATCTTGACATTTTTTTTCCATTTGCTAATATGTTATGAAAAAGTTTTTTTCATTTTTCTGTCTGCGAGTTGCCAAAGCAAAACTATCCCTCCTTAAGTTTTGTGAGTAGCTATAATTTAAGCTTTTGCTTAGGCTTGCAGACAGGAAAATGGATAAAGCATGATTAAATTATAAAATAAAATCGCATTATTGCGATTTTTTATTCTGTTTTAAACAATTTCTTCAATGACTTGGCCTATACTTTTACTAATAATGTCTTGCTCTTTTTTCGAAAAATTTCCAAGAACATAATTAGAAGTTTTGGAAATCTGTTCTTTTGGCAAATTTAAAATACCGATTCTAAAGCGTTTTATTTCATTTGTTCCTAATGATTGAATAATTGATTGCATGCCGTTATGACCGCCAGAAGATTGTCCAGAAGTTCTGATTTCACCAATTAGCAAATCAATGTCGTCGTAAATTATAATTAGATCTTTTTTAGGATCAATTTTGTAAAATGAAACAAGAGCTTGAACTGAAAGACCGGAATTATTCATAAAAGTTTGTGGTTTGGCAAGAATTGTTTTTTCGTCTTTTAGAGTAGTCTGAGCAATTTCAGCATTGAATTTTTTTTCTAAACTAAAATTTAGATCCAGCTTTTTTGCTAATATGTTTAAAGTTTGAAAGCCAACATTGTGACGAGTGTTATTATATTTTTCACCTGGATTGCCTAGACCAATAATTATTTTCATAAATTAAATATTATTTATTTTTTTAATAAGATTTAGATCAGAACGCTTTTAGGATCTAAATGAAAAGATAATTTTATATTTCCTGAATAGCCAGCAGGAAATTTAGATAGATCAAGCGTAATAACAAATCTTTTTGGCTTTGTGCGATCAATTATTATTTCTTGATATAGAGGATGCTCTAAAGGAATATCAACAATTTTAAAACTTCCAGCCAAGATAATTAATTTTTTTTGGTTTTAATTAATTGTCCGCGTGTTAATTGTTTTGAAATTCCGCAGATAAAACGAGGAGTTCGCACACTATTGCCTGTAATAGTAAGCCAGATTTTTTTTGAATCATAAAGGATACCTTCTTTTGAAAAATCATCTAGAAATTTTTGATCAATTCTTTTTCCTATTGCCCGGCAAATGTTTATCATAATTGAAGTTGTTATTTTTTGTTTTTTTTATTTTAGGAAATTATTTGAATCGGATTTTAAAAATATAATGCTAAATTATTTGTCTTCACGTGCTACTGAAATATGAAGTGGAGCGCATTCAAATCCATATTTTTCGTGAATTTTTCGCTCTAAAAATCTTAAATATTGAGGAGCGATTGTTTCTGGTCCTTCTAAATAAAGATTAAATTTTGGCGGATCAGTTCTGAATTGAATTAGCCTAATTAGCTTTGGTCTTTTCTTTGATTTTTTATTGCGATGAGGAGGATAATTTTTTAAGATGTCTAATAAAAATTTTGTTAATTCTTCTTGATTAACAACTTTTTTTCTTTTTTCATCAGCTAAAAGTATTAAATCTAAAATTTCTTTAATATTTTGATTTGTCTTTGCGGAAGTAAAAATAATTGGAGCAAAATAAAGGAAATTAAAATGGAAACGTAGTGAGTTTACTATTTTATCAATATTATTTTGTTTTTGTTCCATTAAATCAAATTTGTTGGCGACAATGATGACACTAGCCTTACTTTCTAGAATTCTTTCGGAAATTCTTTTATCTTGTCTTGATAAAAAGTCCTCGCAATCTACAACAAACAAGATAACATCACAATCTAAAATTGTTTGCAAGCTTTTTCTGATAGAAAATTTTTCAATATCAAATCTGGCTTCTCTTTTTCTTTTTATTCCAGCAGAGTCAATTACAATTAATTTTTTATTCTTATAATTAATAGTATTTTCGATTGCATCTCTTGTTGTTCCTGGAATATCAGAAACAATAACTTTTTCTTCACCAGTTAAAGCATTAATTATTGAAGATTTTCCGACATTAGGTTTGCCAAAAAAACCCACTCTAATTGGTTTAATTTCATTGTCTTCATTTTCTGATTCTTCTGTTTTTTCTATTAAGGCAGATATTTTATCAAGCAAATCTCCAACGCCAACGCTAGTTAAGGCTGAAATTACTTGTGGTTGTCCGAGTCCAAGGCTTAACATCTCTGATCCTCTTTGTCTTAAATCTTCATTGTCAGCTTTATTTGCAACAAGAATTATTGGTTTTTTTACTTTTTTAAGTTCTTGAGAAAAACTAATATCTGGGGCAGTAATGCCTGTTTTAATATTTGTTATAAATAAAATAATATCCGCTTTTTTTAAAGCGAATTGGATTTGGTCTTGAACACTTTTACTTATAACATCTTGTTCTTTGACTTTGTATTCGAATCCTCCAGTGTCAAAAAGCGTAAATACTTTTCCTTTCCAACTAGTAGAACCTTTGACAACGTCTCTTGTTGTACCAGCAATGGGTGATGTAACAGCTTTACTACGTCCAACAAGTTTGTTAAAAAGTGTTGATTTGCCACAGTTTGGTCTGCCAATTATAACGACATTAGTATTCATAGCGAGGTAATTGCGAAAAATTTTTACCGATAATCATAATAATGTCTATTTGATTATTATTATCAATATATTCTTTCGGAATGGTTGTTGATTTAATGACTTTAGCATCAAATCTGTTTTTTAAAAATTCGATAGTATTTGGTTTTTTGCCATTTGAATAATCATAGACTATCGTTTTGTTATAATCTATTTTCGATGCATTGTCAAGAGCTAATATTTTGATATTATCATAGGCGATCATTGCGGCTGCTTCTTGCGCTTGATTTGGAATTTCTGTTCCATTCAGGACTTTAATATTTGCTGTTTCAATATCTTCTTGTTTTGGCTCAAAAACATTTTTGCAGTAATGATGGATCTCTGTGAAGTTATTTGTTTTTGGCAGAAAAATAAATGCACCGTCCGGACTAGTTGAAGCATAGAGCAAGCCATTTGGAGAATCATCTAGAACGTGATTTTTTAGATCGCTTGAATCAATATTTTTGGCAAGCTCTCCAAGTTTTAACATTTCCCATAGCTCTAAATTCGTTCTTATATGTTCTCCAAGAATTCCTAAAAGATCATTAATTTTTTTAGGATTACTAATAGTCCAGAGAGACATTGCTTTTTCTTTTGAAGCGTAAAGAATTTGTTGTTGCCTTTTTGCTCTAGCACTGTCGTTTGCTTCGTATGCTTCTGAGCCATCAGTAACAATGCCATGTCGAGATCGAGAATATTTTAGTGCTGTTTCTCCATTCATGTGATTTAACCCCTTTTCAAAAGAAATTGTTTCATATCCGAAGTCATCAGTTGGGTATTCTTCATCGATAAAACTGTGTTCTACATTAACATTAATTCCGCCAATAGCATCAACGGCTTTTTTAAAACCTTCAAAGTCAGCTTGAACATAATAATGGATTGGCAGACCAGTGATATCTTCGATTGATTTAATAATGCGATTTGAATCAGGACTGCTATCTTTGTCTAAAGCATAAATGCTATTAATTTTTGTGTTGCCAAAATTTTTTAGATCAACATAGAGATCTCGAGGGATAGAAATCAGAGCAACTCTAGGTTTATCATCTTCATATTTAATACTGAAAATAATAATTGTGTCAGTAAGCATTGCGCCATCATGACCTTCTCCGCCAACTCCAAGAAGTAATATGTTTGTTCTTTTTTCTTTTTCGCCTTTTAGTTTTTTGTTAGGTATTGCAAATTTTTGAAGCTGTCCTAATAACGACGTATTTGCAGCTGTTATTTTGAAAATTGTTTTGCCAATTGAAAAAAACTTATATGAAATAAGTGAAGCAATCAATAAAAAAATAATCAAGAATGTTGGGACAATTTTATCTTTCCAGTTTTTATTTTTTTCGCTGTTATGATTTAACATAATATATAATGTATTATATAAGTTGTTGTTTATTGATGTCAATTGGTCTTGCTAACAAATCTTTAGTTGTGGTATAATTATATTAATTAAAAAAATACTAATTTGCTTTTTTAAAAAAGCGATGGAGGTTTTAAAATGGAAACAAAAACAGTGCAAAAGACCTCAACAAAAGAATTTGTTGTTGAATTGGTAAAGATTATTTTGATTTCTCTAGCAATTATTGTTCCAATAAGATATTTTTTGTTTCAACCTTTTTTTGTAAGAGGTGATAGCATGGAGCCGAATTTTTCTGATGGTCAATATCTTATCGTTGATGAAATAAGCTATCGTTTCGAAAAACCTAAGCGAGGAGACGTTGTTATTTTAAAATATCCAAAAGATCCATCTCAATATTTTATAAAGAGAATTATTGCTTTGCCAGGTGAAAGACTTGAAATTTTTGATGGAAGTGTTAAAATATATAACCAAGATCATCCGGAAGGAGTTTTGGTTGACGAGAGTTATTTGCCAGCAGATTTGAAAACTCCAGGTAAAATCGATTATAAAGTCAATGATGATGAATATTTTGTCTTGGGTGATAATAGAAAAGCCAGTAGTGATTCGAGAATATGGGGTCCTTTGCCAGAAAAAAATTTGATAGGACGTGTTTGGCTGCGAGGCTGGCCATTGGCAAAAGTTGGTATTTTTAAAACGCCGCTTTATTTTAGTGTTAAAAATTAATTATTAACTATGGGCAGACCTAAGAAAACATTAAAGAAACCTAAATTAAGAGTAAAGAAAAAATTAGTTGAAAAAGTTAGAGGGATGCATGATATATTGCCTTCAGAAATGCCATATTGGGATTTATTTTTAGATGCTGTAGAAAAAACTACTGCAACTTTTGGTTTTAGTAAAGTAGAAACCCCTATTTTAGAAAGGACTGAGTTGTTCCAAAGATCGACTGGAGAGAACACAGATATTGTTCAGAAGGAAATGTTTTCTTTTCTAGACAAAGGGGGAGATGATTTAACATTAAGACCAGAGGGTACTCCCGGTGTTGTTAGAGCTTATATAGAAAATGGAATGCATACCTATCCTCAACCAGTAAAATTATATTACGTTGGTCCGATGTTTCGCAGAGAAAAGCCTCAAGCAGGAAGACAAAGAGAATTTCATCAATTTAATATTGAAGCTTTGGGTAGTTCAAAACCAGTTATTGATGCGCAAGTTATTTTTATTGCATGGAAAGTTTTGAAGAAAATTGGATTGAACAATTTTGAGGTTCAGATTAATAGTGTTGGTTGTAGAGTCTGTCGTGAACAATATCGTGAAATGCTTGTTGATTTTTTGTCTAGTAAAAAACAAAGATTGTGCATTGATTGTAAAAAAAGATTAAAAAAGAATCCTTTAAGGATTTTGGATTGCAAAAATTCAAGATGCCAGGAAGTAGTAAATGAAGCACCTCAAATTATTGATTATTTGTGTGATGAATGCCACAATCATTTTAAAGAAGTACTTGAATATTTGGATGAAGCTAAAATTCCTTATAATTTGAATTCTAAATTAGTTCGTGGTTTAGATTACTATACAAAAACTGCTTTTGAATTTTGGCCAACTTCTGAAAAGGCATCTGCTTCACAAGGAAGTTTCGGTGGTGGAGGCAGATATGATGATTTAGTTGAAATTATGGGTGGAAGAGAAACTCCAGCGATAGGCATGGCATTAGGTGTAGAAAGAATAATTAATTATTTAAAAGAGAACAGAGAAAGGAAAGATTTGCCTAGAAAGAAAGCTGATATAATGTTAGTACAGTTGGGAGATATGGCTAGAAAAAAAGCTTTAGGAATTATCAATACATTAATGGATAATGGTATTTTTGTTATTGAAAATATGCATAAAGATAGTATTAAATCGCAATTAAGATATGCAAGCAACCAAGGTGTTAGATATGCATTAATTTTGGGTCAAAAAGAAGTTCTAGATAAAAGTGTTTTAATTAGAGATATGCAAAGTGGTATTCAGGAAGTATTAAGTCAAGATAATCTAGCTATTGAAATCAAAAAGAAGTTAAATCAAAAGAATTAGTTTATTAAATATTATTTATTAGAAAGGTGGGTGAATCTAATGGTTGATGTAACCAAAAGAGGCGATGAGAAAATTGAAAGCATGCTAAGAAGGTTTAAAAAACAACTTCAGAGAAGTGGAGTTTTAGTTTTGGCAAGAAGCAAAAAACGATTTGAAAGAAAGAAAAGTAAGAATTTAACAAGAAGAAGCGCTATTAAGCGCAGTGAATTTAGAAAAGAAAGAGATTATTTACGTAGGATTGGAAAATTAGATAGTCAAGCATTCAAACAATAATGAATTTAATTAATCGCACAAAGAGAATAATTAGTAAAGACTTTTTTGAAAAGATAGCTAAAAATACTTTTAGCTATCTGAATGAAAAAAGTAATTATGACTTTGATCTGGTTTTGGTTAAAAATAAAGAGATAAGATATTTAAATAGAAAATATCGTAAAATTGATAAAATTACTGATGTTCTGACTTTTAACATTAAAGAAGAGAAATTTTTAGGTCAGATTTTTATTTGTCTGGATCAAGTTAGCAAACAAGCAAAAAAGGCTAAAAGAAATCAAAAAGAAGAGTTAGCAGAAATTCTTATACATGGGATTTTACATCTTTTTGACTATTCGGATGAAGATGAAAATGGTTATAAAAAAATGGTTTTTATGCAAAATCAGATATTAAAAAAAATAAAATGAAAATAATTGATTTAAAAAGATTGATAAAAAGTTTTGGTTATTCTTTTAAGGGTTTGATTTATACATTTAAAGAAGAACAGAATTTTAGAATCCATTTATTTTTTGCCGTGATAGTGATAATTTTGATGGTATTTTTTAAAGTATCAAGATTAGAATCCTTAGTATTGATAATTGCAATGACATTGGTTATTTTTGCTGAACTTGTTAATTCAATTTTTGAAAGAATCGTTGATATTTTGAAGCCTCGAATTCATTCTTATGCAATGGTAATTAAAGATATGATGGCAGCAACTGTACTTGTTGCAGCAGTAGCGGCTGTTGCAATTGGAGTGATTATATTCTTGCCAAGAATTTTAAATTTATTTAATATTTAATTAGAAATTTTTTAGATCTAATTATCAACAAACTAATCTTACAATTTATTGATTTTTTTGTTACAATAAATCTATTATTGAAAAGTATTATATTTACAAAACAAAATCAAAATTAAATGCCTAAAGAAGAAATTATTGTTGGACTAGATATAGGGTCTCACAAAATTAGAACAATTGTTTCAAGAGTTGATTTTGAAACAGAAAAACCGCAAATTATTGGTTTGGGGGAATCTTTTTCTAATGGGATAAGACGTGGTGTTGTTGTTGATGTTGAAGAAGCAACAAGTAGTATATCCTCGTCTATTGAAAAAGCAGAAAGAACAAGTGGTGTGCCAATTGAGCATGCCTTTGTTTCTGTTGGCGGCAGTCATGTTATTTCTGAAAATAGCAAAGGTGTTATTGCTGTTGGTCGTGCTGATAATGAAATTACTAATGATGATGTTTCTAGAGCAATTGATGCGGCATCAGCTATTTCATTGCCACCTAATCATGAAATTTTACATGTTGTGCCAAGATATTTTATTGTTGACAATCAGGAAGGCATTAAGGATCCAATCGGGATGAATGGCGTTAGATTAGAAGTTGAGGCTGTAATAGTTGAAGGTGCTACATCATATATTAAAAATTTAACTAAATGTATTGCTAGAGCAGGAATCGAAATTGACGATCTGATTGTATCTCCTTTGGCAGCAAGTTATTCTGTTTTGTCAAAAAAACAAAAAGAACTTGGTGTTGTTTTGGTAGATATTGGCGGAGGAACAACAGGATTAGTTGTCTATGAGGAAGGTGACTTAATGACTGTTTCTGTTTTGCCAATTGGTTCAGAACATATTACAAATGATTTAGCGATTGGATTAAGAACCTCAATCGAAGATGCTGAAAGAATTAAATTAGAATATGGAGTTGCGGCTACATCTGATGTTGATAAAAGAGATGAGGTTGATTTATCAAAAATTGTTGGCGGTGAGCCACAATTAGTTGCTAGAAAAAAAATTGTTGAAATAATTGAAGCAAGACTTTCAGAAATGTTTTCAATGGTAGATAAAGAATTAAGAAAGATTGATCGATCAGGAAAATTGCCGGCAGGAATAGTATTATGTGGCGGTGGTGCGAAGTTGCCAAACATTGTTGATTTGGCTAAAAAAGAATTGAGACTTCCTGCTCAAATAGGCTTTCCAGAAAGTATCCCAGGAGTCGTTGACAAGATGGATGATCCATCATATGCAACTCCAGAAGGTTTAATTATGTGGGGTCTCTCTCATGTTGAAGAAAGAAAAGATATCCCTGGAATTTCTTCGATGGGTAATACAGTCGATAAGATAAAAGGTTGGTTTAAAACATTTCTTCCCTAGATTGCTGTAAACAAAATTTGGTCGGTTTGAACAATAGTCTTGTTCAACTTATCCACATTGATTCTTGATGAATAAAATTTTTTAACCTATAATGAGCTATTAGATAAGCTCATTTTTGTTTAAGATATTTTTTTAGCATTTAAAATAAATTTATGGAGATAAAACCGGAAATTGAAACATTTGCAAGAATTAAAGTAATCGGTGTTGGTGGAGGTGGATGTTCAGCGGTGAGTAGAATGCATTCTTCGTCAATGAAGGGTGTAGATTTTATTATTGTTAATACTGACGCACAAGCATTACAGGTATCAAATATTAAAACGCGAATTAATATTGGAAAGACTTTAACTCGAGGATTAGGAGCAGGCATGAATCCAGAAATTGGAAGACAGGCAGCTGAGGAAGATCAAGAAGAAATTCAAGAAGCTGTAAAAGGCAGTGATATGGTTTTTATTACTTGCGGTCTTGGTGGTGGAACTGGTACAGGTGCAGCTCCAGTTGTTGCTAGTATTGCAAAAGAAGCTGGTGCTTTGACTGTCGGAGTAGTAACAAAACCGTTTGCTTTTGAAGGCGCTCAAAGAAATGAAATTGCTGAAAAAGGACATGAAGAATTAGAAAGCAAAGTTGATACATTAATTACAATTCCTAATGATAAGTTGTTACAGATAATTGATAAAAAAACTGCTTTAACCGATGCTTTCAAGGTTATTGATGAAGTATTGAGACAAGGTGTTCAAGGTATATCTGATTTGATTACAATTCCTGGAGTTGTTAATGTTGACTTTGCAGATGTCCGAGCAATTATGGAAGGTACTGGTTCAGCATTGATGGGTATTGGTGTTGCATCTGGCGAGAATAGAGCCGCAGAAGCTGCAAAGAAAGCGATTGATAGTCCATTGCTTGAACAATCTGTTGATGGTGCGACTGGTGTATTATTCAATGTTTCTGGCGGTGATGATTTGGGAATGTTAGAAATTGATGAGGCTGCAAAGGTTATTACTGAGTCTGTTGATCCAAAAGCAAAAATTATCTTTGGCGCTGTTAGAGATGAAAGTTTAAATAATGAAATTAAGATTACAGTAATTGCAACTGGATTCTCATCTAAGAAAAAGAAAAAGAGCTTAGATGATTCTATGCCATTATCAACGTCTTCTTCTTCAATCCAAAATGATGTTTTTAAGGGATTTAGCTATCAATCAGTAGATAATAATAAACCTAAAATTCAAGAGCCTCGCAGACCAATTGAGGCAGATGATGATGAATTAGATGTGCCAGCTTTTATTAGAAGAAAATTGAATAAATAAACAAAATAGATTAAAGGTATAAAATATAAGTCCGTGAAATGTCACGGACTTTTTGTTATAATAAATTTTGAACAAATATTTAGATCATTGATTTATTTTTTATTTAGTCATGAACAGATATAGTGTTCAAATTGTCTAAAGCAAAAATATTTTTTTGGCTTGGAGTGTCATTTTTAGGAGGGATTTTTTTATCTCAATTTTTTTTGATTGATTTAATAATAAAATTAGCGCTTTTAAATTGCGCTTTTATTTTGATTTTTATTTGGCATAAATTTAAGGTGTGTTTAGTAATTGGATTTGGGATCATCGTTTTCTTTCTTGGTATGCTTCGATATGAATTAGCTTTGCCAAAAATAAATAGTGATTGGATTCAATATTATAATGAAAAAAGGGAAATTGTGTTGGTTGGAACGGTAATTGTTGAACCTGATTTACGAATAGAAAACACAAAATTAGTGCTTGGCAATTTAAGATCAAAAGAGCTTGATAAAAATTTAAAAGGCAGAATTTTGATTACAGTGCCAAGATATCCAGTTTTTAATTATGGCGATCTATTGGAAGTAAAAGCTAAATTAAAAGATCCTGGAGAGTTTAATGAATTTAATTATCGTGATTATTTAGCAAAGTCAGGTATTTATTCTGTAGTATATAATCCAGAGATTATTCTAGCTGATAAGAATAAAGGAAATTTTATATTTAATTTTGTTTTGAAAATTAAATATTATTTTAGAGACAGCATAAATAAAATTTTGCCAGAACCTCAGGCATCGTTGATTGATGGTTTATTGTTAGGAAATAAAAGCGGTTTGCCGAAGGAATTATTGGATAAATTCAATTTAGTTGGCGTGTCTCATGTAATTGTTGTTTCAGGTTATCACGTGACAGTGATTTCTTCTATACTGTTATATCTTGGGATAATGGTTTTTGATCGCAAAAAGGCGTTTTGGTTAGCTGTTTTGGGTTTAATATTTTTTGTATTATTGACTGGAATCCAAGCGTCGGCGATTAGAGCATCAATTATGGGCGGATTAGTTGTTGTGGCATTGAATTTTGGCAGGATGTCGAATATTCGCAATGTGTTATTGTTTTCGGCAATTGCAATAGTTACAGTTAATCCATTGTTTTTGTCTTTTGATGTCGGATTCCAATTATCATTTTTGGCAACGATCGGAATTGTTTATTTTACGCCAATTATTTTGAGATATTTGAAAAAAATGCCGAATGTCTTTAAGTTGAGAGAGGTATTAGCAACAACATTTGCTGCACAATTTTTGGTTTTACCAATAATATTTAATAATTTTGAAAGATTATCTTTAATTTCACCTTTAGCAAATTTGTTGATCTTGCCGATAATTCCGATTACAATGCTAGTTGGTTTTTTGGGAGGATTAGCTGGAATAATATTTTTTCCTTTAGGAAAATTATTAGGATTGATTGCCTGGTTGTTTGTGTCATATATGATTAAGATTGTGGAATTTTTTTCGCAATTTAATTGGGCAGCAATTGAAGTAAAAAAAATTTGGTTTGGGTTAGTTATTATATATTATGTTATTATTTATATTATCTGGAGGGCATTAAGAAAAAAATAATGGTTAAAATTAAAAATAAAAAATTTGCATATAGCGTAATGGTGGTATTTGGATTGTTAAACATTGTTTTGTGGCCAATGGTATTTAAAGGTAATGATCAAAAATTAACTGCTTATTTTTTTGATGTAGGACAAGGTGATGCTAGTTATTTTCGAACTGCTGATTCTCAAGATATTTTGATTGATGGTGGGCCGGGTAGTAAAGTGCTGTCAAAATTAGGAGAAATAATGCCATATTATGATAAAAAAATTGAATTAGTAATTCTAAGTCATGGACATAGCGACCATGTCGATGGTTTAGTTGATATTTTAAAAAGATATGATGTTGGCGAGGTGTTATATTATGGAACTAAAAATGATTATGCTGGATATCTGGAACTATTAAATTTAATTAAAGAAAAAAATATTGTTTCAAAGAATGTTAAAGCTGGAGATGAGGTTTTGTTGGGTCAAACAACAATAAAAATATTAGCGCCAATCAATAATGTTGAAAGTGATGATTTGAATAATTCTTCAATTGTTTTAAGGTTGATTTATGGACAAAATTCGATTATGATGACAGGTGATGCAGGAATGGAAATTGAAAAAGAAATTTTGAATAATAACGCAGATTTAAAGAGTGATATTTTGAAAGTTGGGCATCACGGAAGCAAGTATTCAAGTTCAGTGGATTTTTTGGAAAAAGTTGCATCGAATTATGGTATAATTATGGTAGGTTTGAAAAATTCTTATCATCATCCGCATCAAACTACTTTGGATAACTTGAATAATTCAGGCATTAAAGTTTTTAGGACTGATCTGGATGAAGATATAAAATGTGTTGGAGATGGAATTAAAATTAATTGCAACAAATTATAATTAATTTCGATCATGAAAATTTCGATTGTTGTTCCAGCATATAATGAAGAAAAATATATTAGACCTTGCGTTGAATCATTGGTCAGTCAAGATTTTGTTGATTATGAATTAATTATTAGCTTGAATGCTTGCACTGATAATACTGAAGGCGTTGTTTTGGATGTAGCAAAAAAACATAATTTTTCTAATTTAAAGATTGTTAAAGAAAACAGAAAAGGCGTGTCTTATGCTAGGCAATCTGGAGCTAAAATTGCACAAGGTGATATTATTGTTAGTTGCGATGCTGACACGGTTTATCCAAAAAACTGGCTTAGTCAAATTAGCAAATATTTTGAAGAAAATAATGCGGTCTTGTTTTATGGCAGTGTAAGAATGAACGGTGGTCCATTTTATTTAAGATTTCTAGCAAGATATATTTATACTTTGTTTTTGCACATATCGAGATTATTTGGAAAAGATAATGTGACGGGAATGAATTTTGCATATCGAAAAGATTTTTTTGAAAAAGCTGGCGGATATGATTTGAATCTAAAATCAGCAGAAGATATATATCTAGGCCAGAAATTAAAAAAATATGGTAAAGTTGTTTTTGATCCAAAGATTTTTGTGTATACATCTCCAAGACGTTTTCAGAAGGGATTTTTTAAATTTTTATGGTTTCACATCAAAAATTATTGGAATGTTTTTATTTTAAAAAAACAGCCAAGTGATTTTGTCGACATAAGATAGAAGTCAAAAGTAAAAAGTAAAAAACTGCAAGTAAAAAATAAAAAGGAATGATGACGACTTTCGATTTGTAACTTTTAACTTTTAACTTTTTAATTTTAACTTTTAACTTTTAACTTTTAACTTTTAACTTTTAACTTTTAACTTTTAACTTTTTTAACGTGAATATAGCATTTTTTACAGACACCTATCATCCTTATGTCTCTGGTGTTGCGAACTCAATAGATTTATTCAAAGATGAACTGGAAAAACAAGGTCATCAGGTTTTTATTTTTGCGCCATTATTAAAAGATGAAAATGGAAATGTTCCAAAAGATGGTCCAAGAGTTTATCGTATTGAATCATTGAAGCAAGATGTATTTTCGGAATTCACAATGACGCTTCCAAATCTACCTCCGATTTTTCATGATTTTTATAAATTTAAAATTGACATAGTTCATTCTCATACGCCATTTTATATGGGAATGTATGCAAGTATTGTAGCATTATTTTATAATATTCCAGTTGTCCATACTTATCATACGCTTTATGAAAAATATACAGGTCATTCATTATTTAAAAATTGGTATAGGATGGATAAAGCAGTGATGAGCTTGGCAAAAGATATCTCAGTTTTTTATAGCCAAAGATGCGATGCTTTAATTTCGCCTTCGGAAAAAGTTAAAAAAATGTTGCAAGAATATGGAGTAAAAAATGATATTTCAGTTATTCAGACTGGAATTGAGTTGGATAAATTTAGTAATGTTGAAAAAAAATATTTAAGATCAAAGTTTAATATTCCAGCTGACAAGAAAATAATAATGTATTTGGGCAGAGTGGCTCTTCCCAAGAATCCGATGTTTTTAGCGGAGATGTTTGAAAAAGTAGCTAAAGAAGATGAAAATTGCGTGATGGCGATAATCGGTTCTGGACCAAGTTTAGATGATTTAAAAAATGAATTTGAAAAAATGAAATTGCAAGACAGAGTTATTTTTGGCGGATTTGCGAATCGAGATGAAGTGCCAAAATGTTTTGCAGATGCAGAATTTTTTGTTTTTGCATCGAAGACTGATACTCAAAGTTTGGTTTTGTTGGAAGCAGCAGCTTCTGGTTTGCCAATTGTAATGTTGAAGGATGAAGGTTTGACTTCAGTTGTGGCGGATTTAGAGAATGGTTTTGAAATTCCAAATGATGATTCAGATTTATATTCTGAAAAAGTTTTAGAGTTGTTGCGAAATCCAGATTTACGTGCTAAAATGTCGACAAAGTCTTTAGAACTAGCAAAATTATTTTCGATCCAAAATCAAACTCAGAAATTATTAAATCTGTATCTTGAAACAATAGAATCACATGAGCAGTCTTCTTGGAGAAAGAGAATAAAAAGAGGATTGAATAAAGAAATAAATTTGAAAGATTTTTTTATGGAAGATGGACAGTTCAGGATTTTGAAAAAGTTAAGAAAATTAATGGACAAAATTAAAGGTTAAATTAAATAAAACAATTTTATGCCAGACAAAATTGAAAGAACATTAGTTATCATAAAACCAGATGGTTTGCAAAGAAATCTTTTAGGTGAAGTGATTTCTCGTTTTGAAAAAAAAGGATTGAAAATTACAGCATTGAAAATGATGCAATTAAGCGATGTATTATTAGATGAACATTATGCTCATCATAAGGACAAGCCTTTTTTTAATGACTTAAAGGGTTTTATGAAAAGTGCGCCTTGTGTTGCTGCAGTTTTGGAAGGTTATAATGCGATATCAGCTGTTCGCTTGCTAGTTGGACCAACAAAGGGCTATGAAGCTGATGCTGGAAGTATCAGAGGCGATTTATGTATATCTGGTTCAAGCAACATTGTTCATGCTTCCGATAGTCCTGAAAATACGGAGAAAGAAGTATTCAGATTTTTTAATAATGATGAATTATTTAAATACAAAAAAATAGATTATGATTATTTATATTCTGAAAAAGAAAAAGGAACAGAATAGGCCTGTTGATAAGTTATATTGACAAAAGATGTAGGTGTTATATAATATATTATTATGAAAAATATTAGCCGACAATTTTATACACATTACTGGCATTCAAGATTATTGAGTCGACTTTTTATTGTATAAATTTTAAATAATTTTTTTAAAAAGCTGGCTCAATATCTGGGCCAGTTTTTGTTTTCATCTTATTAATATTGCGAATGCAACTGCAACTGCAACTAATCGTACGAATATAAGCAATTAAGTATATATATGTTAAGTATCAGTCAACAATTTAAATTTTATTCATGGCATTATCATTTCATTTTTATGAGTCGATTTTTGTATTATATAAGATAATTTTTAAAGAAATTATATTGTGCAAAGACCGGCTCTAAAAGCCGGTTTTTGATTGTTCTTTACAACCAGGGCCTACAAAAATGTAGGCAGGAGAGAAAAAAATGCAGGGAACGAGCAGACAGCTGTTTGATTATGATGATTTGGGTAGGCAAATGGAAAAGGAATATTTGGAACAAGGTCTTTATTGGGGAAAAATTGGGACTATGCCAAAAAATTATACGGCAAGAATTGGGCTGGAAACTTATGCTTTGACTTGTGGAGAGATTGCAACTTTGAAAAGGCTTGAAGATCTGATTCCAAGATTTTTGAGAGGTTGTGTTGATTTGGCGAGGAGATCAAGCAATGGCGAATATTCTTGGCTGTGGCAGGATTTGTGTTGCGGTCGGTCAAAATTGCAGATTGAGATTTGGAAAAAAGAATTGGAAAGAAAAAACGTAATTTTGGCAAAAAGAATTCGGATTGATGCAATCAGAACTGCTGAAGGATTGAAGATTAATGAATTTACTTTGGGTGCAACTGGTTCTGGTTATGGAGCAGTAATTGATATTATTTCGCGTAATTTTTTCCCTGACAAAAAATTTTTTGAGCCAATTGCCAAAAAGTATGTCGAAGCTATCCATGATTTGTTGCCAAATGGCGGAAATGTGGGAATTCTTTTGACTCCTTGGCGCGATGGTTATGGTCCGGAACAGCAGGCTTTGACAAAGCTGTTTGAAGAATACGGAAAAGAATTTGGTTTGACTTTTTTGTTTGGGATATCTTTTCTGGCAGAAGTCAAAGATGATGGAGTTTATTTGAAAGGCAAAAAACTTGATTTGGTGGAAAGAGTCTTCAAAGAATATTCTGAAATTGACAAAAATGATTTACAGAAAAACAGGATGGCAGTATTTGCAGCAGATATTGAAAAGAAGATTATTGATGCCTATTTTGATGGCAAAGTTTTACTGCATCCAAATCTGCTGACTTTTTTGGATTATAAAGAATTGATGGCATGGTTATTTGATGAGCGTTTGAATGAAGAATGGATCAAATTTTTGGGAAGCGATGGTTTTGTTGAATTGAAAAATTTTTTTGCCTATACAGTTGTTTGGAAAGGAAACAATTTTATTTGGAAGGGCGTTGAATATTCTAATGAATCAATGCAGGAACTTTCAGATATGCAGATTCGGGAATATTGGTTTGCTTTTGATAATAATTTGCAACTGATTGGTTTTCGTGAGTTGGGAGATAAAAAAGATTTGGAACTAGGAAAAAAGATATTTTTAGGATTGGGAGATTTGAAGTCTTTGATGGCTTTGGCAAAGTCAACGAGAGGATGGAAAATGGCTGATCCTGAATCCACAAAGATGGTAACAATGTTTAAAAATGTTGGGCGAGAAATTTTTGTGATGTCTGGTCGAGAAAATTGGTTTGTAAAAATTAGACAGGCTAGAAAAAGATTGGATGCGGAAGTAGTGCTGAAGTTGTCGGGTGGTGATAACAAAGCTGCTGGCGGACATGCTGTGGCAATTAGTAAGGGGATGATGCGGAGTACATGGAGAAAGCTAGTGAAAACATTTGCGGAAATGGCAAAACAACGAACTGTTATTGCTCAAGAATATTGCGAGATGGTAATTGATGAAATGATGATTTTTGATCCAGCTAATAAAAAGGCGGACAAAGAAAATGTGCGGACGAGAATTTGTGTTTGGTATTGGCTTGATAATGATGCAAATAGCTCTAGTTTTGGCGGAAATACAGTGACTTGCATTCCAATCTCTGATGGTTATATTGTTCATGGCCGATCTAATTCGGCAATGACAAGTTGTTCTTTTATGGATTAATTAAGAAATTAGTTAATCCTTTTTTTGAGAATTATTAAATTTAAGATATAATTATTTAATTATTTTTTATGAAGAGAGATCTTGAAGTTGTAAGAGTTTTTTTGAAACTAGTAAAAATTAATAGTGAAACTGGCAATGAAAAAAAGGTTGCTGATTTTATTATTGATTATTTAAAAAAAATTAAAATTAAAGCAAAGCAAGATAAAATCGGCAATGTGATTGCAAAAACAAAAGGCAGAGGCGAGCCAATAATTTTGTCGGCTCATATGGATACAGTTTCGCCGGGAAAAAATATTAAGCCAATAATTAAAAATAGTGTTATCAGAAGCGATGGGAGGACAATTTTGGGAGCTGATGATAAAGCCGGTGTTGCAGGTATTTTGTTGGCAGTTAAAAATTTACGAAAACAAAAAAATGTACGGCCATTGGAATTGATTTTTACAGTGCAGGAGGAAATTGGATGCGTTGGAGCAAGGAATTTAGTTTTCGAAAATTTGAAATCAAAGAGAGCAGTAATTATTGATAGTTCATCGCGTTGTGGCTTTATAACTTGTGGCGCTCCATATATTCAGAGTTTTTCGGGTAAGGTAATTGGAAAAATGGCGCACTCGCGCGCGCCAGAAGAAGGCGTGAATTCGATTAATTGTCTTGCAGAATTTATTAATATGTGGAAGCCGGGCAGGATTAGCAAATATTGTGTTTCAAATATTGGTGTTGTTTCTGGTGGCAGAGGCGGAAATGTAATCTGTGATGAAATAAATTTTGTTGGTGAGATTCGGGCGATTGATAAAAATATTTTTAAAAAACAAATTGGAATATTAGAAAAAAAATTAAAAAATAGCTGTAAAAAATTCAATGCTAAATATGAATTGAAAAAAATGCAGGAAGTTGTTGGATATAATTATAAAAAAGACAGCGCTTTAGTCGAAATGATTTCAAAGGGTATTAGAAAGTCGGGATTGAAAGTAGCATATGAAAAGAGAATGGGAGCGACAGATGCAAATGTTTTTTGTGAAAAAGGAATTGAGTCTTTGAGTATTGGTTATGGTCGGGAAAAATGTCATAGTGTAAAAGAGAAAATTAAAATAGCTGATTTGGTAAATATTGTAAGAATTATTGAGAATATAGCTATAAATTAAGATATTATAAGATTACATACAGTTCATGATTTGTGATTTGTTTTTATTGACAAAATATTAAAATAGTATATATTAGTAGATATGTTCTTTTGACATTTTGATGTCAATTTTTTGTTCTTAAATTTGACGCCCAAAAGGTAAAAAAGACCTGCCAATTTTGGCAGGCAACCAGCAAAAGTTATGCTGGTGATGGAGGAAAAGGAAATGAGTCCAATGAGCTCTATTTACGATTCTGGTTTTTCTATTGAAAAAGGCAGTTTGGATTTGATTGGTTTTGTAAAGTTGATGCGCGAAGGCCGTAAATGTTGCAGCAATGATGTTCATTCTTTTAGCAGAGTGCAGGAGCTGTCTTTGGAGTTTTCAATTCGTGCTGATTGGGCGATTGAATTTTTGATGGAAATTGGAGCGAGATGCGATTGCCAGGTGGAATGTTTGAATATGGGCAATGGGTGGCTGTCTGAGCAGTGGGATTTGTCTATTAAGGGAGTGCGAAAGGGAATTTCGATTGGTGATTTGGGTGTAATCAATTTAGATTACGTGCGTGGCGTATGCGATCCGATGATGCCGCAGTGCTGTGTCGGATCGGAGGGGGTGTGAAATGCAGATAGGAACTTTTTACCAAGAATTGAATGCGCGACGTGCTGGTTGTTGTGAAGGTGGAATTCATAGTTTGGAAAAGACCAGAGAAGTGATCGCTGAATATAATGAAATGCAAAAAAATGGAATTGGCAGAATTCATTTCGGAAGGGTAACCATTTTTTTCATGGCTTTGAAAATCAAATGTGATTGTGAGATCTTGAGGAATTTCAATCCTTTTCAAGATACTACCTGTATTCAGAATTGGAACTTGGTGATTTTGCCACATGATAGTAATCCTGTTGAATCTGAAGGCAAAGGTTTCCATTTTTTATTGCAGGATGAAAGAAAGAGACCTGGTGATTTAAGGACTGATTTGGTCAGATTCTCAGGGATATTCGATGATACAGGAGATCAAG
This sequence comes from Patescibacteria group bacterium, assembly GCA_028699085.1. Taxonomy (GTDB): domain Bacteria; phylum Patescibacteriota; class JABMPQ01; order JABMPQ01; family JAQVVF01; genus JAQVVF01. Next base: position 93,467 of record JAQVVF010000002.1, on the reverse strand, counting down.
ATGGGAAGCAGACTTTTTGAAGCATTGCTCATTACTTTGTTCAGCAACCATTTGTCGGTAGATTCTGTTTTTATGTTAAATCAAACAAGACGAGGCGAAGGTATTCCTTTTGAGCATTGTAAGAAAAAATTTTTGACAGTTCCGATTCAGAGAAAAACGAAAGATAAGAGATTGAATTTTTTGAAACTTCGTGGTTAATTTGTTCTTTTTGTAGAGCTACAGCAATGTGGCTTTTTTTATTGACAAAATAGAAAAGTGTTGTAATGTAAATTAATGTTTAAAGAAAATTAATTTATGTAAAGAAAGATCTTTAGAAAATTATTTCGTGATAGTTGAAACCCAAAAGAGGAGGGAGAATGTTAGAGAACAAGACTCGATTTTTCAGTGTCGTGATATTTGTTTTGATAAGCGTTTTGTTGTCTTGTGAACAAGATCAGAGTCAAAATCAAACCATTACTTTGTCAGAAGATCAGTTTGGAAGCGTGTCTGGTAGTATATATATCAGGTTTCCGGGAGGAGGCGTTATTCCTTATTCTGCCATGAAAGAAGGTAGAAAAATACAATGCGTATTTGTTGAAGACACTTATAAACATGAATGTAATGGGCAATATAATGATTTTGAAACGGAACTGAGAATACGGTATAGCTATAAGGGCAATAACAGCGATTTAATAGATGCTTGTAGATCTAATCCTCTTTGCCAATATGAAGGAATTGATACGCCAGATTTTGATGGGACATATTCTTTTTCTAATTTATTGATTGGTGGTTATGAGGTCAAAGTAGAAGCTCCGCTCAATGGGAAAGAAAGTAAATTTGTTGATTCCGAATGTTTTATTATTGAAGATGATGGAAGCAAAAGGTCTATAGGAAGTGATTCTTTGCGTTTCAATGTGTACCAAACTAGTTTTTATCAAACAGTTGGTAGTGAGACAGTTGCTGATATTACACTTACTGCGGTGTACGTATGGAGCAACAAGCCGACAATAAGATGTGAAGTAATCGAATAGAAAATTCTAATTTTGATCTATGATATTTTTTGTTTTTTTATGTAAGAAGTTATATATAGCTTCTTTTTTTTTGTTGATTTTGCGGTTGTTAAAGCATATAATAATGTTTAAGTCGGGGACTAGTATACCGGTAGTACGCGTCCATGGGGTGGATGTAGACCGGGTTCGATTCCCGGGTCCCCGAAGTGATAAAAAGTTGCAAACTTGACATATTATTTAATTTTTGTTATTATATCATAATAATCAAATAATCAAGTTTTTCTAAAAAGACAGTCTGGACAGAGTGTCTTTTTATATAAAAATATAAAGAAAGTTTTAAATCATGGAAAAAATACCGTATTCGAAATTTAATTGCACGGGAGCGTTATTATCGGCAGCCGAGAAAAATGGTGTTGATGTTGAGCTAGTTGATAAAGCTAGAGGTTTAAGAATATTCAGTAAAAAAGGTAAAAATGTCTATGTAAAATGGCATGTGCCTGATTTGAATAGCCATGTTTCTTGCACTGTTTCTGGTAATAAAGCTTTGGCAAAATTGATCTTGAATAAACATAAAATTCCGAATCCAAAGGGTTGGATTTTGAAAAATATGCGCAAGACTTTGCAGATGGTTGATCAGAAAATTATTAAATTTCCTGTTGTGGTCAAACCAATAGATGGCAGTCAAGGACATGCAGTAACTGTTGGAATAAAAGATAAGGAATGTTTGATTGGAGCAATTAAAGAGGTTTACAAATATAATCGTCGTAAAAAAGGCAGACCGAATTCTTTTCTGATTGAAGAATATCTTTTTGGTTGTGATTATCGATTGTTGGTGATGGACGGAAAAGTGTTAACATCATTGCGACGTGAGCCTGCCTATGTTGATGGAGATGGTAAGCAAACAATCAGACAATTAATTGACGAATATAATGATCAGCCAGGAGTAGGCAAAGATCAGCCATTATGTCCAATTGTAAATGATTTTGAATTCAGAAGAAATTTGAGAGAAAAGAAATTAACTGAGGATAATGTTGTTGTGAAAGATGACAAAGTTTTTTTGCGACAGAATGCTAATGTTAGTACTGGAGGAAGATCATTTGAATGTGATAGTGAAGTAAATCCAAAATATAAAAAGTTGGCAGTAGAAATTGCGGAAATTTTTCAATTAAGATTTTGCGCGATTGATTTGATTGCTTCTGATATTAAAAAGTTTGAAAAATTTGGAATAATTGAAATAAATTACATGCCTGGTTTTGATATTCATGAAGTGCCATATCGAGGCAAGCCTTTTCATGTGGCTGAATCTTTGATGAATGCGATGTTTAATTCGCCGAGTAAGATTTTAAAAATAAAATAAAATTAAAAATCCTCCTGTGTGGGGATTTTTTGTTGATTAGATTTTTGATATACTTTAGATATAAAGAGCATAAAAAAAAGTAAGGAACCGAAAGAAAATTTTAAGGAGAGAAAAGATGAATTAAGAAGTGTCTTTGAAGAAAAATAAAATATATTAATATGAAAAATAAAAAGTATAAAAAATTGGTGGTAGTTAATGATTTAATGCAGAAGAATTATCGATATTATTTGACAGAACCAATGGGTAAAAATTTTGATCCTGAATTTCGGCCCGAACTTACGCCGAAAGAAATGTTAGAAATGGGTGTTTTTGGCGGAAAGTATATGACTGATTGTAAAAAAGAATTTCCAGTAGATTGGTATAAAAAAGCAAAGCTTTGTCATGAATTTCATGATCCAAAATTGAATTATTTTGGCATTAATGCTAGTCAGCCTTTGTCAGTTTGGAGAGCTAAAGGATGGATTCATGTTGATGATCCTAGAGGTTGGTTTCAATGGTATTGTAGATACTATTTGGGAAGAAGACACAACGATGATCAGCGTCAGATAAAGCGTTGGAAGGCAATAAAGCGCCATATTGCTCAGATTAAGAAAAATTGTTTTAAGGGTGATTGGGATTGCCGGAAAAGACAAAGACAGGCAGTGTTGCATTGGGCATATGATAGTCGAAAAATTTAATCTTAACGTTAATTTATTCAACTAGATTTTTTATTTATTGACAAAAGATTAATTTTTTGCTATACTTAGAGTAATTAGAAATTAGGGTGTTTTCACCCATAGATTCGAGCCTCGCTCATGCATTTACCTAAATATGTGACGTCGCAGGAATCGGATCACATATTTATGTCAAATGAAGCAGTGCTTTCAAAGAAAGCGTCGTTTTTAAATCTAGGATTAGTCCCAGATCTTTTAAATTCGTTGAAAAAACAACAATTTACAATTCCAACTCCAATTCAAGAAAAGGCTATTCCAGTTGCTATTTCTGAAAAAGATATTATCGGCATAGCTCAAACTGGTACTGGTAAGACAATGGCTTTTGGTTTGCCAATGATGCAAAGAATTGCCAAGACAAATGGTCAAGGTTTAATTCTTTTGCCAACAAGAGAATTGGCGATGCAGGTTGATGAATCATTATTAAAAATTGGCAGGACTCTTGGTCTCAAAACTGCGATATTGGTCGGTGGCGCATCAATGAGCATGCAAAGACAAAGAATCTATAGCCATCCACACATTATTATCGGCACTCCAGGCCGTATAATTGATCATTTACAAAGACGCAATTTGAATTTAAGCAAAGTTAATACTTTAGTTTTGGATGAAGCTGACAGAATGCTAGATATGGGTTTTGCGCCTCAAATTAAAGAAATATTGGAAACTGTACCAACAAATAGGCAAACGATGTTGTTTTCAGCAACAATGCCTGGAAGAATAGTTGCAATTGCAGCAAAATATATGAAAAGTCCAATCAGGATTGAAGTAGCTCAAGCTGGCACTGCAGCTGAAAATGTTGATCAGGAATTGTTTGTTGTAAATCCTCATCAAAAAAGATTACTAGTATCAAAATTGTTAAAACAATACAAAGGAACTGTATTAATTTTTACTAGAACTAAATTTGGTGCAAGCAAATTATGTAGATTTTTGATTACTTCTGGATTCAATGCTTCTGAAATACATTCCAATAAGAGCTTTGCTCAAAGACAAGCAGCTTTAAATTTATTTAAGCAAGGCAGATCAAGAATTTTGGTTGCAACTGATGTTGCATCAAGAGGTATTGATGTTTCAAGTATTGAGTTAGTTATCAATTATGATTTGCCTGATGATCCAGAAGATTATGTTCATCGAATTGGTAGAACTGGCAGAGCTGGAAAAGGTGGACGAGCAATTTCATTTGCTATGTCAGATCAAAAATATAAAGTTGTTCAAATAGAAAGACTAATTAGAAATAGCATTAGTATTTCGAAAACTCCAGAATTAGAGCAATCAATCCAGCCTGCTTTCAATTCTTTTCGTCCAATACAAGCTAGAACTAATACTTCCTTCCAAGGAAGAGGCAGATCTAATTTTCAAGGACAAAGACGTGGACGTCAGCAAACTGACGGACAAGGAAGCAGACGTTTTCCAAAAAGAAATGGCGGACAATTTAATTATGGGCTTGGCTGGTAATTAATATTTTTTAAATATTATGTTAGAATATACCTAGATTATCTAGGTATATTTTTTTCCGTCTTTGTTCTATTGAACTTTGGCGGATAAGTATTAATAATTTAAAATTATGCCAAAAAGAAAAGGTGTCTTTAGGACAAAAATGGAAAGACGTGGTAAAAAATTGTACACTAAGAGAGAAAGGACAGGTGAATTTAAAGATGTACAGAATATCGGCAAGACAATAAAAGCTGAAAAAAAACATCATGCTAAGAAAAAGGTTAAACCTGGATATGGTTTTCGTGGTGAGACAAAATAGTATTTTTAACTAGCAAAAATCAAAAAAATATCATAATATATTAATATTACTTTTTTAATACTTAAGAATGTTATTACAAGATCTAGTTATTGTTTTAGGTTTGTGTGTTTTTGAAATCATTTCAAGTGTTGATAATGCAATTGTTAATGCTCATGTTTTACAAACTTTACCGAAAAGATTTCGGAAAATATTTTTGTTTTGGGGATTGTTGATTGCAGTATTTTTGGTTAGAGGTATCTTGCCTTTTTTGATTGTTTGGCTAGCTAATACTGATCTAGGATTTTTTGAAGTTATAACATTTGCTTTTTCAAATGATCCAGCTATAAAAGATGCGTTGGAAGAATCAAAGCCATTATTATTATCTGGTGGTGGAATTTATTTGCTGTTTGTTGCTTTGTCTTGGCTATTTCTGGAAAAAAAGAAATATGCTTTTTTAGTTGAACATATTATATTTCATCAAGGAGTTTGGTTTTATGCAATTGCCTCAGTATTTTTTACAGTAATGATTGGATTGTCTGTTAGCGCTGGAAATCCGGCAATGGCATTATCGACTTCAATCGGCGCAACTGCCTTTTTTATTACTGATGGTTTGAAGAAAAATGCCGAAGAAAAAGGCAAAACATTGCTGAAATCAAGCAGTGTTGGCGCATGGAGCAAGATATTTTATTTAGAAGTATTAGATGCTTCTTTTTCTATTGATGGTGTAATTGGTGCTTTTGCTTTTACTATTTATGTGCCTTTGATTTTGATTGGTAATGGTTTGGGCGCGCTTGTAGTTAGAGAGCTTACAATCAAAGGAATAGATGTGATTGCAAAATTTGCTTATTTAAAAAATGGCGCAATGTATTCGATTGGAGTTCTTGGCGCAATTATGATTCTAGAATCTTTTGGCAAAGAATTCCCATTCTGGATTGCTCCGGTATCTACAATTTCGCTTTTAGTTTTCTTTTTATATTTGTCTTACAGGCATGGTAAACAAGAAAAGCTTATTAAAGTTTAATGATAATTAATGAAAAAAACACTTTTAATTATTATTGGGGCAATAATTATTTTAGGAATTGGAATTGTTTTAATATTAAGATTTTCTACTCCAGAAGATTCTTGGGTTTGTGAAAAAGGTAAGTGGGTGAAGCATGGCAACCCAAATATGGAAATGCCAAAAGAAAATTGCAAATAAGAATAGAGATACATAAATTGCTTCTTTATAAAATAATTTAAAAATAAAAATGACAACAAAAACAGGTTCTGAAAAAACTTATCGCAAGCTGCGGATTTATAATGCAGTGATGGGTTTTTTCCATTTGATTCAAGCTTGCTTAATGTTGTGGTTGAGCAATGATTTTAAATTGCCAATCACGACATCTTATTTGAGTTTTGATTTGGCAACAAAAGCAATAACAACAGTTATAAAGGAAGTTGCAGAATTGAGAATTGGTCCGATGGTAGCGATGTTCTTATTTCTTTCAGCATTAGCTCATTTTTTGACTGCAACAGTATTATTTAAATTCTATGAAAGAAATTTAAAAAAGCACATCAATTATATCAGATGGTATGAATATGCTATTTCTTCTTCATTAATGATTGTGATTATTTCAATGCTATGCGGTATGTATGACTTATCAAGCTTGATATTAATGTTTACTGTTAATTCGGCAATGATTTTATTTGGGCTAATGATGGAAAAATATAATCAATTGACGACGAAGATCAATTGGACTGCTTTTGTTTTTGGTTGCATTATGGGAATCGTGCCATGGATTGTGATTTATCTTTATTTTGCTGGAGCAGTTTCTTCCGTTGGTGATGTAATTCCAAAATTTGTTTATGGAATTTTGATTTCGATATTTGTGTTTTTTGATATCTTTGCTTTAAATATGTTTTTGCAGTATAGGAAAGTTGGGCCTTGGAAAAATTATTTGTATGGCGAATCAATTTATATTCTATTAAGTTTGATTGCAAAATCAGCTTTGGCTTGGCAAATTTTTTCTGGAACATTGAGGCCGATGTAATATTAAAAGGATTATTTTAAATAAAAAAACGGATTCTGGAAAGATCCGTTTTTTGTTTCAAACTATTTGATTGGTTTGTTGGGCAAAATTAATTTATTTTTTTCTTGAGGAATAAAAAAAGAAATAATAAATGCAATTATACTGATGCTTATTAAAATGATGCCTTCAATTAAATAAGGTCTGATAAAAACAACTTTTAGATTATTTAAAACATCTAGAGCAATCTGGGCAAAATTTTGCGATCCTAATGAGATATATTTGGATGGATCTAAAAACCAAGCAACAAAATAAATAATTAGATAAGTTAATCCTAAGCTAAAAATAAGATAGGCTGGCAATCTTAATTTTCCGCGATTATTTTTTTTGAAAAGAATTATTAAAAATAAATAAAAGAAAGAGAGTGCAAAAAATAAATAAGTTAGAATTGGCAAGATGGCAATAAATGGTTGAAATAGCAAGATTGTTCCAGGAATGGGAATAGAATAATTTTGCGGAATAATTCCTTCTGGAAAAAGATAAATAGGAATATTATATTGGCCTAAAAAATCTTTTTGAAAATCAGATAAATCAATGATAATTGTTTTTTTGCCATTTCTTAAAACATCAACAAAAAAGAAATCGATAGTTGGCTCAACTGTTTTTTGCAATGTTTCTTTGGAAACTTTAATTTTGACTTTTTGCATTATATCTAAATTTTTGTTTTTGGAAAAAATAGACAATAATTGATTGATATTAATTTTTGATAAACGTTCATAAGCATTGGCATCAGTCAAAGCTTTTTTGTAAATATTTGGCGAGAGCATGGTGTGGGTGATATTGAGAAACAAAAAAGCTAAACCAAGAGTTGGTAAAAAAAGCGTTGAAGTGATGGCGAGTAAAAATCTTTTCATAAAATATTTATTAAATATAGATTAATAGTTATTATTACTACTATATTATAACAGGGTTTTGTGTTAAAATAAATTTATGAAAAATTACGCTTCTAGCAAAACTCATCATGGAAAGGTAGCCTATCGAACATCACATAGGCTGAGAGTTGCTCCTCCTTTAAAATTAAAAAGAGAAAGAGATTATATAAGAATAAAAAAACATAAAAATATTAATTAAACAATATGTCAAAACAAAATTTTACAGTAGAAGAAACTAAGCAAATTGGTGAAAAATTGGGAATTGATTGGACAAAATTTGACGTCGATCAATTTCGAAGAGGTCTAGATGTCGAATTAGAGCATGGAACTGTTGATATGCATACTAATGTGACTAATGATGATCCTGTAATGACTGGAAAAATTGCTCTAGCACATTTGAATGAATTTCCTGATTATTATGATAGATTAGAAAAAATGGAAGAAGAAGGAGATGCTTATTGGGAAGGAAAGAAATAAAAATTTTTATTGTTAAATTGTTAAAGATTGATTTTATTTCGAAAATATGCTAGTTTGTTTGATTGATTAATTAGCATATTAAAATATGGTAAAAATGGCTTTAAATAAAATTAAAGAGCAGAGTATAAAATTAAGAGATGAAGCATTGAAGAAAGTGAGCGGTTATATTGCTGCTGCTTTCGGTTTGATTGTTGGTTTAGCATGGAATGATGCGATTAAGTCATTTATTGATTATATTTTTCCGCAAAGAGATAATATTTGGGCGAAATTTATTTATGCTGGTTTTTTAACTTTGTTGATGGTAATTGGTGCTGTATTCTTAGTTCGATTGTTTAAGAAAGATAAAAAATAAATTAGTTAGACTGGTTAAATGATAAATCGTTTCATTGTTTTATTGCTAGATTGCTTAATTATTGAATTATCAAAAAAGTAAAAAAACGAGACTTGTTGGTCTCGTTTTTATATTCTTATGTTTTTAAATTTTTATGGTGCGATTCTGGTGCGCTGATTGTTTTGATCTGGCATTGGCCAAGGCATGTTATTAGTTGAGAAATTTAATTCCCAAGCATTTGTTTTGTTGCCAATGTTGGAAACAAAATCAATGCGATTATTATTATCTAAATCAGTTAAGAACACAGTTGGAAAATAGCCAAATTCGTTTGGATCATCGCCTGCTGCATCAATTTTTCTAAAAGCTAATTCAGCGGTATCAATAATGTATAGTGAGTTGTCGATTGTGGTGACAATCTCTAAATTATTATCGTTGTTTAGATTTGCTAGCAAAGGCTCGCTAAATTTGTTTCCAGGCAATTGGCTAGTGAGCGAGACCGTAGCATTGTAATTGATTATTTTAAAAGTAATAATGTTTTCATCAGTATTTCTAAAAAATAAAACTATTTCATTGTTGTTGTCTTGATCAATGTCAGCACTAGAAATTTTTAAACCGCTATCTGAAGTAAGGTTAGCAGAAATCTGAATTGGAAATCCAGATAAAGAATTTCCGTTATTTTGGATTGCATTTAAATATAGGCCATCTTGAGTATGTTCGCCAAGAATAATTATTTCTCTTGATCCGTCGTTATTGAGATCAGAAAGAGTCAAAGAAGGAGAAGATGAGTATGATTTTAGTTCAGGTAATTGTTTAGGAAAACTTGGTAAATTGTTTCCAGCTGTATCATATATTTGCAATGTAGGAGATCCAGAGTCAAAGCCTAATGAAATTAATTTAGGATTAGCTTGAATTGAATCATCAATAGTTAGTGCAAAACTTTTTTTATTAGAAAGATTATTAAAAATATCAGCACCTTGATTATTGAGAATGTAGGTATTATTGGAACTGCCAAAAAGAACATTTGTATTTTGATTGTTTTCTAAGTTGGAGATAATTAGATTTGTAGTATTTTTTTCTTTTGTTTTTGGCCAGAAGGAATTATTCTGTCCGTCTTTATTGAAACTGAATAAATCATGAAACCAAAAACCTGGAGGTCCGGCTTTATAGATACTAGTAATTATTTCATTGCTTTTTCCAATGGAAATAGGAGTTGCAAAGTTGGAGACTCTATTTTGAAAATTTACAGCTTTAAAATTATGTGAAATGATTTGTTGATTTGGAACACAGCCTGCTGGACAATTGGTAATTTCTATCGGCCAATTATTATTAAAGAGCTGTCCATTATTTTGCCAAGCATAAAGTCTTAAGGTGCTATAGCCATCAATTAGAGATTGGTTGATTATTTCTTTTGATCCTTGATTGTCGATATTTGCAGCAATAATGGATTGGATTTTTTCATTGTCATGATTTTTATTTTTTGGCCATCCTGGTTTGTTGATTAGATTAATGTCAGCTAAATTATCTTCTAAATCTGTAATAGGTTCTGCTGGCAACTCATCTTCGATATCTTCGAATTCTTCATCAATCGGATCGTCAATTGATACATTGTCATCTGTGTTATCTGTTGATTCATTTTGATTCAAGCTGGCATTCTCGCCTATTGGTGAATTAGTGCTATTATTTGATTCGTTTGGCTGATTAATATTTTGATTAATGTTATTTTCAGTTTGTTTTGGGCAGTACAATTTAATTGTTTTGTTGTAGTAAGATTTGCAGGCTTTTTTCTTAATAATTTTATAAGATTTATAGCACTTTTTATTTTTCTTTAATTTTTTTATTGCTAATTTTTGGACTGTTTTATTTTTTGAACAAAAAGATACAACAGTATATTTTTTGTATGATCCTTGGCATTTGCTTGATTTGACAATCTTAAACGCATTTTTGCATTTTGATTTTGGATAATTTACATTATAAAAAATTCCGGCAGCGAGACCTAAGCCGGAAATTATAAATGCGAGTAAGGCAATGGAAATCATTGTCTTTGTTTTTGGTTTAGTTTTTATTTTTGTTTTTGTCATGTTGTCTTATTACTTTGTTCTATATAGTGTTTTAATGCATTTTGTGCAGGCCTTCAAACTTTCGCCTTTATACTCAATTTTTTGCAAATTTAAATATTGCCTTCTTTTATTGGCGATGTTAGAATGAGAACGTGAAACTGATTTTCTTGGTCCGCGTTTGCAGATATCACAACGTTTTGCCATATGATTTAGATAATTAAAGTTAATTTGTATTTGTAATAATAACAGAGTATTATTGTTTTGACAAGCGAATTTCGAATAACAAAATTATAAATAACAAAATAACTAAATTACTAGTTGCCGATAATTCTAATTAATTACTAAAATATGATAATTTCATTGCTTTTAACTAATCCAATAATGTTTTTTGCTTGGGCAGTTTCAATGATTTTTGCTATTACGATCCATGAATTTTCACATGCTTTAGCAGGGACATTATTAGGAGATCCAACAGCAAAAAATCAAGGAAGGCTGACTTTGAATCCTCTAAAGCACATGGATATATGGGGAACATTGTTGATGCTTTTTGTTGGATTTGGTTGGGGCAAACCAGTACCATTTAATCCATATAATCTTAAGAATCAAAGGATCGGGCCGGCAATTGTTGCCTTGGCTGGACCATTTTCTAATTTGATTTTGGTTGTTATTTTTGTTTTGTTATTGAAATTTGTTTATCCTTTGACAGGATTAGGTGAAGGAAATGCCTTGTTTGATTTTTTGTATACATTCATATTGATCAATGCTTTGTTACTATCATTTAATGTTATTCCAGTTCCGCCTTTGGATGGATCAAAATTGTTATTTGCCTTGCTTCCTCCTTCTGCAGAAAATGTCAAAATGTTTTTAGACAAGTATGGTTTTTTTGTTTTGATCGGATTGTTGTTAATTGGTGGCAGTTTATTTTCTAGATATTTCTATTGGGTGATTGGAATAATAGATAAGTTTTTAGCATAGTCTAGAAACTATTAATAACTGTTGACAATCAAATTATTATTTGATAATATTTGTTTATCATAAAAAATTATTATATATGCCGACAATAAATCAATTAGTTAAGAGAAGAAGAAAATCTGGAAAAAGAAAATCTAAAGCACCTGCATTGCAGAGGGATTTTAATAAGATTAAAAAACGATATGTTGTTTTAGAAGAAGGCAATCCTTTCAAAAGAGGTGTTTGCACAAAAGTTACAACAACTACTCCAAAGAAACCAAACTCTGCTTTGAGAAAAATCGCTAGAGTTAGATTAACAAACGGAATGGAAGTAACTGCTTATATTCCTGGTGAAGGACATAATTTGCAAGAGCACTCAATCGTTGTTGTTCGTGGCGGAAGAGTTAAGGATTTGCCTGGTGTAAAATATCATATTGTTCGAGGTATTTTAGATACTGCTGGTGTTGAAGGTAGAATGCAACAAAGAAGCAAATATGGCGCGAAGAAATCAGCTTCCGGAAAGAAGAAGGCTGAAACAAAATAATTACTAATTTTCAATGATCAATTTACAATAAATTTTCAATAATCAATTTCCAAAGCTGGATTAGATAATTTGAAAATTGAGAATTGTAAATTGAGAATTTAATCATTTATGGCAAGAAGAAAAAGACAATATAAAAGAGAATTAAAACCAGATCCAAAATATGGTAATTTAGTTGTATCCAAATTTATCAACAGTATTATGGAAAGAGGTAAGAAAGGCGCAGCTAGAAAAACAATTTATAATACATTAGGTTTTATTTCTACAAAACTAAAAAAAGATCCAATTGAAATTTTTGATTTAGCTTTAAAAAATGTAGCTCCAGATTTGGAAATAAAAGGTAGAAGAATCGGTGGCGCTAATTATCAGATCCCTTATGAAGTAAGAGGCGATCGAAAACAAACTTTAGCCTTCAGATGGATTATTGAGGCTGCAAAAGCTAAAAAAGGTCAGCCAATGTCAATCAGATTAGCTACAGAAATAATTGATGCGGCAAAGAATCAAGGATCAGCTGTTAGAAAGAAAGAAGATTCCCATAGAATGGCAAGAGCAAATAAAGCTTTTGCTCACTTTGCAAGATAATCAGTTACGAATTTTACTAATTTTTTAAGACTACTAAAACACAAATATGCGACTTGCTCGCATATTTTTTTGTCCTGTGTATTATTAATCTTGCATGTTTTTTTTAAGATGATATATTACAGATAAGTAGACAGATGCAGGTCGACTGTCAATAAGAATTATTTAAAACAAAACAATAATTAATTAATAAAAAAATTATGAAGAAAATTTTTGCTTTTCTTACAGTATGCGTACTTACATTGGGAGCAAATTTTGCCTTTGCGCAAAATGATTTAGATTTTAATTATACAACTACTACAACATTGAACGAAAGCGATGCAGAAGCATTGGCAGGATTAGGAATGGGAATGGGTATCTTTGGAATTATCATCGCAATTATTGGTGGACTGATCGGTCTATTTTTCTTGGTATTCTGGATTATGATGTTAGTTGATTGTATCAAAAGAGAATTTCCAAATAGAGGCGTATGGTTGGCTGTTTTGATCATCACATTCTTTGTTGGATGGTCTTGGTTAGCATCAATCTTATATTATTTCATGGTTAAGAAAAAAAATGTTGGAACAATGAAGGGTGGATCAAATCCTGCTGCTCCATCTGCTCCAGCTGCACCAAAGCAATAAGATTTTAGGAAGTCTATAAATAAAAAACCTCCGTAGTAAACGGAGGTTTTAGTTTGTAAAGTTGTAAAGTTTTTAAAGTTATAAAGCAGAAAGAAGCTTGCAAAAAAAATAATTTATATTATAATAAGAACGATAGAATTTAATTATAAAAAAATATGCAAGAATCAAACAAAAAGTTTTTAGTTGCGATTGTTGCGGTATCTCTTGTATTATTTTTATTATCTGGTGTAACAATTGTTCAGGCTGCTAATAAAGTTTCAATTTGGACATTAGTAAAAAATTTGAAGAAAAAAGTAAATACTTTAAGTGTTGATGTCGCAAAATTAAAAGCAGGAAGCAAATCAGTCGTTGGGCCAACAGGACCACAAGGAGTAAAAGGAGATCAGGGACCTCAAGGTGAAAAGGGTGATAAAGGTGAGCAAGGTATTAAAGGCATCCAAGGCGAAAGGGGAGAAAAAGGAGATCGTGGTGAACAGGGTGTTCCTGGAATGCAATTGCATGTTTATGATGCAAATAATCAAGATTTAGGAATACTGGTAGATGCTAGTTTAAGATTTTATAATAATGTTGGTGTAAGGACTTTTGATATTTATATTCCGTCGTTGAAGAAATTTTTATACATTGATGCTGACTTAAATTCTTCTTTGACAGTCTATTTCAGTGATGCAAATTGCACAGGAAGTGCTTTTATTACAGATGGTCCACTTGATGATTTTAGAGTTCTTAGAGTGTTTGGAGATAGGTATTTTGTTAAAAATGGAAATCAAAAGCAATCTGTTTCCATTGCTTCATTTACGCCCAATGGGGGAGCATGTGAATCTAATGTAGGAATTGCTGAAAGATACTTATTGGAAGAAGTGACAGTGCCATTTTCAGAGCCTTTAACTCTGCCTTTTGATGTAAGATAACAGTTGATTTTAGATATTTTATATATTTAAGTAGGTGTTTTTTATTATTTATTTTTATTTTTAAATTTTTATTATGCCAAGAGAATACTCACTTGAAAAAACAAGAAATATTGGAATTATAGCTCATATTGATGCTGGTAAAACAACTATCACTGAGCGTATTTTGTTTTTCACTGGAATTTCACATAAGATTGGTGAAGTTCATGAAGGCGCTGCTACTATGGATTGGATGGAACAAGAACAAGAAAGAGGAATTACGATTACTTCAGCTGCAACAACTTGTTTTTGGTCTCCAATTTGGAAAAAAGAACAAGACAAGCATCGTATTAATATTATTGATACTCCTGGACACGTTGATTTTACAGTAGAAGTTGAAAGATCCTTGCGTGTTTTAGATGGAGCTGTTGTAGTTTTTGATGGCAAAATGGGAGTTGAGCCTCAATCGGAAACTGTTTGGCATCAAGCTGACAAATATCATGTTCCAAGAATTTGTTTTTTGAATAAGATCAATTTAGTTGGCGGTGATTTTTATAGAAGCTTAGATTCAATTCACAGCAGATTATCAAAAAATGCTCATCCAGTAATGTTGCCAATTGGTTCTGGCGAAGATATTAAAGGCGCTGTAGATCTTATTATGATGAAGGCTTATTTTAATGTCGATGCAAAAGAAGAGGGTATGGAATTATCTGAGCCAAAAGAAATTCCTGCTGATATGAAAGAAAAGTGTGAAAAATATCGAGCTGAAATGATTGAAAAAATAGTTGAATTTGATGATAAATTAATGGAGAAATATTTAGAAGGACAAGAATTGACTGAAGAAGAGATTAGAGCAGCTTTGAGAAAAGCAACTTTGACAGGAAAGTTTTTTCCAGTTTTGGGTGGCGATGGTAGAAAAGCAATTATCAAAAAGTTATTAGATTATGTAATTGATTGTTTGCCTAGCCCCTTAGATGTGCCGGCAATAGTTGCATTTGATCCAAAAGACGAGACAAAAAAAATTGAAAGAAAGGTTAGTGATACTGAACCATTTACAGCTTTAGCTTTTAAAGTAGCAACTGATCCGTTTGTTGGAAAATTAGTTTATTTTAGAGTTTATTCAGGTATTCTAACAGCTGGATCTTATGTCTTGAATTCTTCAACTGATAGTAAAGAAAGAGTCGGTAGAATTATTCGTATGCATGCAAATAAAAGAGAGGAAGTGGATGAGGTCTATGCTGGTGATATTGCAGCAATTGTTGGTTTAAAGGGTACTACTACTGGCGATACTTTATGTGATATGGAACATCCTGTTATGTTGGAAAAAATTACTTTTCCTGAACCAGTTATTTCAATTGCCATTGAACCAAAAACAAAAGCTGATCAGGAAAAAATGTCGATGGCTTTGCGTGCTTTGTCGGAAGAAGATCCTACTTTTAAAGTTCATACTGATGAAGAAACAATGCAGACAATTATTTCTGGTATGGGTGAATTACACTTGGATGTTTTAGTCGATAGAATGAAAAGAGAATTTAAAGTCGAAGCTAATATTGGCAATCCACAAGTTGCTTATAAAGAAACTATTTTGGGTACTGCTGAGGCTGAAGGAAAATATATTAGACAATCAGGTGGTCATGGTCAGTATGGACATGTTTGGCTCCGATTAGAACCAAATGAAAGAAATAAAGGTTTTGAATTTATTAATGAAATTAAAGGTGGTGTCATTCCTCAAGAATTTATTCCTGCTGTAGGAAAAGGTTGTAAAGAGGCATTAACAGAAGGCGTAATTGCTGGTTATCCAGTAATTGATATCAAAGCAACATTATATGATGGATCTTTCCATGATGTTGATTCTTCTGAAGCTGCTTTCAAAATTGCTGCATCTATGGCGATGAAAGAAGGCGAGAGAAGAGCAAAACCAATTTTACTTGAACCAATAATGAAAATTGAAGCTATGATGCCAGCTGAGTTCATGGGTGATATTGTTGGAGATTTAAATTCAAAAAGAGCACAAATTCAAAAAATGGAAGATAGAGATAACTTAAAAATTATTTCTGCCATGGTTCCTCTTGCATCAATGTTTGGCTATGTAACAACAATCAGATCAATTACTTCTGGACGTGGAAATTTCGTAATGGAATTTGATCATTATGAACAAGTTCCAAAGAATGTAGAATTGCAGATTGTTGAAGGAAGAACTGGCAAAAAAGAAGGAAAATAAAAAGTTTATTAAATTCTTAATTACTAAATGTTAATTGAAAACATTTAGTAATTGGATAATTGAATAATCTAATAATTAAAAATAAAAATATTATGACAATCAATGTTTTAGATCCAAAAGAATTTCCGGCAATTTTGAGATTATTTAAATCTACTGGCGGAAAATATATTATTGTAGAAAATGGAAAACCTTCTTTTGTTTTAATGTCTATTCCTGAATATGAAAAAATATTGAGCAAAAAAGAAAAAACTGATAAGTGTTGTTCAGGAAAAATGTTGATTGATAAAATAAATTCTGACATAGCTAGTTGGAAATTAGAAAACGAAGAAGCAGAAAAAGATTATTCAGAATACTTGCCAAAAAAGAATTGGATAGAAGATAAGCAATGTATTGATTATGAATCGCTTAAGCAAAATAGTAAGAAAGATAATTTTGTTGAGGAAGATTTGAGCTATTATTATGATGTTGATTGTGAGCAAGAAGATGAGAGATTTGACTTATAGTTATCAACAAAAAGGTCTTGCTTTATATCATAAATGTTGTTATAATGCTTCTTGCAAAATAGATTTTTGAAATATTATTTTTTATTTTTGCATAATTTTTTTTAAGTTGTAAAAATAGAGGATTTAGATTTGACATTATAATTTTTTGCGTATATAATTAAAATAATAATTAAACTATAAAAAAATGGCAGAAAAATTTGACAGATCAAAACCACATTTAAACGTAGGTACAATTGGCCATGTTGATCATGGTAAAACTACTTTAACAGCAGCTATTTTGAAAGTTATCAATGCTACTGGAAAAGGTAAAGCACAAGAAAGATCAGTTGATCAAATTGACTCAGCTCCAGAAGAGCATGAGAGAGGTATTACTATTGCTACAGCTCACTGTGAATATGAAACAGACAAAAGACACTATGCACACGTTGATTGCCCAGGACACGCTGATTATATTAAGAATATGATTACTGGTGCAGCTCAAATGGATGGTGCTATTTTGGTTGTATCTGCTGCTGATGGACCAATGCCTCAAACAAGAGAGCATATTCTTTTAGCTTATCAAGTTGGTGTTCCATCAATTGTTGTATTTTTAAACAAAGTTGATCAAGTTGACGACCCAGAAATGGTTGCTTTGGTTGAAGAAGAAGTTAGAGAATTATTAAAGAAATATCATTTTCCTGGCGATGAAGTTCCAATTGTAAAAGGTTCAGCTTTAAAAGCTTTGGAAGATCCATCAGGTGAAGCAGGAAAACCAATTCTAGAATTATTGGAAAAATTAGATTCATATATCCCTGATCCAAAAAGAGATGTTGATAAACCATTATTAATGCCTATTGAAGATGTATTCTCAATTGAAGGACGTGGAACTGTTGTAACTGGTAGAATTGAAAGAGGCATGGTTAAAATTAATGATGCTGTTGAAATTGTTGGTTTAAAACCTACTCAAAAAACTGTTGCTACTGGCATTGAAATGTTCAATAAATCTTTGGATGAAGGTAGAGCTGGTGATAACGCTGGTATCTTGTTACGTGGTACAAAGAAAGAAGATGTTGAAAGAGGACAAGTATTAGCAAAACCAGGTTCAATTACTCCTCATACTGAATTTGAAGCAGAATCCTATATTTTGAAGAAAGAAGAAGGCGGACGCCATACAGCATTTACAAATGGCTATAAACCACAATTCTATGTCAGAACTACTGATGTTACTGGTGAAGTAACATTACCTTCTGGAACTGAAATGGTTATGCCTGGCGATACTGTAAATGGAATGAAAGTTAAATTAGTTGCTCCAGTTGCTATGGAAGAAAAGATGAAATTTGCTATCCGCGAAGGCGGAAAAACAGTTGGTGCTGGTGTTGTAACTAAGATTATTAAATAAATGATTAAGTAAGACCCGACTCATCAAACTTGAGTCGGGTTTTAATAAATAAGTCCTTTTGATGACAAAGAATCAAGAAAAGAAAGAAGAAACATCTTCTCCAAGAATAAGAATTAAAATTAAGGCATTTGATCATAAGATTATTGATCAATCAGCAGAGCAGATAATTGAAACTGCAAAGAGATCCGGTGCAGAAGTTATCGGCCCGATTCCACTTCCTACTGAAAAGCATAGGGATACTGTTTTGAAATCTACATTTGTTCATAAAGACGCTCGTGAACAATTTGAGATTAGAATTCATAAGAGATTGATTGATATTGTAAAGCCAACTCCAAAGACTATTGATGCTTTGTCGAACCTTAATTTACCAGCAGGTGTTGATGTTGAAATAAAGATGTAATCTTACTCGAATGCTTTTTCGAATAAATCGAGTGAGTATTTGAATGCTTGAGAAAGATTTTGTGAATGTTTTAAAGGTATTTGTTACGAGTTTAGATATAGTTTTAGATATAGACTAAGTTTAGCAAATAAGATGGCGACTAGTTCGCTTGAGGTTTGTTAACCTAATTTATCTAGGTCTTTATTTATTTTTTAGAAATAGATAAATATTGTTAATATATATTTTTAAGCAATGAAATTCATTTTTGGCGAAAAAATTGGAATGAGTAGAATGTACAAAGAAGGTAAACTTGAAGCTGTTACCTTAATTAGAATTGGTAATTGTTTTGTTACTAGGCTTTTGGATGCTAAAAAGGATGGCTATTCTGCTATTCAAGTTGGCTATAAAATTGTTAAAAAGGGCGATGGTAGAGTAAAAGGATCGTTAAATAAGGCGGGTATCAAAGAAAATTTAAGTAGTTTCGCAGAGTTCAGAATTGAAGACTTGACTCCATTTAAAATTGGTGATAAAATTGATATTTCACAGTTCAAAATTGGTGATTCTTTGTCTATTTCAGGCGTTTCAAAAGGTAAGGGCTTTGCTGGAGTTATGAAGAGGCATGGTTTTCATGGAGCACCACATTCGCATGGTCATAAGCACGATTGGAGAGCTCCTGGTTCTATTAACTCCGGTCATCCTCAACACGTTATGAAAGGTAGAAGAATGGGTGGAAGAATGGGTGGAGAAAATGTAACTTCAAAGAATTCATCAGTTTTAGATATAAATGTGAATGAAAACGTATTAGCCGTAAAAGGAGCTTTGCCTGGCAAAGTTGGAACATGGTTAAGAATTCGTGGAAATTAAAGATTATTTTAGCTACATATGTTAAAAGTTGATATATTGAACAAAGAAGGAAAGAAAGTTGGTACAGTGGATTTAGATCCAAATATTTTTGGTGTTGAAGTTAAAAATTCTGTTGTACATCGTGCAGTTGTTGCCCAATTGAGCAAAAAAGAAGTTACTTCCAAATCAAAAGATAGAGCTGAGGTAAGAGGTGGCGGTATTAAGCCATGGAAGCAAAAAGGTACAGGACGTGCTCGTGTTGGTTCTATTCGTTCTCCATTATGGAAGGGCGGAGGTAAGACATTTGGTCCTGTTGCGACTAAGAATGATGTAAAAAGAATAAACAAGAAGGAAAAAAGAAAAGCTTTGCATATGGCGCTTTCTGATAAATACAATTCAAAGAAATTAGTTGTTCTTGATGAATTAAAAATGGAAGCAATTAAAACTAAAGAGTTTGTAAAGATTTTAAGGAATATTAAAGTAGAAAAAAACGCCTTGGTAATGCTGAATGAAAATGATGAAAAGACAATGAAGTCTATCAGAAATGTTTCAAGTGTAAAACCATTATTATCAAATTTATTGAACGTTTATGACGTTGTTAAATATGATACATTGGTTGTAGATAAGAAATCTTTAGCAATGATTAAATAATTTTCAAGTTAAATATATGGCTTTATTAGATGTATTCAAAAAAGGAAAGAAAGATGAGAAAAAAGAAACTTCTATTAAGAAGAAAGATTCAGTTGCTAAAAATACTGAAAAGTCGAAAAAGGCTGTAAATATTTATAGCGCAGCACATAGATGTTTGTTAAAACCGGTAGTTTCAGAAAAAGGCGCAGATTTGAATATTTCTAATAAATATGTTTTTCAAGTAAAGAGCTCAGCTTCAAAGCAAGAGATTGCAAGAGCAATTTATGCAGTTTATGGAATTAAACCAATAAAAGTTAATGTTATAAATTTATCTGGAAAATCAAGAAGATATGGAAAAACAGTTGGACAGACTTCCGCAAAAAAGAAAGCGATTGTAACATTGCCAGCAGGAAAAAGCATCCAGATCTATGAAGGAGTATAACGGAGTTTTAAAGTTACAAAATTTATAAAGTAATAATTTTCGATAATGCCAATTAAGACCTACAAACCAGTTACAGCATCAAGACGATATATTACGACCGTTGATTTTTCAATGTTAACAAAAAAAGAACCTGAAAAAGGTTTGATTGTAGCATTAAAAAAACATAGTGGTAGAAATCATCGAGGAAAAATTACGATTCGTCATCGTGGTGGAAGCAGCAAAAGACAATATAGAATGATTGATTTTAGAAGATCAAATTATGATGTTGAAGGTGAAGTAAAAAGCTTGGAATATGATCCAAATAGATCTGCTTTTGTTGCATTGATTGAATACACTGATGGTTCTAAGGCATATATTTTAGCTCAAGAAAATTTGAAGGTTGGTGATAAAGTCAAGAGTTCATTGAAAAAGCTTGAAGCAACCGTTGGAAATAGATATCCATTGAAATATATTCCTACGGGTACTTTTATTTCTGAAGTTGAATTTGCGCCTAATAGAGGCGGACAAATGGTTAGAAGTGCTGGTGCAGCTGCTCAACTTTTAGCAATTGAAGGCAAGTTTGCTCAATTAAAATTTCCTTCTGGTGAAGTAAGAAATATCTTAATTGATTCTTGTGCAACGATTGGTAGAATTAGCAATATTGATCATGGAAATATCATAATTGGTAGCGCAGGTAGAAGCAGAAAAATGGGCAGAAGACCAGAAGTAAGAGGTAAAGCGATGAATCCAAAAGATCACCCACATGGTGGTGGTGAAGGAAGAAACTCAATTGGTATGATTCATCCAAAGACAAGATGGGGCAAGCCAGCAATGGGTGTCAAGACTAGAAAACCTCATAGATTATCGGATAAGTTGATACTTAGAAGAAGAAAATAATTTATAAGATACTAAGTTACATATATTATGTCACGAAGTTTAAAGAAAGGTTTGTGGTGTGATCCAAAACTTTTAAAGAAATTAAAGAAATTGAGACAAGGAGATAAGACTATCATTAAAACATGGTCTAGATCCTCAACTATTTTTCCAGAAATGGTAGGTTTTACAATTGGAGTACATAATGGAAAAGAACACATTCCAGTATTTTTAACAGAAGAAATGGTTGGACATAGATTGGGTGAGTTTTCTCCGACAAGAAGATTTGAAGTTCATGGTGGTAGAATTGCTAAGGAAGAAGCAGCAGCAGCTCAAGCAGCAGAGACGCAAAAGTTAGCAGCTGCGCAAGAAGGTGAAAAAAAAGAAGTTAAAGAATAATTAATCTATATATGTCAGTTAAAGCAACATTAAGACATTTACATATTGCTCCGAGAAAAGCGAAATTAGTAGTTGATCTAATTCGAGGTTTAGATGTGATTGATGCAGAAAATCAATTGAGATTTTTGAATAAAAAATCTTCAGATTTAGTATTGAAATTGTTATTATCTGCTACAAGTAACGCAGTTCATAACTTTAATATGGAGAAAGATAATCTGTTTGTTTTTAAGGTTTTTGTTAATGAAGCACCGACATTGAAGAGATTTCGTCCTCGAGCATTTGGTAGAGCTTATACTATTAGAAGAAGAACAAGCCATATTGAAATTGAATTGGAAGAAAAAGTAAAAGGAAAAAAAGCTAAGAAAATTAAGAAAGAAGAAGCTAAAATTGTAGAAAAACAAGAAAAGAAAGTAAAGAAAAAAAAGAAATGGGGCAAGAATAATGATCAGAAACGGGGATTTTTTGGAAGAAAGACAAGCGGTGGTAATAAGATCTTCCAAAGAAAAGCAATGTAGTTTAAAGGTTTTATAAAGTTATTAAGTATTTTTATTTAAACATATGGGACATAAGATAAGTCCAATCAGTTTGAGAATAGGGGGATTGCAGACTTGGTCATCGAAGTGGTTTTCTGATAATCAAAAATATAAAAATTATTTGATTAGTGATGTAAAGTTGAGAAAGATGATTTTTGAGAAATTGAAAAATGCTGCTTTGTCTATAGTTGAAATTGAAAGAACTGCACAATCAATAATTTTTACTTTGCATTCTTCAAGACCTGGAATTATTATCGGTCGTGGTGGAACAGAAATTGAAGATATGAAAAAAGATATTGCAAAAATTGTTGGTAATGGAATAAAGGTTGATATTAATATTAAAGAAATAAAAGAGCCAGAAGCAGATGCAGCTACAGTTGGAGTATTAATTGCAGAACAACTTGAAAAAAGAATTTCATTTAGAAGAGTTATTAAGAGAGCATTAGAGAGAACAATGCAGAATAGACATGTCAAAGGTTGCAAGATTATGGTTTCTGGCAGATTAGATGGATCGGAAATGTCGAGAAGAGAATGGGTTGCAGAAGGAAAATTACCTTTACATACTTTGAGAGCTAATATTGATTTTGCTAAAAGAAATGCGCAAACTACAATGGGAACAATCGGTGTCAAAGTGTGGATTTATAAAGGTGAAGTTTTTCAGAAATAATTTTTAAGAATTAAGCTAATTTCGAATATATGTTAATGCCGAAAAAAGTAAAACATAGAAAATGGCAAAAAGGAAGCAATAAAAGACTTGAGGTTCGTGGAAGTCAATTAAGTTTTGGTATGTTTGGTATTAAAGCGATGGAAGGTAAGTGGTTGACAGCAAGACAGATTGAAGCTTCTAGACGTGCTATGACTAGATTTATCCAACGTGGTGGAAAAGTTTGGATTAGAATATTTCCTGATAAGCCAGTAACTACAAAAGGAGCTGAAACTCCAATGGGTAAAGGCAAGGGTGCAGTTGATCATTTTGTTGTTTCTGTTGCACCAGGAAAGATTTTATTTGAAATGGACGGAGTAACGGAGAAAGTCGCACGAGAGGCATTACGTTTGGCTGCTAACAAATTACCGATTAAGACTAAGTTTATAATGGAGTTATAAAGTTTTAAAGTTATAAAGTTTTAAAGTATGAAAGTTAAAGAAATCAGAGAAAAAAAGGATAAAGAGTTAGTGAAAATGTTGGCTGAAAAAAGAGAAAGCCTGCGTGAAGTTAGATTTAAGATTGCTTCAAATCAACATAAGAATGTAAAAGAAATTTCTTTGTTAAAGAAAGATATTGCAAAAGTTCTGACAGTCATGAAAGAAAGATTATTAATTAAAGAAGCTTAATTACAGTATTATAAATTATATGGAAAAAAATTTAGATAAGAAAAAAATGCCACGCCAATTAGAAGGTACAGTTGTATCTGATAAAATGGATAAATCCATTGTTGTTGAGGTTGAAAGAATTAAGGCTCATCCTGTTTATAAAAAGAGATATTATGTTTCTTTGAAAGTAAAAGCTCATGATTTGAATAATAAAGCTAAAGTTGGTAATGTTGTCTTGATTGAGCAATGCAGGCCTTTGAGCAAAGATAAACATTATAGATTAAAGAAAATATTAGCTAAATAAGATGATACAGACTCAAACAAAATTGAAAGTTGCTGATAACACCGGAGCAAAGATTATCCGTTGTGTTAGAGTACATAGAGGATTTAAAAGAAGATACGCTAGAATTGGAGATACTATTACAGCTGTTGTATTAGAAGCTATTCCAGGCGGAGTTGTTAAGAACAAGGAAGTAGTAAAAGCTGTTATCGTCAGACAAAATAAAGAATTAAGACGTGAAGATGGAACATATATTAAGTTTGATGAAAATGCAGCGGTAATTATTGATGGCAAGGAGCCAAAAGGGACTAGAATTTTTGGTCCAGTAGCTCGTGAATTAAGAAAGGGCGATTTTTCTAAGATTATATCTTTAGCAGTTGAAGTATTATAAGAATAAATAATGTTGTTCTGTAGATAATATTTACAAATAAGAATTTTATGAGAATTAAAAAAGGCGATAATGTATTAGTAATATCAGGCAAAGACAAAGGCAAGGTTGGCAAAGTTCTTTCGGTTTTGCCAAAAAAAGATAAAATTGTTGTTGAGAATGTTAATAAATTGTCAAAGCATGCAAAATCTAAAAGACAAGATAAGAAAGGTCAGAAAATACAAGTAGATATGCCAATTGATATTTCTAATGTTTTGTTTAAATGTCCAAAATGCAATAAGGCTGTTAGAACAGGAATAAAGATTGGTGAAAACAAGAAAAAATTTAGAATTTGCAAGAAATGCA
Source organism: Patescibacteria group bacterium (assembly GCA_028699085.1). Lineage (GTDB taxonomy): Bacteria > Patescibacteriota > JABMPQ01 > JABMPQ01 > JAQVVF01 > JAQVVF01. The sequence goes on along the minus strand of JAQVVF010000002.1, from coordinate 68,797 downwards.
AAGAAACTATTTAATTATAAAGTAATAAAGTAATGACAGAACTACAAAAAAAATATAATGAGAAGATTGTGCCTTTTATGAAGGAGAAGTTTGGTTATAAAAATGTAAATGAAATTCCAAAGATCACTAAAGTTGTTTTGAATATTGGTGCCGGAAAGACCTTGAAAGATCCAAAACTTATTGATATAATGATTGATAATCTAAAAAGAATCAGCGGACAGTCCCCAGTTAAGACTCGTGCTGCTAAATCAATAGCTGGCTTTGGTATTAAAGAAAATCAGATTATCGGATTGGCAGTAACGATGCGTGGTGCGAGAATGTATGAATTTTTGAATAAATTTGTTAATGTTGCTTTGCCTCGTTTTAGAGATTTTCAAGGATTATCTCCTGAAGCTTTTGATGGACGTGGAAATTATAATATAGGAATCAAAGAACAGATTGTTTTTCCTGAGATCAAGGCTGATGAGATTGAAAAGGTGCATGGATTAGAAGTAACTATTTGTACAACTGCAAATACTGATGAAGAAGGATTGGAACTTTTGAAAGCTTTTGGATTTCTATTCAGAAAACGTGGTGAAAGAGCGAAGGAAGAAGAATTAAGAGAGGTTAGCAAGAAAGAAGCAGTATTAAAGAGATATGAGGCAATGAAGAAGAAGCAAACTGTTGCAGGTGTAGCACCTGCTGCAAAAGCAAAACCAATGGCTTCAAAAGAAGAATCTAAATAAATATATTTTTAAATAATTTTATGGCACGACTGGCATTAATCGCAAAAGCAAAAAAGAAACCTAAATTTTCGACTCGTATTGTTAGACGATGTGAATTGTGTGGTCGAAAACATGGATATATGAGACGCTATGGAATGTGCAGAATTTGTTTTAGAGAACTTGCTAGTAAGGGAGAAATTCCTGGAGTTAGAAAAGCATCTTGGTAATTTTTTAAAGTTTATAAAGTAAAGAAATTATAATTATATTATGATAGATCCAATTGCGGACATGCTGACACAAATTAGAAATGCTCAGGTTGTTAAAAAGCCTGAAATTAGTTTACCTTTTTCAAAGGTTAAACTTGCACTTGCAAAAATTTTGAAAGAAGAAGGTTATATTATTGATTTTGCTATTTTGGATAAGAATAAATTGCTTAAACTTGTTTTGAAATATTTAGAGAATGGTCAGCCGATTATTCAGAAAATTGAAAGAAAAAGTACTCCAGGACAAAGAATCTATGTTGGTAGCAAGGAAATTAAAAAGGTTTTGGGTGGCTTAGGAACATCAATTGTTTCAACATCAATGGGTATTATGACGGGAAAAGCTGCTCGAAAAAGAAATTTGGGCGGAGAATTAATCTGTGAAATATTCTAGAATTACGAATTGCACGAATGCATGGCCGCAAATTTTACGAATAAATATTTATTAGTTAGTGATTTATTAAGTGTAAATTAGAGAAATTTATGTCAAGAATTGGAAAATTGCCGATTCAAATTCCAGCAGGAGTTGAAGTAAAAATTGTAAATAATATTATTACTGTAAAAAAAGAAAAGAATCAGTTACAGTTTTCTTTTAATCCAAAAGTTGATGTTACAAGTGATGCTAAAGAAATTAAGGTTGAAGTAAAAAAAGCAGTAAATCGAAATTTATGGGGCGTTACGAGATCAATTATTAATAATATGATAATTGGAGTAACGACAGGATTTGAAAAAAAATTAGAGGTTGAAGGTGTCGGTTTTAATGTTCAAATTAATGGCGATAAATTAGTTATGAAATTAGGTTTTTCTCATCCAATTGAATATAAAGCACCTGAAGGAATTAAATTTGATGTTAAAAAGAATCTAATAACTGTTTCTGGAATTGACAAACAATTAGTAGGTCAAGCAGCAGCCGAAATAAGAGAATTTAAAAAACCTGAACCTTATAAAGGTAAAGGAATCCATTATCTTGGTGAACATATTATTAGAAAAGAAGGTAAAAAAGCTGTTGCTTCAGAAGGAGCTAAATAGGTAGCGCACGAATTAATTTTCGAATAAATACGAATACATTTGCGAATAATCAATTACAGTCTATTATATGAATAAAAAATTACTTAGAATTAGAAGACATAAAAGAATAAGATCAAGAATGGAAGGTTTTTCAACAAAGCCTAGGTTAGTAGTGTTCAGAAGTAATAAACATATCTATGCTCAATTGATTGATGATTCTGCTAGTAAGACTTTGGTTGCTGCAACTGACACAGAATTGAAAGATTTAAAGTTAAAGAAAGGTGAAATTGCTTTGGAAGTTGGAAAATTGATTGCAAAGAAAGCATCAGAGAAGAAGATTACAGAAGTTGTTTTTGATAGAGGCGGATATAAATATGCTGGTAGGGTTAAGTCTTTGGCTGATGGCGCAAGAAAAGGTGGACTTAAATTCTAATAACTAAATAACTAAATTAAAAATAACTAAATTACGAGTTATTTCGAATTATAAATTACTTAATTACTGAATTAAATAAATGGCTAGAAACAATAGAAAATTTGGAAGAGATAAAAATGAATTTGATCAACAATTAGTTGATATTGCTAGAGTTACTAGAATTGTTGCTGGTGGACGTCGTTTTAGATTTAGAGCGACTATTGTTATGGGCAACAAAAAAGGCATGGTTGGTATGGGAATGGGTAAGGGCGGAGATGTATCTACGGCAATTGGAAAAGCTGTGGCAATAGCAAAAAAGAACATGATTAAAGTTTCTATTGTTGATAATACAATTCCACATGAAGTATGGGTTAAATATTGTGGTGCACAGGTGTTTTTGAAACCTGCAAAAGCTGGAACAGGCGTTATTGCTGGCGGAGCAGTGCGTACTGTTATGGATTTGGCAGGAATAAGAAATATAACTGCAAAGATGTATGGTTCAAATAATACTCCAAATAATGCAAGAGCAGCTATTTTGGCACTTGAAAAATTGAGAAAGCCTGAAGAGATTGCAGAATCAAGAGGAAAAAAAATTGAAGATTTGATTGGCAAGAAGAAGGAAGCAAAAACAGAAGAAAAAGTTGAGATAAAGAAAGTAGCTGAAGTTAAAAAGGTTGCTAAAGTTGTTAAAAAATAAGATATTGGATATTAATTATTATGAAATTATACGAATTAAAACCAGCAAAAGGATCTACAAAGAAAAGAAAGATTGTTGGACGTGGAATTGGATCTGGCCATGGAATTTTTTCTGGAAGAGGTTGTAAAGGTCAGAAAGCTAGATCAGGTTATAGCAGGCGACCAAGCTTTGAAGGCGGTAGGACTCCTTTGTATATGCAAATCCCTAAGAAAAGAGGATTTAAGAGTTTATCAGACAAATATGAAATTGTTAATGTTTTAACTTTGGAAAAGGATTTTAAGGATAATGATACTATTGATAAAAAAGTTATGTTTGAGGTTGGCTTGATTAAATCTGCTAAGAGAAAAGTAAAAATTTTAGGTGATGGCGATATTAAGAAGAAGCTGAATGTTGTTGCCGATTATTTTTCTAAATCTGCAAAAGAGAAAATTGAAAAGGCTGGTGGCAGTATTAAAATTATTGAGATTGTTAAAAAAGAAAAAGCTACTGATAATAAGAAAAATCCAGTTGTAAAAGTGCAAAAAATTGCAAAAACTAGTAAATAGATTTGTTAATATAAATTAAAAATTCAAGGATGTTTCAGAAGATAGCCCAAATTTTTAAAATAAAAGAGCTACGAAAAAAGATTTTATTCGCAGTTGGTCTTTTGATTGTTTTTAGATTTACAGCTCATATTCCTGTTCCAGGTATTGATGCAGCAGCTTTGAAGAGTTTTTTTGAAAGCAACCAAATTTTTGGTTTATTAAATATGTTCACTGGTGGTGGCATGGAAAATTTTTCAATTGTAGCAATGGGCGTTGGTCCTTATATTACATCTTCTATTATTATGCAGCTTTTAGTTATGGTTGTGCCGGCTTTGGAGAAAATGCAAAAAGAAGAAGGCGAAGATGGCAGAAGAAAAATGAATCAGATTACGAGATGGTTGACTATTCCTTTGGCTGCTTTGCAGTCTTATTCGATGATTGTATTATTACAGAAATCAGGACAAAATATTTTAGGCGATCTTGATCCTTTCAAATTGACAACGATGATTATAACGTTGACAGCGGGAACAATATTCTTGATGTGGCTTGGTGAACTAATAACTGAAAAAGGAATTGGCAATGGCGTATCATTAATTATCTTTGCTGGTATAGTTTCTGCTATTCCTATGGCTATTCAACAGACATTTGTTAATTTTGAACAATCAAAGGTAATAGAATTAGTAATTTTTGCAGTTGTCGCAGTTGTTGTAATTGCTGGTATAGTTTTTATAACAGAAGGACAAAGAAATATTCCTGTTCAGTATGCAAGACGAGTACGAGGTATGAAAATGTATGGCGGAACAACTTCTCATTTACCTTTGAAAGTTAATCAAGCTGGTGTTATCCCAATCATTTTCGCGATGTCATTAATGTTATTGCCAGGTATGATTGCGAATTTTTTGGTTAATGTGAATAATGCGATGGTTAAGGATATTGCGCAAAATGTTGCTGATTTGTTTAACAATAATTTATTTTATGGAGCATTATATTTTGTAATGGTAATTTTCTTTACTTATTTTTATACTGCAGTTACTTTTGATCCAAAGCAAATTTCTGAGCATTTACAAAAACAAGGTGGCTTTATCCCTGGAATTAGGCCAGGTACTCATACAAGAGAATATTTAACAAAGACGATGACAAGAATTACTTTGACTGGCTCATTTTTCTTAGGTCTTGTTGCAGTATTGCCTTTTATAATGAAAGCAGCATTTGATATGCCATCGTTAGTAATTGGCGGTACTGGAATTTTGATCGTGGTTAGTGTAGTTATTGAAACAGTGAGACAAATAGAATCAGAAATGGTGATGAGAGATTATGAAAGCTTTTATTAAATCGTGAATCTCACGAATGCCTTACGGCCACGAATCTCACGAATACGAAGACTGAAGGTGGAAACCTTCTTTTTTCTTGTTTAAATTATGGAAGAGTGATATATTATTAAATAGCAATTTAAGTTATATTATGGAAAATAAATTATTAATTTTGTTTATGGGGCCGTCTGGATCTGGCAAGGGAACACAAGCCAAAATGATTGGTGAAAAATTTGATTTTAATTATATTGAAATGGGCGGAATCTTGCGATCTGAAGTAAAAAAGCAGACAGATTTAGGAAAAAAAATTGATGTTATTATTCACAAAGAGGGCAAGTTAGTACCAGATGAAATGGTTAAAGAATTGATTAAGAAAGCTTTGTTAGAAAATGATCATGGCAAAACTATCGTTTTAGACGGTTATCCAAGAACAAGTCAGCAAGTTTTTGATTTGGATGAGATTTTGAAAGATATGGAAATTAATAAAAAAATTGTTGTTTTTAATATTCAAATTTCTGATGAAGAAGCAATGAAAAGATTGACCCAAAGAAGGATTTGCGTAGACTGTAAAAATGTTTTACCTGCAGATTCTAAAAATTTGAATTGCCCTAAATGTGGAGGAAAATTAGAACATCGTAGTGATGATAATCCGGAAAAAATTAAAGAGAGATTAAAATGGGCACATGAAAAAGTTCAGCCAGCAATTTTAGAATATAAAAAACGGGGAGTATTACAGGAAATTAATGGAGAGAGGCCAATTCAGGTTGTACATGAGGATATTAAGAATAAATTACAGAAAATTTTGAATTCTGAATTTTGAAATCAGAATTTTATTTTTTTTAAATTATCTGTTTCAAAATTAAAAATTGAGTCATTTAAAATTGATTCAAAATTCGAAATTAAAAATTCAAAATTATGTCAAAGATTATTATAAAAACTGATGAAGAGATTGAGATAATCCATGAAGGTGGAAGAAAGCTAGCGAGGATTATGGAAATTTTGAAAGAGGAAATCTCTAGACCTGGCTATTTGACTAAAGGATTAGATAAAAGAATAAATGAGCTTTGTGAAAAATTTGACGCAAAGCCCGCTTTTATGGGCTATCGTGGTTATCCAGCAACTGTTTGTTTATCTATAAATGATGAAATAGTGCATTGTACTCCTGGAGATAGAATTATCAAAGAAGGTGATTTAGTGAGTTTAGATTTCGGTTTAAGATATAAAAATTTGTATACTGACAGTGCAATTAGTTTTGGTGTTGGAAAGATGACTCCTTTGGCTGATAAATTAATAAAAGTTACTGAAGCTTCAATGTATAAAGGTATTGATCAAGTAAGGCCTAATGGACATATTGGAGATATTGGACAAGCAGTCCAGAGATATGCTGAGGCAAATGGTTTTTCAGTTGTCCGTGATTTAACTGGTCATGGTGTTGGAAAACAAGTTCATGAGCCACCACAAATTTTGAATTATGGACGTGAAGGAACTGGTCCAATAATGAAAAAGGGAATGGTTTTGGCAATTGAACCAATGGTTAATGTTGGAGATTGGCGAATTAAACAAGGAATTGATGGCTGGTCAATAATGACAGCGGACGGTGAATTATCTGCTCACTTTGAACATACAGTTGCTGTAACTGATGATGGATATGAAATATTGACAAAAGAATAAAATTCTAAATTCTAAGCACAAAATTCTAAACAAATTCAAATGTTCAAAATACAAATGTTCAAATTTAACGATTAGTTTTTAAATTTGGTATTTTAATTTTATATTTGTTTAGAATTTAGAGTTTAGAGTTTTTATGACAATATTAGGAATAGATTTTGGTGGAAAACATATTGGATTAGCAAAAGGCGATGATCAAAATAAAATTGCATTGCCTTTTTTGAGTTTAAAAAATAATGGAATAAGCAATTTAATTAACGAAATTAAGAAGCTTGTTGAAAAAGAAGAAATTGCTGAGATTGTAGTTGGTATGCCTTTGAATATGCAAGGCCAAAAAACAAATCAAACAAAGAAGACTGAATATTTTGTTGAAAGACTAAAAAAAGAGATTATCGCAAAAGTTATATTAGAAGATGAAAGATTGACTTCGATTGGAGCGAAAAAGTCAGGAAGTGATGTTGATGAGCATCAGTTGGCAGCGAGAGAGATATTGCAAGGATATTTGGATAAAAGATAGAGATTTAATTTAAAATTTATTAGAGCATAATATTTTGGGCTCTTTTTTTTGTGGATAACTCTTCTTCTTCTTCTTCTTCTTCGGGTGTGATATTATGTAAGTAATCAATTTATTTATTAAAATAAAAATAAAATTTATGAAGAGTTTATTAAGAAAAGTTTTGGTTTGTCTAGGTTTATTCTTGTGTCTGGGATTGGCTAGCGTTTTGTTTTTTAATAATGTTGATGCAAAGACAAGTTCAACATGGTCGAAAGTTGGAAGCTCTGGAACTGATAATATTGTTTATGCATTTACAGTTTATAATAATGAACTTTACGTTGGTGGGTATTTTACTACTGCTGATGGTATTTCGGCTAATTGTATTGCTAAATGGAATGGCTCTGCATGGTCAAAAGTTGGCACTTCTGGTATGACCTCTTCTAGTCCCTCCGTTTATGCTTTAGCAGTTTATGAGAATGAGCTTTATGCTGGTGGTTGGTTTTCTGAGGTTGATGGTCAAGCTGCTTACTATATTGCAAAATGGAATGGCTATGCGTGGTCTAAAGTTGGTAATGCAGGACTAGGAGGTCAAGTTCAGACTTTAGCAGTTTATAATAATGAACTCTACGCTGGTGGATATTTTACTACTGCTGATGGTATTTCGGCTAATCGTATTGCTAAATGGAATGGTTCTGCATGGTCTCAAGTAGGTAGTTCAGGGATGGATGGAGCTGTTCTTACTCTAACGGTTTATAATAACGAGCTTTATGCTGGTGGAGATTTTACTACAGCTGATGGTAATGGAGCTAGCCATATTGCTAAGTGGAATGGTTCTACATGGTCTCAAGTAGGTAGTTCAGGGATGGAGACTTCCGTTGCCGCTTTAGCAGTTTATAATAGCGAACTTTATGCTGGTGGGTATTTTACTACTGCTGATGGTGGTTCGGTTAATTATATTGCTAAAGGAGATGGTTCTGCTTGGTCTGCAGTTGGAAGTTCGGGAATGGATAGCTTTGTTTATGCTTTTATGGTCTACAACAATGAACTTTATACTGGTGGAAATTTTACTACTGCCGACGGGTTGACTGCTAATAGAATGGCTAAATGGAATGGTTCTGTTTGGTCTTCAGTTGGTAGCTCAGGAATGAATCAACCTGTTTGGGGTTTGGGAGTTTATAATGACGAACTTTTTGCTGGTGGAGAATTTTCCGAAGTCGATGGTATATCAGCAAATTACATTGCTTCATGGTTTATTGATTACCTTGCTCCTACAACCACAGCTTTGCCAGCTGGAGGAACATATACTGCTCCTCAAACTGTTACTTTATCTGCCACAGATGCAGACTCAACAGTTGTTGCAACTTATTACACAATTGATGGTACTGATCCAACAACTTCTTCAACAGTTTATTCAAATCCAATAGTAATTACTCAAGATACAACTTTAAAATTCTTTTCAGTTGACAGTCTTGGTAATACAGAAGAAATCAAAACAGAAGCATACATTATTGAAAATAATCAAGCTGAAGATTTATTGAAAGCAGGACAAAAATTTACTTTAGAATCAGCTTTAAATGAGCAAACAATCTCTGGCCAAGATCTAACTATCAATTTCACAAAACTTCCAACAAAATTAACAAAGAACAGCGCATATTGGATGAAATGGAATAAATCAACTGGTTATCCAAACAAAACATTCTTGAAAAAATGGAAATTAAAAACAAATTTGTACAAATACAAAGTAAAAAAATCATCACAGAAATACAAAATCAAAGTATCATTCAAATTCACTAAAAAGCAATTAAAGAAATATTTGAAGAAGAACAAATCAGCAACAAAATCAAATCTATTCTTGAAATACAAAAAAGGAACTGGCGCTTGGCAGAATATTAATACGACATTCACTGATGCAAAGATAATCAAGAAAGATAAGAAATTCATTGTAAAATACTTTACAAAATATCCAGTCAAAACACAATATTTTGCGATTGGCGTTAAATAGCAAGCGCTGATTTTACGCTGATTTCTAACGCTGATTTAATGCTGATAGAGGCATAGAATTGTGCCTCTATTTTTTTAAATAAAAATTTGTTATAATAAAAGTAATAAATTTTTAGATTTATATTTTTATATTATGAAGCTTTCAGTAATTATTCCGGCGTATAACGAAGAAAAAAGAATAACTAAAACATTAGAATCTATCAAAGAATATTTGAATAGACAGGATTATGATTGGGAAGTCTTAGTAATTGATGATGGAAGTAAAGATAAAACTAGAGATGTCGTGGAAAAGGCAGAAGGCTTTAAATTGAATAAGACTCGGAAAAACATGGGCAAAGGATATTCTATTAAGGAAGGTATGCTGATGGCGCAAGGCGATTACTGTCTCTTCATGGATGCTGATAATGCAACAAAAATTAATGAATTAGATCATTTTTGGAAATATTTTGATGAAGATTATGATGTTGTGATTGGATCACGTGATATAAAAGGTGCAAAAGTAGCTGTTCCGCAAGCTTGGTATAAGGAATTGGCTGGAAAATTTGGTAATGTTTTAATCCAAATTGTTGCTGTTCCTGGTATTCATGACACACAATGCGGTTTTAAAATTTTTAGTAAAAGAGTAGTAGCTGATGTTTTTCCAATTCAAAAATTAGTTGGCTGGGGTTTTGATGTCGAAGTTTTGGCATTAGCAAAAAAATTCGGTTACAAAATAAAAGAAGAGCCAATTACTTGGTTTAATGCTGCTGGCAGTAATGTAAAATTGAGCTCATATTTAAAAGTTTTTTCTGATTTATTTAAAGTTAGATGGTGGTTATGGACGGGAAAATATAAAATAAACAAAAATAAAAAGTAATTATTATGTTGGATATTGGAAGTTTTTTTCAAAATTTTCCGCCGCAAATTACGGCATTATTTATTTCAATATTTGGTGATATAAAAATTGTTATTCCTATTTATGCTGCACAGAATATTTTATCTTGGTGGAATGTTTTGATTATTGCTGCGATTGGTAATTCGATTTCTGCGATATTATTATTGACGATTTTTGTTTTATTATCTGATTTTTTGAGAAGAAAGTTTAAATTTTGGGAGCGATTTTTTTCTAATCTTTTTGAAAAAACTAAATTAAAGCATAAGAAAAATTTTGATAAATGGGGCGTGTTAGCGGTTCTGTTAGCAGCGGCAATTCCTTTGCCTGCATTTGGAGGTTGGACTGCGGCAATAGTGGCTTTCGTCTTTGGAATTAGATACAGAAAGGCAGTATTATTTATTGTTTTAGGAATTATTCTGGAATCTGCTATCATGACTTTTTTAAGTTTCGGAATTAAAAATATATTTTAATTTATGCGAAATAAATTAATAGTTGGAAATTGGAAAATGAATTTGACCTTAGAAGAATCTCGAAGGTTGACTTTGGATATCCGGCAAGGTTTGACTAATCTATCGGAAAAAGCAGAGGTTGTGGTTTGCCCTTCTTTTGTCCATTTAGCAAATGTGCATTATCAATTGCCTTCAAGCATAAAATTAGGAAGTCAAAATGTTTTTTGGAAAGGAAATGGAGCTTATACCGGCGAGATTTCTTGCGATCAAATTTTAGATTTAGGTTGTTCTTATGTAATAGTTGGTCATTCTGAAAGAAGGAAAAATTTAAAAGAAACAGATGCTATGGTTAATGATAAAGTTTTAGAATGTTTACAAAAAGGCTTGAAGCCAATAATTTGCGTTGGAGAAACAAAAGATGAAAAAGAAAAAGGAATGACAGAGGAAAAAGTAACACAGCAAGTTGAATTGGCATTAGAAGGCGTGAAAAGCAAGGATGTTATAGGTGTGACAATTGCTTACGAACCAATTTGGGCGATTGGCTCTTCTAATTCTGCAGAGCCATCTGATGCGCAAATTGTAATTTCTAGAATAAGAGATATTTTGGAAAATAATTATTCAGAAAAAGAATCTGAAATAATAAGAATTTTGTATGGAGGAAGTGTAAACCCACAAAATATTGCATCTTTTGTTTTGGAAAAAGATATTGATGGAGTTCTAGTCGGGGGAGTTAGTGTGAAGGCAAATGAATTTGTGGGAATAGTGAAACAAGTTATGAAAATCTAATAATCAAGAAACAAGATACAAACAAATTAAAATATTCAATATCCAATAATCAAACCTAACGATCGACGAGTTTGGTTATTGATTATTCTAATTTGGAATTTGTTTGTATCTTGTATCTTGGTTATTAAATATTATTTTAAAACTATTATGATAGTTTCATCTCAAATATTATTAAAGAAAGCACAAGAAGATCATTATGCAGTTGGTGCATTTAATACTTCTGATTTGGAAATTACAAAAGGGATTGTGGCTGCTGCGGAAGAAATGAATTCGCCAATAATTTTGCAGACTTCTGAAGGCGAGATAAAACATGCTGGCATGGAAATTTTTTTTGATTCGATGAAAATTTTTGCGGAAAAATCAAAAGCGCAAATTAATTTGAATCTAGATCATGGAAAGAGTTTTGAAATGTGTAAGTGGGCTGTAGATAATGGCTATAATTCAGTAATGATTGACGGTTCAAAAATGTCATTAGATGAAAATATTGAATTAACGAAACAAGTTGTTGATTATGCTCATGAAAGAAGTGTTGTCGTCGAAGGTGAAATTGGTCTTGTACCGACTCCTTCTAAAGATGAAAACGTTAGAATTTTGAAGGCTGATCCTATTGAATGCCAAAAGTTTATTGAAAAAACTGGCGTTGATTTTTTAGCAGTAGGCATTGGCAATGTTCATGGCGAGAATAAAGGAAATCCAGTTTTAGATTTTGACAGATTGAAAAAAATTTTTCAGGTTGTCAATATTCCATTGGTTTTGCATGGTGGATCAGGTATTTCTTCTGAAGATATTAAAAAAGCAATTAGCATGGGAATTTGCAAGATTAATGTAAATACAGAGCTTCGATTGGCTTTTGCAAAGGCCTTGCGCGAGATTTTAGAAGACGAAGATGTGATTAAGCCTTATGATATCATGGAGCCAATAGACGATGTAATTAAAGAAGTAGTAAGGAAAAAGATCGAAATATTTGGATCAAAAAATAAAATATAATATTAATTTGGAATAGAGATTGACCAAAACAAAATTCTTAGAATTAATTAATTTTTTACAAAAAAACCATAAAGTATATGGCCCAGTTTTGGATCGAGCAAATAGATTGCTTGTTAGAGAGATTAAAAAAACAGAACATTTAGTTTTAGATGGCAGATTGACGCATTATTCCTTTAAAAATTTATTTTTACCTGATTGTGAGCCTTTGTTTGATTATGACCATCAAAAGTTGAAAGAACCAAACTATAGTTATGAAAAAAGGGCAATTGTGGGAATGACGATATCTGATTTGAAGGCATTGGAATTATATGATCAGGTTTTTGCAAAAGATCCATATTATCAAGAAAGAAAAAGGCAGACTTTGGTAATTGGATATGGTATTGCTTCTAAAAAAAGTTATTCTGAGGAATTAATTTATGTGCAACAATTTGAAGAAAATATTTTAGAACATATTAAATTTGATATTTTTCTTGAGTTAAATTCTGATAAGACAGACAAAATTTTTAATGGTTCTAATTTGATTTTTGTTGGATCAGAAGAGGGAATGAAAGTTTTGGATGGATTTGGTTATAAAAATTATGACAAGATTGAGTATGTTGGACCGATTAAAGAGGAAGGTTTGGATAGAACAATGATGGCGATTAATGATAAAATGAAAAAAAGTTATACGAAAAAAATATGGGAGAACATTGGAAAAAGATGTATTGAATGCGGACAATGCACTTTAGTTTGTCCGACTTGTTATTGTTTTAGAATTGATGACGAGCCAAGTTTGGATAGAAGTAAGGGAAAAAGAGTGAGGTGCTGGGACGCTTGTATGTACCATGAATTTTCAGAAATTTCTGGAAAAACAAGATTATTAAAAAATACTGAACAGCGAATGTGGTTTTGGTTTTATCATAAATTTGTAAGAATTCCAGAAAAATATAAAATACCTGGATGTGTAAAATGCGGTCGTTGTTCAAGAGTTTGTCCGGTTGATATTGATTTTATGAAGGTATTACAAGATGTGTTAAAAAGTTAAAATAAAAATTGTGCTTAATCCATATCAAACAAAATTAGTTGTAATTAAGCGAGTAATTAAAGAATCTTCTGATGTAAAAAGATTTGTTTTGGAATTTGAAAATAATGTTGATAAAGAAAATTTTAATTTTATTCCTGGACAATTTATTAAGGTTTCTATTCCAGGATTAGGTGATGCGCCTTTTTCCTTTGGAACTAGCCCAAGAATTAAAGAAAATTTTGAAATTGCAGTACGAGCCGTTGGAAACTTAACTAATTTTTTGAATAGAATGCAAATTGGGCAAAGATTAGGATTAAGAGGTCCTTATGGAAATGGATTTCCTATGGATATAATTAAAAAAAGAAATGTATTGATAGTATCAGGCGGTTGTGGTTTTGTGCCTTTTAAATCAATAATAGATGATTATTTGATTGATAGAAAAAATTATCATGGAAAATTTCAAATTTTTTATGGAGCTAGATCTTTTGATGATCTATTGTTTAGTAGTAATTTTGAAAAATGGGAAAATAATAAAATTGATTTGAAACTAATGGTAGATAAGGAAGATAATATGTGCAAAGATTCGCAATATAAATGTAATGTTGGGTTAGTGACTGAATTAATTAAAAATGAAGATTTGGTCGAAAAACCAGTTGTTTTGGTTTGTGGTCCGCCGATAATGGTGAAATTTGTAATCTTGGAATTAGATAAACTGTCTATCCCCCATTCTGATATTTTTGTTTCACTTGAAAGAAGGATGGAATGTGGAATAGGAGTGTGCGAACATTGTGCAATTGGTCCTTATTATGTATGTAAAGATGGACCGGTATTTGCTTGGGATAAAATTGAATGGATACCGAATATAATTTAAAAAGTAAAAAGTACGACGACAATATTTTTTACTTTTAGTTTTAGTTTTTGATTTTTTTAACATGTGTTTAACGATACCTGGAAAAGTAAGTAAAATTGATAAGAAAGGTTTCGAAATTGATTACAAATCAGATAAGGTTAAAATTGCTAATTCGTTAATAAAGAATGTAAAAGTTGGCGATTGGGTATTGGTTCAAAATAAGTTTGTTGTTCAAAAGATGACAGAACAACAAGCAAATGAATTTTTTAAATTAACTAAGTGATTATGCAAAATAAAGGAATTTTTTTAGTATTGTCGACAGCAATAATTTCTGGTATTTCAATTTTTATTAATCAATTTGGTGCAAAAGCAATCAATTCGTATATTTTCACTGGTTTGAAAAATATTGTTGTAGCTTTATGTTTAGGAGGTATAATTTTAATGTTGAAAGAGAGGCAAGATTTAAAAAAAATATCCAGAAAAAATTGGTTAAGTCTAATTATTATCGGTATTATTGGAGGTAGTATTCCTTTTTTAATGTTTTTCAAAGGATTGAGTATGACTTCTGGTCCTGAGGCATCTTATATCCATAAATTTTTATTTATTTTTATTGCAATTCTAGCGCCAATATTTTTGAAAGAAAAATTAAAATGGCATTATCTGATTGGTTTGTTATTTTTATTAATTGGTGGAATTCTATTGTTTAAGATAAATGGTGTTTTTAGTTTAGATTTTGGCGATTTGTTGGTTTTAGGCGCAACATTTTTGTGGGCAATAGAGAACTTAATTTCTAAAAAATTGGTTAGCGAGATTTCACCAAAAATTGTAGCTTGGGGTAGAATGACATTTGGATCATTGATTATAATTTGTTATTGGATTATAACTGGTCAAACAAGCGCTTTGTTAGATTTGAATTTTTTCAATATAATGTTTGTTTTAATAACTTCAATTTTATTATTAGGCTATGTTTATACTTGGTATACAGGCTTGAAATATATGCCATTAATTTATGCGGTAGCCATTTTAGCTTTAGGAGCGCCAATTACTAGTCTATTAGAAATATTTCAAGGTAAGATTTATAGTTTTAGCCAAATCATTGGAATTAGCTTGATGTTTTGGGGAGTAATAGTATTTATAATTTTAGAGAGAAAAAGAGATAAATTGGTTTTGAATTATAGCTAATTTTATGTTCACTTTACAGGATGCTTGTAGATATTCTTTAGTGCCACACAGGCTAGGTTTGTGCGGGCCGAAAAAAAGCTGTGCTGATATTTTTGTTAATTATTCGTTAAAAGGAAAAGGAAACAAGAAGGAAATCAAAAAAATATTAAAAAATTTTAAGGCAGTTTATTTTTATTGTAAGCAAATCGCAAAGGCAAACAAAATTTCTGATCCATTGAGTGAAGAGGTTTTGGAAGCATATTGGATTGGTAATGATTTGCTAGAAAAGGCAAAATATGAAAATAATGGTTATCCGCATCATTCATATCATGTTTGGCAGGCAAAACCATTCAACCCAAAAATTAAGTTGAATGATAAATTAAAAAGAATTTGCCAGATAAGTATAAGAAAGATAGGCAAAAATTATTATTCTTTTCATTGGAAAGAAAAAATTCAGAAATTGGATAAAATTCAGATGAAAAATTTAAGATATTACAACAGAATAAACAAAAATTTAATAAAGAAAAAATAGATTATTTATTCTTTGAAAAGTATTGTAAGATATGATTATGATGAACTGCTTTTAAATATTAGTAACAGTTGCTCTTTTAAATTTAAAGATAAAGGAGGAAAGGTAATGAGCAGAGAAGGATTAATTGAGGCAGCGAGATTTTCATGGAATTGCTGTTCAAATGATAGAGCATTTTGTGATGGATTATATAGTTTTGTAGGTGGCAATGGTGGCAAAAGTGATGAATGGATTGAAAATTGCCTGAAGCAGCTTTATTCATATTTCTATTATTTGTTGATTGCACAACAAAATAGAATTGATGATCCTTTTGAAATTCAAGTAGTGCAAGCACATTGGATTGGTAACGATTTGCTTCAATTGCCAACAGCTAGCGATATTCAAAAGATAATTACGAATATAGAATTTTCTGTCTTGCCTGAAGAAAAAAGAAGAATGATAAGAATGTTGCTTAATAGTTTAGTTAGGTCTGAATCTTTGCCACATCATAGTTTTCATGCTTCTATTTATGAACGATTGACTCCAAAATTGGTGCGTTATGGAAAAAGATGTTTTGTAGAATGTGGAGATGTTTTGGAATTGAAAGATGACAGCTTGATTTTGAAAATAGATGATAAAGAGAGAGAATGTGGCTATGGTTTTTTGAGAGGCAAAGTTCATATCGGCGATTTGGTTTTAATTCATTTGAATGATGTTCGTAGAATGGCAACCGAAATTGAAAGAATCAGATTAACTGATTATTCTTTTGCAACAGAATGCACATTGAAGTTGATTTAATTCAGATTTTTGATCTTTAAGCTTTCGGCCTAAAGATTTTTAATCTAAGTTAAATAGATGGAACAACAAAAATTAAAAGTAGCAATGGTTTCTTTGACATCTTGTGAAGGATGCTATTTTAGTTTGCTTGATTTAGGCAATGAATTTTTGGAAATTGCTGATAAGATTGATTTAGTAAAATTTAGATTGTTGGAAGAAAAAGAACATTCTGAAATTGAAAAATACGATATTGTTTTTGTTGAAGGCAGTCCGATATTGAAAAGTAATTTTGATGAACTTATTGATTTGAGATTAAGGACTAAAAAATTAATTGTTTTAGGAGGATGTGCACATACGGGGGGAACATACGCGATGCGAAATCATACTGACAAGAAAAAAGCTTGCAAATATGTTTATCCAAAGACGAATAAAAAGGTTTTTAATCCGAATATTTTGGAATTATCGAAAATTGTGAAGATTGATGGTGTAATCCCAACTTGTCCGATTAATCCGAGAGAATTTGTTAGATTTATGTCTTTTGTTTTGAATAGTTTATCCTTTAGAATTATAGAAAGACCAGTTTGCTATGAATGCCAGCTAGCGCAGACTCCTTGTCTTTTAAAAATGGGATTGCCTTGTTTTGGTCCAATGGCGCTTGGTGGTTGTGATGCTCCATGCCCTAAAGCAGGAATGCCTTGTCAGATTTGCCGGGGACCAATGAAAGAAGTTCAGTGGGAAAATTTTGAAAAAAAGATTAAAAATATAATTGGCGATGAGAAATGGGAAAAAGATTTTAATGAGATATTAGAAATATTTAATATTAAAAATAAGATAATAAAAAGTAAAGAATAATATTATGGAAATTAAACTATCAGTAAAAGATTCTCAAGCAGTAAAACTTATTGTTGAAGATGAAGGGAAAATAGTTGGCCGCGCCTATTTATATTTAATATATAATGATTTGCATAAAGAGCCTTATGGTTTATTGGAGGATGTATTTGTAGAAGAAAGCCAGAGAGGAAAAGGGACAGGAACTGAATTGGTCAAAACTGTCATTAAGGAAGCTAAAGATAGAGGTTGTTATAAATTGATTGCGACAAGCAGAAAATCGAGAGAGCAAGTTCATCAGTGGTATTTGAAATTTGGTTTTGAAGATTATGGATGTGAATTTCGAATGAATTTAGTTTAATTTAATTTTTGTCAGAAATATGATGTTTAAATTTTATGCCAAAAAAAATAATTAAAATTAATCATCTAGCTAAGATGGAAGGACATGCCTCTTTTGAAGGCAAGATTTTAGCTGGAGAAATTTCGGAAGCGCATATTATTACGGAAGAAGGGGCGAGATTAATTGAAGGAACATTGGTAGGCAGACATTATTCTGAAGCGCCAACAATTACTTCAAGAATTTGTGGTATTTGTCCGATTGTTCATCATCTAACAGCCGTAAAGGCATTGGAAAAATGTTTTGATGTTCGAGTCAGTTCTGAAGTTGTGATGCTTCGAAAAATTTTGGAATTAGCTCAAGTAATTCATAGTCATGCTTTACATCTTTTCTTTTTATCTTTACCTGATTTTTTGAATTATGATGATACAAAAAAGATGGCTGGCAGATATCCGAATGAAGCACAGATGGCGATTGATATCCGGAAATGGGCAACTGATTTATGCTTGGTGATTGGTGGAAGAATAACGCATCCTTTAACAAATATGGTTGGTGGATTTAGAAAATGGCCAGAAGAAGAAAATTTAGAAAAATTTTTAGATGGTTCTGGAGATATTTTAGAAATGGCTCAACAAATCGCTCAATTATTTAGAGATCTTGATTATCCTAAATTTAAAAATTTAGGAAATTTTATTGCTTTATCTGATGATACTGAGTATGCGATTTATGATGGTGAAATTAAAATTTGGGAAACAAAAAAGAATTTAGTAAAGAAAATATTTGGTAAGCAAATGAAAGGAATTGAAGCTTCTAAATTTGTTAAAAAGATAAAAGAAATTGAATTACGGAATGAATTAGTAAAAAGAGTTAATTATAATGGTAAGCCATTTTTTTGTGGGGCATTAGCCCGAATAAACATCAATAAATATTTGTTAAATGAGGAAGCTGCAAAATTTTTGGAAACAGCGAATATTGATTTTCCAACAAGCAATACTTTTTATAATGTTTTGGCTCAAGCTGTTGAATTAATTCATTGTGTCGAAGAAATCAGGAATCTTTTGCGAGAATTAAAAAAGATTAATTGGTTGGATGTAAAGAATGCTAGTTTTAAAGTTAAAGCTGGTCAAGGAGTAGCGGCAATTGAGGCGCCAAGGGGTACTTTGTACCATTACTATGAAACTGATAAAAAAGGATATATTAAGAACTGCAATATTATTACACCAACTGCGCAGTTTTTGGCAAAACTAGAAGATGATTTAAGCGTGTTTTTGTCTGAATTTAAAAATTTATCAGATATTGAAAGAGAGAAAAAGATAAAAATGATGATCAGAGCTTTTGATCCTTGTATTAGTTGTGCGACGCATTAGAAAAGGTAAAAGTCAAAAGTAAAAATTAAAAAGCTACAGGTAAAAAGTAAAAAGAACTACTATGCATGATTTTCATGCCGCTGACAATTTGTTAAAGATTTCATTGAGTTATGCTCAGAAAAATAAATTCAAAAAAATTGATAAGATTAAAATAGAATTGGGAAAGTTTATTGAGCATGGGCAAGAGATTTTAGCCGATAACTTAAAGTTTAATATTAAAATGTTGGCTAAGGGTACGATTGCTAAAAATTCAGAAATTGTTATTATAGAAAAACGAGGTGAAAATGGATATAAATTGATTGAAATTGAAGGAGAGTAAAAAGTAAAAGGTCAAAATTAAAAAGCCTGCCTGTCGGTAGGCAGGTAAAAAGCTACAAGTTAAAAGTAAAAAAATGAATAAGAAAACAATCAAAGATATTGATGTAAAAAATAAAACTGTTTTAGTTAGAGCTGATTTTAATGTACCAATTGAAAATGGAAAAATTCTTGATGATTTCAAAATTAAAAAGAGTTTGGATACAATAAATTATTTAGTGAAAAAGAATGCTAAGGTCGTATTAATGTCGCATCTTGGAAAACCAAAAGGAAAAGTTGTCGAAGAATTAAGGTTAGATCCAATTGCGAAAAGTTTGAGTCAGATGCTAGGCAGAAAAGTTGAGAAATTGGATGACTGTATTGGGCAAGAAGTCAATGATAAAGTGAAGAAGGCGAGATTTGGTGAAGTCATCTTGCTAGAGAATGTTAGATTCTATCCTGAAGAAGAAAAATGCGATTTAAAATTTGCTAAAAAATTAGCGAGTTTGGGTGAGATATTCTGTGTTGATGGATTCGGATCTGTGCATCGCGCTCATGCTTCGGTTACTGGAGTAGCTAAATTTTTGCCCGCTGTTGCTGGATTATTATTGGAAAAAGAAGTTGATGTATTGACAGAGGTTTTGGAAAAACCAGAACACCCATATCTAGTAATTTTAGGAGGAGCGAAAATTTCTACTAAATTAAATTTGATAAACAAGTTGGCAAAGCAGGCTGATAAGTTATTGGTTGCAGGGGCATTATCAAATACAATTTTTATGGTGAATGGCTTGAATGTTGGAGGATCAATGGTTGAAAAAAAAGAGATTCCGTTAATTAAAGAAACAGTTCTAAAAAATACTAATATTGATATTCCCATTGATGTAACTGTTGGAAAAGATAACGGCGATGGGACAAGAATTGTTGATATAGGCAATGGAATTAATAGTGATGAATTTATTTATGATATTGGACCAAAGACGATTGATCTGTTTAAGAGGAAAATTGATAAAGCAAGATTGCTTGTTTGGAATGGGCCAATGGGAAAATTTGAAAATGAAAAATATGCAAAAGGTACTGATGAGTTAGCGAGAGAATTGGTAAAGGTTAAAAAAGCTGTTGTTGGTGGCGGAGAAACTTCAATGGCGATCAGAAAATTAGGTTTAGAAGATAAAATTTATTTTTTATCAACTGGCGGAGGAGCAATGTTGGAATTTTTGGAGGGAAAAACAATGCCGGGAATTGAATGTTTATTAGATAAATAAAATTAAAAATATTTATGAAAATAAAAAAAGTTAGAGCTCGTGAAATTTTAGATTCAAGAGGCGAACCGACTGTTGAAGTTAGAGTTAGTCTTGATGATGGAAAATTTGGTATTGCTAGAGTTCCTTCTGGCGCTTCAACAGGAAAATTTGAGGCTTTGGAATTAAGAGATAATGATAAAAAAAGATATGGCGGAAAAGGAGTGCTTAGAGCATGTAAGAATGTCAATGATATTATTTCGGAAAGATTAATTAATATGGATGTTTTTAAGCAAGAAAAAATTGATCGAACTTTGATTGCTTTAGATAGCACGCCTAATAAATCAAAATTAGGGGCTAATGCAATTTTGGGTGTGTCATTGGCATGTTGTGTTGCTGCTAGTAATTCTAAAGAATTAGAATTATATCAATATATTGGAGAGATTTTTGGTAATAACAATTTTGTTTTGCCGCATACTTATTTTAATATTATCAATGGCGGTAAACACGCTGATTCTGGATTGGATGTTCAGGAATTTATGATTGTACCTAACGCAATTAATCTTTATGAAAAAGTCAGGGTTGGTTCAGAAGTTTTTCATGCGTTGAAAGATATTTTACAAAGAGGAGAATATTCGATCGGCGTTGGCGATGAGGGCGGATTTGCACCAAGATTGGATAATAATGAACATGCAATTGAGACAATAATAAAAGCAATCGAGGAGGCTGGTTATAAACCAGGTGCTGATGTCAATATTGGATTGGATGTAGCTGCATCTTCTTTTTATACTAAGGAAAAAGGGTACTGTTTAAATTCAGGAAAATGCATTGAGTCAGATCATCTTATTGCAATGATGAATGATTGGGTTACAAAATATCCAATAAAAAGTATTGAAGACCCTTTGGCTGAAGAAGATTGGGACGGTTATAAAAAAATTACTGAAAAACTTGGTGACAAAATACAAATTGTTGGTGATGATTTGTTTGTAACAAATATTGAGAGAGTAAAAAAAGGCATTGCCGAGAATTGTGCAAATTCTGTTTTGATAAAACCAAATCAAATTGGTACTTTGACAGAAACTTTTGAATGCATAAAATTAGCAAAGTCAAAAGGCTATGCGACAATGATTTCGCACCGATCTGGAGAGACAGTAGATACTTTTATTGCTGATCTTTGTGTTGGAACAAATGCTGCACAGATTAAGTCTGGATCATTATCGAGAGGAGAAAGAGTGTGTAAATATAATAGGTTGATGGAAATAGAAGAGCTATTGAAATAATTACCAAATTTCAGTTATCAATTTCCAATCAATTTACAATTTCTAATGTTCAATTTTTGATATTTTTTGAGAATTGATTATTGAAAATTTATTGTAAATTGAGAATTGGAAATAGAAAATTTATGTCTACAAAATATAAACAAGCAGTATTAATTATTCTAGATGGATTTGGAATTGCTCCTCCAGGTAAAGGAAATTGCGTTACGCAAGCAAAGATGCCTTATTATAATGAATTGCTAAAAACTTATATTCATACAACAATTCAAGCTTCTGGCGAGGAAGTTGGTTTGCCATGGAGAGATATGGGAAATTCAGAAGTCGGTCATGGTAATTTGGGAGCAGGAAGAATTTCTTACCAAAGCTTGCCGTTAATAAATACAGCTATTTTAAATAAGACCTTTTTTAAAAATGAAGCTTTGATGGGTGCGATTGAACATGTCAAAAAAAATAAAAGCAGTTTGCATTTGATGGGTTTGATTAGTAGTGGCGGTATACATGCGCATATTGAGCATTTATTTGCGTTATTAAAATTAGCTAAGCAGAATAGAGTTAAAAAAGTTTTTATTCATTGTTTTATGGATGGAAGAGATATGCCAAAAGATTCAGGAATAGATATGGTTAGAAGAATTCAAAAGGAAACAAGTGGATGGTTTTCAGTAGGTAAAATAGCGACAATGAGTGGTAGATATTATGTAATGGATCGAGATGATAATTGGGATAGAGTTGAAAAAGCCTATAATGCGATGGTGCTAGGTAAAGGAAAATATTTTTCTGATCCGATTTCAGCAATCAAGGATTCATATAATAAAAAAGTTTATGATGAGCAGATGGAGCCGGTTGTTTTAGGATCAAAAGAAAAACCAGTTACTAAGATTTCAAAAGGTGATTCAGTAATCTTTTTCAATTATCGAACTGATCGAGCGAGACAAGTTACAGAAGCTTTTGTTAGTGATGATTTCAAAGGTTTTAAACGTGAAAAAATTGAAGATTTATTTTTTGTTTGTTTTACTGAATATAAAAAAGGATTATGCGATCATATTGCTTTTCAGCAAAAAGAAACTCCAAATGGCTTATCAGAAATTATCAGTAAAAAGAATTTAAAACAATTTCATGTTGCTGAAACAGAAAAATTTGCACATGTCACTTTCTTTTTTAACTGCGGACGCGAGAAAACTTTTGCAGGTGAGATACATAAAGTTGTGGCATCTCCAAAAGTAGAATCTTATGACGAAAAACCGGAGATGTCAGCAGAAGGCGTCACTTCTGAAGCTCTTAAGGCAATAAAGGAAAGGTATAGTTTTGTTTTAATTAATTTTGCTAATCCAGATATGGTTGGGCATACCGGAAATATTGAGGCTACAGTAAAAGGTTTGGATTTTGTGGATTCTTGTTTGCAAAAAATAATTCCAGAAGTAATGAATAATAATGGCGTAGTAGTTTTGACTGCTGATCATGGTAATTGCGAAGAAAAAATTAATTTGCAAACAGGCCGAAGTGAGAAAGAACATACTGCAAATCCAGTGCCATTAATTTTGATTGGCAAGGGTTTGGAACGGAAATCTGATAATACAGATTTGAGCTTAGAATCTCCTACTGGTGCCTTGGCTGATGTTGCGCCAACAATTTTGGCATTAATGGGCATTGAAAAACCAGCGGAGATGACGGGAATTGATTTAACTAAAGCAATATAAAGAATTTAATTTTGAATTATGAAAATAAAAATTGAAGTTAGCGCTCGACATATTCATTTGAGTCAAGAACATTTAGATTCGCTTTTTGGAAAAGGTCATAAATTAACAAAAAAAGCAGATTTATCGCAAGAAGGCGAATTTGCTTGTGAAGAAACTTTGCAAGTTGTAGGGCCAAAAAATAAAATTGAAAAAGTTAGAATTATTGGACCTGTCCGACCGAGAACTCAAGTAGAAGTTTCGAAAACTGATGGTTTTATGTTGGGCAATATTCCTCCATTAAGAGTTTCTGGAGATGTAGTTGGTTCAGCGCCTATTAAATTAATTGGACCTAACGGATCTGTCGATTTGCTAGAAGGATTGATTTTGGCAATGAGGCATATCCATATTTCAGAAAAACAGGCTAAAGAATTAAATTTGAAAGATGGACAAAGAGTTTCTGTTTCATGTTTTGGTGATCGTGGATTATTATTTAATAATGTAGTTGTTAGAGTGAAAGAAAATTTTCAATTCTTTTTTCAAATTGATACTGATGAAGCAAATTCTGCAGGAGTAGAAAATGGAGATATCGGTGAATTAATTGTTAAAAAGTAAAATTTAAAAAGTATATGAATAAAATTTATTTTGAAGAGCCTAGATTCAAACTTTATAATGCTAATTGTTTGAATATTTTGAAGAACATAAAAGAAAATTCGGTCGATATGATTTTTGCGGATCCGCCTTATTTTCTTTCTAGTGGTAGTTTTACTTGTCAAAATGGTAAAATGGTTAGTGTCAAGAAGGGCAATTGGGATTTGAGCAATGGTACAAAGAAGAATTTTTTGTTTCATTTTAATTGGATAAAGACTTGTAAAAGAGTTTTAAAGCCAGGAGGTTCTATTTGGATTAGTGGAACATATCATTCTATATTTCAATGTGGTTTTGCGTTGCAGGGAGCTGGTTTTCATATTTTGAATGATATATCTTGGTTTAAACCAAATGCATCGCCTAATTTAAGTTGTCGTTTTTTTACCGCAAGTCATGAGACTTTAATTTGGGCCAGAAAAGAGAAGAAGGCAAAGCATACTTTTAATTATGATTTAATGAAAAATGGTGATTGGCCAGAAGATCAAATAAAAAAGCCAGGATTACAAATGAGGTCTGTTTGGTCGATTAATACTCCTAAAGTAGTTGAAAAAAAATTTGGTAAGCACCCGACACAAAAACCATTGGATTTATTAAAAAGAATAGTTTTGGCAAGTACAAATAAAGGCGATTTAGTCTTAGATCCCTTTACCGGAAGTTCAACAACTGGTTTAGCTGCATATATGTTTGGTAGAAAATTTATAGGAATTGATATCGAGAAACAATATTTGGATTTATCAATTAAAAGATTTAAGGAATTAGAAGAAAATAATAAATAATTTAAAAAAATATGAAAAAAGGTGGTATTGGAGGCGCTAATACAAAAACTGGTCTTTATTATGAGGGAAAGGTTGATTTTTTGACATTTATAAAGAAGCAAATGAATTATAATGTTGTTGGGCATAAAATTTATTACAAAAAAGATGAAGTTGCTAAATCTTATAAGAAGAATAGTTTGTATGTATATTTAAAAGAGATGAAAATAGATTATAAAGATTTTATTTCAAAAAAGCTTTTGCCAGATGATGCAATTTTTGTTATTGTGAACAATACTTTTTTTATTCTCGAGATAAAATTTCAAAATGTTGCTGGTTCAACTGATGAAAAGTTGCAGACTTGTGATTTTAAAATAAAACAGTACCGAAAACTTCTATCAAGGCTAAATGTCGAGGTTGAATATATTTATATTTTGAATGATTGGTTTAAGAATCCTGTTTATAAAGATGTTCTGGATTATGTAATTTCTATCAAAGGATGTTCATATTATTTTAATTATTTACCTTTGCAGAAGATTGGTTTGCCTGTGCCAGAAAAAAAATAATTTAATTTTATGCAAAAACATATATTGGTAATAAATTCAGGTTCAACTTCTTTAAAGTATAAATTATTTTCAGAGGTTGACTTAAAATTAATTAGATCTGGATATATCGAACACATTGGTGAAAACGAAGTTAAAGATCATGAGCAGGCTTTGGGAATTGTCTTGGAAGGAATCAAGGAATATAAAGATGATATTGTGAAAATTGGTCATCGCGTTGTTCATGGAGGGACAAAATTTATTGAGCCAATTGAAATTAATGAAAGCGTTTTAAAGGATTTGGAAAATATAAGTAAATTAGCGCCATTGCATAATCCAGCAAATTTGATGGGAATTAAGGCAGCGATGAAACTTTTGCCAAATGTTTTGAATGTGGCTGTTTTTGATACTGCTTTCCATCAGAGTATTCCAGAGAGAGCTTGGAGATACGGGATTAGTGATAAATATGTTAAAAAGTATGGGATTAGGCGATATGGATTTCATGGAATTTCTCATGAGTATGTGAGTGAAAAAGTTAAAAGTCAAAATTCAAAAGTAAAAAGTGACAAGGAAAAAGTAAAAAATTTGCGAATAATCTCTTGCCATCTGGGTGGAGGATGTTCTGTTTGTGCAATCGAGAATGGCAAATCTGTTGATATATCAATGGGTTTTACGCCATTAGAAGGCTTGATGATGATGAGTAGGTGTGGTGATATTGATCCAGCTGTTGTAACGTATTTGCAGAAGAAAGAAAATCTAACAGCTGACCAAATTGAAGAAATTTTGAATTTTAAATCTGGTATTTTAGCATTATGTGGTGAAACAGACTGGTTGAAAGTTTTGGAAAGAGTTAAAAAAAATGAAAAGATTGCTTTAATTGCTTTTGATATTTTTGTTTATCGAGTAAAAAAATATATAGGCGCTTATTATTCAATTTTGGGAGGGCTTGATGTCTTGATATTTACTGGATCAATTGGATCTGGAGATCCTTTGACTCGTGAAGCTATTTGTAATGGTTTGCCATTTTTGAAGAATGTAGAAATTAAAGCAATCGAGACTGATGAAGAATTGATGATTGCAAGCAAAATTTTTAATTTCTAATTTTTAATTTCTATTAAATTATTAATTTCTAATTTCTAAACGAAAACTTGTTTTTTTGTTCAAGATTAGATAATTAATGCATTAGAAATTTAATAGAAATTAGAAATTGATAATTAGAAATTATGGAAAAATTTTGGAAAGTCAAACAAAAAATAAGCAATGACATTGTAAGTCAATTCCCGGAATATGATTCTGTGATTTTGCAATTATTACATAATCGTGGGATTGATAATCAAGAAAAAATTGATGAATTTTTTAATCCGGATTATTCAAAAGACTTGTTTGATCCTTTTTTATTAAAAGATATGGATCGAGCAGTTGATAGATTATTGTTAGCAATCAAAAATAAAGAGCGTGTTGCAATTTTTGGTGACTATGATGCAGACGGAGTGACTTCGTCTGTTTTATTGACTGAATTATTCAAAAAAATTGGTTTGGCTGGCCAGGTTTATATTCCTGATCGAGTTTCGGAAGGCTATGGTATGAATAAAAAAGCGATTGATTGGTTGGCAAAAAAAGATATTAAATTAATTGTTAGTTGTGATTGTGGTGTTTCAAATAGAAAAGAGATTGATTATGCAAAAGAAAAATATGGAATTGATTGTGTTATAACTGATCATCATAATGTGCCTGAAAATTTTGATAAAAAATATATTGTGGTAGATTCTAAAAGAAATGGCGATAAATATCCGTATAAAGAATTGGCTGGCGTGGGAATTACATTCAAATTAGCTCAAGCAATAATTTCAAAATTTGAATCTGGGGTAAAAGTAGCAGATGGTTGGGAAAAGAGCTTGCTTGATTTGGTAACAATTGGAACAATCGCGGATTGTTCACCAATTCTTTCTGAAAATAGAACTTTAGTTAAATACGGTCTGAAGATTATAAAAGAGACTCAAAGAATTGGTTTGCAAAGTTTAATGCAAATAGCTCGTGTTGATGCTAAGACTGTTGATAGCGATAGAGTCGGTTTTGTAATTGCACCAAGAATTAATTCAGCAGGGAGAATGGATCGTGCTTCTGCTTCATATATGCTGTTGATTACGGAAGATTTAGATAAGGCTGTTTGGCTTTCTAAAAAAATTGATAAAACAAATTCAAGTCGTCAAGCTTTGACAAGTAAATTAGTTGATGAAGCTAAAAAGAAAATTGGTGATTTTAAAAATCAAAAAGTATTAATGGCATCTGGTTGGAAATGGCCTTTGGGTGTTGTCGGAATTGTGGCTGGCAAAATTTGTGAAGAATATAATCGACCGACTTTGATTTGCGGTAGAGGCCTAATAGAATCTGTTGGTTCGGCTCGTAGTATTCCAGCTTTCGATATTATTTCTGCAATTTCTTCTTGCAAGGATTTATTATTGGAATATGGCGGACATAAACAGGCAGCTGGTTTCTCTTTAAAAAACGAAAATTTTGAGAAGTTTCATGAAAAATTAGAGAAGTTAGCTTCTGAAAAATTGACTGAAAAAGATTTACAGCCAGTAATTGAAATCGATAGTGAAATCGATTTTAAAGATGTGAATTGGAATTTATATGAAAGATTATTAGATTTTGAACCGCATGGAATGGGAAATCAAAAACCAGTTTTTTTAGCAAAAGATATTCAAGTTGTTAATGCTTATCCTGTTGGAAAAACAAAGAAGCATTTGAAAATGAAAATTAAATCAAATTCTGATAATCGTATTTTTGATGTGATTGGTTTTAATCATGGACATCGAATTGAAGAACTAAATAAAAGTGGAAAAATGGATATAGTTTTTCAGCTTGATTGTAACGAATGGAATGGAGAGAGAATTTTACAACTTAGATTGATTGATTTTAAAATTGATTAAAATATCAATTTATCATATTCTTAAATCATTAAGAAATATTTATAAAAAATAAAATAAAATAATGAAAAAATGGTTTTTAAAAATTGCGCTGTTTATGATTTTGATTGTAGGATCTTGTTTTATGGCAAATCAATCTTTTGCGAGAACTAGTTCGAGCTGGAGTGCTGTTGGATCTGGAGTAGATTTTCCAGTTGCTTCTTTTGCTGTATATAATAATGAGCTCTATGTTGGAGGAACTTTTACAAATTTCATAGCAAAATGGAATGGAACTAGTTGGAGCCAAGTTGGCTCTGGAATGGATAATTATGTATATACTATGGCTGTTTATAATAATAAATTATATGCTGGAGGTGCTTTTACTACTGCTGGCGGTATTGCAGTTACATATATTGCTGAATGGGATGGTAGTAATTGGAGATCAATTAATTCAGGGATGGATGATGAAGTTCGGTCTTTAGCTGTTTATGGTAATAATTTATATGTCGGAGGATTCTTTACGGCGCCAGTTAGCAATATTGCTAAATGGGATGGTTCATCTTGGAGTGCAGTAGGAAGTGGAATGGATAATGATGTTTATGCTTTAGCAGAATATAATAATGAACTATATGCTGCGGGATCTTTTACAACTCCAGCAGCTAAAATTGCTAAATGGAACGGTACTGCCTGGAGCAGTCTTACTCTTTCATCAACTAGCGATAGAATCAGGACATTAGCAGTTTATAATAATGAATTGTATGCTGGAGGAGATTTTATTACTGCTGGTGGTCATACAGTCAATTATATTGCTAGATGGGATGGGACAAATTGGAATACAGTTGGTACGGGAATGGCGGGTAGTAATACTCATGTTTATTCTTTAGCAGTCTATAATAATGAACTATACGCAGGAGGCTCTTTCACTACAGCTGGCGGTACTACTGCATATAATATCGCTAAATGGAATGGTTCTTCTTGGAGCCCAGCAGGGTCTGGGATGACTGGTACGGAAGGTTTACCCCCAGTAGTTTTTTCGTTAGCTGTTTACAATGACGAACTTTATGCAGGAGGAACTTTTATTACTGCAGGCGATGTTTCAGTAAATTACATTGCTTCTTGGTATATAGATACAACAGCTCCAACAACAGTAGCTTCACCAGTAGGCGGTACATATACTGCAGTCCAAAATGTTACGTTAACCGCAACTGACACAGATTCACCAATTTCAGCAACATATTACACTATTGATGGTTCAACTCCAACAATTTCTTCATCAGTTTATTCAGCTCCAATATCAATTACTGAAGATACAACTTTGAAGTTTTTTTCAGTTGATAGCGCAGGCAATGTTGAAGAAGTAAAAACAGAAACTTATGAAATTGATTTATGCGGAACGAAAGTGACATTAGCATCATATTTATCAGAACAGAAAATATCTTGTAATGATTCAGTAACAACATTTAAATATCTTCCAACTAAATTAACAAAGAATAACAATTATTGGATGAAACTGAAAAAACAAAAAGGTTATCCTGATAAAACATTCTTGAAAAAGTGGAAATTAACAACTAATTTATATAAATACAAAGTAAAAAAATCATCACAAAAATACAAAATCAAAGTATCATTTAAATTCACAAAAAAGCAATTAAAGAAATACTTAAAGAAGAATAAGTCAGCAACAAAATCAAATCTGTACTTAAAATACAAAAAAGGAACTGGCGTTTGGCAGAATATCAATACAGCATTTACAGATGCTAAGATAATTAAGAAAGACAAGAAATTCATTGTAAAATATTTTACGAAATATCCAGTTAAGACACAATATTTTGCGATTGGAGTGAAATAGAGTAGATTTTCAAAAGACAAAGACGGATTCAAATGTGATCCGTCTTTTTTATTTTCAATCTGTGGATAAGTCACTTCTTCTTCTTCTTCTTCTTCTTCTTCTTTGGGTGTGGTATAATATAATTAATTAAAATCTTTATCCGCCTTCGTTTTGTGAAACTTCGGCGGACAAGTAAAATAAAATTAAAATTAATGAAAAAGACATTTTTAAGAAGTATTGTTTTTGCATTCTTGGCTCTAGGCTCATGCTATTTTTTAGCTAATCAGGCTCTTGCTAGAACAAGCTCAGCTTGGAACAAAGTTGGAATTTCAGGCATGGAAAGTGATGGCACTCAATGGAGTTATGGAGGAATCAATGCTTTAGTAGTTTATAAAAATGAATTGTATGCTGGAGGCGATTTTGCTACTGTTGATGGCATTACTGTTAATCATATTGCTAAATGGAATGGCACTAATTGGAGCCTGGTAGGTACTTCAGGTACGGAAATTGGCAGTACAATCTATGGTTTAGCTGTTTATAACGATGAATTATATGTTGGAGGAGATTTCATTACAATGGACGGTATCACTGTCAATTATATTGCAAAATGGAATGGCACTAACTGGAGCAAGGTAGGCATTTCAGGAATGAATTCTATCGTAACTACTTTAGGAGCTTATAATAATGAATTATATGCTGGAGGACTTTTTACTGCAGCAGATGGCATTTCTATAAATCGTATCGCTAAATGGAATGGTGCTAACTGGAGTGCTGTTGGTACTTCAGGAATGAACCAATATCCAGATGTTTTAGCAGTTTACAATAATGAGTTGTACGCTGGAGGGCATTTTACCATAGTTGACGATATTACTGTTAATTATATTGCTAAATGGAATGGTTCTAATTGGAGTAAAGTTGGTCTTTCAGGTATGAATTCTAGAGTTTATTCTTTAGCAGTTTATCAAAATGAACTATACGCTGGAGGAGAACTTGCAACAGCTGATGGCATTACTGTTAATGGTATTGCCAAATGGAATGGTATTAATTGGAGCCAAGTAGGTACTTCTGGTTTAGGTACAATGGCTAATAGGAAAGTTAATGCTTTGGCAGTTTATAATAATGAATTGTATATTGGAGGACATTTTTATAACGTTGATGATACTGTTGCAAGACGTATTGCTAAATGGAATGGGACTAGCTGGAGCAAAGTAGGAATTTTTGGTGTTAATAGTACAGTTAATGCTTTGGCAGTTTATAATAATGAATTGTATACTGGAGGATATTTTTATTCAGCAGATGGAATTACTACAAAGAGTATTGCTTCCTGGTATATAGATTATATCGCTCCAATAACAACAGCTTCACCAGCTGGTGGCACATATACTTCAGATCAAATAGTAACTTTATCAGCTACAGATACAGATTCAACAGTTACTGGAACATATTACACAACTGACGGCTCAACACCAACAACATCTTCTAATGTCTATTCATCTCCAATCACTATTTCTGAAGATACGACTTTAAAATTCTTTTCTGTCGATGGTCCAGGAAATATTGAAGATGTAAAAACAGAAGTGTACACAATTTCAATTCCAGTAACTCCAACTCCTTTTTCAGAAAAAATTGATCTTAAAGACACAGTCTTAAATCAAATCTATGAAAGTAATGAAGCAAATGCAGATTTAACATTTTACAAGCTTCCAAAAGCAAAAGTCATTAACAAGCTTTACACTAAATTAAATAGAAACAAAAAGAAATATCTTGGCAGTTTCACGAAAAAGAACAGCTATCCAGGCTATCTAAAACTGTCATCAAATATCGGCACAGTTAAAAAAGCTTATTCCAAAAAAGTTAATAAGCATATTAATTTTAATGTAGCTATTCGTTATTCAAAAACAAAACTTGATAAAACCAAGATTAAAGAAAAAGATCTAAGATTATTCATCAAAGATAGAGATAACAACTGGCGAGGACCATACCGAATTTATCAAAACAAAACATCACACACAATAAAATTTAAAATTAGAAATTATCTTATCAAAACCCCAAAAAATACAATTCCTAATCCTTTAGATATTACTACAAAGAACAGGCCATTTGCTCCGACATTCTATTTTAGAACACTAGAGAAAGTAAAATTTGTGATTGCTTCTAAAGATGCTTTGTCAAATCTGACTAACTCTGAAATAACTGAAGAACAAAATTTAGATTTTGAATAAAATTGTGAGAAGTAGAATTCCCTATATGAAAGCCGTAATTAAAATTTACGGCTTTTTTTATATTGTCTGAATTGTTTAATTGTTTTATTGTTAAATTGTTGACGGGAAAACTTTTTAACAATTTAGCAATTAAACAATTACGACTATGGCGACGACAGATTATATTGATAGTAAAAAAACAAAAGAATTAGACATCTATACTGATGGTGGATCAAGAGGAAATCCTGGTCCAGCTGGAATTGGAGTAGTGCTTTATAATTCCGATGGCTTGGCAGTTGAAAAAGTTTCTGAATTTATTGGTGAGGCTACTAATAATCAGGCAGAATATAACGCGTTGATCGTTGGTTTACAGGAAGCACAGAATTTTAAAGCAAAATCTGTTCATTGCTATTTGGATAGTGAGTTAGTTGTAAAGCAATTGAAAGGGCAATACAAGGTGAAAAATAAAAACATGAAACCTTTGTTTTCTATTGTTCAAGGATTAATTAAAAATTTTGAAAGTGTAAAATTTAGTCATATTCCGCGTGAAAAAAATAAAGAGGCGGATAGATTGGTTAATGAAGCATTAGATAAAGAAAAAAAAAGTTAGACTAGTTAGATTTGTTAAACTGGTTAAAAAAATGAAATTTAAGAAAATTGGATATTGCGGGTATTGTGATATTGTTAAATTGTTTTATTGCTTTTTGGTTTATGATTTTTTTGCCTAATATAAGCCTTAAAACTGATATTGACAAATTTGTTAAGTTTTGCTATTATTATTTAACTCAAGTAAGTTGAGTGATTGCTCTGTGCATGATTTACAAAAGTTATGTGCGGGGAGGAAAGTCCGGGCATCAATTCGGAAGTCAGATATCGGATGTCGGAGGTCGGATCGTTCCGATTTCTGAAGCTCCGATTTCCGACTTCCGAATTAAGTGGTAGTTCCGAAATGGAACCAAGTATAAGAAATATCCGGTTCTTCTTAAGAGAACTGGTTGTTTTGAAGCTAGGACAAGTACCACAGAGACATATACCGCCTAGTGCATTTATGTGCTAGGTAAGGGTGAAAAGAGTGGTTTAAGAGACCACAGATTGTTATGGTGACATAACAATAGGGCAAACTCTACCTGATGCAACCCAATATAAACTGGGGCTTGAGCTGTCGAGCGATCGACAGTCTAGAGAGATAATCACTACCGCACATAAAATTTTATGTGCGGTACAGAACCTGGCTTACTGACTTACTTGAGTTTTTAAAAGTTATAAACAATTCAACAGGTTTTGTTGAGTTTTTTTTATTTTTAGGGTAAAATAATGCTAGTTAATAGTTAACAGTTGACAGTTAACAGTTAACTCTTTCTAATAATTTTTTTCTGCCAACATGAAGAGATCTGAATTGTTTTTTACTGCTGCATTAGTTCCATTAGATTTCATAATGCTTGTTTTGGCTGCTATTTCAGCTTATTTTTTGAGATTCACTAATTATTTTGTTGATATCAGAGAAGTAAAATTTGATTTACCGTTTGCGCAATTTATTATTTTTGTAGCTGTGATTGCTGTGGCTTGGTTATTGATTTTTGCTTTTTTGGGATTGTATGACGTAAAGAAAAAAAGAAGATTTGTTGATGATTTGTATTTAGTATTTGTAGCAGTTTCAACTGGCATGGCAGCGATTTTTGCCTTTTTATTCTTTGCTCAAGAATTATTTGGATCTCGTTTCATTGTTCTAGTAGTTTGGTTTTTAAGTATTTTCTATGTTGTTTTTGCTCGTCAGCTGGTCAAGATTTTTCAGAAATGGCTTTTTCGTTTCAATATCGGTGTTCATCGAGTTGTATTAGTCGGTTTAAATCCAATTAGCCAAAGCATTGTTCGTTATCTAACAGATAAAAAATATTCTGGTTATAAGGTAGTTGCGAGAATTAAAAGTTTTAATGAAACTGTAGAAGGAACATTAGAGAGGATCTCTCAGCGAAAGGGAATTGATGAAATTATTCAGATTGACCCCAAATTACCAAAAGGTCAAGTGCTATCTTTGATAGATTTTGCCGATGAAAGAAAAATTGATTTTAAATATGCACCAGATCTTTTTGGTACACAAGCAACAAATATCGATGTGGAAACTTTTTATGGTGTTCCAATTGTATATTTAAGAAGAACTCCTTTGGATGGATGGGGCAGAATTATCAAGAGAATAATTGATGTTATCTTGGCATTAGTTTTGTTGATTATTCTATCGCCAATATTTTTATTGATTGCATTAATTATCAAAATTGATTCTCGAGGAACGGTTTTTGTAAAATTGAAACGAGTGAAAAAAGATGGTGAATTCTATATTTTTAAATTTAGATCAATGGTTAAGAATGCCCACAGGATGAAAAAAGAATTACTGAAATATAGTGAAAGGAAAGGTCCATTATTTAAGATGAAAGATGATCCTAGAATTACGAGAGTAGGAAAATTTTTAAGAAAAACAAGAATTGATGAATGGCCTCAATTGATGAATGTTATTCGAAATGAAATGAGTTTGATTGGTCCAAGACCACATGAGCCACAAGAAGTAGAAAAATATACAAAGCATCAAAGACGAGTTTTAGAAATAAAGCCGGGAATGACTGGAATGGCGCAAGTTTCCGGAGCTTCTGATCTTAGTTTTAATGAAGAAGTTCGATTAGATACCTATTATATTGAAAATTGGTCGTTGTTGTTAGATTTACAGATTTTTTTGAAGACAATCATAATTGTTATAACAATGCATGGAGCAGCATAGAAAATTAAAAATGAAAAATTTAAAATGAAAAATGACAAATAAAAAATTAAAATTGTCATTTTACATTTTGAGATTTAAACTTTAAATTTGTTATGAAAGTAGCATTAGTACATGATTTTTTAAATCAAGTTGGTGGGGCTGAAAAAGTCTTGGAAATTTTTCATGAAATTTTTCCAAGAGCTCCTGTTTATACAATTACATACGATGAGAAAGAAACTCGAGGTGCTTTTAAGCACTTAAATATAAAGACATCTTTTATTCAACGTCTGCCTTTTGGTGTTAAACAATATAAATGGTATATCTCAATGATGCCAGCAGCTATTGAGCAATTTGATTTTTCTAAATATGATATTGTGTTGTCTGATTGTTCTGCATTTTCAAAAGGAGTAATTGTCAGACCGGAAACTTTACATATTAGCTATGTTCATTCTCCAACGAGATATCTTTGGAATGATACGCATAGTTATACAGAAGAAATAAAGCAGCCAGGTGTTATTAAAAAAATGTTGCCTTTAGTTTTGCAGAAAATTAGAACTTGGGATCAATTAGCTGCTTTAAGAGTTGACAAAATGATTGCTAATTCTAAGACAGTTTCTGAAAGAATAGAAAAATATTATAAAAGAAAAAGCGATATTATTTATCCTCCTGTTGAAACAGGTAAATATTATATTTCTAATGATATTGATGATTATTTTTTGGTTGTTTCAAGACTTCGTCCTTATAAAAGAGTTGATCTAGTTGTTGAAGCTTTTAATGCATTAAGATTGCCATTAAAGGTAATCGGGACAGGAGAAGAATTAGAAACTTTGAAAAAAATGGCAAATGATAATATTGAATTTTTAGGTCCAGTTTCGGATAAAGAAAAAGCATATTATCTTTCAAGATGCAAAGCTTTTATTCACCCTCAAGAAGAAGATTTTGGCATTACTGCTTTGGAGGCAATGGCATCTGGAAGGCCAGTTATTGCTTATAAAAAAGGTGGAGCAGTAGAAACAGTAATTCCTAAGAAAACTGGTATCTTATTTGAAGATCAATCTCCGTGGAGTTTAGTTGATGCTGTGAGAGATTTTAATGATAAAGATTTTAATCCAGAAGAAATAAGAAAGAGAGCTTTGGATTTTGATATAAAATTATTTAAAAATCGAATAGAAAAATATATTTTTGATTCTTATAGAAATTTTAAAGACAGCAGAGAAAATTATTACAAAATAAATTAATTTTTGATTTATTAAAAACTAATAAACAATTATGCATCCAAAGAATTATATTCAAGTAGTTTTGAGACACAAATTTACAATAGTTGCTTGTATTATTTTGTGTGGTTTGGCAGCACTGATTTATGCCTATGCTAAACCTCAAGCTTTTAGTTCTAATATTTCAATGTCTTTTCATCGCGTGAATAAAGAAGCGACAGCTGATTATCAATATGATAATTATTATGCTGGTAAGGCTGTCGAAATTGTTTCAAATACGGTAGCAGGTTGGTTACAAACTCCAAATATTGTTCAAGAAATTTATACAGAAGCGAATGTTGCTCCAGATGATATTTACAAAGATGCAAAAAAGTTTAAACCAAAACAAGTTTCTGCTCATCAAGTCGAAATGAGATTAACAAATAAGAATAGACAAGATTTAGAGAAGTTGTCAAAGGCAACTGTTGATGTTATGAAAAATAAAGTAGCTAGTTTGGAAGTAACCAATGAACAAAAAAATGCTTTTGATGTAATTTCCGAAGATCCAATCATTACGGAAGTAAAATATAGTCCTCTAATGTTGACTTTGATTGGTCTTGTTGCTGGTCTGTTTGTTGGAATCGGATTAGCATTTTTGTGGGAATATTTTAGAGAAGAAAACTGATTTTTTATGTTTTTAGTTTTCGTTTATGATTATAGGAATTGATATAAGGTCTTTGATGGAAGGCAAGAGGAGTGGTGTACAGCAGTATCTCATAAATTTGATGCGTAATTTGTTTCTGATTGATAAGAAAAATCAGTATAAACTTTTTTGCAATGCGTATAAAAAAAATAGCTTAGATGTTAGTGAATTTGAAAAATTTTCTAATGTTGAAATCTGTAAATTTAATTATCCTAATAAAGTTTTGAATACTAGTTTCTGGTTGTTGAAGTATCCAAAGATTGATAAATTAATCAAAGATTTGGATATTTTTTTTGCGCCAAATATTCTATTTTCTGCTGTTTCTAGTAATTGTAAATTTGTAACAACGATTCATGATTTGTCTTTTGATTATTTTAGAAGGTTTTATTCTCTAAAAAGAAGATTTTGGCATAATATTGTTGGACCGAAAAAAAAGATTGTTAATTCTGATGCTGTTATTTGTGTATCTCAATCTACAGCTAGCGATTTAATAACTAAATATGGCGTGAATAAAGAAAAAGTATATGTTGTATATTCGGGAATAGAAAATAGAATTGAGAATTTGCCTGCCGATAGGCAGGGTAGAGAATTGGGAATAGAGAAAGTTTCAAAAAAATATAATTTGCCGGAAAATTTTGTGTTGTTTTTAGGTGCTATGGAGCCAAGAAAAAATATTGTTGGCTTGATGGAAGCATTTGATTTATTAAAGAAACAAGCAAACAGTAAAACAAATCAACAATCAAATTTAAAATTAATTATAGCTGGATCTTCAGGTTGGTTGGAAAAAAGAGTGAGGAAAATCTATGAGCAAAGTGAATTTAAAAATGATATAATATTTTTGGGTTACATTGATGAAAAGGATAAAACTGTTTTATATAGCTTAGCAAAATTGTTTGTTTATCCATCTTTTTATGAAGGATTTGGTTTTCCGCCATTGGAAGCGATGTCAGCTGGTTGTCCAGTTGTGACCTCAAATGTTGGGTCATTGTCAGAGGTGTGTGAAAAAGCAGCAATACTGGTTGATCCATATAATGTTAATGAAATTTTTGAGGCAATGAAACAAGGATTGGAAGATGAAAAATTACGAGAACATTTGATAGCAGAAGGAAAAAGACAAGTTTTAAAGTTTGACTGGATGAAATGTGCAAAGGAGACATTAAATGTCTTTAATAGAATTTGTTAGTATTTTTAAAAAATACTATGAATAAAAAAGAAGTTTTAATATCAGTAAAAAACATCTCTAAAATTTATGAGCTAGGAGAAATTAAAGTAAAAGCTTTGGATTCTGTTTCTCTAGATATCTATAAAGGAGATTTTTTAATTATTGTAGGTAGAAATGGTTCTGGTAAATCAACATTGTTGCATCAATTAGGTCTTTTGGATAAGCCTAATTTTGGAAAAATTTTTTTGCAAGGAAATGAAGTGATTAATATGAAAGAAAAAGAAAGAACTAAATTACGTCTCAATTTTTTAGGATATATATTTCAAGAATATGCATTAATAGCTGAACTTTCAGCTTTGGAAAATGTTATGCTTCCGGCTATGATGTTAACTAGCTATAAATCATGCAAGCATAAAGCAAAAACTTTATTGAAAAAAGTAGGATTAGAAAAAAAGTCTGATAATCTTTCGAGCCAGCTTTCTGGAGGAGAACAACAAAAAGTTGCTATTGCTAGATCTTTGATTAATGATCCAATGGTTATTTTTGCTGATGAACCAACAGCAAATCTTGATACAGTAGCGGCAAAAGAAGTTTTAGCTATTTTTAAAGCGTTAAATAAAGAAGGCCATACAATCGTGATGGTGACCCATGAAAAAGAAGAGGAGGCTTATGCTAATAGAATTATTAAATTAGCAGATGGAAAAATTATATGAAAATAAAAAATAAATTTCGGTATGAATCTAGAATTCCATTTTTTCTAGTTTGGAAATTTTTGCGCCATGGTAATAAATGGACATTTTTCTTAATTGTTTTTTTAATGTCCGTTTCATTTGTTAATCTTGTTTTTGTCAATTCTCTTTTTAATGGAATTATCAAAAGCTCTAATGATCAGATAATAAATACTTATACGGGTAATATCATGTTAGCTCCAAATGAGGGTCAAGAATTTTTTGTTGATACAAGCAGTATTATGTCTAAAATTAGTAATGTTTCTGAAATAGAAGGGAAAAGTAGTCAATTAATAATTCCTGCAAGTTTGAAATATAAAAATAAAAAAGGAAATTGGCAAATATTAGCTATTGATCCTGAAACAGAAAAAAGCGTAAC
The DNA here is from genome assembly GCA_028699085.1 of Patescibacteria group bacterium. Lineage (GTDB taxonomy): Bacteria > Patescibacteriota > JABMPQ01 > JABMPQ01 > JAQVVF01 > JAQVVF01. Next base: position 29,520 of record JAQVVF010000002.1, on the reverse strand, counting down.
GAATATTTCAGAGAAAATGATAGAAGGATCTTATTTATCTACTGATGACAATGACGGAATTATTATTGGTCGTCAAATAGCAGGAGGAAAAGATGTGGAAATGAATGCTTTTTCTTTTAAGGGTGCAAAAGTAGGAGATAAAGTAACTTTAGCTTTTGATAGTATTAGTAAGGATTATACGATCAGAGGAATTTTCTATACAAAATTTATTAATACTGACCAGAGAGCTTTTGTAACAAAAAAGTCTGTTGAAGAGTTGAATGCTTTATTTAAAGATAAGACGAATAATATAATATTAAAAACAAGTAAAAATGCCAGTGAGAAAAAAGTGATTAATGAACTAAAAGGGGAGAATATTGATGCAAATTTTTATACCTGGGACGAAGTTGCAGGATTAATGACGACAGTTGCAAAAAGTTTTTTGTCGATAAATGTTTTGATGACAGTCGTTGGGATTATTATTGCTGCTGTAACTATTTTTATTGTTGTTTATGTTGACATTTCAAATAAAAAACAAGAAATTGGTATTTTGAGAGCAATTGGGATAAAGCCATATATCATTAGAACTAATTATGTTTTGCAGACAATTGTTTATTCATTTTTAGGAGTAATTGTTGGAGCTGGAATATTTTATTTATTTTTAGTGCCATATTTTCAACATAGGCCATTTGAGTTGCCAATTGGAGATGTGGTTTTAGCAGTAGATTATTTTAACCTGATTATAAGGGGTGAGGCTGTAATTTTGGTTGGAATCTTGAGTGGATTAATTCCTGGATTTATGGTTACAAGAATTAAACTTTTAGATGCAATTTGGGGCAGATAGTTTTTGATTTTAAAATTATTTAATATTTTATGAGAATTGCAATTGATGCTCGTTTCTTTGGTCCATTTGGCAAAGGACTTGGAAGATATACAGAAAAGTTAATAAAATATTTAGAAAAAGTTGATCAAAAGAATGATTATACTATTTTTTTGCGCAAGGAAAATTTTGATTATTATAAAGTAGAAAATAAGAATTTTAAAAAGGCATTAGCTGATTTTAAATGGTATACGTTGAACGAACAAATAAATATGCCGAAAGTTTTGAAAAAAGGTAATTTTGATCTAGTGCATTTTCCTCATTTTAATGTTCCGCTATTATATAAAGGCAATTTTGTTGTGACTGTTCACGATTTAATTTTACTTGATTTTCCTACCAAGAGAGCGACAACTTTAGGTCCGATAAAATATGCCTTGAAGAATATGGCTTATAAAAAAGTGATTAGTTCTGCTGTCAGAAAGTGCAAAAAAGTAATAACAGTTTCAAAATATACCAAAAAAAGGTTGATCGAACATTTTAATTTAGATGATGAAAAAATCGTTGTAACATATGAGTCTTGTGAAAAAAATAATCCAGAAATAGAATCGACAAATAAAGATTTTTTGAAATTGCATAAAATAGAAAAACCATATTTGCTTTATGTTGGCAATGCTTATCCACATAAAAACTTAGAGAGATTATTGAAAGTTTTTAAAAAATTACGAAAAAATAATTTTGATTATCAATTGGTTTTGGTTGGAAAGAAAGATTATTTTTATCAGAGACTGCAGAGTTTGGCCAGAGAATTAGGATTACTTGATTCTGGTGAGGTTGTCTTTTTTGGTTTTGCAAAAGATAGCGAGCTTGCTGGATTGTATCAAAATGCATCGTTGTATGTTTTTCCATCTTTTATCGAAGGTTTTGGCTTGCCTCCTCTTGAAGCAATGAGTTATGGTTTGCCAGTTGTGACTGCGAAAACTTCTTGTTTGCCGGAAATTTTGGGAGAAGCAGCAAAATATTTTGATCCTAAGAACGATGATGATATTGCTAACGTTATTTTAAAGGTTTTAAATGATAATGTTTTAAAAGAAGAAATGAAAAAGTTGGGACTTGTACAGGTAAAAAAATATAGCTGGGAAAGATGTGCAAAAGAAACATTAGATGTGTATCAATCAATTTTAGAATAGATATTTGTTGTTATTAACTAGTATAAAAATAGCCACTTTTAGTGGTTTTTTATTGTTCACTATTATGTTATTTTGTTTTATAATATAGTTATATCAGAAACTTTGCTTTTGCAGAGATTTTTGGAGTTATGTTAAACAAAAACAAATTTAGAATCATAGGAGATGTGGCGGATTTTAATAATGGGCCGGATGTTTTAGATTTGCGTGAAATAGGAAAAGCAAAACGTGAAGAGGAAAAAAGAAGGATAGAGAGAGACCTAATAAATTTGCGAGTAACATTAAAAGAGGATGCTGGAAAAAATGCAGTTTCGAATACACAGGAAGCTAAACAATCAGAATGTCAAAAACCAGTAATTCAAGAATCAACCGATGATGAGAAGATTTTGGTTAAACATTATGATCAGTCTAAACCAACAATTTTAAAACAGATTAAGCAGATAGAAAAACCATTACAAGTTAAAAATGAAAAACCAAAAATAAAAAAAATATCTTTTGCAAAAAGTTGGCTGCAGAGACAAGTCGAAAAGAAAAAATTGAGAAATCAAAGAATAGCTGAAATTAAAAGATTAGAATTTGAAAAAAAACAGGAAGAGCAAGAAGTAAGAAAGGCGAGATTATTAGAACAACAAAATTTAAAGTTACAAAAAGAGCTAGAGAAAAGAGAACAGAAAAAGAAATGGTTATTGGCAAAACAAGAGGAGAAACAGAAGAAACAAGCAGATAAGAAAGCATTACGAGACAAAATTCTTTGGCAAAAACAGCAATTAAAATTGAAAAGAGAAGCAGAGGAAAAAAGTCTGAGAGAAAAGAAAATATTAGAAAAGCAAAGATTAGAATTAGAATTAAAAGCAAGAAAAGAGGAGCTAAGAATTAAGAAAAGAGTTGAAAAACAAGAAATGGAATTAAGAAAGCAATTAGAACAACAAGAAATTGAAGAAAGAAAATTAATTGAAACGCAACAAGAAAGACAGCGACAGCAATTGAAACCAAAAGTTGATTATTTGTTAGTATTTAAAAATAGATTTAATAAAGGATTTGGTTTTTCTTTGATTGGTTTTGTCTTTGTTGGCATTGTTTTATTTTCAGGAATTAAAGGTCTAGATTTTTTTAATACACAAGCTAAAGATACAAAATCAAAAATACTTAGTGATGCATTAGTTGCATATCAATATATGGGATCAGCAACTAATTCGGCAACAAGTACTGATTTTGAAATGGCATCATATAAATTTGGTGTGGCTGGCGATAGATTCTTGAATGCTCAGAAAGATTTGAATCAATACGGAGAGGTAATAACATCAATGTTAAAAATTATGCCCGGTGCATCAGCAGTTCGATCAGGTGATAATTTACTTTCAGCTGGTGCGAATTTGTCTAAAGCTGGTGAATATATGACTTTAGCAGTAACGCCGTTTAATGATCTAGGCAGTTTTATTAGTCTGCCTGGTAGTGAAAATAACGATCAAAAATCATCATTAACTGAATTGTTGTCTGAGGGAACTAATAATTTAAATTTGGCAGTTTCTAAATTAGACGCAGCTAATTCTGACTTAAAAAATGTAAAAATATCTGATTTGCCAGCTGATGTTGCGCCAAAAATTGCGACAATAAAGGATAATTTGCCTAAAATAAGTTCAGATTTGAAAACTTTAGTTTCCTATTCTGATTATTTTTTGCAAATGCTTGGACACAAAGGCGCAAAAAGATATTTGGTATTATTTGAAAATAATAGAGAGCTTCGACCAACTGGCGGTTTTATGGGAACTTATGCTTTAGTTGATATTGATTCTGGCAGAATAAAAAATATTAAAATAGAAGGTCCATATAATTTGGATGGAAATTTAATGGAAAAAATAATTGCTCCAGAACCTTTGCGGTTGATTCAAGTTAAATTATTTTTAAGAGATGCAAACTGGTTCTTAGATTTTCCAATGTCAGCAAAAAAGGTAATGTCAATGTATGAAAAGTCTGGTGGGCCGACTGTTGATGGCGTTTTTACAGTTACTGGCAATGTAATGGAGGCATTATTAGGAGTTACTGGAGATATTGAAATGCCTGAATATGATACAACTGTTAATGCTGACAATTTTTTTGAAAAAACCCAGTATGAAGTAGAAATTGATTATGATAAAGAACTGAATGAACCAAAGAAATTTTTGGCTGATTTATTTCCAGTATTTGTTGACAGATTGGCAAATTTAGATAAAGCTAAATGGTTAGAAACAGCAAATGTGATGTACAAGATGCTTGATCAGAAGGATATAATGATGTATTTTGTTGATGAAAGATTAGAAAATTTTGTAAAAGAGTTTAATTGGACTGGCGAAATAAAAAATCCGAGCAAAGATTATTTATCAACTGTAATAACTAATATCGGTGGTGGAAAAACAGATAATGTTGTTAATCAAAAGATTTTACATGAAGCTGAAATCATGGAAGATGGTACTGTTATTGATACAATTACGGTTACGAGAATTCATAATGGAGATCCAGATAGCATGTGGACAGGCGTTAAAAATATGGCATATATGAGATTTTATGTGCCTTTAGGAAGCGAGTTGATGGAAGCAAAAGGTTTTGATAAGGAATTTTGGGGAGTTCTTCGACCTTTGGAAGAAGGTTCTGATCCTGATCCTATGATTTCAAACATTGAGAGCAATATGAAAGTGAATAATGAGAATGGAATCAGAATTATGGAAGAGGGAGGTAAAACAGTTTTTGGAAATTGGATTGGTGTTGAATGTGGTCAGGCAAAAACAATGGTTATAAAATATAAATTGCCATTCAAAGTTAAAAATTCTGGTCAAGACGTAGCAACTTCTTATGGCATGTTTTTTCAGAAGCAACCAGGTACAAAAGCATTTGACACAACAAGTATTCTAAAATATCCCAGAAATTATTATGTGAATTGGAAATATTCTTCGGATAATTTATTGACTGAAGTTTCGGAAGGATTGCAATATCGAACGAATTTAAATAAGGATAAGGCATATGCAGTGGTATTCGTTAAATAAAATTCTAAATTCTAAGTACAAAATTCTAAATAAATCCAAACGATTAAAATTCAAATTTTAAAAAACGATGTCGATGTTTTATATTTGGTAATTTTAATTTTAAATTTGTTTAGGATTTAGAATTTAGTATTTAGGATTTTCTAAACTTTATGTTTGAAAAGTATAAAAAATATTTTTTATCAGGTGCATTAATTTTGGGAATATCTTCATTTATTTCACGCTTTTTGGGTTTGGTAAGAGATAGATTATTTGCAGAACAGTTTGGCGCTGGTAGAGATTTGGATGCATATTATGCTGCTTTTAGAATTCCGGATTTTATTTTTAATTTATTGATTTTAGGAGCATTATCTTCTGCTTTTATTCCGATTTTTGTTGATTATTTATCTCAAAAAAAACAAAAAGAAGCTTGGCATTTGACTAATTCTTTACTGAACATAATTCTAGGAATTACAATAATAATTTGTGCAGTAATTTTTGTATTTGCTCCTAATCTGATGTTTTTGATTGCTCCTGGATTTAGCGAAACGGAAAAAGATTTGACTGCTCAATTAACTAGGATAATGTTGTTGTCGCCGATATTTTTTGGATTTTCAAATATCGCTGGTGCGATTTTGACTTCATATAAAAGATTCTTTTTTTATGCATTGGCTCCAATAATGTATAATTTAGGTATTATCTTTGGAGCTGCTTTTTTGGTAGAGCCATATGGAATAATGGGAATAGCTTATGGAGTTGTAATTGGCGCTTTTTTGCATTTTGTAGTCCAATTGCCTAGTGTTTATAAATTAGGTTATCGGTATAAATTTGTTTTTGATTATGCGCATAAAGGTGTTCAGAAAGTGGTTAATTTAATGATTCCATCAATTATGGGTTTGGCAATGACGCAAATAAATTTATGGGTGATAACAGTTATTGCATCTTTAATATCAGTTGGCAGTATCACAATTTTTAATTTTGCAAGCAACTTGCAATATTTTCCAGTAGGAGTTTTTGGAATTTCAATTGCTCTCTCTTCTTTTCCAAAGTTAGCAGAAGCTGTGTCATTAAGAAAATCAGCATTATTTAAAGATACTTTTTCTTTTGCTTTTTCAAAAATAATGTTTTTTGTAATTCCTATTTCTGTCTTCATGTTATTACTACGTGCGCAAATTGTAAGATTGGTTTTGGGTTCTGGGAAATTTGATTGGGAAGATACTTATTTGACTGCCCAATCATTAGGATTATTTACTTTAAGTCTATTTGCTCAGGCACTGATTCCGTTGCTGGTAAGATCTTTTTATTCAATGCAAGATGCGAAAACTCCAGTGTTTATTAGTATTGTGTCAATGATAGCAAATATTGCGGGCGGATTAATATTGTCAAAATATTTTGGGGTATTAGGATTAGCTCTGGCTTTTTCTTTGGCTGCTTTAATAAATATGTTGTTATTATTTATTGTATTGAGATATAGGCTGGGAGATTTAGGAGATTCTGAAATTACGAAAAGTATTTTAAAAACTTCGGTCATTACTGTGATCGCAGGTGTTGTCTGTTATTGTATATTATTTGTTATGGCAAATCTTGTTGATATGCAGACTTATTTAGGAATATTATTGCAAGCAGGAAGTGCATTTGTTGTAGGTGCAGGAGTGTTTGTTCTGCTAGCATGGGTATTTAAGTTTAAAGAGTTGGGAATGGCTAAGGATAAGTAGATTAAAGGAGTACGAAATCTTAGATTATTATAATTTAATAAATAAACATCCGCTTTTGTTCCACGCTTTTGCGAAGGTAGTGAACTATGGCGGACGAGGAAAAACAAAAATGCGAAAAAAAGTACTATTTGGATTTGCGCTTTGCGTGAGTTTAGTCCTTTGTTGTTTTGGTTTTTCAAAAGCAACATTGGCCTGGACAGACATTACGGGTACAATCGATGGTAGTGAAATTGGCGCTCTTTTTACGGCTTCTGATGGATCAGTATATGCCGGAGGCGGGTATGACGGAAATAGTTATGCAAGAATATGGAAATATGCTGGAGGAGTCTGGCAGGATATTAGTGCAGGTTTAAATGGTTCTTATGTTTTAAGCTTTGTTCAGAGTTCTGATGGTAATATTTATGCAGGGGGTACATATTATGAGGGGATGATAAGTTATGCAAGAGTTTGGAAATGTTTGGGAGCATCTTGGTTGGATGTTACTGGCGTTTTAGAAGGAAGCAGCGTTAATGATTTGCTTTTAGCTTCTGATGGCTCTATTTATGCTGGTGGTCAATACAATAATTTTCATGCAAGAGTTTGGAAATATTCTAATGAAGTGTGGTCTGATGTAGCTAATAGTATCGAAGGATTGAATGGAAATAACGTTAACAGTTTATTACAAAGTTATGATGGTAGTATTTATGCAGGTGGTAGTTATTATGATGGAGCTGATTATAATGCAAGAATTTGGAAATATTCTAATAATACTTGGTCTAATATGACTTATAATTTGAGTGGCTCAGAAATTAATTCTTTAGCTCAGACTAGTGATGGAACTATTTATGGTAGTGGCTATGGCAACAGTAATATTTTGGTTTGGAAATATGAAAATGGAAATTGGCTAGATTCTTTAACTTCTAGTACTTCAGTAAATTATGCTGGTCGGATGATTGCTCTAAAAGATAATTTATATGTTGTTGGATACGACGAAGTAAATTCTGAGACGAGAGCAGTTGTTTGGTCGTTTGTCAATAGCTCTTGGAGTCAGACTGTTCTTGAATCATCTCCAAGTTTATATACGGGAGCTAATGCATTATCTTTTGGTTTTGATGGTTTATATGCAGGTGGTTATGTGAATGGTACTGCGAAAGTCTGGAAACGTGATTACACAACAGAAGAATGGAGATTAATCGAAGAGGAAAATTTAGTAAATGGAGATGAAGTGACTTTGAGATCAGTTTTGGACGAATATGCAATTTCTGGCCAAAGCTTGAATATTTTTTTCAAGAATTTGCCAAATAAGTTGACTAAAAATAATGCTTATTGGATGAAATGGAATAAATATGATGCTTATCCAAAGAAATGGAAAACTTCTAAAAAGACTGCATTAAAGAGATATTGGAAATTAACAACAAATTTAAATAAATACAAAGCTAAAAAGTCATCGCAAAAATTTAAAGTAAAAGTTACATTTAAATATACAAAAAAACTTTTGAATAAATTAAAAAAGAAAAATTCATTAGCTTCGAAATCAAATTTGACTTTGAAGTATAAAAATAAAAAGACTTCTTGGAAAAATTTGACTGAAGTTTTTACAGATGCAAAATTAGTTAAGAAAAACAAGAAAATGATTGTAAAATATTTTACTCATTTTCCAAAAAAGACTAATTATTTTGCAATAGGAATGAAATAGAAATAACTGAAATATCAAAAAGCGAGATGAAAAATTCTCGCTTTTATTTTTTAATTTTATTTAATATTATTATTTGTTATAATTTAATATAATTCTTAAAAATTATGCCAAAAATAATTATTGCATCTGGTCCAATTATCATTGAAGATAATAAAGTGCTTTTGAATAAACATGGCGATGATAATTTTTGGAAATTTCCTGGTGGCAAAGTAGAAAATTTTGATTTTAAGGATTGGAATAATTCTTTGGAAGAAGTAGCGAAAAGAGAAGTCAAAGAAGAAATGGGAATCGATGTGGAAATCATAAAATCCTTAAAAACGATGATGATACCGAAACCAAATGAAGAAGATTCATTTGTCGTTTTGGTTCATTTTTTGGCAAAAAGAATTGGCGAGATAAGAATTGGTAAAGATATTAAAGAATGGAAATGGATTGAAGTTGATAATTTGCCAGAAGATTGTGCGCCAAATGTGAAGGAGATTATAAAGAATATATAGTTAGTTATTTAGAGGCAGGACATTGTTCTGTCTCTTGCATTTTGGATTGAAATTTTGTTGATAATGAGTTAAAATCTAGAATATGGTAAAAGATATCAAGAGTATCCGAAATTTTTGTATTATTGCGCATATTGATCATGGAAAATCAACTTTGGCTGATCGTCTTTTGGAATTGACAAATACTGTTGAAAAAAGGAAAATGCAGGCACAACTTTTAGATCAAATGGATCTGGAAAAAGAAAGAGGAATTACAATTAAGCTTCAGCCTGTTAGGTTAAATTATAATTCGAATGGTAAGGATTATGTTTTGAATTTGATTGATACTCCAGGTCATGTTGATTTTACTTATGAAGTGTCAAGAAGTATTGCTGCATGTGAAGGAGCTTTGCTTTTGGTTGATGCGACAAAAGGCGTACAAGCGCAGACAATTGCTAATCTTTATCTAGCGTTAGAACATGATTTAGAAATTGTTCCAATTATTAATAAGATAGATTTACCAAACGCAAATGTAGAAAAAGTTTGTCGAGAAATCGTACAGCTATTGGGTTGCAAAGAAAATGAAATTATGAAGATATCGGCAAAGACTGGCGAAGGCGTGGCTCAAGTTTTAGAAAAGATTGTTGAAAAGATTCCTGCTCCAAAAAAAGAAGATGATAATGAATTAAAGGCATTGATTTTTGATTCTGTATTCAGCGAATATAAAGGTGCAATTGCTTACATTAGAATTTTTAGTGGATCAATAAAGATTGGAGACACTATTAAGATGATGTCGACAGAAAAAGAATCGGAAGTTTTGGAAGTTGGTGTTTTTAAACCAAAGCAGGTTGAAATTGATAAAATAACAGCTGGGGAAGTAGGTTACGTTGTTGCTGGATTGAAAGAAGTTTCAGAATGTCGTGTTGGTGATACAATGGCAAGTCCGAATATTACAGAGCCATTGCCTGGATATAAAGAAGTAAAGCCAATGGTGTTTGCGTCTTTTTATCCAGAGAATGCTGATGACTTTGATAATCTGAAAGATGCTTTAGGAAAATTAAAATTAAATGATGCATCATTAGATTATGAAGTTGAATCATCAAAAGCTTTAGGACGAGGTTTTCGTTGTGGTTTTTTAGGATTATTGCATTTAGAAATTATTACTGAAAGATTAAAAAGAGAGTTTGGTTTAACTTTAACAATTACTGTCCCGTCAGTAGCCTACAAAATAAATTTAAAATCAAAAAAACAAATCACAATATTTAGTGCTGCTGATTTGCCAGATTTGAGCTTGGTTGATAGTATTGCTGAGCCTTGGGTTTCAATGGACGTTATCTCGCCAAGTACTTATGTTGGAAAACTGATGGAGCTGATGCAATTCTATCGAGGTCAATACAAAAATACAGAATATTTGGATGAGACGAGATCTATTTTGCATTATGATGTACCATTAGCTGAAGTGATCACTGATTTTTATGATAAATTAAAAAGTGTATCAAGCGGATATGCATCAGTTAATTATGAAATTTCTGATTATAAAGTTGAAGATCTAGTAAGACTTGATGTTCTAGTTGCTAATGATTTAGTATTGGCCTTATCTCGCATTATCCCAAAAGAAAGAGTTATGACAGAAGCAAAAAGTATTGTTAAAAAATTAAAAAATGTTGTTCCGCAACAAAGTTTTCAAGTTTCGTTGCAGGCAGCAATTGGCGGAAAAATAATTGCACGTGAAGATATTAAAGCAATGAGAAAAGATGTCATTGCAAAATTATATGGCGGAGATGTAACAAGAAAGAAGAAATTATTAGAGAAGCAGAAAAAAGGAAAAAGAAAGATGAAAGAATTAGGTAGAGTCAGAATTCCACAAGAAGCATTTCTAGAAGTACTAAAAAAATAGTTAATTGCTTAACTATTTTTAAAATCAAATTTAATAAAACTATAAATTTGTGGTATAATCTATGATAAGGCTGGAAAAATCAGCCAAGTCAAAACTAAAGTAACTGTAACAGCGACTAGCACAACCCAAATTATTTTCTTTTTTAATTTGCTTTGCATAATGTAATACGAATATACGAATTATGCTAATTTATGAATATGCAAATATTCGAATAGCTATTCGTAAGAATTCGAAAATTAATTAGTGTAAGTTATTATGTTTGAAGATTATTTTTCACAAGATCTAAAACAAGACGAAGAGGTAGTTGTAGTATTTCGTAAAAGTTGGGGAAGCCGTCTATCTTCTATTGTAAAAAGTATATTATTTTTTGCAATACCTTTCGTATTTGCTTTTGTTTTATTTAAACATTGGATTGGCGGAGTTATCTTTTTATTGCTTTTAATATTTGCGGTTTTGTATACATTATATGTCTGGATGAATTGGTATTTTGATAGTGTTGTGATCACAAATCAAAGAATTATTAAAGTTAGTCAAAAGGGTCTTTTTAATAGAGCAGTTGAAGAATTCCCTCTAGATCATGTTGGTAATGTAAGCTATGAGATTCCTGGTTTTTTGGCAACTTTTTTTAAATATGGAACATTGAAAATTGAAATGGATTATGGAAAAAAGACTGATTTGGAATGTTTGAGCGGTCCAAGACAAACTCAAGATTTAGTTATTGAATTAGCCCGTTTAGCTCGTAAAAAAATATCAGCAGAAGAGTTAATTGAATTTATTTCTCGTGTAAAATGGGATATTTATAAAAGAGAAGGAAAGGGAGTGAAGAAGAGCGAGAAAGTGGAATAAAAATTTTCAATTTCTAATTTCTAATTTTTATTAAATTCTTAATGCTTTAATTTTTAAACCTTTACGGATTAAATAATGTTAAGTGTTTAGAAATTACTTTATTGAAAATTTAATAGAAATTAGTAATTTAAAATTAGAAATTCGTAATGAAAAAAAGATTATTAACAAAGAAATGGTCTTTGCGTTTAATTACTGTGACAGGTCTTGTTTTTGTAATCTTCATTGCCATGGGATTAGTAAGAGAACTAGTCAATCGTTATATGGTTAATCAGGAGATTGAAAAGATTCAAGCAGAAATTAATACTTTAGAAAGAAAGAATAAAGAATTAGGAGGTTTGGTAGACTATTTAAATACTGATGCTTTTAAAGAAATTCAAGCTAGGCAAAATTTAGGAATGCAAAAAGATGGCGAGACAGCTGTTTCAATTGAATCTTTGCCTGATAATATGAATAGCGTGGTTGAATTGTCTCAAGATAATAGTGATCAGAAAAATAAATTGAATATTGAAAAATGGTGGAATTACTTTTTTACTAATAATTAGTTGTTGAAATTAAACAAATCATAAAATTATATGGAACAAAATTTTGAAAGTCCAGTATTAGGAAACAAAAAAGAAAACAAAAAAAATAAATTTTGGATTATTCTAGGAATTATTTTGGCAGTTGTTCTCTTGGGATTTTTATTTTGGAAATTTGGTTTATCTGGAAATGTTGGCGGAAGAATTTCTAAATCATTGCCGATACCTTCGGCTCGAGTAAATGGCAGTTTTGTGATGCAGTCAAAATTAGAAAAGAATTATCAAGCTTTGAAATTTTTTTATGATTCTCAAGAAGGACAATCAGAAGAAAAAATCAGTGATTTAGATATTAAGAAGATGGCTTTAGATCGTTTGATAGAGGACAAGGTAGTTAGCCAATTATCAGAAAAATATAATATAAAGATTTCCAAAGAAGATATTGAAAAAGAGTACAAGCTAGTTTTAGAGGATTATGATACTGAAGACGAATTGGCTAAAGAAATCAAAAGTTTGTATGATATGAGCATTTCAGAATTTAAAAAAGAAGTTTTGGAGCCTTCATTAATGTATGATAAATTGCAAAAGTCATATTTGATGGATGATAAAATTGATAAAGACCGAAAGGCAAAAAGCGAAGAAGCCAAAAAGAAAGCTGAAGATGCATTGGCAAAATTGAAGGCAGGAAAAGATTTTGCAGAATTAGCAAAAGAAGTTAGCCAGGATAAATCAACTAAAAAAGATGGTGGCAATCTAGGTTTTATTGGCAAAGATGAAATGGAAACAGAATTTGAAATCGCTGCTTTTAAATTAAATGTTGGTGAAACGAGTGAAATTGTCAGAACTATTGAAGGATTTCATATCATAAAAGTTGATAAGAAAAAAGGATCTGGAGATGATGAACAAGTCAAGGCATCTCATATCTTTTTTAAAGTAGAAGATGATTTTGACAAATGGTTCTTGGATCAAAAGAAAAAAGCAAAGATTAAAATTTATGTTAAAGATATAAAATGGAATAAAGAACAGGCGACAATTGAAGGTTTGAATTTAGAAAATACTGATACTACAGCTGATGATGTAGAAATTGAAGATGTGGAAGTAGAACCTGTTAAATAGAATAACAAAATAACTAAATTTTAAATAACAAAATTAAAACCCGTCTGGATGGCGGGTTTTTGAATGTTATTTGTGTCGGTATAATATTATGTTATTATTCTTTTGTGGATAATTTTTTTTATTCGAATGTGATATAATATTATTAATTAGGTTCAATATATAAAATAAAATCAAAAAATGAAAAAAATATTTTTAAGAATGACGTTGTTTATGATTCTAGTCATTGGTGTTTATTGTTTCGTTAATCAATCTTTTGCTAGAACAAGTTCATCTTGGAGTGCATTGGGTGATGGAACTGATAGCTATATACGTTCGCTTGCAGTTTACAATAATGAACTATATGTCGGTGGTTATTTTACAACTAGTCCTGGTTCAAGAATTGCTAAATGGAATGGCAGTTCATGGAGTTCAGTAGCAGGTACAGGAATTAACAATGGTCGAGCTACTTCTATGGTAGTTTATAATAACAAGCTATATATTGGCGGAACATTTACTATTGCTGGCGGCAGTGTTGCCAATTATATTGCTGTTTGGGATGGCAGTTCTTTAAGTGCTGTTGGCACTGCAGTAACTGGTAATGTTTATTCCTTAGCTGTCTATAATAATGAATTATATGTTGGTGGTAATGCTAATATTGATGGTGCTCCTGCTAATTATATCGTTAAATGGAATGATTCTTCATGGACTCCAGTTGGAGCTGGAACAGAATTAAACTCTTATGTAAATTCTCTTTGTGTTTATAATAACGAACTTTATGTTGGAGGAGCATTTACATCTGTTAATGGCAATTACATCTCGAAATGGAATGGAAGTTCTTGGAGCAAAGTTGGAGATGGAACTGAGCTTGATAGTTTTGTGTATTCCTTAGCAGTTTACGATAATGAATTGTATATTGGCGGAATATTCACTATTGCTGGCGGTGGTGTTTCTAACTATATTGCTGTTTGGGATAATAATTCTTTAGGTGCTGTTGGCACTACAATTACAGGAAATATTTATTCATTAGTTGTATATGATAATGAACTTTATGCTGGTGGAGATTTTACTGGTGATTATGGTAATTGTATTTCGAAATGGAATGGCTTTTCTTGGAGTGCAGTAGGATCTGGAATGAATTATGAAGTAGATGCATTAACAGTCTATAATGACGAACTCTATGTCGGAGGTGATTTTACAACTGCCGGCGGTATATCAGCAAATTACATTGCTTCATGGTTTATTGATTACCTTGCTCCTACAACCACAGCTTCGCTAGCTGGAGGAACATATACTGCTCCTCAAACTATTACTTTATCTGCCACAGATGCAGACTCAACAGTTGTTGCAACTTATTACACAATTGATGGCACAGATCCAACAACTTCTTCAACAGTTTATTCAAATCCAATAGTAATTACTCAAGATACAACTTTAAAATTCTTTTCAATTGACAGTCTTGGTAATACAGAAGAAATCAAAACAGAAGCATACATCATTGAAGCTAACCAGGTTGAAAATAATCAGGCCGAAGATTTATTAAGGGCAGGACAGAAATTTATTCTTGAATCAGAATTAAATAATGAAATAATCTCTGGTCAAAGTCTAACAATCAATTTCACAAAGCTTCCAACCAAATTAACAAAGAACAGCGCATATTGGATGAAATGGAATAAATCAACTGGTTATCCAAACAAAACGTTCTTGAAAAAGTGGAAATTGAAAACAAATTTATACAAATACAAAGTAAAAAAATCATCACAGAAATTCAAAATCAAAGTATCATTCAAATTTACTAAAAAGCAATTAAAGAAATATCTTAAAAAGAATAAATCAGCAACAAAAGCAAATCTATTCTTAAAATACAAAAAAGGAACTGGCACATGGCAGAATATTAATACAACATTCACAGATGCCAAGATAATCAAGAAAGACAAGAAATTCATTGTAAAATATTTCACAAAATATCCAATTAAGACACAATATTTTGCGATTGGAGTGAAATAGGAAAAAACTGAGCATACTAAAACCCGTCGAATGACGGGTTTTTGAATGTTTAATTTTAAATATTAGCCACTTTCCAGGATCTACTTTCGACCTTTGCTTTACGAACGTTGTTTTTTAGCCAGAGAAGAGAATCGAACTCTTGACCTTCACTTTACGAAAGTGTTGCCCCGCCTGCCAAAGCCAGAGCCCATGGTCGGGATCGAACCGACGACCTCTGCTTTACGAAAGCATTGCTCTACCAACTGAGCTACACGGGCTTTGGCTCTGGCGGGCAGGTCTGCCGACTGAGCTACTCTGGCGGATAGCGAGTAATGAGAATCGAACTCACATATCTTGCTTGGGAAGCAAGCGCACTACCACTGTGCTATACTCGCTCGTGAATTATTATTTATTATTCTTGAGAAATTATACTTGATTTTTAAAATTTTGTAAATTGTGATAAAATATGTAGGGAGCAAAAATTTTTGCTCCCTACAATAAATTAAAAATATGATAGAAAATAAAGACATAACAAAATTAAATCGTTTACAAAGCGACAAAGAGGATGTAGTAACACTTTATTTAAATTGCGATCAAAGACGTTACAAGCCAGAAGAAATTGAAAATAAGCTAAAAGATTTATTGAAAAATGTTGAAGAAAAATTGGGAAGTGAAGCAACAAAACAAGTTGAAGAATGGATTGATTTGAGATTGGATAAAAAAATCCGAGGCATGGCATTTTACGCTAGTCCATCTAAAAATTTTTGGTCAATCTATAAATTTCCTTGTCCAATTAAGACAGGAGCTTATGTTGAAAAAAATGTTCATATTGAGCAACTGTTACAAGTCCTTGATGAATTAGAAAGATATTGTGTTGTAGTTTGTGATAAAGAAAAAGCAAAATTGTTTACAGTCTTTTTGGGTGTGATTCAAGATTTTAGCTATATTTTTGATGAGTTTCCTGGCAAACATGATCAAGGCGGATTAGTACAACAAGGCGAGGCTTTGCATATCGAAGAGCATGTGCATCGTCATTTGAAAAAGATCAATGATCAGCTTTTTAAATTTTGGAAAGAAAAAGGATTTGATAGACTGATTTTAGCTGGATCAAAAGAGATCTTGCCGGAATTAAAGAAAATTTTGCATACAGAATTGAAAAATAGAGTAGTAGGTGAATTTTATACAGAATTATTCAAGCCTAATGAACATTTTTTAGAACAGTCATTGCAAGTTCAAGAAAAAGTAGAAAGAAAAAATGAGGCAATGCTTGTTGAAGAATTAAATAATAGTTTGAATGGTCAGCTAGCTGTTGCCGGTTTGAAAAATGTTTTGAATGCAGCACAAGAGAGAGATGTTAAAACTTTGTTGCTTGATTCTAAATTAAGTACAACTGGAAAGAAATGTCCAAATTGTGATTTTTTGGGTCTTGATGAAGTTGTTTGTCCTTATTGCAGTTTCAAAACAGAAGATGTCAAGGATGTAGTTGATGAATTAGTTCAAAAGGTTTTTAGCCATAAAGCAAAAATTGAATTTGTGGAAGATAATGAAAAATTAGCGGGAATGGGTGGAATTGGAGCGATGTTGAGATTTTAAGTTAAAAGTCAAAAGAAAAAATTAAAAAGTTACAAGGTAAAAGTAAAAAGTATTGAAGAACTATTTAATATTATGAAGCCAATTGAGCAAGATAAATTATTATATCCAGAAATTTTAGCTCCCAGACCAAAAGATGCGAATAAAAAGTCTGTTGGCAGTGTGATGATTGTTGCTGGATCTGAAGGAATGTCTGGAGCTGCAACTTTATGTTGTGAGGCAGCAATGAGAGCTGGAGCTGGTTATGTTTTGTTAGTATTTCCAAAAAGCTTGAATGATATTTATACAAAATTGATTCCAGAAGTTTTGACTTTGCCTTGTGATGAAACAAAAGATAAGACTTTGGCATTATCATCTTTTGAAAGAATTATAGAAGAAGCAAAAAAATATGATGTAATTTTAATTGGTCCAGGTCTTTCGCAACATGAAGAGACGAGGCATCTGATTTGTAAACTATTTAAGAGGCTAAAAGATTTGCAGAAAAATGTTGTTTT
The DNA here is from genome assembly GCA_028699085.1 of Patescibacteria group bacterium. Lineage (GTDB taxonomy): Bacteria > Patescibacteriota > JABMPQ01 > JABMPQ01 > JAQVVF01 > JAQVVF01. Next base: position 12,261 of record JAQVVF010000002.1, on the reverse strand, counting down.
AGATGCAGATGGCTTAAATGCTTTTTCTGGTCATGTTGAGCTTTTGATAGAATGGGGAGATAATAAAACGGTTTTGTTGCCTCATGCTGGCGAGATGGCAAGACTTTGTGATTTAGATGTTGATAATGTTGAGAGAGATAGAGAATGGTTAGTCAGAAAAAAAGCAAAGAAATGGAAAAGCATTTTGGTGATAAAGGGATATGAGACTGTTATTTCAGATGGTGAAAGAGTTATTATTAATAAATCAGGCGGACCTGCTTTGGCAACTGCGGGAACAGGAGATACATTAGCAGGAATGACAGCGGCGTATTGGGCTGCAAATATTAATTTGCCTTTTGAATCAGTGGCAACTGCAGTATTTTTGCATGGGTTAGCAGGCGATATTGCTAGTAAAAAGTTAGGAGAAAGATCAGTATTAGCAACTGATGTTATTGATGATTTGCCTGTTGCTACCAAAAAAGCATTAGAGGAATAATTTTTTATGAAATATTAGTAAAAAATATGAAAAAGAGGATTTATCTTGTGATATTTTTTTTGACAATCGTATTGGTTGGAATTGGTGCAGGTTGTAGCAAAAATCAAACTGCAACAATTAGTAATGTTCCTGATAGTCAGATTTTGTCAGATGAGAACGGACAATGGGCAGTGAGTGCGATTGCTTCATCGACCTATAATAATGCTAAGAATGATGAATCCTGGTCAGCAAAACAAGCAATTGGCAAACCAAATGTAAATGCTTATTCTGATGATGTAAATGCTTGGGCTCCAAAGGATAAAAATGTTGGCATCGAGACATTAGAAGTTAATTTTGCTACTGCTGTTCATGCAACTGCTGTAAGAGTAAAAGAAAGTTATGGAAGTGGTGCAGTAACAAAGATTGAATTAAAGGATACTAACGGTAAATATCATCAGATTTGGACAGGAGATGATCCAACAAAAGGAATAAATAATTTGCAATTAAAATTTAACAAGACTGATTATTTAGTAAAGACTGTGAAGATTACACTTGATACTACAAAAGCTCCTAATGAATGGACAGAAATTGATGCAGTGCAGTTGGTAGGCGAAAAATAAGATAAATTAAAAATCGTGGAAAAACCACGATTTTTTGTTATTTATTTCTATTTTTTATAAAAATGATAAAATAGTGTTATATAAAATAATTTTAAAATTTTGGAAAAAAATTTTTCTTTTAATTTTATGTTTTTTGAAGGATTGTTATTTTTAATAACGCAGTTTTTAGGTTTATATTTGGGTTGGCGACTTTTTCAAGTTGAAGAAGTAAAAGAATTAGTAGCAAAGCAATCTTATTCATTATGGCAATTTTTGATTGCCTTTTTAGTCGGTACTGTGGTTGTTCTATTAGTGATTAAGTATGCAAAAAGTAGAATTATATTTTCTAGTTTTTTTTATGTTTTATTGTTTTCGGGTTGTTTAGCATTTTTTGATGTTTTTGCATTAGGATATTTAGGATTAGGTTTGGCGTTGATTATAGTTTTATTACGGAGATTTATGCCTTCTGTCTTAACGCATAATATTGCAATTATATTAGCAATTTCTGGGATCAGCTCTTATATCGGATTATCTTTTTTGCCAGGGCAAATAATTATTATGCTTGTTATTTTGTCAGTCTATGATTTTATTGCTGTATTCAAAACTAAGCATATGGTTTTGATGTTTAAAAAAATGATGGAGAATGGCGCTAATTTATCGATTATTGTGCCAAATAAATTAGTCGGTTTTTTAGCTGGAATAGATAAAGCAAAACCAGGTGAAGATTTTATGTTTTTAGGAACTGGAGATTTAGCTTTTCCAATTATTTTTGCAGTTTCAGTTTTGAGAGATAGTTCGTTAAGTTCTGTTTTAGTAATAATTGGAGCTTTGTTTGGTGTTATGGCAATTAATGTTTATTTTTATTTTAAGAAAGAAAAAAAAGCTTTTCCGGCATTGCCTCCAATTACAATTGGATGTATAATTGGATATCTAGTTTTCATTGTTTTTTTAGATTCAAAAATATGTTGAAAAAATTACCTAGTTTATTACAAGTCAAAAGTTTAATGAAAAAAATAGCAAAAGAAAATGGTATATCAGAGCAAGTCGATGAAACTTGGGATCATGAAACTGTAGTTTGGAATTTTTCTAAAAAGATTGCAAATTTAGCAATTAAAAATGGCTACAAAATTGATTTGGATTTTTTGAAAATTGGTTGTTATATTCATGATTTAGGACGAATGATTTCTGGAAGCAAAGCATCAAAGGAATTACAGCCAGCAATTTATCATGGACTAAGAGGTTATGAACTAGCGAAGAAAATGAAGTGGCCGGAAAAAATTGCAAGAGTTTGTATTCGGCATATGGGCGGTGTTGGTCAGACAAAAGAAGTGAATAAAAAAATTGGATTAGGTAATAAAGATACTTTAGCAAAAACAATAGAAGAAAAAATTTTAGCTTATTCAGATTGTCGGACATTTTTTAATGTTGAAAAAAACAAAGCTGATATTTATCCATTCAAAATATCTTATAATCGATTCAAAGCATATCCTAGAGTTGGAAAAATACTAATGAAAAATAAGGAATATATTGATAAGATAACTGGTGGAAAATTAGAATAACTTTTATAAAAATCGACTTGACACTTATTTTGACTTAGCGTATTCTTTAAAGTGAATGAAAAATATTACTGCAATTACAAATCGTCGTAGAAATGAATTAATGGAAAATGGATTCCCGAATCTTTAATTTTTTGAAAAATTGATACATAAAGATCTCGGAAGTCCGAGATCTTTTTTTTGCTTTTGGATAGAGAGGAGGAGGAAAATGGAAGAAGCAAGGATCTTGGAGGCTGGACACTATTATCAAGCAAAGGGTCCAACGTTATGGTCAGTAGTTGGCTGGAGAATATTGGAGCAATTGAGACAATTGGATGATAAGACAATGTTGTTTATTGATGATTTTCATGAATTAAAAGATCTGGATGAAACGGAAAGAGATGCTTTGGTTGTTGATTTTGCTCCGAACCCTGATTATATCGCTTATGAAGCTTCTCTGGTTCCTGATGCAGAAAGAGTTTTTCAGATGTTGATGGAGCTTCCGCCAAGAAGACGTCCCAAGCAGAAAGAAGATGGAAGTTGGAAACTGAATGGTACGATCAAATTGAAATATCCGAGTGGCAAGTTTACTTGTGTAATGCTGGATGCTGGACTCTGTTTGAAAAAATCTGAAATTGCAGGTGAAGCAATCAATATCGTTCCTTATTATTATGAGTCAGAGCAGAAAAATCTTTTGGCGATTTTGCGAAAAGCAATGCCGGATTTTTCTCTGCAGGTTGTTCTTTTCGAGCTGAATGGAGAATTCCGGATGCTGGTTGATTGATTCTTCATTCTTTTTTTTATTAATTATTTTTTTTAATATATGAAGTTGCAAATTGTTTGTTTAAAGTGCGGTAAAAAATTTGATTTTGATAAAAAAAATCCAAAGTGTTGTTTGGATAATTTATACTATGATAATTTTACTCCAGTTGTTAAAGATATTTCTGTTTTGAAAAAGAGCTTGAAAAAAAGATGGTTAAGTTTGAAAGAAGGCAACACGCCACTAAAGAAATTTGATAATCTAAAAAAATATTTTCCCAACATTGAGGTTTTTGGAAAAATGGAAAATTTAAATCCAACAGGATCATTTAAAGATCGAGAAACTGTTGTAGCAATTAATGTTGCTAAAGAACAAAAAGTGAAAGAAGTTGGAGTAATATCTTCTGGTAATGCAGCTGTATCAGCAGCATATTATGCAAAAAAAGCTGGATTAAAATGCAAATGTTTTGTGCCAAAAAAAGTTTCAAAAAGTAAATTAGAATTAATTAAATCTTTTGGAGCTAAGGTAATTAAAAAACCTGGATTTTTTGAAGATGTTTACAGAAATGTAATTGATAATGAAAAAAAGATATATCATTTTTCTGCTGGACAAAATTCATTTAGAGATTTAGGCAGTCAGGAAATTAGTTTTGAATTATATAAAAGTTTTAAGAATAATCTACCTGACAAGATAATTATTCCAATTGGAAATGGTTGTTTGTTCCATGGTATATTCAGAGGTTTTGAAATATTGAAAAAGGATAATAAAATTGAAAAGATTCCTCAACTAATCGGCGTACAAATAAAGAATGCTGATCCAGTTAAAAAGGCGTTAGAAAAAAATAAGTCATATTATCAATTAAAAAAGATAAATGATTCAATTGCCGAAGGCATTGTTGCTTTAGAAAGTTATTGTTCTCCCAAAGCAATTCTTGTATTGAAAGAGACAAAAGGTTTTGTTGTCGAAGTTACTGATAATGAAATCAAAAAGTGGGATAAAATAATTCAAGAAAAAGAATTAATTTTTTTAGAGCCAACTGCAATAACTGTGTTTCCAGCATTGAAAAAAATAAAATTTAAAAAAGGCGAGAAAATTGTTTTGATTTTGACTGGTAGTAAAAAGAAATAAAAAAGGTAATAAAAAATCCTTCGAGATGAAGGACTAAAAACAAAGTACAAAGTTAATTACATTTTTTCAGGGGCTTCGATTCCTAGGAGATCGAGGCCTTTTTTGATTACAACACCAGTGCATTTGCAAAGTGCAAGACGAGCTAATTGAGTTTGCTTTGGCACATCGTCAGAAAAGATTCGATGGCTTGCATAGAATCGATTGAAAATTCTAGCAAGGTCAAAAAGATAAGCAGAAATTTTTGATGGATCGTAGTTTTCTGCTGCTGCCTGAATTACTGCTCCAAACTCTGTGAGAGCGAGGAGCAATGAATGTTCGTCGCTTTCGTGCAGAGTCAAGAAATCAATTTTTGCTGGATCCTTGATTTCTTCAGCTTTCCGTAGCAAGCTGGCAATTCTAGCATACGTATATTGGACGAAAGGTCCAGTTCGGCCATTGAATGCGATTGACTTTTTGGGGTCGTAGCGCATTTCCGAGAGGGCTTTGCTGTCAAGGAAGAAGAATTTCAACGCTCCAAGTCCGACTTGCCGAGCGATTTCGTCAAGTTCGACTTCAGTGATTTTTTCTTCCCTTCCTTCGTTGAGAGCTTCAGCTTCAGTTCTGGCGAGTTCGACGATGCTTCTGATCAAGTCATCAGCATCAACGATTTTGCCCAGTCGTGACTTCATTTTTCCTTCAGGCAGGTTGACCATGCCATAAGGCAGATGATAGAGGAGAGTATTTTTGACTTCTTCAATGTCAAGCATTTTCAGAAGCAAGAAGAGGACTTTGAAATGGTGAATTTGTTCTGAGCCAACGATATAGACTGATCGAGCAAGAGGCTGATAGTCTGTTGATTTCAAAATCGCAGTGCCGATATCTTGAGTGATATAAACTGAAGTGCCATCTGATCGGAGAAGCAGTTTGTCATCAAGACCTTCATTTTTTAGGTCAGCGTAAACTGCTCCATCTTCTTTGCGGTAAAAGACGCCTCGACTAAGTCCGTCCAATACATGTTGTCTTCCAAGCAAGTAGGTAGTGCTTTCATAGTAGATTCGATCGAATACGATTCCGAGTTTGGCGAGGGTTGCATCAAAACCGGCGTATGTCCAGCCATTCATCATCTGCCAAAGGGCTAAGACTTTCGGATCGCTGGCTTCCCATTTCAGTAGCATATCTTTGACAGCCAAGGCTGGTGGATACTGTTCCAGGAAAGCAGCTTTGCGTTCTTCCTTGTCATCCAAAGGAGCTTGCGGATCAAGTCCTTGAGACGTGAGAAGAGCAGCAAAAGCTTCGTCTTCCTTCTTTCCATACAGGGCATAGTAGCGTCCAACGAAGTGGTCGCCCTTGATGCCAGTACTTTGCGGAGTTTCGCCATTGCCCCATGTTTGCCAAGCATAGATGCTTTTGCAGATGTGGGCACCTCGATCGTTGATCAAGTTGGCGCGAATAACTTCGAAGCCCATGGCTTGGAAAATTCGAGAGATGCTGGCGCCAAGCAAAGCATTCCGGACGTGTCCGAGATGCAAAGGCTTGTTACTGTTTGGAGCCAAGAATTCGATCATGACGCGCTGGCCGTGGCCAACAGAACCTGTGCCGTAGTTTGGGCCTTCTTCCAAGATCTGTGAGCAGACCAATTGGGCCAAAACTCCGGTGTTGAGATGAATGTTGACGAAAGGTCCTTGGACTTCAACCTTCTTGATCAGATCATTGGCTGGAATAGCAGTTTGCAGAAAATCTTGAATGTAGACTGCGATGTCTGCGGGATCACCGAAGTCTTTCAACTGAAAGCAAGGAAAAGCGAAATCGCCAAGTTCTGGCTTGGGCGGTTTCTTGAGCTTGCTTGGTGAAAATTCGGCTGTACTGAAGTCTGGATTGACAGTAGTCTGTGCAGCGAAAAGAAGTTGATAACAAACAAATTCCAAAAGATTTTGAGTTTTCATTTGGTGACTCCTTAGATCAGACGTCATCACGCAGGAGAGGGCAGGTCATACAGCGAGGACCGCCGCGGCCGCGAGAGAGTTCAGCGCCAGGCAGAGCAATCGCCAGTTTCCAATCAGCCTGCTCGTAGCGATACATGTAGTAGCCGGAATTGCGGACGAATTCGTCGGCGTCGATGACTTTGTAACCTCGCTTGCCCAGTTCCAGCAGAGTATTGTCATTGCAGTTGTAGCCAATGACTACTCCGGGTGCCAGTGCAAACATGTTGGCGCCATCGGTCCACTGTTCGCGGAGCTGATTGACTTCATTATGTCCACCACAGACGATGGGATCAAGTTCGATATTGTTTGCATAGAGGAAGCTAATCAAGTTGTTGTTATCTCTAGTCCATTCTTTGATACGCTTCGATCTGTACTCGATTTTCAAGCCACCATTTTTCAAAACCATTGGAGCATGAACAATTGCTTCGTTGTGAGAAATGCGAGTGAAGATCGTATCCAAGTGCATGCACGAGCGAGCCTCAGCGAGACTGACTCGAGCGACAGTTTCGAAACCATTTTGCAGAAGGCGATTGGCGAGCCGGTCAATGGCAATTTCGTTAGTCCTTTCGGAACATCCAACCAGAACTACTTTGTCGCTAACGACTGCCATGTCTCCGCCTTCAATGGTAACGATTTGATCAGTATCTTCGTTGATGTCAATCAACTTGAGATCGCTGAAGAGCGGATGATATTTCAGAACAAGTCGGACAATTGCCATCTCACGATTGCGAGCTTTCTTGCTGGCATAGCAGAGAACTGCATGATTGCCAACAATAGCTGCAATATCGCGAGTGAAAATCAAATTGGGATCAGGCTCAAAGTATTTCTTGCCATTCATCTGACCATCGTAACGGCCGATGATGAACGTACGCGTCAGCTGGTCTCCTTCGAGAGAGTCGAGTTCTGAAGCGTCATTTTGGTTAAGACCTTCAATTTTTGCAACAATATTGATTGCATGAAGACGAATTTGCGGATCGCGGAAAATATCAGTCATCAAATCTTCGATGGTGACGACTTCGGCGACAGCTCTCAAGATATCGGCAAAGGTATGAAATTCCTGTCTGGTACGCTTGGGATTGACGATATCATCATAGAGCAAATAGTTCTCGCTTCCAGGATTGATATTGTCAGGAGTCATCAAGGCATGGTTGTTACCAGGGAAATGAATCATGACTCGACGGAGTCGTCCAATTTCAGAATAAACTTTCAATCCTTTTGTTTTTTGTTCCATCTTCTTCTTGCTCCTTGCAGGTTTTGCCTGCTTTGCTAGGGCATTTGCCCTTTCGATTTTTCAAAAAATGTAATAAATTGTCAAGGTGCTTCAGCACATTATAGGCTTCTAAAAAATATTTGCAATAGTATTCTTAAGCAAATTTTCAATTTTTTATAATAATTTTAATTAATACTGAATTTATTAATTTTTGTCAAAGAAAAAACAACATCAAAGATGTTGTTTGGCGCGCCTGATCGGTTTCGAACCGACGACCCCTGGTTCCGCAGACCAGTGCTCTATCCACTGAGCTACAGGCGCTAAAGGTACAAGAATAATTGTGATTAAAAGTGCAAAGAAATAAATTGGTTGTTTACAAAAGTGTAAACTTTGGCAGGCCTGATCGGGCTCGAACCGACGACCCTCCGCTTAGAAGGCGGATGCTCTATCCACTGAGCTACAGGCCCTTGACTCAAACAGAATATCTGAATTTGGCGCGCCTGACAGGATTTGAACCTGCGACAGTCGGATTCGAAGTCCGCTGCTCTATCCACTGAGCTACAGGCGCTAACCGTAAACTGGTGGTTGTGACCCCAGCCAGACTTGAACTGGCGACCCGCGGTTTAGGAAACCGCTGCTCTATCCACTGAGCTATGGGGCCTAAAAAGAACAAGAATGGCTGGTGGACCTGGCCGGATTCGAACCGGTGACCTTCCGTTCCGGAGACGGACGCTCTATCCAGCTGAGCTACAGGTCCGAACTTCGAAGGGAAGAATATTTATTTCTAATATATCAGTTTAGTAGATTTAATTTTAATAGTCAAGAGATTTTGAAAATAATTAATAAATATTTTATTTAGCCACAATAATATTATCCGTCAAGATGTTTATAACTTTGATTGACAAAAATACTCAAGACGCTATTATGGTATAAACACTAACATTATGATTAAAGTAGAAAATCTTACAAAAACATACGCAGATTTTAAAGCTCTTGACGGTGTTTCTTTTGAAGTACAGAAAGGTGAAATAATCGGTTTTTTAGGTCCTAATGGTGCTGGAAAAACAACAACTATGAGAATTTTGACTGGTTTTTTTCCTCCAACTTCTGGAAAAGTAGAAATTGATGGCTTTGATGTTTTTAACGATCCTGTAGAAGTTAGAAAAAGAATTGGTTATTTGCCAGAAAATACTCCATTATATCAAGATATGGAAGTTTATTCTTTTTTAAGATATATTGCAGAATTGAAAGATGTCGAACCAGAAAAGAAAAATCAGCATATCAAGAATATCATGGAGCGTTGTGGTATTTCACATATGAAGAATGAGATTATCTCTCGTCTTTCAAAAGGCTATAAACAGAGAGTTGGTTTGGCGCAGGCTTTAATCGGCGATCCAAAAGTTTTAATTTTGGATGAGCCAACAATTGGCCTTGATCCAAAGCAGATTATTGAAATTAGAAATTTAATTAAAGAATTAGGCAAAGAAAAAACAATTATATTATCAACTCATATTTTACCAGAAGTTGCAGTAACTTGTTCTAGAGTTATTATTATTAATGAAGGAAAAATTGTGGCAGAAGATACACCAGATAATCTAGAAAATAAAGTTTCTGGTGTAGCAAAAGTAATTGTGACAGTTCGAGGTGGATCTCCAGATTTAATCAAAACAAGATTGCAAGGAATCAATGGAGTTAGCAATGTAACTGTTATTAAAAACCATGCTGGTTTGACTGATTTGAGCATTCAATCGGAAAAAGATGTTGATGTTAGAGATAAAGTTTCTTCAATTATAGTTCAAAATAATTGGGGATTGATTGAAATGCATAGGGAAACTTTGGGATTAGAGGAGATCTTTTTGAAGCTAACTAAGAAAGAAAAATAATTTCTAATTTTGAATTCGGAAACTTAATTGATGAATTTAGAAATTAAAAATTCAATCATTAGAAATTTATTTAAAATTGGAAATTAAAAATTCAAAATTTTATTCTGATGCATAATATTTTAACAATCGCGAAAAAAGAGTTAAGATCATATTTTTTATCATCAATTGCTTATGTAGTTTTTGCAATGTTTTTGCTTTTGGCAGGTTATTTCTTTACTGTAATTTTACTGTACACACAAGAAGCTTCATTAAAAGGGGCAGCTTATAATATTGTAATTACGTTATTATTTTTGATTCCTCTATTAACGATGAAAGCTTTTGCTGAAGAGAGAAGGCAAGGTACTCTGGAATTATTAATGACAAAACCTGTTACTGATTTTGAAGTTGTGATGGGCAAATTTTTTGCAGCGACAACAATGTATTTGATTATGCTGTTAACAACTGTTGTTTATGTATTTATATTAATTAAATATGGCAATCCAGATATGGGTCCGATTTATTCGGCTTATATAGGCTTGATTTTAGTTGGATTAGCTTTTATTTCACTTGGAGTATTTGCTTCGACTTTGACTGAAAATCAAATTGTGGCAGCAGTAATTGGTTTCGCTTTGATTTTGTTACTTTGGGTATTATCTTGGGCGTCATCACAATTCACAGGTAATATGGCAGAAATTATTTCTTATTTATCTTTGTCAGGACATTATGATAATTTTGTAAAAGGCGTGATTGATTTAAAAGATGTCGTTTATTATTTGAGTTTTATTATCTTTTGGTTGTTTGTAACTGTTAAATCTATTGAAGTTAGACGTTGGAAATAAAAGTTCTTAAAGTTTATAAAGTTATAAAGTTTATAAAGTAAAAAGAATGAAATTTGATAAGAAAAAAATTAGTGAAAAGATCAAAGGTGCAAGCAAAAAAGCTAGCAAAGTTTTGGGTGCAAGACAAACTAAATTTGGCAGTAATACTTTGGTTTTAATTTTAGCATTGCTTGGCATTTTGATTTTAGTCAATTATATTGTCAGAAAAGAATCTGGAACTTTGCGTTATGATATGACAAAGAATAAACAATTTACTTTGTCTGATCAAACAAAAAAAGCTTTGAAAAATTTGGATGATGATGTTGCAATAACAGCTTTTTTCCAAACTGATAATTCTTCAAGAGCCCAATTGGAAAACTTGTTAAGTGAATACAGAGCAAAAAATTCACATATTAAATTTGAATTTATTGATCCTGATAAAAATCCAACTAAAGCTCGAGAATTTGGTATCACTCGATATGGAACTATTGTTTTTAAAAAGGGAGATAAGACAGAGCAGACAACTGGTTTTTCTGAAAGCGATATTACCTCGAGTATTTTGAAATTAGATAGGGATGGTAACAAGGTGGTTTACTTTATTATTGGACATAAAGAAAAAGATGTCAGTTTAACTTCAGAAAAAGGATATAGCAGTATTAAAAATACATTAGAAAAAGAAGGTTTTGAAATTAAAAATTTAAATTTAACTACAAATAGTAAAGTTCCTGACGATGCTGCAGTTGTGATTTTAGCGGGACCTCAAAAAGCTTTATTAGATAAAGAAAAGGAATCCTTGAAAAAATATTTGGATGAGAGAGATGGTAAATTATTTGCTTTAGTTGATCCAAGAAAGGAAATAAAAGAAGATATAAAAATTTCTGACTTCTTAGATGATTATGGTATTTCATTAACTGATGGCATGGTGATTGATCCTACTAAAGCATTTTTTGGCGATGTTGCTGCTCCGGTTGTAGAAAAATGGGAAAGTCATCAAATTACAGAAGGTTTATCAGCTGCTTTTTTTCCAGGCGTTCAAATGGCTGCAAAGATGGATAAGGCTCCAGAAAATGTTTTGGTTAGCGATTTGGGGAAAACAAGCAATGATTCTTGGTTGGAAACTACATTAGATACCGAAAAAGTAAAATATGACTCAAATACTGATAAAAAAGGTCCTATTTCGATTGGGGCTGCTGCTCATTTAACTAAAAAGGTGCAAGAAAATGGACAGGAAGTGACAAAAGAAGGTTTGAGAGTAGTTGTACTTGGTGATTCTGACTTCGCAGTAAATGGTTATGAAACGTTTTTAGGAAATCAGGATCTGTTTGTTAATTCGCTTCATTGGTTAGTTTCTGAAGAAGAGTTAATCTCTATTCGTCCGAAAGAAGAAGATCAAAGAACTGTTGCTTTGACAGGCAGGCAAGGGAGAATTATATTTTATACAACTGTTGTTATTATGCCTTTAGTTGCAATTGGCGCTGGCATCTATGTTTGGTCAAGAAGAAGAAAAACGAGGCGAAAATAATTTAATTTTATATGAAAAAGTTTTGGGAAAAGATTATGAATTTTCGATTTAAAGGCGCTTTGTTTTTAACATTAATATTTGTTATATTATTAGTTTTTGTTTTGGTTTTTGAAAGGAATAGAGAAGTAAAATTAGATGAAGCTGGTTTAGATACTTTTGTTGTTTGGGATATTAAGAAAGATGATGTTAAAAAAGTTACTTTTAATAATGACGGTGAAAAACTAGTTTTGAATAAACAGGATGATGGATCTTGGAAGGGAAAAAAAGAAATTGTAAAAGATAATAAAACAAGTACTGATTATTTTAAAGTCGATAGCACAAAGTTAGATCCGATCTTAGATGAAATGATTAAAATTGACGCAACTGACAAGATTGAAAATCCTAATTTGAAAGATTATGGTTTAGAAAGTCC
>JAQVVF010000015.1 GCA_028699085.1 Patescibacteria group bacterium | reverse complement strand
CAATTGGTACCCATAATCTATTAAGTTTCTTGCAAAGCCATTTTCCCCAAACTCGTTTTGTCTTTGCCAGTACTAGTGAGGTTTATGGCGATCCCTTAGTTCATCCGCAGACTGAAGATTATTGGGGTAATGTGAATCCTAATGGTCTGCGTTCTTGCTATGATGAGAGCAAGCGCCTTGGTGAAACCATTTGTGGGGTATTTGCGCGAAGTTACAGCATGAATATTCGCATTGCCCGCATTTTTAATACCTATGGGCCAAGAATGCGACCGGATGATGGCCGCATCTTACCCAATTTCATCAATCAAGCGCTGAGAAAAGAAGCGCTAACGGTGTATGGCGATGGCAAACAAAGCAGGGCATATTGTTTCGTCAGTGATTTAGTCAATGGCTTAATTGAGTTAGCTAGTGTAGATAATTTAGTTGGTGAAACGATTAATTTAGGTAATCCAGACGAATACACAGTTTTGCAAACCGCACTATTAGTGCAAAAAATCATTAATAGTGAAATAGTCAAAGGGGATGTGATTTTTAAAGAATTACCCAGTGACGATCCTACCCGCAGACAGCCTGATATTAGCAAAGCTCAGAAACTACTCAATTGGCAGCCAGCCATTGAATTTCGTGACGGTTTAGCCAAAACTATTGAGTATTTTCAAAGCGAAGAAGCACACGTTTTGGAATAATTAGCGACCAAACTCTTTTTTCCACTCAATTTTGAGCATTAGCCAAGTGAATAAAAGCAAGGCAATTCTAGCAACAAGGCGCACCCAAGCACTAGCCACAATGCCATATTGAGGCACCAAGATCATATTACCAAGCAAGATGATGATTAGTTGCAAAATAGCACTGAGACTGAAGTAGCGATTGCTATTAAAAGCATAAAATGGGCTAATAAATGGCATGAGAGCAATGCTAATAAAACCCGCCCCCAGTAAAATCTGTAAAACATTCAGGGCCTCTAGATAGTCACTACCAATAGTGAAACGAATCAAATAAGGAGCAATGGGCAAACTGAATAAAAATGCCATAATGCTCAAGATAAACAAAATCCACGCCTTATTAATAAAAGCTTTTAAATCTTTAGCTTTTTTGTACGCAGCCACTCGGGGATTGAGGACATTAGCCATGGCGTAGCCCACTACGTAGAGAAACAAGGCTATGCGGCTCACCCCAGCCAGCAAGCCTGTTTCAAAATCTGTTAAATAATGTTTAGCAAACAAAATATCAAGATTTTCAATTAAACCAGCCACAATAATACTCAGCGCACTGTGTCTAAGAATTGCTAATACCTTTTTTTGGGCCTTGGGCTTATTGAGTTTGAGTTGGTAATAGAGCCATTGTGGTTTGAATAGTCGGAATAATATTAAACTAGGCAGAGTTGCCAAAATATAAAAAGAAAAAATTAAATTAACATTAGTAATTTGTTGCCAATAACAGATAACAGCAAAGAGCAGTTTAAAGAGACTTGGTAAGAAATAAGAGAAAGCAGCTAATTTGTTTTTGCCTAAACTTTGTAGCGTTGCTAAATCACTCTCAAAGAAAGTAGTAGATATTGAGACAAGAAAAGTTAAAGGAATCAGTACGGGATTGTCGATGTTAAGCAGTGCAGTAATTTGACCACTAAAGATTAAGCCGAGTGCCGTGATCAGTAGCACCAGTACCAAGCGATACTTCAAACAAAGTGAGAGGAAAATATTAATTTTTTTCTTTTTTTTTGTTGCGCCAACTAATTTTTGCAGAGCAATATTGAGGCCACTATCTTGGAGACGATTGAGAATCAAAGACAGAGAAAAAGCAGTCGAAAAATAGGCAAAATTAACCGGACCCAATAATCGTGAAATAAGAATAATAGCTAGCGCACTCAAGGTAGAAGCTAAAATTGAGCTACTAATCATCAGTAGCGAATCAGCCACACCCTTGTGATGACGTAAGTAGCGATTAAAAAACATCTATTTTATTCTACTAGATAGTGAGAGGAGAAACAATTAAACTTTTGCTTTTTTGCTAAATAAAAAAATAATTAGTTTTCTTTTTTTAGCACAAGCACAGCATTTAGAAGCTGAATTTTCTGAAGAAAGATGGGATAATCTAAGGCATAACGATGCTTGGTAAAAGAATTTTACTTTTTGTCTATGAATATCCCCCTCTTGGTGGCGGAGTGGCCAATGCTATTTATTATCTTCTCAAAGAATTTGAAAAAGAAAAAAACTTAAAAATAGATTTAATCACTAGTTCTTTGGATAACGTTTGGTCTGTCAGTCGATTAGCTGAAAATATTAATTGCTATCAAGTGCCAATTGGAAAAAAAACCAAAAATCAATATCAAAGTCAGAGTATTAAAAACATGCTGCTGTACACTAAAAACTCTTTCGAACAGGCTCAAGAATTAATTAAAAAAAACCAATATGACTTGGTGCATGTTTTTGGCTATCCAAGTGCGTTACAAACCAAAATTTTACATAAAAAGCACAAGATTCCATACATTATCTCTCTTCGAGGGGTTGATGTCCCCGGATATAATCCTCGTTTTAAATTAATTGATGCTTTTTATAAGCCGCTAATAAGCTCTCTTTGCAAAGTGCTAAAAAAATAATTGTTAATTGTCAGGGTTTAATGGATTTAGCTAAAAAAACCAATAATAAGCTAAATTATGAGCTGATTAGTAATGGAGTTGATACTAAATTTTTCACTAACATTCCTGAAAAGGAGAAATATAAAAAATTTACGGTAACAGCTGGTGCCACTATTTTGGGTAAGAAAAAAGGTTTGAGTTATTTGATTAAAGCCTTTGCTGAATTTGCAAGCGATAAACAAGATGTAGAGTTGTTGCTAATTGGCGATGGTGACTTGAAAGAATCTTTGGAGACAATGACTAAAGATTTAAAATTAAATGAAAAAGTAAAGTTTGTTGGTCGCAAAAACAAAGATTGGTTAAAAATAAATTTGCCAAAATGTCATGTTTTTTGTCTACCCTCTTTAAATGAAGGAATGAGTAACGCTACCCTAGAAGCAATGGCTTGTGGCTTGCCAATTATTGTGACTGATGTTGGTGGTAAGAGCGAGTTATTGAAAGAGAATGGCTTCTTAGTGCCAAAAAGAAATAGCAAAGAAATTACTAGAAGATTAGAAACATTGTATGCTGATGAGAGTTTGAGGAAAGAAATGGCGGAGGAAAGCTCTAAAATAGTCAGAGAGATGAGTTGGGAGAAAGTGGCGAAGAAGTATTTGAAGGAGTATGGACTATGATAAATTGGCGAAAACCTATTATTTATGTTTTGCTTTATTTGAGTGGTAGTAAGATTCCTCAAAACTTAAGAGAAATTAAAAGTTTAGAAAAGCTTTCTAGAAAAGAACTAAAAAAATATCAAGAAAAAAAACTTAAAGCTTTGTTGTTTCATGCTTATAAAAATGTTCCCTATTACCAAAAGGTTTTAAAAAAAGCTGAAATAATAAATAATAAAGAAGAAGTTGTTTTAAAAAATTTTAATAAGATTCCAATTTTAACTAAGGAAATTATTAGAAGAGAAGGTGCAAACCTATATTCAAAAGATCATAAAAAAAGAAAAAGTTATGAGAATACTTCTGGAGGATCCACCGGAGAGCCAGTGAGATTTTTACAAGATAAGTATTATGATGATTGGAATACAGCCACTAAGCTTTATTTTAATAAAATTTTGGGTAAAGAAATCGGAGCTCCAGAAATTAAACTTTGGGGATCAGATAGAGACATTATTTTAGGAAATTTAACAGTTAAGGATAGAGTTATTAATTATCTTTATAATCGTAAATTTGTTAATTGTTATGATTTTTCAGAAAATAAAATTTTAGATTTAATTAGGTTAAATAATGATTTTAAACCAACAGCCTACTGGTCTTATATGGAAGCAGCATATGAAACTGCTAAATATATTTTGCAAAACAAAATTAATGTTTTTTCCCCTAAATTGATTATATCTACAATTGGGCCACTGAGTGAAGAAACCAGGAAAGTAATTAAAAAAGCCTTCAACTGTAAAGTTTATAATCAGTATGGTTCCAGAGAGGTTGGTTGGATTTCTGCAGAAAAAGAACAAAAATTAAACATGGATGTCTTTTTCTGGAAGGATTTAATTGAAGTGTTAAATTTAAACAACAAAAATGAGGGTGAATTGATTATTACAACTTTAGATAACTATTCTATGCCTTTAATTAGATATAAAATTGGAGATGTAGCAGAAATTATAAACAAGAAAGTTAGTTTTTCTATGGGTGGAACAGAAAGCTATTTAAAAATTAGAACTGTTTTAGGAAGAACTTTAGGATTTTTTAAAAGGAAAGATGGCTCTCTATTTCATACACATCATTTAGTTCAGCAAATGTTTTTTCAAAATTGGATTAAGCAGTTTCAGCTTATACAGAAAAAAGAAGATCTTATTTTAATTAGAGTAGTTCAATCTAAAAAACATAAAAAGAAAGATTTAGAAAGAATAGAAAAAGCTATTAGATCTTTAACTGGAGATAAGATTAAAATTCAATGGCTTTTTGTTAAAAATATTAAAAAGTCTAAAAGTGGAAAATTTATTTATACTCTAAGACAAATAAAATAAAATTTTTTACATAACAACTATTTAAATTTAGATAAAATCAACTCATTGAGATCAAGAAAACATCTTTATCTTATTTAAAAATAAAAACAATTATCTAAAAATAAAGCGTTGATATATCTGTGTATATTTTAAATTAAATTTTCTATTTATATCTGGGAAAATTAGTAAAATTAAAGATAAAAAAACAACCTTTATTCTAGAAGGGAGTGATAAAGAAAGCAGTGGCTTTTGAATGGCATCACTGAAATAAAACTTTAATCTTTTAAAAAATGATTTCCCGATTAAACTCTGCATATTTGCTGCAAGTTGTTGAGGAATTACTTGTTCATTATATTTGTAGTCAGAATATTTATTAAAATCAGACCACATTTTAGCCTTATTTTTTTTTATTCTAGCAAATTTTTTTTTATTATTTTCCATCATTCTAGTATAAGAATTAGCAGTATTCACCCTATAAGAAGACATGTTTTCATCAAGATATCCAGCATTACCGCGAGTCATTAATATAAGTTTAAGAGGCACATCTCCAACAGGAGCATTTAAAACCCATTGAGGAATATTTTTTACAAGCTCTTTTTTAAATAACAGTGAGGCAGTTCGTGCATATGACGTGGCAATTTTACTAATGTTATTCTTATAAAAAATGGTATCTCCAGAATTTGCTCTAGTGACACCAGATGGTTTGCCATTTTTTATTTTTTCAGATGCGTGAAAACAAAAGCTACACTCAGGGTTTGTCTCCATAAAATCAACTTGTTTTTGTAGTTTATAAGGATCTGTCCAATAGTCGTCACCTTCGCAGAGAGCGATATATTTACCTCTTGCTCTGGGCAGATTAAATACAAATGTGGGACTTATGCCTTGAGAGTATTGATTTATTTTTTGAAAAATTGGAAAAATGAGATTGGGATATTTTCTTTGAAAATACTTAATTATTTTCACTGTATCGTCCGTTGAAGCATCATCGTGTATAAGAATCTCAAAATTAAAGGTAGTGTTTTGTTTTATAAAGTTTTCTAATGTTTTAGTAATGTATGAAGAATGATTGCATGTAATACAACTAACACTAACAAGCGGTTTTCTATTCTTCATATAGAGCATAACCAAAACCTGTTTTACCAAATCCATTGCCATTGTATAACATGACTTTTGCTTTATTTACCTTAAATACATAAGGATAAGCTATAGCTTCAGAATCCCAACCTTTTTCAGATGGTTTTAGCTTAAAGGAAGAGTCTTTTCTTTCCCAATCTATCCCATCTTTTGATTCAGCATAACCACCTCTATAATTTTTTCTTTTATCTTTTCTAAAATTATCAATGTTTCTTTTGCTATACCACATTTTATATATTCCATCTTCTTTTATAACACAAGGACGAGCCGTTACCTCCATAGAATTTTTTGGAGGTATGCAGGTAACATATCTTTTTTTCCAATCTATTCCATCTTTTGATTCAGCATATTTTATATGATAAAAAATTTCTGGTTTATTATTGATAATCTTCCATTTACTTCCAGATGTATACCACATTTGATATTTCATTTTATCGAAAACAACATCAACGGCTCCAGTATAATATGGTTCAAGTTTATCTCTATCAAGAATTGATCCATCAAAAATTCTTTTAAAAGTAAGTCCATTATCTTTACTTATTGAAACTCCAATTGAATTTCTAGTATGAACTGTTGTGCTGGGATTCCAGCCAATATAGTACATTATTATTTCTGAGTCAATTTTTAAAATTGATGAAACATTTGCTCCAGAATCATCAAAAGTTCCAATTTTACCAACATCTAGAACAGGTTTGTTATGAATATAATTTATTTTTGGATTTTGTAGGTTAGAGAAATCGACATCAATAAAAGTTGTTCTGGTAATGCCCACTCTGTCTCTTGTTCCAAAGTATATTCGAGCGACATTGTTGTCAATAACAAGCGGTGTTGGTTTGTGACAGTGGGAAAAGTCAAAAATATTTTGACCAGAACAATTATAAATTAGTTTTCTTTTTTTAAACATTTATTTTTTTCATAATGAAAATGGGCCTATTTTTAAATTCTCCAATTTCATCATTTCTATTTATATTGTTTTTATTTAGTTTGTTATAAACCAAATCGCCATTTTCAATTTCTGCTATACCAATAGTTTTAATATTCCAATGGTTTTTTGTACCCTTTTTTATAAAATCAATCATTTCTTTTTTAGTTCCATTTTTGAATAAAGGCTTGTGAACATTTCCCTGCCAATTAAATCCTAACTGAAAAATTAGTATATCGCAAAATGAAGATGAATTATTTAAATATTTAATAATTTTTTCTTTAGCAACCCCAATATTTTTTAAGCCTGAATTAAAGTCATCTCCAACATGATGCAAAACATTTAGTAAAAAACATACATTAAACTTTTCATCATATCTTTTTTGTGTAAAATTAAAGTATTGGTTTTTAATTGATATCTGTTTTGTTAATTTTAAAATTTTTGTTAATTTCATTGCAAAGTTTGCGTGTTCTTCATTTCCTTCAATATATGTGACGTGTTTTGCTTCGCTATTTATTGACTCAAAAGTAAAAAATCCAGTATTGCCACCAATATCTAAAATAGTTTTATTTTTTAAATTAATATTTTTTATTACAAACAACAGCCTTTCAGAATCAACTTTTCCAGTGGGTAAATAATCTTTGTCCTCAAAATATTGTACAAGTTGTGACGGTAGAATTTGGTAGTGAGAATGCTTGCTTGATTTTTTTAACAAGTTTATAAGTTTTTGTTTGGTATTTTTATTCATTATGAAATTTCATCTATAAAAATTTTATATGTATCTTCTCTTCGATATATGTCAGTACTAAGCCAATCGGGCAAATGGTAAATTAAAAGTTTTTCGTTATTTTTATGAAAAAAAAGTTTTTTATTTTGTTTATAAGTTTGACTTATGCCTCCAAACCAAAAATATTTGGTTTTTTTATTTTTAAACACAATTTCTTTTTCTTCCAATAGTTTGAAATCTTGTAAAAAAGGGATGAATAAATTTGATTCTGCATCAACAAAAAGTTGTGAAGGTCCCCAAAAGCGTGGATTTGCCTCAATCATATAATATTTGTTATTTTGTTTTTTTGTCTCTATCATAACCAAACCAAAAAAATCTAACGATTGAAAAAGTTTTTCAAATTTAAAAGATTCTGCGTTATCATGAATTGTGGTGGTTATTGCAGCCACAATAGATTTTCCTTCTGGTTGTTGCATAATATTTTCTTGGGAAAATTTGTATATTTTCCCATTGCGGTGAAAATAATATAATAAATATAAGCTTTGTCCACCAATATATTCCTGAAAATAAAAATCATCTACAAAATATTTTTGTTTAAAATCAGTTAGCTCTTTTTTATTTTTAATGATTACTGGCGAAATAGTATTGCCATTTTTAGATAAATATTTTTTTGGTTTGGCAACAAATGGTGTTGAAGCCTTTCTAAAATTAATTTCTCTTGGAATTAATATATTATGTTTTTGACAAATTTCTGAGAAACTTTTTTTATTAGATATTTTTTGATATAAATTATTGTTAACTAATGGAACATCAAAACCAATATTTTCTATTTGTTTTCTGTTATCAAGTAAAAATCTATTTAAAGCTTCTGTTGAAGGTGCTATTATTCCTCTTTGGCTTGTTTTAAAATTTTTGTTAACTATTTTTAAAGAATTAATGATATCTTCTAGATTTAGTGCAAGCGATTTACGCACACATATGGTTTTATTTTTATATTTTGATTTTAAAATAGAATCATTTTCTGAGCTTGCAATTATTGCATAATTCAAATTATGAGCCTCTAAAGTTCGTAAAAAAGCAATAACTGCTCGCTGATTAAATCCAGAAAATATAGTTATCATTTTTTCCCCTCAATCATCTTTATAATTTTTTTAATAAATTTTACTTCTAAATCTGGATAAATCGGCAAACATAAAACCTGTTCGGCAACTCTTTTTGCAACCGGTAAGTTTTCTATTCTGGCAGAGTCAAGACCCTTGTAAGTAGGAAACTGAGTAATGAGGGGATAAAAATATCTTCTACAATATATATTTTGTTTTTTTAGTTCCTCATATATTTTATCTCTAGTTTTACCATATTTTTTTGCATCTATTAAAATAGGGAAATAGCTATAATTATGTTTTACCCCCTCTGCGTCACTTAAAAAACCAATACCACTCACTTTTTTCAATCCCTCTCTGTATTGATTGGCAACCTGTTTTCTTTTAGCAATATATTTATTAACATATTTTAGTTGGATAAGTCCATATGCAGCTTGAAGCTCATTCATTTTGGCATTAATTCCTGGAGCAATCACGGTTGTTTCATCGGTAAATCCAAAGTTCTTTAAGTGGTCAATTCGTTCTTTAGTTTTTTTGTCTGGACTAATTATTGCGCCACCCTCAACAGTATTAAAGACTTTAGTGGCATGAAAGCTTAAAATTGAAAGGTCTCCAAAATTAAGAATTGACTCATTATTTTTTTCTACTCCAAAGGCGTGTGCTGCATCATAAATAATTTTTAAACCATATGTATCAGCTATTTTTTGTAATTCTACTGTTTTACAAGGATTACCATATACGTGCACTGGCATGATAGCTGTGGTTTGAGGAGTAATGGCAGCCTCTACTTTTTTAGGATCTAAATTAAAGTAATTTGGTTCTATGTCAACAAAAACAGGCTTAATGTTGTTCCACCATAAGGAGTGTGTAGTAGCCACAAAACTAAAGGGGGTGGTAATGACCTCACCAGTGATGTTTAGTGTTTGTAGAGCAGTAATAAGGGCGAGGGTGCCGTTATTAAATAAAGAAATATATTTAACTCCCAAATAATCAGACAAGGTTGTTTCAAATTTTTTATGAAAAGGACCGTTATTAGTTAAAATCTTACTATCCCAAATTTTTTCTAAAGATTTAGTGAATTCATCCAGAGGAGGTAGGGCGGGCTGGGTGACGAAAATAGGATTGTTTTTTTTGTTTGACATATTAGAAGAATTATTTCAGAGTTTAATAAATCATCTTATGCACATGACTTTTTCTAATTAAATAGTATACACCTGTTTTTGCATGATTTGATTATTAGCCTATTTTTATTATACAATTTCAGAATCGCTATGAATAATAGTATTAAAAAGTATATATTTGATAACAAACAAAATAAAGAAACAAGTTGGGCTCTTATAGCAAAAGGGATTTTTATAGTTAGTGGATTGTTTTTTTTATACTTTATTCCTAATTTTATCAGCATAGATGTGTATGGACAGTTTGCTTTATTTTTTTCATATTTATCATTACTTCAATTATTTTTTGGGTCAATTTTTATAGCTGGTGCAAATAAAGAGATAACTGAAAACAAATTTGGAAAAAAAAGTCAACAGTATTTTGTTCACTCTATTTATTTTACTAGCATATTCTACTTAATTTCTTCAGTTATTTTTTTTATTATAGCTCCTTATATCAGCATAAATATACTGACATCTCATACTTATCTTTTTTTATTTTTAATGGGACTAACTGTTTTTTTAGATATATTTTCTAAACTATTTATTTTTACGCATCGTCTTTTTTATCTCACTCTAATGTATGTTGTTGAATACAGTAGCAAAATTGGATTAATATTGCTGTTTTTCTTTTATAATAATCTTACTTTTGAGACACTATTAATTTCGTTTATAGTGGGATATTTACTCTCAATTTTTCTTGGACTATATATAACAATTAGAAAATTTAAGATTATAAGTTTTAAGTCGCTTTTTTATATAAATAAAAAAGTTTCAAAAAAAATATTGAATCGATCAATACTTTTAGCTTTATCTTCCATATCAGCAATTATTCTTTCTAAGGTAGACACCATTATGATTTCCTTTTTTATGACTATTACTGAAGTTGGTTATTACAGTATAGCTGCAGAATTGACTAAAAAAGCATCTGTTGCTTCAATACCCTTTATTATGGGTGTTGTTCCTTTGTTTCTATCAAAAAACAATACACGTTTGTTATATAGCCAAACAGTCAAAAAATTACTTTTGATAAATGGAGTTTTGATTATTGGATTTTTAGTTTTTGGCAGGTTATTTATAAGACTGATGTATGGGGATGGCTTTGATAGTTCAGTGACTGTTTTACATGTGCTTTCACTTATGCCACTACTTATTGCCTTGCAATCTTTAGCCCAACAATTACTTATTTTGCGTGATGAAAACAAAGCTGTGCTTTGTTATAGCCTAATTAGTGCGATACTTAATATTATTCTAAACTATGTTTTTATTGCTAAATTTGGTATTGTTGGTGCTGCAAGTGCCACTTTAATTTCATATCTGACTTGGTTTGGGTTCAGTGCCAGGAAGCTCAAAAAAATGGGCGTTATTTAGTTTATTAATGTTAAACCGATATAACTCAATACCAATTTTATCAATATTTTTTCGTTTAGTTTTTTAATTTTATTGCCTTATAACAATCGTTAAGATTTATACAAAACTCAAAATTTGGTTTTTTTTCATATAACTTGTGTTCTAAAACAAGTTTGTTACCAACGGTTTTATATAAACCGGGATGATCCCACCTAATTGCTCTCATAAATATATTTTTGCCACCTTCAGTTAATATTAAAAAATCAATATTTTTTTCCTCTTGAAAAGGATCGGTGTTGCCCCTCCAATAACTTGTACCAACAAAAAACTCATTAAATCCTTCTCTATCAGACCAGACAGTTAGATTTTGTGCATTTGGCAAACTATTAAGTTGTTGTGCTAACTCATATCCGCCAAAACCCCAAGCTTCACTAATAACTATGGATTGAGTATTGAGTATATTTGAATAATGTAAATAAAATGGAGTTTTTTGTATTAATAATCCAAGAGAAATAGTTGTCAGCACCACCATAAATATCAAATGTTTTTTGCTAAAAAATAACGAGTACAATATGGCTGCAGCAAGTGTTAATAATGGTAAAATTAGTATTTGGTAGCGTATTCCTGCCCCAACTCCAACTATTACTGCGCCCAAAATTAAAATAAGCCAAGAAAATAAAGCAAGTAAGAATACTTTTTTCTCTGTTATAGATATATTGACTTTTTTGCTAAAAAACAGCGTGATGCTGATTATTAATCCCACTAAAATTGCTTCTGGTAAAGAAAAAAGAAGTGTACTGCTAGAAGATAAAAAGTTGCCATAGCCAAATGATTGCCATCGCTGACTTTCTTGTCTAAACGCCTCCCAATCAAAAAATGGGAATCCTAAAAACATGTTGATGATCAATCCTAAGCCAAGTAATGTCAGGAAAGATGCAACAAACACTGTTGCTTTAGTTGCAATTTTATATTGATGTAAAAATTTACTTAGAGAACTCTTAAATAAAAACACATCAGCAAATATAGTACCAATAACGGGTAAAAGTAACACAAAAGCTGGTTTGATAATTCCGGCAGCAATTGTTCCTTTAAGAATTTGAGTTGGATTAATCCAAGTTGCTGGAAAAAACATTGTATATACAATAATAGAAATACCAATAAGCCTGCATAATTGCCATAAGCGTTTTGCAAAGAGTGCTTTGTTGTGTTCTGATGATATATACAGATAATAAAGTAAAAAGAAAAAACTCAAATATAAAACTACAGCAAAAAATTTTGATAACAGCGCTAGTCCCAAAAATACTCCTGCCCAAGTCGCATCTCTTGGCAGAGCATCTTTAAGATATTTTAAAAAGTACAATGCCGATATGAGTCCTAGGCTCCATAATGTTGCATCTGGATTAACAATTTGACTCATGCCAATGAGTTGCGGAAAAGTGATGAGAAGTACCAAAAATATTTGCGCAGTTTTGCGCGACAGTAATTGTAAAACTAGCCAGTATGCTAGTGGCAACAAGCTTGTATTAAATAGAATAATTGGCAAACGCCACCAAAATAAGTAAACTTCTCTATTAAAAGGATCAAAATTTTCCCAAGAAGTAAATAAATTAACAATGCCGGCTAAAGCTGCTGGTACAATGCCTGGTTTATCATTAATATAAGTGCCAGCAAAATCTAGTTTTTGCACACTTTCATACAATTGGGGTACTCTACTGTGCAACCATTTTGGCTCATCGACACTCATAAACTGCCCCAAATGGTGAGTACCAAAACTGATAAATACAACACAGCTTAAGATAATAAAAAGCCAATCAGACCATTTAAGTGATTTTGATTTACTTTTTGTTGTTAATTGTTTTTGAGGGCGATGTGCATAAGCAACAAAGGCCATTCCTATCAAAGTCATAAGACCGCTATATTCAGCAAGTGTTGTAGGTATTGTTAAATCAGTAAATCGAGCAATATTATGCAAAATATAGTATAGCGTCAAACTGCCCAATGCAAAGCTGGCGGCTTTTCTCTTAGGCTTAGCAGCGCTGCTGTACAGTAGGAAAACACTCATTCCTACGAAAATAAACAAATAATGCAATTTATTTTTAAGCGCTGTTTGTGATTTATGAGTAAAAAATGAGATTAAATCCTGATAATGTGAAACTATTTGTGACTTAGTTATGACATATTTGGGGTTAATAAATAGGTCCCTCTCACGAGTAACGGCTACTTCTTGCAATGGTGCTTCTTCACTAACTTTTGTTATTTTTATAGTAAAACTACGTCCGCGCGAGTTTTCATCAGGAATAAAACCAACTGGGTAGACATGTAGCTCATCAAAAGCGGGTACCCCGTATGTGTGTGAATAAACTATTTGATTATCTGCAAATATTTGTACTAGATAATCTTCAAAAGTAATTTCTGCATTATGGACTATGCTATTTAATTCTTCCTCGTTTTGTTGGATCTCAAAAGTAATTGGTCGAAAAATAAGATCAAATGATCCAAAATGATTAAGATCTGCTTGGATGGTTGTACTAAGTGTGTGATCAGAATCTTGTAAGGCTACAAAATTTTTATGTTGCTCGTAATTAATATCAGCGATAAATTGTAGAGGATTACCATATCCAAAAAACAAAAATATAAACAAATAACCCACAGCAACTAGACTTATGAGGGTTGTTAATTGGTGAGTAATGACTTCTTTTTTATAACGTTCAAATATATTTTTACGTTCAAAATAAATTATTATTGTGATTGCTAATAAACTAAAGATTAGCAAAAAATAAGTACTAATTTGCTGAATGCCAGTGATATCAAGGAATAGTAAAATCGGCAACGCATATAATGTTGTTTTGGCAATTATATATAACCAAGAAGATAAATATTGCTTTGATAGTGTAATTTTCATTTTAATACCTGACTAGGGTCTTTTATTTCAAATTCTTTCAACTCCGCATATTTGTTATGGTGATTATAAATCACCAATGGTTTTGTCCCATACTGGCCTGTTACTGGCTGTTCTATCAGTATTTTGGTGGGAGTCCACGATACTATTGTATATTCAATATTTCCTACATACACACTGCCCGATCGCCATGGTTCACCAAAATTTTTTCCCATAATAGCGATTCGATCACCCTGAATAGACCATTTTTTTGATACAGATCGAATTTTAGGGAAAGTTTGTAACCAATCTTGGTATTGAAGGTATTTGGTATAGCCAATTATACTAAGGATCATTAAAACGACAGTTGCGACAAATATAGCAGCGCTTGGTTGTGGGTGTTTTTTTGTGATGTGAGTTGCTGTTACACCAATGACAAATAATATGATCATAAACACTGTTGCTTGCCAGTATTCAGGAATGTTTATATATACAAAGCGCCATTCGGTCAGAGCATATTCAAGAATGGCTAGAGTAACAAGCCATAAACTTATTAATAAACTCGCACTAATAATATGCCAACCGTGAGAGGTAAGAAAACACTGTTTCATGATTTTTTTTTGTATAATCTAAACAATATAAACGCCATCATACTAAAATATACTAGCCAAAAAAACTGTTGTCCAATTAATTTTTCTTTTAATTCTCGACCTGCTGTAAATATGAGTACTTGTGGGTTGGTTATGTTTTCAAATAAGGTGAATGCTAATGGCTTGCTTAGATCTATATCACCAGTAGAACTAAGAGTAAAAGTATATTGATCTTCAGATTTAATTATATTATCAGGAAAACCAAACCACAGATATTCATACTGTGTAGGAGCTTTGGTGACTAATCTTGTTTCTGTATGTAATTGTGTGCCAGCAGCATCAAAAAGAGTAAATTGAAGTTCAGTGGGTTGTTCTAGCCTACTCAAATTTTTAATACGCAGTCCTAAAGCGCCAATGGCATTCGAACTTGATATAAAAGTAGCTTGTATTTCAGTTTTTGTTGATTTGAATTGATCCTTGTGGGTAAAAACATACTTTTGTACCGGTATAAGCACAGCTTGAACCTGACCAACACCTATAAACAAAAAAAAGCTGATTAAAAGCATGGCCTTTCCTAAAAAAATGAATGTGGGTCTTAGCATTATTTATTTCCTTTTAATCGCACTTCTTTGAGTAGTTGCAACAATGAAACAAACAGTGTGGCAGAAAACAAGTGTTTACCTGTAGTCGCAATAGAGATCCAAAACTGGCTACTAAGTTCAATAAACCAGGTAAATGACACGACAGGAACTAATAAGCCAATAGTTGCTTTGCCTTCCCAAAATGGCAAGATCAGGCTAAATAACAATGAAAATGCCCAGCCTAGTCGTACTAATTGTGGCGATTTATAGTATTGTGCCAACACGAACCAAGCAGGAAGCGCCCACACAAGATACTGCGGATGAAACACACTTAATGCGTAATAACAAAATAAAATAACCACGCTGCCAAGTGCAAAAACAACATCATGCGATGGTGGGTTTTTGATTTGAACTCGAGCACGTCGTAGTAAATACCACAAATACCCAAGAAGTATGATCGCAGTCATTGGAAATAAATATACTGTTATACCTGCTACTTGTAATTGTGCTTCCCACAAGTAACTTGCGTGTTGTCCATATAAGGCCCAATGTATAAAACCTTGTACAACATTACTGGGGAGCAGCAACGCAAAAACACCAACTCCCATACTTATAATAGTAGCAAGGACTATTTTTGTTTTTAATCTAATCTGCAGAAGTAACAAGCTGGGAACAATTAAGAATAATGAGGCTCGAGTAACAAGCAAGGTAATCAAACTGAATGTTGCAGCAGTAAGTTGTTTACGACGTAAAAAAATAAACACTGCGGTAAAAAGAACTAAGACAAAACTTTCATATCGACCAAACATATAAACTGAATAAATAAGTATAGGATTAAACAAAATAAGTTTTCTTAATTTATTTTTGCTAGGAAAGGCACTAAAAAAGAGATACCAAAAGAGTATTTCCGCCGCTAAATATGGTAATTTAAACAAAAATAACAAAATATTTATATGATTTATTTGAGTAATATGACTGGTAATAGTTAGTAGATACTCGGTACCAGTAAATAAACTTATTAGCCATAACCAAATAGCCTGAATGGCGTGCGGCACAAAACTGGTAAAAGAAAAAAGATTAACTTCGCCGGTAATAATTTGTAGTGAGCGACGATAGGTAGAAAAAATATCTTCATGAGCAAAAAATGGCATTACTGCTAGTCTAAGAGCAATAGCTGCAAGTATGTCGCGCCTGTTGAAGCAAATATTTTGTTTTTTAATTTTTTTCAATAAAAGCATTACTGATGGAATTTTTTTCCACCATTCATTTATTTTCATGTTCTTCTTTTACTTCATACAGCTTCGGATTATAACTTCTAATAATTAGATCCATAATTAAACCAGAAATAAACACTTGAACACCAAATAATATCAAAAAAATTGCTACTAGTGGCCACATTCGAGTTCCTATGCCTCTGGCAAAAACAAATTTTTCGATAAGCATCCAAATTGCAATTCCAAAACCGATTATAAAGCTAACAATCCCCAAGCTACCCATCATGTGCAGGGGTCGGGAAGCATATTTATGAAAAAACCAGAGAGTCAACATATCTAAAAAACCTTTAACTGTTCTTTTCATATTATATTTACTCTTGCCCCACTGACGAGCTCGATGCTTGACTGGTAATTCACCAATTTTAAAGCCCCTCCATGTTAAGAGAGCGGGAATAAAACGATGCATTTCTCCTCTCAGAGTCATTCCTTCAAAACAGCTTTTTTTATAAACTCTCAGAGTGCAGCCTGAGTCATGAATTTGATCACTAATTAGAAAACTGCGCAAATGTCTGGCTCCTAGTGAAATAAATTTTTTAGCAGAACCATCATGTCTGTCTTGGCGCCAACCACAGACTACATCTAAATTGTCTTCATAGAGTTTGTTTATGAGATCTGGAATACTGCTGGGGTCATTTTGTAAATCTGCATCCAGTGACACCACTAGTTCACCACGAGCAGCCTTAAATCCAGCATCAAGAGCGGCGGTTTGTCCACTATTTTGCCTAAGAGTAAGAATTCTTACTGGGTTTAGACTTTTTAAAATTTCTGGACTTTGATCTTTACTACCATCGTCAACCATAATAATTTCAAAATCACTAGATTTTTTTTTATATTTTTGACTTAGTTGTTTAATGACTTCCATCAATTCTTGATGAAGTTGTTTGAGATTACCGGCTTCGTTATATAGAGGAACTACAAAAGAAATATACATAATCTATACATTCTAACAAACTTTTGGGCTTTTGCTGATCCTAAATCGGCAATTGGAGATTTATTTATAGGCGCTCAGCGCTATACCAAGCAACTAACTTACTCAAGCCCTCTTCAAAAGTGGTTTTTGGTTCATATCCAAGTAATTTTTGCGCCTTGCTAATATCGGCATATGTACGCTTCACGTCACCAGCTTGCATGGGTAGTTGTTTAATTTTCATCTTTTTAGCAGTGATTTTTTCCAGTAATTTAATAAAATCATTAAGTGAAATAGGCTGGTTGTTGCCTAGATTAATAATTTCAAAGGGTCTTTTTAAATGACTGGCTGCAACTACTCCCGCAACAATGTCGTCAATATAAGTGTAATCTCGCTCACTGCTGCCATCTCCAAATTTATTAATGCTTTTGCTTTTTAAAATCGCTTCGGTAAAAAGATAGGGCGCCATATCTGGACGACCTCCAGGGCCATAAACTGTGAAAAAGCGCAGACAAATACAATTGATGTGATGTAAATGACTATAGGTATGACAGAGCAACTCCCCAGCTCTTTTAGTGGCAGCATACGGACTGATTGGGCGATTAACTGGATCAGTTTCAGAGAAAGGTATTTTTTCTTGGTTGCCATAAACCGAGCTACTTGAAGCAAAAACAAAACTTTTGACATTATATTGACGAGCTAATTCAAGGAGATTGAGAGTACCCCCCACATTCACTTCTTGATAAAGCAAGGGTTGTTCAATAGAAGGACGGACTCCAGCCCGAGCAGCTAGGTGGATAATGGCGTCAAATTTGCTGTTTTTGATTATTTTCTCCATTTGGGAGAAATTGCAAATATCTGATTCGAAAAATTTAAAATTTTGATAAGTGCTAAGCTTTTTAAGATTGTCTTTTTTCCATTGTGGATTGTAATAATCATTAAGATTATCAATGCCAATAACGGTATCTCCTTCTTTAACTAGGGCTAAAGCGGTATGTGAACCAATAAAGCCAGCTGCACCTGTAAGTAAAATTGTTCTTTTCATCCAACTATATTCTACAATTTTCAAGCCAAAAAAGCAGTTTAAGTTTTTTCTTGTATAATGACACTCATGGCAAATCGAGTTTTAATCGTTGGTGCTGGTCTCACTGGGGCTACTTTAGCTAATCTCTTGGCTGAAAATGGGCATCAGGTCTTGGTGATTGATAAACGCTCTCACTTAGCTGGTAATTGTTACGATCAAATTCGTGAAGAAATCTTAGTCTCGCGCTATGGGGCCCACCTCTTTCATACTAATAATAAAAAGGTTTGGCAGTATTTACAGCAATTTAGTGATTGGCGCCCTTACGAGCATCAAGTCTTGACTAAAATCAATGACCAAACCATCACCCTGCCGGTGAATATTAATACCATTAATCAGCTCTTTGGCTTAAAACTTAAAACTGCCAAAGAAATGCGTCATTTTTTATCCAAACAAGCTATTCAGTTGGATAAAGTCGAGAGTTTAGCTGATTATCTCCTAACTAATGTTGGCCAAGTCATTTATCAAAAGATTTTTTATGGTTATAGTCGTAAGCAATGGGGTATTGATCCCGGCTGTTTGGATACTAGCCTCAGCTCTCGCCTACCGATTCGCTACAATTTTGATAATCGCTATTTTACCGATCAATATCAAGCCTTGCCGGTGGGCGGTTACAGCGCGCTAGTGAAGAAAATGCTAGAGCATAAAAATATTGAAGTGAAATTAAAGACTGATTACTTTAAACTCAGCAAAAGCAAACTCAAGAGCTTTGATCAAATTATTTATACTGGCCCGATCGATCAATACTTTGCTTATCAATTCGGTCGCTTGGAATATCGCTCCCTTAAGTTTGAATTTAGCAAAATTGAACGAGAGTATTACCAAAACAACAGTGTCATTAATTTTCCTGATTTAACTGTCCCCTATACCCGCATCATTGAATTTAAATACTTTGACCCAACAAGTGCCAAAGAAACTAAACACACTATCATCGCTCGTGAATATCCCAAGAGTCAAGGCGAGCCTTATTATCCAGTACCCAGAGCGCGTAATGGCCAGATGTTGGCTAAGTATTTGGCGGAGGCCAGAGAGTTGGAGAAAACTGGAGTCTATTTTGCTGGACGATTGGGGACTTATCGCTATTTAAATATGGATCAAGCAATAGCCGATGCCATTAGGCTGGCGGAGAGAATTGGCTAAGATTATTTATAAATTTCCGAGTGGTAACCGAGATAGAAATTCTTACTAAAACTAATCTCTATCATAAATTATCTAGGGTTTCTTTTAAGTTAGTTACCTTTATTGATTGCTTTTTGTTCTCTATCGCTTCTTGATAGTTATTTTCAACTTGCTTGCTGACGACTTTCTCTTCTAAAGCCAAGTCTTTAATATCATCAACGATTAAATTTTTTACATAGGAAGACATCGTTAAACCAATAGTTTGAGCTTTCTTTTGCAGCAGTGAATGTAGCTGCTTGGATAAAGTGACTTTAAGTTGAATTGTGGACATATTGTGGACTATTCTAGTCCAATCAATACCTAAATTCAAGTCAGAATGATTGCTTAACTCAGCCATGTATTTATTATGCTGAAAATAACTTACAAAAAACTATACAAATATATTATTTATTTTTAAACCACTCCACCGTCTTTTTCACTCCCTCATCAAAACTAACCGTTGGTTCCCAACCGAGGATTTCTTGAGCTTTGCTGTAATCTAGTGAACTAGTGACTTGCTCGCCAATACGCTCCGGACCGTATTCTTTTTGCAAATCGAGGCCAAGCTCGGCAACTAGTTTATCAAAGACTTCATTGGTGGATGTTTCCGTTTTAGTCCCAATATTCAATTCACCAACAAAATCACTCTCTAAGGCTAAGACATTGGCTTTCACCACATCGTCCACATAAACGTAGTCACGAGTATGGCTGCCGTCGCCATTGATCACTGGTTGTTTACCTGCGCCAATCATTTCTAAAAAGATGGCAATCACCCCAGATTCGCCATGAGCGTTTTGTCTCGGCCCATAAACATTGCTGTAGCGCAGGACAATAAAGGGAATTTGGAATATTTCATGGTAATAGTTTAAATAGAGTTCCCCAGCACGCTTAGAAATACCGTAGGGTGACAAGGGTTGCTCTTTCATTGTTTCACTAAATGGTGTTTCTTGATTGCCATACATGGCGCCACCGGTCGAAGCCATGATTATTTTTTGTACTCCAACCTCTTTAGCCGCTTGCATGATATTGAGTAAACCTAAAATATTACTCTGGGCATCAAATTGGGGATTTTCTACTGAATAGCCAACTTGAATGTGAGCAGCGTGATGATTAATTATTTCAGGCCGTTCTTCTAGGATGATCTTTTGAATTTTAGCTTTGTCGGTAATGTCACAGTCAATAAATTTGGCTTGAGGATTGAGATTGGCCATCTGTCCGGTGGAAAGATTATCAACGACTACTACTTGATGACCTAAATCTACGTAAGCATCGACAATGTGAGAAGCAATGAACCCTGCTCCACCTGTTACTAATATTTTCATCCGACCTTTCTATATTTGAGTTTTTTATTGTTATTATTGACAAAGTTCTTGATAAACTTTAATCGTTTCTTTCGCCGTTTTTTCCCAAGAAAATTTCTTTGCCCATGAGCTTGCTTTTTTGACGAATGCTTGGCGATCTTTCTTTTTCCAAGCTAGCACTTCTTTGACTGCTTCTGCGAAGTTTTCCGCTGTTTCTTCCTGGACAAAAATGGCTTGCTCGCCAGCGATTTCTGGTAATGATGAATTTTTGCCACAAATAACTGGGGTTTGACATTGCATTGCTTCCAAAATTGGTAAGCCAAAACCTTCATAAAGTGAGGGTTGAATATAAGCAATCGCTCCTTGATAGATAGCCGCTAATTCTTCTGGATCATCGCTGACTACATCTTCAATGAATTTAATTCGCTTGGCTACGTCACTCAAGGCTATTTGTTTTTCAATGGCTGCCCATTCGGGAATTTCTTGTGGATGAAAATTGTTGCCAACGCACACTAACTTAATTTCTCGTGGTAAAAATTTTAAGCTTTTAATTAATTGAGCTAAATTTTTGTTGTAATTAATGTCCCCAACATAAAGCAGGTAATTTTTAGGCAGCTTGAGTTTGCGCTGATATTTTTGCCAAAGCTCCTTTTTTAAGGGTTGGAGTTTAGGATTGGCCGCTAAATAGATGACCGTAATTTTTTCTTCAGCAACTCCCAGATGTTTGATGATGTCCTGTTTGGATGACTCACTATCGGTAATGATGCGATTGACCGCCTTGAGCGCTAACTTTTGGCGCAGAAAGTTAACTTTGCCCTTTTTACCAGGTCGATAATGTTTAGGAAATACTAAGGGGATAACATCGTGAATGGTGACTACCGTTTTGGTAATTAATTTGAGTGGCAAGGTAGGAAAGAAAAAATCAAAATATGGATAATGCACCACATCGGCTTTGAATTTTTTTAATTCATCTTCACTCATCGCCCCTGATTGGGATACCTCAATGGTCTTGTTATTAAGCAAGCGATCTAATAAAAATCTGGTATAAGTCCCAATTCCCCGCGTGGCATTGGCATCGCTTAAGGGACTAGTATCTAGTAAGACTTTCATTTAATTTTCACCTCGCTTTAATTCCCAGAATTTTAAATAAGCCATCAAGTGATGGAGACCACTAAACAAAGCAAAGACAAAACCTGGCCAACCATCCACAATACCTTTATGGCGAATATATAATTTCAAAAAGGTGACTGTTGGTTTAATTAGCATGAAATCAATAAAATTGATGGGATTAACTTTTAGACCTTTTTCTAATAATTGTTGAGCTTTAAAAGAAGTGTAGGCGTTGAATTTGTGTAAATACACAGAAAAAGTCGGATTACTATAGTGCCACAAATGACCCTTAGCCATACCAGCGTGCCCATCAACCCACATTTGTTCATGAACATCTTTTTGTGGCAAACGAGCTTTGCCATTAATATAAAGGCGAATGACTGGATCGGGATATTGACCACCTTTTTTTAACCAACGACCCATAAATAAATTACGACGTTTAATCCACCACGCTACGGTATCGTTTTGCGTGAATTTTTTTTGCTTGCCAATTTTTTTGTCGGTTTTTTTAATAAATTCTGCTAATTCTTCGTCAACCGCTTCATCGGCGTCAATTTGCAAAACCAATTGCCCTTTGGCGTTGTCCA
>JAQVVF010000001.1 GCA_028699085.1 Patescibacteria group bacterium | reverse complement strand
ACTGGTATAATCTCCCGTTAGTCATGATTAAAATCACCTCCCTTCTTTAGTCGAGGTGATTTTATTTTACCAGATGCTACGCTTTAAACGCACACACCAGCTTACGCTGGTGGTTTTTTAGGGTAATAAAAAACTCCTATGGAATAGAAGTTTGGTAAGAAAGAACTAGCTTTGATTTTTGGGATGATCGAGAAGTTGGAGAGTTAACGTGAAAGTATAGACTGTTGCATCGTCCTGAATAAGAAGCGGCTTGCTTGCGGGCAATGATTTTTGAGCGTTGAGATTGGGATGATCTACTAGTGATGACTTTTGAAATTCATGACAGCGTTGTTCATTGGTAAAAACAAATTCGTGTTTGGCAACTCCAGTTTTCAGTAATTGTTCTGCAAGCTGTAGGTATAATTTCTTAAATGCTATGTCGTGCAATGCTTTATCAATGAGTTTCGGATTCATCTGGAAAAAATCTTCAACAAAAGCATAGATAGTTTGGAGAGTAGTATCATATGTTGGCAAAAATTCAAGACATTGTTGAATTTTTTTACTCAAGTTGCTCATTGTCTTCTTCCTCCTTCTGCGGATGATTATTTGCTAATATTACATTATTTTTGTTAAAAGTCAAGATTGATTTTTTTATTATTAGATAATAAGATAACAGATATTAGGTATAATAAAAGAAGCTCCTGATAAATAGGAGCTACTGATTTGTTTCTGAAAGTGCGATGTTGTTGGGATGAACGAGTAGTTTGATGGAATATTTTATATCAGTTATATTGCCATATTGATCTGAATTCCAGCTAAGCTCTAGTTCGAAGAATTCAGTTTCTGGCAGAATTTTAAGAAGTTCTAGACAGGCTTTTTCTACGTCATCGGACCGCCAGGTATGGTCATAATGTATGAAACAGAAGTCATCTTGATAGATTCCTCTTTCGATGAGAGTTTCGATAATCTTTCGTTCTGATACCGGTCCATGATGATGAACCAAAAAATGCATTTGCTCTGAATAGTATGATTGCCAGGCTTGCAGGATTGTTTCATAAATTCCACGCATTTTTGGAAGCTGAGCATTGTACCAAGCTATTTCGTCAGTAATTCTTTGCAGATCGTTGTTTTCTGGTTCGGTCGACATACTCCCTCCTTTTTTTCGAGAGTGCAATTTTAAATAATACATGATTCTTGCCAACTGTCAAGGATTGATTTTTTTTTATTATGGAGTAAAATGTAAGATAGTATATGACGAATTTAAAATTCTGAATTTCGAATTTTAAATGGCTAACGAACAATTTTCTATGAAATTAATTGTTACAATTCCGGCCTATAATGAAGAAGCAAATATTGCTGAGGTAATCAGAGAAATTCCTAGGCAGATTTTTGGTATAAAAAAAGTTGAAGTATTAGTTTTAGATGATGGATCAGTTGATAATACTGCAATCAAAGCAAAAGAAGCTGGAGCTGATTATGTTATTTCTCATAAAAAAAATAAAGGGTTGGCAATTAGTTTTAAAGATGCAGTAACTGCTGCTTTGTGGTTTGGAGCAGATATTATCGTGAATACAGATGCCGATAATCATTATGATCAGACTAGAATTCCAGATTTAATAGCGCCAATTTTGAAAAATAAGGCTGACATTGTGATTGCAAATAGATGTGTTCGAGATTTGGATTTTATGCCGAAATTCAATAAGTACGGAAATATGCTTGGTAATTATATAGTTTATAAAGTTGTTGACTTGCCAAGAAAATATGATGTATCTTCTGGATTTCGTGCCTATACAAAAGAAGCTGCAATGAAAATAAATATTCTTTCTAAGCATACTTATACTCATGAATCAATTATTCAGGCTTTAGATCATGATATGCTGATTGCTGAAGTGCCGATTCGAGCTCGAAAAGTGAATAGAAAATCTAGATTAATTAAAAGCATTCCTTCTCATATCGCAAAATCTTTAATGGTAATAACTAGAACATTCACTATTTATAAACCTTTGAGAGTAATGAGCATAATGGGTTCTGTTTTGTTTGGAGCTGGATTATTGTTTGTTATTAGATTTCTATATTACTTTTTTATTGGCAATGGAACTGGTCATATCCAATCTTTGATCCTTGCCGGTGCTTTGATGATGATTGGCTTTCAAGTTTTAGTAATTGGTTTATTAGGATCAGCAATCGGCTGGAATAGGAAGTTACTTGAAGAAATTCTATATAAAATAAAAAGAATGGAATTCAGAAAGTAATTTTCATGTCCGATTTACAATTTCTATTCATTTTTTAATTTTTTGAAATTTTTTTATTATTCATGATTATAATTGTAAATTTATCGTTACCTTATGGGTTGCTACTTCGAAGGGTGAAAAAATGATTATTGATAATTGAGAATTAAAATGAAGGTATTATTTATAACAAGAAAATATCCGCCACAAATTGGCGGTATGGAAAAATATAGCAAGGGCTTAATAGATAATATAAATTGTCAAAAGAGAATAATTGCTTTGAAAAGATCTCAGTGGCATTTGATTTGGTTTATTCCATATTCAATTGTCAGAGGTTTTTTTATGGCTAAAGATTGTGATTTAATCTATTTTTGCGATTCTTTTATGGCTTTAGCTGCAGCAATTTTAAAAAGATTGACTAAAAAGCCCGTCTTGATTACTGCCCATGGATTGGATGTTACCTATTCTAATCCTTTGTATCAATTCCT
This sequence comes from Patescibacteria group bacterium, assembly GCA_028699085.1. GTDB lineage: Bacteria > Patescibacteriota > JABMPQ01 > JABMPQ01 > JAQVVF01 > JAQVVF01. The sequence goes on along the minus strand of JAQVVF010000001.1, from coordinate 208,209 downwards.
TATTATTAAACATTTAAAATATTTAGATAAAATAGTTTGTGTTTCTAACTCGACGATTGATGAATGTGTAAAAAGAAATGTACCAAGAGAAAAATGCTTGTTCATTCCTAATGGTATTAATTTTAGTAAAGATAAGGTTTTGTATTCTTTATTATCTTCGCGTAATTCTTATTTAAAGATTAAATCTGGTTATAAAAAGTTTTTAATCAAACACTGCAATAAACAAATGAAGAAAAGAAAAGTTCTTGTTACTGTCGGAAGATTAATAAAAAGAAAAGGTGTTGCTTGGTTTGTTAAAAATGTAATGCCTTATATTGATGACAGTATTGATTATCTTGTTATTGGATCTGGAAACGATGAGTCGAGAATCAAGAGCTTAATTAAAAATCAAAAATTAGAAAATCGAGTTTTTATGCTTGGTCGTCTTTCAGATAGCGATCTACAAAAAGTTTGTTATGCTTCTGACCTGTTTATTATGCCAAATATTAGGATTAAAAATGATTTGGAAGGATTTGGAATTGTGGCAATTGAAGCGTCTAACTGGGGTTTGCCTGTGATTGCTTCAAATATCGAAGGAATAAAAGATGCGATTAAAGAAGATAGAAATGGAGTTTTAGTAGAGACGATAAATACGAAATTATTTGTTAAACATATTAATAAATTTTTGAATGATCCTGATAGGGCAAGATTTTTTGCAAAAAATTCATTGGAATATAACATAAGGCATTATAGTTGGGATAGAATTTGCGGTAAATACTTGTCTGTCTTTGAAGAAATTGTTAAAATAAAATAGACTTGAAAAAATTTGATTTAATAAAATATGAAAAAAACGTTAATTGTTGGTTTAGATGGCGGCACATTCAGAGCAATAAAAAAATATGCTGATCAAGGTCTGTTGCCGACATTCAAACATATATTAGAAAAAGGCAGCCATGGAATTTTAAAAAGCACAATTCCATTTTTAACTGTGCCAGCTTGGCCATCTTTTTACACGGGATGCAATCCTGGAAAACATGGTATTTTTCATTTTCTTTCGACACATAAATTTAATATTGAAGATAGAAAAATCCATACCTTTTCTGATGTAAATACAAAATCATTATGGAAAATTTTGTCTGAGAACGGCAAACGCTGTTTAGTTTGGAATGTGCCAATGACTTATCCCGCAGAAGAAATCAATGGTAAATTAGTTGGTGGATTGTTATCCCTATCTTCAAGAAGATATGCGACTCCATATTCTTTTGAACAAGAATTGCGAAAACAAAATTATGTTATTGATTCAATGGAATTGAATCTGCGTCATAAAGGTGGTGAAGAAAGATTTGATGCAATGGTTTCAGTTGACAAGGCTCGATATGAAATTTGGAAAAAATATTATAATGCTGAAAAATGGGACTTTTCGATGATTGTATTCAGATGTTCAGATATTTGCGGTCATGATTTTTGGCAAGAAGAAGAAAAAGTTATTAGAACATACAAAACATTAGATGATTTGATGGCGAAAATTTTGAAACAAATGGATAATGAAACGGGACTTTTTGTGATGTCGGATCATGGTTTTAACACTTACGAAAAAACATTTAATATCATGGCTTGGTTATATAATGAAGGCTATTTGAAATATGCAAAATCGGAAATCAATGATGTTGTCTCAAAGGGTTGGAGACAAGTTCATGAAAAGCAAGGTAATAAATCATTATTGCGCCGATTCTTTCATCTGATTAATTTTGATCGCCAGAAATTATTTAAAAATAAATTTATTGATAAATTTAGGAATTTTGTCCCTAGATCAATTAAAAATATTGTCCGCGAGAATATCCCACAATCTACAAAAACGATTGATTGGAAAAATACAACTGCCTATGCTCAGCTTGGCGCAAAATCAACTTGGGGTGTTAATATTAATTTGGTTGGACGTGAAAATAATGGAATTGTTACTAAAGAGAATTATAATAAATTAAGATCAGAAATTATTGATAAATTAAAACTAGTGACTGATCCAAACGGTGAAAAAATTTTTACAGAAGTTATTCCTTGCGAGGAAGAATATCATGGAAAATTTATTGCTGAAGCGCCAGATATTATTTTTAAAGTAAATGGCGAAAAGAGATTAGCGGTTGCTCGATTTGATAATAAATTGTTTGTTGAAACAACTTCTCATACTAATTCCTATCATGATCGTGATGGTATTTTTATGGCTTTAGGTCCGAATATTAAAGAAGGCTTGGAGATAAAGCCAATCAGTATTTTGGACATTACGCCAACTGTTTTGAATTATATGGGATTGTCTGTTCCAGAATATATGGACGGAAAAGTTGCGCGTGAAATATATGATGCAAGCAAAGTTAATTTAGGTATGGTTCAAAATAATGTTCGTGGATATAGATACTAAAAATTAATAATTAAATATCGAATATTAAGCTGACATTTTTGTCAGCTTTTTTGTAATAAAAAAGATCATGTAGTCATGATCTAGGGTTCGTTTTTTTTATTTTGTAGGCCATTATATCCGATATATATGAAAAAGAAATCGAATATAATGTTAAATATAAAAAGTTCCTTACTTTTTAGCGGTCCCAGAAGGTCAGCTATGGCTGTAATAAGACCAAATGCAATGAATAACCTTGCTCCAATTTCTGTTCTTTGAAACTCTGGTCCATGCTTAATCAATTTTAGAACAATGAGTATTATCAATATTAAAGATGAAATATGGAATATGGCTTCAAGAAAATGTAGGACATTCTCCACTTTTCCCTCCTGCCTAACTGAACATAATAGTGTATCATTATTTTATTAAAATATCAATAATTTAATTTTAATTTTTACTAAAACAAAAAGACCAGTTTGGTCTTTAATAATATCAAAATTATATTCTAGTGACTATTTTTGATAAATCTTAAGGTATTCTTTTTCAATTAAATTTTTCTTTTTGATTTGATATAGAAAATAAAATTCTTTGAGAATTATTAAAGAAGAAAAAAAGATTAATCCAGTTGTTATAAAAAATGTTTCGCTAAAGATTAAAGTTAGGATTAATAAAATACAAAAAATATTCATATCATTTGGAAATTCGGAAATTACTTTTAAAAATCTTTCTAGTCTATTTTTCAGGCTATTTCTTTGTTTTGGAGGTTGATACTCTTGCGGAAATTGCTTGCTTAAATTTTCATAATTATAAATTGGATTGTCTTTTTTGGTTGTTAAAAACAGGATTCCACGCATTAGAGCATGTTTTGACGGCGAAATTAAAAAGACTGATAAAGCAATTGTTAAATAGATTATCCAAATATCATAAGTCTGGAAATAGACAAATAAACTCAAACTCCAGTAAACAGCTGGATTAATTAAGACATGGCCAAATGAATCTAAAACAACGCCAAATAATGATGACATTTTTTTGTATCTTGCCACTTCCCCATCGACTAGATCAAAAATAAAAGATAATTGCATTAGAATAATCCAAGCGATGATTCCGTGCCAAGACCAAATTATTAAGCTCAAAGCTCCAAGCCAAGCAAAAATAATCTGAACAAAGGTTAATTGATTTGGAGTGATCGGTGTATGACAAAAAAACCAAGTAAAATAAATTGAAAAATGGCGAGAAAAAGAATATGCCCACCAATTATGGTATTTTTCTTTGCTTTTACGGCAGATTTTTTTTAGTTCAGAAATTTGTAGCATTATTTTTTGGCAAAGATATTTCTAAAGTTATAAATTGTTTTTGAATAAAAAGGTAATTTTGCATAGTCGTAAAATGTTTTGAATATCTTGCTGTGGCCTGGTTCAAGAATTATTTTGTCGGAATATTTCAGTGATTCTAGCATTATCTTGCGGTCTTTTGCCAAGAAAACAACTTGCTTATTTTTTATGCCGCGAACATTTTTATTGCTTGTTAAGCCAATAATGAGCTTGCCATTTTTAGCAATTGATTCTTTAAGGTTTTTAATTTTTGAGGCATGACCTAAATGAGGTAAATCATAGACGCCAGTATTAAGAACTCTATTAACTACTGGACAAACAAATTTTTTGGCAAAAGGATTTAAAACATAGAATTTGCCACCAACCTTTTTTTCAATTGTTTTAGCTGTTTTTAGATTAAATAAAAATTCTGCTCCTTTTACCAGCAAATCTATTTTTTCATCAAAAACAAAGATTCCGGCTTTATCTAGATTCTTGAATCCATCACCAATCCTATTAAAATATAATTTTAAAGAATTATTAATTTCACCACGATGAAAAGTAAAATCTTTTTTGAAACTTAAACCTTGATTTAAAATCTGTCCAATTTTTGCTAATTCTTCTGTCTGATAAATTAGGTTTTTATTACACAACGCTCTTTTATAAAAATCTTCTAGCTGTTGGTGTGTTTCTCTGATTATTTTTGCTTTTATGGGATCTATTTTTTCAATGAAATTAAGATCGTCATCGCTTAGATAATTTTTGCCATTTGTTTTTTTGAGCGTAGTTGTCGAACCATGAGCGATTTTTGTTTCATCAGTGAAATTTTTGTCTTCACAAATCAAACCACGTTGCAACCACATCGAATCAATGGCACCTTGCTTTTTTTGCATGAAATTCAGTGTTTTTTTGACTGTCTTTGTAGAGTATTCGTAAATGTATGATTCAGGCTGGCTATTCTTTTTTAAACACTTTTTAAGTAATTTTAAAACAACAAACTTGTTAAAAGTTGTAAGTCTGATTTTATTTTTTATTAAATATTTGAAGAAAAATTTTAACATTATTTTAGAATTCTTTCTTTAGTACTATCACTCAAGGCATCAATGATTCCCCAAGTTGCTCCTTTTAAAATGTTTGGCAAATCTTTGATTTTGCTTCTAAAAATCCAGCGAAATGGAAGATCAATAAAACAAATTGCAGCAATTGGCAAGACAACATTTAATCTTTTATGATTAAATTTCTTAATGAATAATAATTTATTTCTGGTTAAATAATAATTCTTAAAAATACTTCCTTCTTGAGTTGTTCTTGATGCTTTGTGCCAGATTTTTGCTTCTGGAAGATATACTAGATCAAATCCAGCTTGCTTTGCGCGAATGTTCCAGTCTGTTTCATCGTAGTAAACAAAATATTTTTCATCTAAAAGACCAATTTTTTTAATTACTTCTTTTTTAACTAACAAAGCGCAACCAGGCAAATAGTCAAAACTGGAATCTTTTTTAAATTGATCTTGATCTTGTTTGTTTTTGCCAATATTTCGACTTAGACCAAAGGTCAGGTCAACTTTTCCACCAATTGCCCATACTGTTGTTTGTTGATCATAATAATAATTTGTTCCAGCAACCATGCCAATTTTTGGATTTTTGCTCGCTTCTTTTACTAGATAGATGAGTGAATTTTGATCGACAACAACGTCATTGTCTAATTTCCAGATATAATCATAATTCAGCTTAGCTGATTTAATTGCCAGATTTAAAGCTGCTGGAGCGCCAATATTTTGACCAATTTCAATTAATTTTAGATTAGCATAGCCTGTCATTTTGGATAATTCCTGCTTTATTACTTCTTGCGAGCCATCATTTGATCCATTATCAGCAATGATTATTTCTAAATTGTTCTTTTGATAATTAAGATTAACTAAAGATTTCAAGCATTCTAAAGTATCGTTTTTTCCATTCCAGTTAGGAAAAACGATTGTTACTTTTGGCCAGTTGTTAACTTTCTGATTTTCCATTTTTATGTTATAATTTTGTCTGTATAAACATTTTCTTTAATGACATCTATTATTAAAAATTTTACTTTATTTTTTGCTTTTTGTCTAACTTTTCTACTCGGTTTAGCTGTTTTTGGCTGGTTTAATAAAATTACTGTTAGTATAACAATATTATCATTCATTATAGGTTTTTTGGTCTGGATTTTCTTGAAAAAACAAAAGATAAAGATTGAGAGAACTGATCTAATTATTTTTGGAGCAATTGTTGTTTTTTCTCTACTAGTTTCTTTTTTTCATCATGGAATTCCTTCTGGCAGAGATGATGCGAGTTATATGTCAGCTGCAATTAAATTGACTGAAACTGGTTCGCTTTCATTTACGGATCAGTTAATTCACGCCTATTCTGGTTTTAGAAATTTGGAAGGAAATGTTTTTACTTCTCAATTTTTGCCTGGCTACAATGTTTATTTAGCAGTTTATTTCTTATTTGGCGGAATAAATGCAATGCTTTGGGCGAATTGTTTGCTATTGGTATTGTTTTTGAGTCTGATTTATTTTTTGGTCTCAGATTTGGCTAATAAAAAGACTGCCTTGTTTTCTTTATTATTACTTGGTACTTTTTATACTACTTTTTGGTTTACAAAGAGATTGAATTCGGAAAATTTATTTATGGTTTTTTTCTGGCTAGGAATCCTTTTATTTTTTGAAGGCTTAAAAAACAAAAGGATTTCTAATCTATTTTTTAGCTTATATTCATTATTGTTCTGTATTTTTATTCGTGCTGAAGCTCTGTTATATTTCCTTATCGCTATTGCTGTTTTCTTTATCATTATGTTTGTTAAGAAATTAAGAACCAATCATTTTGGATACAAAATTAAATTGGGCTGGAATTTTTTGGTATGTGCCGGAATAACTGTTTTTGCTTTAATATCATTTGGTGCTTATCTACAAAAATATAATGGCTTGGCTTATTTTTATAAGCAATTCTATGATCCATGGAAATTATTCTCAAAAGTTTTTTTAGTTTTATTTATCGTTTTATTATTAGGTGCAATTTTATATTATTTTCTAAAAAAGTATACTGCTAAATCTTGTAAAGATGCAATTGATTATCTATTAAAAAATGGACAAAGACTTATTTTTGTAATTGTAATTCTTAGCGCTTGTCTGTACGAATTAGTTTTGTTTTTGAAATGTGATGATTTGGCTTGGTCTTTTTATCAAATACAATTTAATTTTAAAGCTTTAGGTTTTTATTTGGTTCTATTCTATTTAGTTTTGATTTTGATAGGTTTATATAAAAAGGTCTTTAAAAAAGAAGAATTGCTTTTAGTTTTATTATGTCTCCCCTCTTTTTTATTCTTGTTTAGATCGCAAATTGCAATTGATCAGCCTTGGTTTATGAGGAGATTCTATCCAATTTTTATTCCTTTAATCTTTATTTTATCGGCAATGCTTTGGTACAGATTGGATATTATTAAATCTAGCTTAACTTTCTTTGTTAAAAAAGCAATTATAATTTTAATCATAGGAAACTTTTTGATATCTTTACCAATTATTTTTTATCGAGAAAATGCTGGAGTTGATAAAGAATTGAAAAAGTTTAGTCAGCAATTTAAAGATAGCGATTTAATTGTGATGAATCCAGGCTGGAGTTGGCAAAAATGGTCATATGCTCTGCATTATCTTTATAATGTCAATGTCATTCCGCGAAGAGAATTGTATTCTAAAAAAGAATTTTTAGTTGAGGCAAAAAAGTATGAAAAAGATTTAGACAATGATGATGTAATTGTTAAATTAAAGACTTTTTTGGATGAAAAATCTTTTGAAACTTTACAAAAATTAGTAAAAAATTATGATAGTGTTTATTTATTGAATTCGAAAGATGATATGATTGTTTATCCTTACAAAAATGACAACTTAGAATTAAAAAGTAGCTTTAGTTTTGATTATCAATCTTTGAGTTCCGATTCTTTGTTGATCAAATATTTGAAGAATAAAGAGATTCCAAGTAAAAAAGTTGCGAATAGAATTTATAATACCCCTCCAGTTCTACCTACTGAAAATACATTATCTTTAAACTTGTATAAAGCTTTGGACAAAAATATTTTGTTTTTGTCAGAGAGGGTCTACGATGCAAAAGCAATTGCTGAATTTAGAGATTATCTATCGGATTCTTTAGAAACTAACTTTTAATTTTATGAATCCTGAGAATGAAGGATCGATAGACGAACAAAAAAAGGAAATGATCGAACAGCTCGCTAAAGGTCTTGAAATTCTGAAGATGTATGACGATAGAATTCCTGATAAAGACGTTTCAGCCGGTCCTTGGAAAGTTCGACACGCTTGGTTTCAAAATATTGTCTTTGATATTGGTAAGATGAAAAGAATGCAGAGACAAGGTTTGATAGAGATTTCTAGCCCGTTATTATTTGATATAAACGAATTCATAACCCACGTAAAAAGTTTCGAGTTTAAAGAAAGAAATACAACAGAAGATGATATTTTGATGGCTGACAAAATTATTGATGAAATACTCGAAGAGTTGCAAAAATATTTAGATTAGTTTTATGAAAGCATTAAAGATTACAATTTGGATAATTTTTAGCTTAGTGATAATCTACATATTATCTATGTTTTTTGTATTCGATAAAAAGATGATGATAACTTATAATTTTAATCCTGATGATTCTTTACGTTTTTCTGCTCTTTATCCTTGGTATCGATTGTCTCCTATCGAACATATTGGCAGCGATTATTCCCAAAAAATTAAGGCTGAATTGATTTATTTTATGGTTAGAATCCCACCAAATTTTAATGAGGCAAATTTGTGTGTAAAATATAGTGACAATCCGACTTCAATCAAGCTTGGAGCAGAAAAAGCAAATGATAAATTTGAATTTGTTGATACAAAAAGCATAAATATTGATTCACAATGGAAAAAAGCATGCGCTAATTTTAATTTGAGAGAATTATTGTTAAGTAATTATTATATTAAGAATAATAAGCTGACTTTTGCTATCTCAGCGCAAGGAATTAACGATCAAAATCAATTAACTCTAACTTCGATTGATTTAAATTTAATAAAAAATTATAACAAGTCTGAATTTAAAAATTTTTACGCAAGATTTAAAGGTTATATTAAGAGATGAATAAATATTTAGTTAAAATTTGCGAATATGGATTTTTGTTAAGTTTGATTTTGTTTATCTTACTGACTGTTTTTAATTCTTGGACTGATTATGTGATAAATGAAAGATATTTGAATAGCCAAATTATATTAGTTTTATGCTTAATTTTTGGAATTATCTTAGCTTTTGTATCAGATAACTCAAAGTATATAAAAAACAAAAATGAGTAATAAAAAAGTTATTTTTGGTGTTTTGCTTTTTATAGCATTTATTATAATTGCTATTTTTGCTTTGTCTTTTAAACTTACTATTTTAGAATCTTTAAGGTTTGTTTTAGGAAGTGTTTATATTCTATTTTTACCAGGTTATATTTGGAGTTTTATTTTATTAAAGAAACAGAATTTAGCTAATAGGATTATTATTTCATTCGGTTTGTCTTTTGTCATGTCGCCATTGCTTGTTTTCTTATTAAGCAAGCTTGGCGTGAAAATTACATTATTAAGTTCAGTTGTTGAAATATCTTTGTTGATTATTATTGGTTTGATAATTTTGTTTATTAAAGAATTTGCTTTAAATAAAAATGCAAAATAATTTTTGGCAATTTATTAAAAAAAATCTAGGAGCTGTAATATTGCTTTCTCTTTTAGTTTTGTTATTTTTTCATTTTTATTATGGAATTTTTCATTATAACTATATTGTTCCGCCTGGCGATGATCCGACAAGACACATGACTGAAGCCCAAGGAATAATTGATCAAGGATTTACAAAAGCATGGGAAGGATCTTTAGATCCCCCATTGTTTCATACGCTTTTGGCAATGGAATCTTTCATAACTGGCCAGGATATTGTAATAACTTCACTATATGTTGTGCCTTTTATCTTTATTATTTCTTATCTGGCATTTTATTATTTAGTGAGAAAATTGTTTAAAAATGAGCTACTGGCGATTATTTCTGTTGTTCTGTTAGTATTTGTCTCTCGCCAGCCAAATTTTGCTTATAGTATTGGTACTTACTTGAATTTGTTTGCTGGCTTATGCTTATTCTTATTTGGTTTGGCATTCTTGAAAGATTTATTCCTGAAGAAAGAAATTGATTATGAAAAAATAATTTTGTGTTTTTTATTTTTTGGAGGAGTGTTTCTGACTCATTCTCTGTCAACTAGTTACATGCTTTTAACACTGTTTTTCTTGGGATTTTTGTTATTAATTTTAAAGCTTTTATCAAGACTTGATTCTCTAAAAAAATATTTAACAATTTTCGATAAAATTTATTTTAAAAATTATTTGATTTTGATTTTGATTTTGATAATTGTGATATTGCCATTAACTTATGAATATTATGCTCAGATTTTTTTAAACAGTGTTTCGATTAAATTTGAGGTATTATTATTTCCTAATAATTCAAGCTCTGATATTAATGTAACTTCAGAAATACCTGAATTAGCTGTACCATGGAAAGCTTATGATAATCATCTTGGTATTTTTATATTTGGTTTTTCATTAGTTGCTATTCCTTTTTTCTTTTTTAAATCGATAAATAAAGTTGAAAAGATCATTATTCTTTGTTGGATAATCGCCTTATTCATTGGAACTCGTTTTGTATTTTTTATTTTACCTAATAGATTTGCTTTGGACCTCGCTTTGCCTCTTGTTGTTGTAATTGCATATTTCTTCTTGATCGTTGGATTATATCTAAAGAAAATAAATTATCTTGTTGTTAAAATAATGTTAGCTGTAATTTTGATTTTTAGCTCTCTGAATTTTTTGGAAAATTCATTAAAATATAATCAGAAAGTGAGGTTGCAGGCTTCTGATGAAAAAGCACTGTCTTGGATTAGAAATAATACTGATCAAAATGCTGTAATTTTGTCTTATCCTAAAACTTTAGCGATGAGGAGCTGGGGCAGTTATATTAATTTATTAACTAAAAGAAATGTTGTTGATGGCAGTGATTGCAATGATTTTGAAGGACTTTGTCCCTGGATTTACGATCCAACTTTTGAAATTTCTAAAAAGTTTTATAAAGATAACAATATTGAATATGTATATGCAGGTAAAAAAGTTCTTGGATCTTTTAGTACAAAAGCTGATATTGATTGGAAATATCAAGAAAAGTTATTAAAGACTGATTTTTTAGAAAAAAAAGCTGAGTTTTTTGACTCAGACAAGTTAGGCTCTATTATTATTTTTAAGGTAAATCAAGATAAGTTATGATTTAATTTTCTTTCTTTTTATGATTTGATTAAAAAGCTTGAAATCATATTCATTAAAAAATCTAAAAATATAGAGAAACAAAAGATATATAAGGCAAGATAAAAATCCTAGGAGAATAAATTCAACCTTGTCTCTCAAAATATAAATAAAAATTGACATGGCTATTCCAGCCGCTATTATAGAAAATAGCGGTTTTATTATGTTAATTACCTTTTCCTCCATATATTTTGCATCAAAATAAAGATAAAGACATGTAGCTATGAATTGAACAATAAGCGTCGCATAGGCTGCACCAATAAATCCAAGATAATAAACAAAGACTATATCTAAAATTAAATTCAAAAATACTGTAATTGCTTGAATTTTTGTTAGCGTTTTCTGTTTTAGCAAAGTTGTTAATGATTGAGACGATGCTACAGAAATGAAGTAAAGCATTAAAAACCAGCCGAATATTCTTAAAACAGGAATTGATGATGAGTATTGTTCTTTAAATAAAAATAGAATAATTGGTTCTGCCAATAATACTGTTAAAATTCCAAGCGGAATGCCAATTGCTGAATAATATCGATGAAAAAAAATGTTTATTCTTCGATATTTGTCCAAGCCATTGTAAAATAGTTTATACATGAATGGTCTAGAAATTCGAACTAAAATTCTTGGTATAAATAAAAAGAAAACTAAAATTTTGAATGGAGCTGAGTAGAAACCAACGTCTTCAGCGTTCTTCATTATGGAGATAACGATCTGATCAATTTGAAAGTAAACTGTAAAAAATAGTTCTGATAAGGCAAATAAGTATGATTTTTTCAGCATACTCTTCAAAGTTTTTATGGCAAACTCAGGCTTAAAAGATGCTCTTGAAGCATAAATTAATAAAGCAATAAAATAAACAAAATTTATAGCTAATTGTGAAATAGCTATATAAAATAATGTCTGATTAGACGGATTGCTAGAAAGTTGAGTTATAAATAGAATTGCACCAAGCGATGCTAAACCTTGTAGTATTTCTGAAATTGAGACGCTATTATTAATGTCTTTTAATCTTAAAACAGCCCAACTAACGCGCGATTGTTCAATCAAGAATAAGGCTGGGCCTAAAATTAAAATTAAAATAACTGTAATCTGAGAATAGCCGAAAAGTTTTGAGGTAATAAATAAAACTGGAATAACCAAAATAGTTAAGATTGATTGGAATATTAGCGCATTGCCAAAATAGACTGGTGCTTTTTTGATATCTTTTGATCCTTCTTGAACCAAAAGCATTCTTAAGCCCATATCGCTGAAAACTAAAAATATGCCAATAAAAGCAATAGCTGTTGAATAAATACCATATTTATCTGGGCCTAAATAGTTTGCTAAGACAATAACAATTACAGCGTTTAAAACTTTAAATACTGTATTTGCAGTTAAGGCAAACATTGTATCGAATAATAATCTTTTGAACATATATTTTCAATAATAAAACACAGATCTTCTTCTGTGCTTTATTATATCTTTTTTAAATCTTTAATCAAGATAGCCTAAGCCTTTTAGTTTGTCTTTGATCATCTTTTCTTCGTCGTTTGTGTATTGTTTCTGATCTTTTTGATCATCCTTTTTTTCTTCTTTTTCATCTTCATCGTGTCCACAATCACATCCACAATTACAATTTGAGCAATTACTCATTATTTTATTAGTTTTCTTAGCATTTTTTAATAAATTATAATTTATTAAGTGCTAATAAAAACTAGTTAATTATAAATTTGATAAATTAGAATTAATTGCAAAGGTATCTATAAAGTTCTGTGTCTCATCATAGACATATCCTTTGGTAATGTTATCGCGTAATTGAATTTTAATGAAAGAGGGCTTTGATTTACTCTTTGCTGTCCACCAGTTTGGTAAGATCGGATTTGAATCTGCCACAGCAGTCACTAAATATGTAATTCCGTTCTCGAAATTAGCTTGATCTTGAAAAATCGGATATGTTCTTTCGTAGATATGAGAATGTCCGCTAAAAACTAGATTTACTTTATGCCTTTCTAAAATCGGAACAATATCAGTTCGAACATCGATATTTGGATGATAATAATTATATTTATAATTGGAATTATATGGAGGACGATGAAATAATACGATTTTCCAGGTTTTGTTTGTTAAGGCAAGATCTGAATTTAGCCATTCGTTTTGTGCACTGCCGGCTGAAAAATCAGTTTCTGTATTTAAAACTACAAAATGCGCATTTTTATAATCAAAGGAATAATAAAGTTGGTTTTTGGGGTAATTATTAAATAATGTTAAATAATTATCTAATGTATATTCATGGTTGCCAATTATCGGAAAAAAAGCGGAACTTAATCCTTTTTTTGGCGCTTTATTGATAATTGAGCTTTCTAATCTTTGAAATATTTCCCATTCATTGATTGCGTCGTTTTGAGTAAAATCACCAACATGAAAAGCTAAATCATATTTTTGACGATTAATTCCTTCAATAATTTTTAGATGATTAGTTCTATCAACTTGTTGCGTATCTCCATAGACAATGAAATTGAAAGTGTTGTCAGGAATAAATGCTATTTCTGAATTAATATTTTCATTTGAAAGCTTTAATGCGGTTCTAGAATTTGCCGCAAAACTATAGCTGCTTAGAATCGGTTTTTTACTATCAGCGATTAATAGTTCTTTATTATTGTCAGAATTGACATTGCCGAAATTAGGAATTATATTTGTCGGATATTTTACAACACTTAATTCTTTTACAGCATTTGTTTTAAAGCCGAAACGGAATATTTTGCACGCTGTGCCTTGTGATGCTTGACAAGCTGCAATTTCATCATAACTATCATTGTTCATGTCTCCAGCAGCAATATTTACTCCACCTCTAAAATTTTTATCAAATATTAAGAATTGACCAATTTTTCTTGTTTGAAAATCGAATATTTCGATATATGGAGCTTGCCCAGAATTTGTAGTAACAATAATTTCATCTTTACTATCGGAATTTATATCACCAGTTGCAACACTGATGCCACGATTAAAATTTTTGGGAAATGCAAGAATGTCTGGTGTTATTTTTTTTCCTTTAGAGTTGAAAACTTTGACTACAGGATATGTATTTGCGCCTGGAGCTGTAATTATTTCTTTTTTACCATCATTATTTATATCTCCAACAGCCACATCAACTCCTGATTTTAATGTTGATTGATAGGCTAGAAATTTAGAGACAAGCTTGCCTCTTTTCGTAAAGACTCTGATTTCAGGTTGCCAAGAGCTTTTTGGAGCAACAATAATTTCGTCTTTATTATCACCTGTTAAATCGCCTACTGCAATATTTATGCCACCAGAAAATTTTGAACCAAATGGGTAGAATTCCTTTATTTTTCTTCCGGTAGTTAAACTATAGGTTTTAATTGGTTGGATTTCATTTTGTTTTACGCCGCCAACAATTATTGATTCTGCAAAAACAAAATTGCCTGCTTGAAATAAAGTGATGATAATTATACAAAAAATAACAAATTTCTTCATAATTTTTTTTGTTGTTGATATAATAATTTTAGCTTAAGTTTTTGTTTTTGACAAGAATACTTTTACTCTAATTTGCTTGAAAGTTATGAGCAATTAAATTAGCAAAATCAGTAGGTTTTGGATTGTTTAAAGCAATATCTTTGTTTAATGACCAGAAGCCATGTCTTGAATGATCGCCAAACTGGCCGATTGCTTGCATTCCATGATCCGAAATAATTAATATTGTTGCATCTGGATGTTCAATCTGTACTTTTTTAGCAATATCATTTAATTCCTGATAGATTAATTTCATTTTTAATTCCAATCCAAAACTTAAATGTCCAACGACATCAGCAAGATTGAAATAGCCGAAAACTAAATCTTTATTAGTTTTTAATTCTTTGAAAAATTGTTCTTTGACAAATTTGTGATGATCAAAGGCGCATTTATCAAATTCTTTAATTGTATTTTTTTTATCAAAAAAGCCTTTTAGTAAATCTCTCTCTGTTTCATGTTGTTTTAAAACATAAGAAAAACCAGGAACATCAATTGTATAATGGTTTTTGAAGTTCTTTAAAAAAGTGTTTTCTGGCTTAATTTTTGTGCCCCACATTTTTGCACCTTGTTTTAGAATATCAGCCTCTAAATTCCTACCAACCATAAAAGATGACCAAATAACAATTGTTCTGGGTTCTTTAAAATCTGAAAGATCTGTTTTGCCAAATGATTGTTGTTTTAGATTTGGGAAATTGTTTTTTTCAACAAAATCATATTCCAATCCATCATAGCCTAAAATAATAAGCATATTTTCTTTAAATTTATTTTTTATTTTGCGTCTGGAATTATTCCACCAGCTACAGTATCATATTGATCTGCCAAGACAAAACGTCCCGTTTCTTGAATTTTAGAAAAAGCATCAATGACGATTGGTTTTTCAAGTCTAATTGTAACTTCGCCAACTTCAGTATTATTAATTACGGGCGCATTTTCTTCAATTGTTTCTAGAGTAGATGAATTAACTCTTCTATTTATAGTTGTAATTGTACCAGCGACTTCTTGAGTAACTGATCTAAACATAATTTTTTGCCCTTTTTTATATCCTAGTTTAGACATCCAAAAAACATTTGCTTTAAAAGTATCTGCTACTTTTGGTGCTTCGTCTTTCTTACAAATCATTTCTCCCCTTTCAATAAAAGGATCATCTTTGATTGTGATACCAATGCTTTCGCCAGCATGAGCTTCTGTTTTTGCAGGATTGCCGAATTCTTCGACTGATGTTACTTCTGATTCATTACCTGAAGGCAACATAACAATCTTATCCCCTTGCTTAATTGTGCCTGATTCTAATCTGCCAACAAGGACTCTCTTATCGCCAACTTTGTAAACGTCTTGAACTGGAAAACGTAAAAAATCGTTTGTCTTGTCTCGAAGTGTGGTAAAACTGTCTAAAGCTTCAAGAATTGTTTTTTCATTATACCATTTCATGCTTGTTGATCTCTTGGCAATATTTTCGCCTTTGTTTGCTGAAACTGGAATAATATATGTTGGTGTTAGATTTATTGACATTAAAAATGTTTTTAATTCTTGGACAACTTCGTTAAATCTGTCTAATTTGTAATCAACCAAATCCATTTTGTTGACAGCAACAATTATTTGTTGGATTCCAAGCATGCTTAAAACATAAGCGTGGCGTTTTGTTTGTTCTTGAACACCTTCGCTGGCGTCAACAATCAAAATTGCTGCTTCAGCTTGTGAAGCGCCAGTAATCATGTTCTTTAAGAATTCTTTGTGACCCGGAGCATCAATAATTACGTATTCTCTTTTTCCTGATTTAAAAAAGATTTGAGTTGTGTCAATAGTGATTCCTTGTTCTCTTTCTTCTTGGAAATGATCTGTAATAAAGCCAAATTCCATTTCGCGACCAAGAGATTCGCAAACTTGCTTAACTTCAGCAACTTTGTCTTCAGGAATTGCACCAGTATCATATAATAGTCTGCCTATTAAAGTAGATTTTCCATGGTCTACGTGGCCAGTAATAACGAGTTTGAGATAATCTTTTACCATAAAGTTAAAATTAAAAAGTAAAAATTTAAAAGTTGCAAGTCAAAAGTCAAAAATTCATCGTCGTGTTTTTATTTTTTACTTTTGACTTTTTATTTAGCAATTACATATATCCCAAAGCACGAAGTTTATTCATAACATAAACATTTTCCTTGTCTTGCGCTCGACCTGATCTTTCTGCGATCTTGGTTGTTTCAAGCTCTTCAACAATTTCATGGATATTGGAAGCACAAGAATCTACTGGGCCACAACATGTTTCACAGCCAATTGATCTAAATCTTTTGCCATTTTTTGCAAAATATAAATCGACGATTGGTATGTTTTCTCTTTCAATATATGCCCAAATATCTTTTTCAGTCCAATCCAAAAGTGGATGAACGCGTAGATGTTGTTCAGATGCTTGTTTTGATTTATATTGATCCCACAATTCTGCTGGTTGATCTTTATAATTCCATTGGAATTGCTGGTTGCGTGGAGAGAAGACTCTTTCTTTGGCTCTGATTCCATGCTCATCACGTCTAATGCCTAAAAGCAAAGCTTTAAACTTGTGTTTTTCTATCGCTTGCTTTAAAGCTTCAGTCTTTAGTTGACCGCAACATTCAAGCTTGTCTTTTGTCTTTGGATTCATGCCAGCTTTTAAAGCTGCTTCGTTTCTTTCAACAATTAATTTTAAGTTCCATTTTTTTGCATATTCATCACGAAATTGATAAATTTCTTTGAATTTAAAACTTGTATCAATATGCATTACCGGAAATGGTAAATGGCCGTAAAAAGCTTTTCGACATAGCCATAATAATGTCGTTGAATCCTTGCCAATTGACCAAAGTTGGGCAATATCATGATATTGTTTATAGGCTTCTCTGATAATATAAATACTTTTTGCTTCTAGATTGTCTAGATGTGTCATATGCTTAAATTAAAAATTAAAAATGAAAAATATCGTGATATATAATGATTGATATTTGTATTTTAGCTTTTATTATTAAAAATGGCAAATATAGGATGTGAATAATTCTATTTTAGATAACCCATTTCTTTTAATCTTTTTTTGACACGCTTTGTGTCGATTTCAAGATTATTTTCTCCGCCTTTGACATACTCACGCAATAGATAAGCTGCAAAACTTGACACTGATGGAAAACCTTTATCATTGATATACTGCTCTGTTGCATCATAAACAGTTTTCGGTATTGAAATTGTTTTAAACTTTTTGTTTATTGCCATATCTCCAAAAGTATTTTAAAATATGTTTAAAGATGTATTTATATTGATAAGGACGTTTTTTTGTTGTAGAATAAGATAAATAAATGCTTATGAAAATAAAAACTTTAATCTACTTCATAATAGTGTTTCTGGTAATTTTGTCAATCATCGCTTTCGTAATGTCGTTCTGGCTAGGTTTTGTTTCTTCATTTAGATTAGTCTTTGGGTTGCTATACATTTTATTTATTCCTGGCTTTATTTGGAGCTATGTTTTTTTCAAGGATGAGAAAGCAGTTGATCAAAAACAAATTGCTACTACGCTTAAAGAAGATAGTAGAATTGATTTTATTGAGAGAATTATATTATCAGTCGCCTTGTCTTTGGCCTTGGTGCCATTATTTATATTTTTTATTAATAAGATTGGCGTGAAGATAAATGTTTTAAGTGTTTTCTTAGAAGTGCTAAGTATAATCTTGATTGGTTTCGCAATTTTGTTTGTAAGATTTTTTTTAGATAAAAGAAAAAAGAATGAAAACTGATATTTTAGTAGTTGGAGCTGGATTTGCTGGTGCCGTGGTTGCTGAAAGATTGGCATCGCAATTAAAAAGAAAGGTTTTAATAATTGATAAGCGAAATCATATTGGCGGTAATTGTTATGATTGCTATGATAAATTTGGGGTTTTGATTCATAAATACGGCGCTCATTTATTTCATACTGATAAAAAAGAAGTTTTTGATTATTTATCAAAATTTACAAAATGGCATAAATATGAACATAAAGTTAAAGCTTGTCTCAAGGATGTAATTTATGATATGCCAATTAACTTGAATACGATAAATAAATTTTTTGGTAGAGATTTTGATCAGAAAGAATGCAAAAAGTATTTGGATGAAATTAAGGTTAAAATAAAAAAGCCTAAAAATGCAGAAGAGCAAGTTGTTTCACAGGTTGGTTGGGAAATTTATGAAAATTTTTTCAAGAATTATACGATTAAACAATGGGAAATGCATCCAAAGAAATTAGATGCATTAGTTACAGCTCGAGTACCAATTAGATTAAACACTGATGATCGATATTTTGATGATCCATATCAATTTATGCCAAAGAAAGGATTTACTGATCTTTTTAAAAAGATCTTGAAGCATAAGAATATTGATATTAAATTAAAAACTGATTTTGGCAAAATTAAAGAGAAGATTAATTATAATGTTTTGATATATACTGGTTGCATTGACGATTTTTTTGACAAGAAATTTGGAGCACTTCCTTATCGATCGTTAAAGTTTAAATTTAAAAATTACGATCAGCCTTTTTATCAAGATTATACTGTAATTAATTTTCCGAATGAACATAAATATACGAAAGCTGTTGAAATCAAGCATGCAACGAAGCAAAAAATTAGCAAAACTACTGTTGGTTATGAATATCCTTCAAAAATTGGTGAACAATATTATCCTGTTTTTGAACCAAAGAACGAAAAACTTTACCAGAAATATGCAAAAGAAGCTAAGAAATTAAAGAATACATATTTTATTGGAAGATTGGCAGAATATAAATATTATGATATGGATGATGTTATTTTTAGCAGTTTAAATTTATTTAAAAAATTAAAAAATAAGATTTAATTCAATGAAACAAGCGTTAATAACTGGAATAACTGGACAAGATGGATCCTATTTAGCCGAATTATTATTATCTAAAGGCTACAAGGTTTTTGGCATGGTCAGACGTTCGAGTACAGAAACAGTTGGCAGAATTAGTCATATTATGGATAAATTAGAATTAATCCAAGGCGATTTGACTGATCAGAATTCTTTGAGAAGCGCTTTGCAACAATCAAACCCAGATGAAGTTTATAATCTTGCTGCTCAATCTTTTGTGCCGACCTCTTGGAATCAACCAATATTGACAGGATCTGTCACTGCTTTAGGAGTAACAAATATTTTGGAAGCAATTAGACAGACATGTCCAAATGTTAAATTTTATCAGGCTTCTTCTTCAGAAATGTTTGGAAAAGTAAGAGAAGTTCCACAGAGTGAAGATACGCCTTTTTATCCTCGCTCTCCTTATGGTGTTGCAAAAGTATATGGACATTTTATAACAGTTAATTATCGAGAAAGTTATGGAATGTTTGCTTGCTCTGGAATTTTATTTAATCATGAATCTCCAAGACGAGGATTAGAATTTGTAACTAGAAAAATTACTGATGGAGTAGCAAAAATTAAATTAGGATTAGCTTCTGAATTACGCATGGGAAATTTGGATGCGAAAAGAGATTGGGGTTTTGCTGGCGATTATGTTGAGATGATGTGGAAAATGTTACAGCAAAATCAACCTGATGACTATGTAATTGCTTCTGGCGAAACACATTCTGTTAGAGAATTTTGTGAGATTGCTTTTGCCCATGTCGGCTTGAATTATCGAGATTATGTACACGTTGATGAAAAATTTGTAAGACCTGCAGAAGTTGATTTGCTAGTTGGCGATCCAAGCAAGGCGAAAAGAATTTTGGGCTGGAAAGCAAAAGTTAGTTTTAAAGATCTTGTAACAATGATGGTTGATGCTGATTTGGCAAGATTGAAAGAGCAAAGCAAATCTGAAGTAAATAAAAAGTTCCAACAACTAAACTATGGTAGTAAGGGTGACTTAAATTTAGCAGCTTTAAAGATAAATATTACAAAACCTAACGCTTAAAAATGAAAAAAGCTTTAATAACTGGCATATCAGGATTTGTTGGCCCATATTTAGCTAAAGAATTAAAAAAGCATAAATACGTTGTTTTTGGTCTTGATCGAACTGGAGGTTTAAATGCTGACAAGATAAAGGTTGAAAAGTGTGATTTGCTAGACAAGAAAAATGTTTTTGAGGTTATAAATAAGTTAAAACCTGATTTTGTTTTTCATCTTGCAGGTTTTAGTTCTGTTAAAGATAGTTGGGATAAACCTGAATTATGCAGAAAAATAAATGTTGAAGGAACAAAGAATTTACTGAATGCACTTGTTAAAGCTAAATTAAATCCAAAAATATTAATAATTACTTCTGCTGAAGTATATGGAAAGCCTAAAAAATTGCCTTTAAAAGAAACATATCCCCTATTTCCTGAAAGTCCTTATGCAAAATCAAGAGTTGAACAAGAAAAATTATTATTAAATTATAAGGAATTAGATTGGATTGTTTCAAGAAGTTTTAATCACACCGGACCAGGTCAGCAACCAATTTTTGTGATTCCGGAATTTGCTAAGCAACTCGCTTTCATAAAATTAAAAAAATCTAAACCGGAAATTTTTGTTGGAAATTTAAAAGCTAAGCGTGATTTTAGCGACGTTAGAGATGTTGTAGCTGCTTATCGAATTTTATTAGAAAAAGGAAAAAGTCATGAGATTTATAATGTTTGTTCTGGAAAATCTTATACTGTTAAAAGTTTGCTTTCTAAAATGATTAAGATGTCTGGAAAAAAAGTTAAAATTTCTGCTGACAAGAATAAATTTAGACCAGTTGATGTAATGGATTTAAAAGGAGATAATAAAAAATTTAAGAAATTGGGCTATAAATTCAAATATAATATTGATAAAACTTTGAAAGATAGTTTGAATTGGTGGATTAAAAATATTTAGTATGCGAAAACTGAATTTGGGATGTGGAACAACAAAATTGAAGAATTGGATAAATATTGATGCTGTCGCTGATTGCAATCCTGATTTAGTGCATGATTTTTTTGATAAATTGCCATATAAAGATTGTTCTGTTGATGAAATTTTAGCGAAAGATTTATTAGAACATTTTGATAAATATTCTCGTTTTCTTGTTGTGGAGGATTGGGTAAGAGTTTTGAAGATCGATGGAATTATTAAATTTATTGTGCCAGATTTTAGAAAGATACTCTTGATGTTTTTAAAAACTGATTTTGATAATGTGCTTGATATGATATTTGCAGAGAATATGTTTAATTCAAAAGTATATTTAGGACATTTTGGAAATCACAAATGGGGATATACAAAGAAGAATTTGGAAAGTTTTTTAATGATTTTTGGACTTAAAATAAGTAATATAAAGACAATCGGTAATAATATTGAATGTATAGCTCAAAAAGAGAGACATATTACGAGTAAAGAACTAAATAGCATATCGGTTTATTCATATGCAAATGATCTTGGAAAAGGAAAAGATAAACTTTCGTTACCTGATATTAAAATTGAAATTAATAAATTTCGTCAAAAAGTTTAAATAAAATTGATGATTTTTGACTATTTAAATTGGAATTTTGTTAAGATTTTTTATAAATCGCCTACTAGGAAAAAGTTATTAGGCAATTTTTTTTCATTGTCATTTTTGCAGGTCACGGAATATGTTTTTCCACTTATAACATTTCCATATCTGGTTAGAGTTTTAGGTCCAGCTAATTTTGGTTTTGTTGCTTTTGCCCAAGCTTTCGTAGGATATTTTCAAATTTTAACAGATTATGGTTTTAATTTATCAGCGACTCGTGAAATCTCTATAAATAGCCAGAATAAAAGAAAAATTTCTGAAATATTTTCATCAGTAATGTTTATAAAATTTGTTTTAATGCTGATCAGTTTTTTGATGCTTATTTTGATTATATTTTTATTTCCAAAGTTCCATAATGATTGGTTAATATATATTTATACCTTTGGTACGATATTAGGAGGCGTCTTGTTCCCTATTTGGCTTTTTCAAGGTTTGGAAAAGATGAAATATATTACGATTTTAAGTATTATTTCAAAGCTGATATTTTTAGTTGGAATTTTTATTTTTATTCGAAATTCTTCCGATTTTTATTTTGTTCCTATACTAGTTTCAATAGGCGTTATTGTTGCAGGAATTATCAGTATGTTTATAGTTTTTATAAAATTTAAAATAAAGATTGTTTTGCCTAATTTTTCTAATATTAAGTTTCATTTAATTGATGGCTGGCATATATTTTTATCAACAATTGCAATAAGTTTATATACAGTTAGTAATACTTTTATTTTAGGCTTAATGACGAATGATGTTGTTGTCGGCTATTATTCTGCAGCTGAAAAAATTGTTAGAGCTGCGCAAGGAATTTTAAATCCTGTATCTCAAGCGATATATCCTCATTTTTCTAAATTGTATGTTTCCAATAAAAAAGCAGCTGCTAGCAGTCTTAAGAAAATATTGTATCTAGTTGGAGTATTTACTTTTTTTGTTTCTGTTGTAATCTCTATTTTTGCTCCTTTTATCTCGAATTTATTGCTTGGTAGGAATTTTACAGAAAGTATTCCAATTTTAAGAATTTTGATCTTTATTGTTTTTGCTATTGGTCTCAATAACATTTTAGGTACACAAGGACTTTTGGCTTTCGGTTTTAAAAAATCTTTTACGAAAATTGTAGGCTTCTTTAGTATTTTTCATGTCGTTTCAGTCACGATTTTGATTTATTTATTTAGCTCTGTTGGTGTTGCTATCGCTACATTAGCTACTGAGATGTTAATTAGCGTTACTATGTTTTATTCTTTAAGAAAAAGGAGAATTTTATAATATGAAGATTTGTGCTGTTGTTGTTACGTTTAATCGTAAAAAATTGCTAGCTGAATGTCTTACTGCTTTGCAAAATCAAACAAGAAAACTAGATAGTATTATTGTAATTGATAACGCAAGCAATGATGGAACAGATGAAATGATAAAGAATAATTTTAAAGGAATTATATATAAAAAGCTTGCTGAAAATACTGGAGGTGCGGGTGGTTTTTATGAGGGTTTAAAAATCGCTTATAAAGCAGGTTTTGATTGGATCTGGGGAATGGATGATGATGCAATTGCCGACCTAAATGCTTGCAAAAATCATGTTTTAGCTGTGAAAAAATGTAGCTACAAAAAAAGCATTTTTTGCTCAAATTTTACAGATGACTGTAAATTTAAGGATAGAATACTTGAGGTTCCTTCTTTGACCTTTGTAGGTTTTTTTATTAGCAAATATGCGATATCAGATGTTGGGTTGCCAAGAAATGATTTTTTTATTTATCATGATGATTCTGAATACTCTGATCGTTTTTTGAAAAAAGGTTTTAAGATTTTACGAGTTTGTAATTCCGTTATTAATCATCCGACTGCATCTACATTTGAATTTTACGAAGGTTCTTTTTTAGGCAAAAAGATTCGTTTTCCTAAAATGGCTGATTGGAAAGTTTATTATTTTGTCAGAAATTCTATATTAAGAAATAGTTATAAAGATATAAACAAGTATGCTGAAATTTTTAATTTACTAAAAGTATTCCTTGTTGTTGCGACATTAAATAGAAAGCAATCTAAGGTTTATATGCAGGGATTTTTAGATGGACTTTTGGGTAAATCAGGCATTAGATTTAGACCGACTATCAACCCATCTAGCAAAGAAAATAGTTTTAAAAAATCCTAGCTTTTACTAATTTTTTGAAATATTTGACTTATTTTTTCTCCAACTTTTTGACAATTAAATAAATCTAATGCTCTTTTTCTTGCTTTAGCACCTAACTCAATCCTTAAATTCTTATTCTTAAATAATAATTCGATTTTTTTTGATAATTCATAACTATCTGCTGGTGGTACTAATATTCCTGCATCTCCGATAACTTCAGGGATTGAGCCTGAAAGCGTTGAAATGACTGGCTTGGCACAAGCCATGCTTTCAATAAAGACCATACCGAATTGTTCCTGCCAATGTTCTACTGGAATGCTTGGCAAGACGAAAATGTCAGCAAGATTGTGGACCTTTGGGATATCTTGATAAGGAAAGTTTTTGATGATTTTGACATTTTTTTCGATTTTCATTTTTTGCGACAGCGAGGTAATCTGTTTCGATATTGGACCATCCCCCACTATTAATAATTTAACTCTTGATTCTTTATAGATAATATTTCTCACAGCTTTTACAACATCCTGAATTCCCTTTTCCCAGACCAATCTGCCAATACTAAGTATTATAAAATCATTTTTTTTGAATCCTAATCTATTTAGCAGTCCGATATCTTTTGGTTGAGGCTGAAATTTTTGAAGATCTATTCCCATATATAGAACGGAAATCTTGCTAGGATTTGCGCCTTCTAATATTAATGCTTCTTTTGCACGAACTGATCCTGCAATGAAATGGTCGGCTTCTCTTATAACTCTTTCTTTGTTTAATTTTTGTTTATTGAAAATTTCGTTATTAAATGGTATATTTTCCCATACCGTAACAATAACTTTTTGCTTAGGATTTTTCTTTTTTGAATCTAGCGCTTGAATAGTATAAGGATAAAAAGTTTCAATTGTATTAATAATATCAAATTTTGCGAGATATTTTTTTAGGAAAAAAGGTCGATCAAAATTTCCCCATAAAAAACTACCTAAATAGTGTCCATTCGGTATACGAGCAATGTATTTTGCTGGAGAAAAAAAATTTTTAAGTGGAAATTTAATATCTGAGGTATCAAAAAAACTTGGTTTAGCGTATATGCCTTCAACTTCAAAATTTTTATTTAGTGGTTCATAATTCTGCATTTCCCACTTGTTGATTGTAGAGCCACGTATTATTGCAACTTTCATATAAAATTATTATGAAAATAGGAATTGATGTAACCGGCATTCATGAAAATCAAAAAACCGGTACAGAGACATTTATATCTAATTTTATCAAAGAGTTAGGAAAAGACAATAAGAATACCTATATTTTGTATTCTTATTTTGATGTACATAAAAAAATTATTTTACCATCAAACTTTAAATTAAAAATTTGTAAGTTTAAACCTCCATTATTACAGGCGATTTTGATGTTTATATTTTGGAATTCAATTTCACTACCTTTCTATATCATGAAGGATAAATTAGATCTATTTATTTCTACTAACCAAATGGGGCCACTTTTTTGTAAATCAAAATTTATGATTGTAATACATGATCTATCTTTCGTCAAAACAAAAAAATGTTTTACAAGACGTGATCAAATTATATACAATTTTTTTGCAAAACTGTCTTTGAATAGAGCAATCAGTATTTTTGCTGATTCAATAGCTACGAAAAAAGATATTAAAGATATATATCATATTTCAGATGATAAAATTAAGGTAGTATATCTTGGATTTGATAATAAAACTTTCTGCTTACAGAATAAATCCGTAATGAACTCAGTTAAGATTAAATACAACATTAAAAATAAATATATTATTTTTGTTGGTACATTGCAAAAGAGAAAAAATATAAGGAGACTGATTGAAGCTTACAATATTTTAAAAAAATCTGGCAAGATCGATTATGATTTAGCCATTTGCGGGAAGAAAGGTTGGCTATATGAAGACATATTTTTGTATGTTAAAGAAAATAGTTTAGAAGATAATGTCATTTTTTTAGGCTTTGTGCCAGATGATGATATTGCACCATTGATTGCTGGCGCTGAAATGTTTGTTTTGCCCTCATTATATGAAGGCTTTGGTCTTCCTTTGCTTGAATCTATGGCAGTTGGAACACCGACAATTACTTCAAATATTTCTTCTCTACCAGAAGTTGTTGGTTCTGCCGGATTGCTAGTTAATGATCCTACTTCTGTTCAGGAAATTGCTGAAAAAATACTATTATTGTCAACTGACAATTGCCTTAAGAAAGATTTGAAACTGAAAGGTTTAAATAGATCTAAACATTTTACTTGGGAAATTGCAGGCGTAAAGTATAGAAATATTATCAATTCTTTATTTCATGAAAATTAATTTTATAATACCGTTCATCTCTTTAAGTGGAGGCATAAAAGCTGTTTTTGAGTGGGCTAACGGCTTGATTAGTCTTGGCCACACGGTAAATGTAATTTATCCGATTATTCCATATTATTTTGGTAATAATAATTTTGTTTTTTCTGAATGGATTAATTGGTCTTACAGACTAATAAAAGAAAATATATTCGTTGTTAATCCCAACTGGTATGATAAAAAAATGTCTTTTACTCTTAAAGGCGTTCCTTTGATTAGTAATATTTTTATACCTGATGCTGATATAACAATTGCGACTGCATGGCCTACTGCATATTCAATTAAAAAATTAAACAGCAAAAAAGGTAAAAAGCTATATTGTGTGTTTCATTATGAAAAAGAAGGAGGAAATATCGATAAAATTAATGGTTCATACAATCTTGGTTTGCAGATGTTTACTATTAGTAATAGAACAATAAATGTTATCAAGAGAGAATTTGGTAAAGAAATAAAAAGTGTCATTCCTTGCGGAGTTGATGTTGATGATTTCTTCTATGATAATATTAAAAAAGACTGGGGTAATATTTTGCTTTATTATGACCCAAGCATAAGAAAGGGCGGAGATGATGGGATTAAAGCTTTAAAAATTGTTTTGAAAAAAATAAATAAATTAAAAATTAAAATATTTTATGGTGTCAGAAAACCTGATTTTACTGGATCAAATATTGAATTTATAAAAAGACCTATTTCTACTGAAGCATTAAGATCTCTGTATAATGAATCTGGAATTTTTGTTTATCCAAGTAGATTTGAGGGTTTTGGAATGCCGCCTTTAGAAGCAGCATCATGTAAATGTGCTATTGTTACAACAGATGTTGGCGCAATTAAAGATTACTTTATTGATAATTATTCAGCAAAAATTGTAAAACCGAATGATATTAAAGCTTTGGCTAATGCAATAATCATGCTTGCAGAAAATGATCTATTCACTAATAAAATGGCTGAAAAAAGCTATATAGCTTCTAGAAAATTTGGATGGGAAAATTCTGTTGTTAAATTGAATAAACTTTTATATGAAACAATTAAATCCTAAAATTTATATTGTTATTCTGAACTGGAATGGATTAAACGATACTACTGAATGTTTGAATTCTTTGAAATCTATAGATTATAATAACTATAGAGTTATACTTATTGATAATCATTCTGATGTAAACGAAGGCGATAAACTCAAAAGTAAGTTTGGAGATTATATATATCTGATCAAAACTGATAAAAATTATGGCTTTGCTGAAGGTAATAACATCGGAATTAGATTTGCATTGAAAAATAATGCTGATGATATTTTATGTCTGAATAATGATACTTTGGTTCAGCCTGATTTTTTGAGCATTATGGTCGAAGCTTTAAAAGAGAGTCAAGATATTGGCATGGTTGCATGTAAAATATTGAATTTTCCAGATAAAAAGACAATTAACGCTACCTGGAGTTCGGTGCATAAGACTGGCTTATTCGTAGGAAATGGTTATGGAGAGATTGATACGAAATTATATGATAATACTGAATTTGTCTTTGGTCCATCTGGATGCTGTGCTTTGTTTTCCGCAAGTATGTTAAAAGAAATTGCAGTTAACAATGATTTTTTTGACAAAGAACTTTTTGCTTATCATGAAGATATTGACATCGCTTTTAGAGCTCAATGGAAAGGCTGGAAATGCATTTACTGTCCACAAGCTATTATTTATCATAGACAATCAAAATCATTAGGAAATAATTCTGCTCAAAAATTATTTTTGACAAACAAAAATAATTTGAATGTTTTGGTAAAAAATTATCCGGCTAAAGTGATATTTAAATACTTGCCATTTTTATTAGCACGTCAATTCGCTTTGATTTTTTACTATTTTAGACAATCCCCTTCTGCGATTTTAAAGAGCCAGTTTTTTGCAGTAAAGGAGTTTTCTAATTATTTTTCTAAAAGAAAACAAGTACTGAAAAGTAGAAAAGTTTCAAGTGATTATATTAACTCAATCTTAAATTAATGCCCCTAGTTTATATAATTATTTTAAATTGGAATGGCCTTAAAGATACTGAGAAATGTTTAGAATCTCTAAAAAATATTAATTATAATAATTATAAAATTGTTTTAGTGGACAATGGTTCAAAAAACAATGAAGACAAAATTTTAAAGCAAAAATTTGGAAATTATATTCATATAATAAGTAACAAAAAAAATCTTGGTTTTGCGGAAGGAAATAATATTGGCATAAGATACGCCTTAAGACAAAATGCTGATTATATTTTATGTTTAAATAATGATACTGTTGTAAGACAAAATTTCTTAAATAGAATGGTTGATTCTGCTGTAGATAATAAAGCTGATATGGTAGCTACAAGAATGTTGAATTATTTTGACAAAAATAAAATTGATAATTTAGGAATACAGATGACTTGGTCCGGATTGGCATTTAATATTTTAGAAGAAAATTGCAAATATCTATTCTGCCCTTGCGGTGGAGCAACTTTGTATAGTGCGAAGTTGCTGAGATCAGTATCTTTAAATAATAATTATTTTGATCCTGATTTTTTTATGTATAACGAAGATGTTGATTTAGGCTTTAGAGCTAGACTTTTAGGTTATAATTGCGTTTTGGCTGATAATGCGATTGTTTATCATAAAGGAGGCGCTTCTTCTGGGCACTTGAGCAATTTTCATGTTTTTTATAATCAAAGGAATATTTTATACGTTATTCTGAAAAACTTTCCCATTTCCCTTTTGATTTGGTATAGTTTTTGGATCATTCTATTGCAAATTGGTTTATTTTTAATTGCATTGAAGCGTAGAAAGGCGATGGTTTTTTTGAAAGCTGATATTAATCTTGTAAAGAATTTTTCTAGATTGTTGATTAAAAGAAAAGAAATACAGTCAAACAGAAAAGTTACGATAAAAAAAATAAAAGGCCTTGTTACTCCAAAGCCTTTTCTGATGGACTATTTTCTTAATTCTTTAAAGAGATAATTTATACACTTCGTCTATATTATTTTTATAAATCTTTTTTATATTATTCATATTATCTAATTCGCTGCTAGTTTTAAAATTTTCCTTACGAACAATAATTATTTTGATATTATTATCATTCATATAATTTATTAAAGCGTCCTCGTTTTTTGCACTTGCTTCTACACCGAGGCTGTAATCAAAAATCCTTTCCATATTTACGAGTAATTTATCGTATCCGCAATCTAGCGGATTTTTGTTTATTAAAATTTTGTCGCCGTATTTGCTATTTTCATAGGCAATTTTAAAAGCGTCAATATCATCTTCTGTGACGAAATTTGTTCTGTCGGAATAGATTTTATTAATATAAATTCCTTGATTAATAATTATTACTAAAATTAATGTTGCAACAGAGATTGCTATTATCTTTCTATCCTTTAAAGCAATTAGCGTCTCTGATACGGCAATGCCAGCAAATAGTGCTATGAATATATAGCTTTGGTATATCCAACGCATTGCTTCAAAAGACACGCCAAAATAATTGATCAATGACAAAAGCAATGCTACTGCTATCCAAATCATTGGGAATAAATAGAAATTATATTTCCTGTTAGCAATAATTTTCTTAATAATAATTATAATTCCAAATATCGAAAATGATGCGAAAAACATGCCATAATATTTAAACCAATCAGATGGCATGATTAAACCGCTAAATTTGTTGCTCCTATCTTCTATGACATAGGCTTTATACCATTCTGTAATAATGCTATACAGATAAATTCCTATTTTATATCCAATATAGCCGATAATTGTTGCTAAAATTATCAAAGATATAACTGATATTAATTTGTTTCTTTTTAATGCATCAATAATTCTTGTAAAATATATTTTTATTGTCTCCTTAGATTTAAAAAATATTATTACGCAATATAGAGGAAAAACTACTAAAAATAGCGGGAATGTCAGTTGCCGATGAACAAAAAAGAGTGCAGTAAAAAATATCAAAAAAAGAACAATATTTTTTTTGCTTTTATTTTTTTGGAATTGATAGATCGAAAAAAATAGAATATTTATAAATGACAAAGCTAGCAAATTAGCTATTGTTGAGCTAGTGAATAAAAATGAGATTCCCTCACTAATAACTAAAAAAAGCATACTAAATATGCCTACGATTTTATTATATGTTGATCCTACTAAATATGTAGTTAAGCAAAGGAATATCAAAATAATCATCTGAAGAATAGAAAAGAATGGGTATGTGATATTGATTCCCGAAAATTGTTGTAAAATTGCCAAATCAAGACTTGGCAAAGGCGATGTATAGGCTGAAAAACCTAGTTGTATTGGCTCGTATGTATCCGGTACGTTACCAGTTTTTTCGATCCACTGTGCTGCTGGAATATAGTTTGTGGCATCAACTCCTGATGGCATTTGTTTTTTTAGATGGTATGAAAAAACAAAACAAACCAAAGTAATGGCTAGTAACAATGCAATATTCGTTAATGTTTTTTTTGTTTTGATAATCATCTATT
This sequence comes from Patescibacteria group bacterium, assembly GCA_028699085.1. GTDB lineage: Bacteria > Patescibacteriota > JABMPQ01 > JABMPQ01 > JAQVVF01 > JAQVVF01. The sequence goes on along the minus strand of JAQVVF010000001.1, from coordinate 177,239 downwards.
TTATTGTCTCTTGATATATCTTTTCTGTTTGATTAACAATATTTTGCCAATCAAATTTCTGTTTTATTTTGTTTTGAAGATTCAAAATATTTAATTTATTCTTATTATTAATTAACTCTATCACAGATTTACTAATTTGTTTCGGAATATTAGATTCAATATTAATATTTATGCCACCAATATCAGAAAGAACATATTTTAAGCCCCCTTGGTTAGCTAATATTGGAGACATTCCACTTAACGTTGCTTCTAGCGCAACAATTCCAAATCCTTCTGTTGCTGAAGGAAGAACGAAGATATCACTAATAGAATAATATTCGTATAGCTCTTGATCCGATATTTTTCCAGTAAAAACGCAATACTTTTCAACATTTTTTATTTGCGCAATACTGACTAATGATTTTTTATATCCCTGGTCTTCACCAATAAAAATAAATTTGGTTTCTGGAAATTTACTAATTATCTCCGGAATTGCTTCAATAATGTATTGAGCTCCTTTATATTTTAACAATCTTCCAACAAAGAGTACAGTATGTTTTGGATTATTAATTTTTGTTTTTAATCGTGAAATTTCCTGTAAATTTTTTCTGATTAATTCTATCCTATTTTGAAATTTTTCGCAGTACATTCCAGGTGGCAGAATTTGAATATTTTTAAAATTGCCGAGATTCAGATATTCATTCTTATTAGCTTCGGTTAGCGCTGTAAGAACCATAGCTCTTCTTAATACTATTTTTCCAATAGTAAGATCATATATTTTTTTTAAAAAACCAGCTAAGCCTCCTGCTGATGCGATGATATCATGTGCAGATAAAATATACGGAACTTTCTTGAAAATGTTTGTTAATGCAACTATGTCTGGCTCGGAAAACATATAGCAATATGTATGAATTACATCATATTTTTTTGCATTTTTCCAAATAAACCAAAACATTTTAAAATTAATCAGATATGACCAAAATTGCCAAATCGGTGCAAAACGATAAACATCTATGCCATTAATTTTTTCATGCTCTGGTAATTTCGAAAGATTAGACTTAAAAGTAAAACTTCTAGCAGTTGAAAAACCTCGAACATCTTTGTTGTTCATGGAATTAGTAGTAACAACTGTAACCTGATGACCCTTTTTAACTAATTCTTGTGACAAATTTAAAACAACATTTTGTGTACCGCCGACTGATGGATAAAATCTTTGAACAACTTGAAGTATTTTCATATCTTATATCGTATTATATAGTCTGGATATTTGATCAATAATTTTTGACCACTTATATTCACTAGCTTTTTTAAAACACGCTTGCTTAATCTTGCCATCTTTATATTGTCGTAAAGCTAGTTCTATTTTTTGCGCCAGTTGTAATTTGTCAAACCTACTAATATGCCCAGTGATTTTGTCAATTACTAAATCCTTAGCAGCATTATCTTCGTGATCAATTACAACCGCTTGCTTTCCGCAGGCGTTTGCTTCAAGAACAGAAATTCCAAATCCTTCTCTTGTTGAAGGAAAAACAAATACTTTCGAAGCATTAATATATGAAAAAAGCATGTTTTCTTCTTGAGAATCTAAAAATTCAATATTATCTTTTAGGCTATAAATTTCAGTAAGTTCAAGAAGAGATTCTTTTTCCGGTCCTTCTCCAATTATCTTGCATTTTATTTCTGGCTTTTTTATTTTAAGAATATTTATTGCTTCAATAAATAAATTTACATTTTTATGATTAAGCAACCTGCCAAAATAAATGCAATCTGATGATTTGAGTTTTTGAAAATTTGTAAATTTATTTTGATCTATTCCTGTAGGAGGTATAAAAACAATTTTATTTGCTGAGACATTAAATTTTTTAATTAACTTGTCTTTAGTTAATTCTGATATTGCGATAAAATTGTCAGGCAAATAAGCAGAAAATTTTTCTACTAAATAACCCAAAAGTCCTTTCCAGCCCAAATATTTCATCCAATATTCCCTACCCCAAACTTCAAGCCATGAAACATTTAGTTTTTTCCTTTTTAATAGAGTAACTAATTTTAATGGAAATAATTGGAAGTATGGAACTTGATCAGCTTCAATAATATCAAATTTTTCTTTCAATAATGGAAAGAATACGCTTAAACTAAAGAGAAGAGCTTGCTTGATTGATCTTCTTTTATTCTTTTTATTATATAAAGGATATAATTTTGAAATTCCGTGCAAAGTAATATTGTCTTTTTTTATCACTCTCTCCCCTTGCCACCATTTCATAGTAAAAATATGAACTTCGTGTCCATGCTTAGCTAATCTGGTTGTGATTTCGTAAATTCTTTTTTCCTTGCCACCTTTGAAAAATGGATAGATCGAATCTGAAACAAAAACTATTTTCATTTGTTTCTTTGATTAAGTTGCTGAAGCTCTTTAAATCTTCGGTTAATTGTATCAACAACCAAGCCTGTAATAAAAGTGATTGCACCTAAAATTATAAGAGAAACTGACAAAACAGCTGAAGGTAATCTTGAAACAAATCCAGTTTGGTAATATTCGATAATTATCACAATGCCGATTACAAAACCAATTAGAATCATGATTCCGGCAAGAAGCGGAAAGAAGGTCATCGGTCGATAATCGCGCAAGATCGACAATATCGTGTATAAAATTTTTGATCCATCTCTGAAAGATCTAAGTTTTGATTCGCTTCCATCTGGCCTTTCTCTGTACATAATTGGGATTTCCTTGATTCTCAATCCCCTTTCCAACGCTTGTAGAGTAATTTCTGTCTCAACTTCAAACCCTGATGTTAATATTGGAATGCTCTTAATGAACTTTTTATTCATTACACGATATCCCGATAAGATATCCTTAAGATTTGTCCTGAAAAATATGTTAATAGTTTTCAGAATTAAAACATTTCCAAACTGATGCAATGGTCGCAAAGTTTTTTTTGTTGCCTGCTCCAATCTAGTTCCAACTACCATATCTGTCTTATCTTCTATGACAGGCTGAAGTAATTTATGTACTTCTACTGCTGGATACGTGTCATCTCCATCAATCATAATGTAATATTCAGAATCGATATTATCAAACATGGATTGGATAACATATCCCTTGCCTTGTCTTTCTTCTTTTATTACTTCTACGCTAAAATCTTTGGCAATTTTGACTGTGTTATCAGTACAATTATTGTCAAAAAGTATAATTCTTGCTCCTGGCAACTCTTTTTTAAAATCAGAAATAACCTTGCCAATTGTTTTTTCTTCATTATAGCAAGGGATGACAATTGCTATTTTTTCATTCAGGTAATTTTTGTTTCCCATAATATACTAAATTATTTTGGATGTTTAAGTATATCTCAAATGAGAAAAAAAGCTAGATTATTCTTCCTTATAGCTAATATTGGAAAAGAATAATGCTTCATTTGGTTCTGGATTTTCTATTAACTGGTTATTCTCATCAAATATCTTAAACATTATGATATTCTCTCCAGGCACAATGTTGTCAATTTTTATACTCTTTTTAGCAAAGGATTTTGGATCTATATCAAATCTTCTAATGTAATTATTATTTATATAGACTTCTAATATCCTTTCTTGTTCACTATATGTGCTAACACTAAAATCTAAGGCTATCTTTCTATTAACTACTCCATAATTAATCAATGTCAGCGTAGAATTATTATTAGACATTTTTCTAGGCTTTCCAGATTCTGAATATGCTGTATCATACCAATTATCTGTTTCATACATTAAGAAATCTCCTCTATCCGGCATATTTGTTATCTCAAATACAGTTAACTCCTCGTCATCAATTACTTTATTCGTGACAATATTATCTTTGATGTAGTTAATAAGTTTTGAAAATGCTTCAGCAGATAAATATTTTTTATTAAGTAATACATATTTTATTTGATTTTTATTTAAAACTAGATTATGCATACTCACAATATTATTGTTAACAATGCTTTTAGTAACGATATTATCTTCAGCTGATGTCGGAAACGTATATAACAAATCTTTTATTACGGGAAATCTTTTTTCAAAAATAAAATCATTTGGCGTCGGACGAGCTGGATGTAAATTACCCAAAATTGTTTTATTGTGAAACGAATTATAATACATTGATTTACTGTAACTATCATAGGAAGTACTATTAGGAATTTCTAAAATTGAATATTTGCTTGTTTTATCTAATTTTTTATAAAAATCATTAACTTTAATTGACTCTGTTGGCATAGTAAAAGCAAATTCGATCAAAATAACACACGCAACTATCGCTATTATGAAATACTTTTTTTGTTCTCTTTTTTTCGAATTAGTAATAAAATTCTTTATGCCAATTGCAGCTATAATACTAAAACTAAGCATTGCAAAAACAAATATTCTTGGTACTGCTCTGATGTTATCAAAGAACGGAATAAATTTGTAAATATAAAAATATGGCATGTGCGATTCCAGTAGCTTATGCCCGAAGAAATGCAAAGTCGGTCCCATTGCTAGAATTGAGAAAAATATGCCAATAAATAGAAAAAAATATTTGAGCTTGTCTGGTTCTTTTTTGATGTAAATTATTCCTAATATTATAAATGCTAATACAGAAAAACCAACAAAACATGCAGCTTCTGTAACTGCTCCGCTAATAAACACATTTCCCCTAGCAAAAAACTCTCCCCAAATTGAATGAAGGATGAAAGGAGTAAAAAAGCTTCCAAAATCCGCAGAGAATGCCTCTGTCTGCCAATAGCCTGGATCCAGAAAATTATTATCAGACATGGCAACCTTTAGCATTGGGTGAAAAAATACTAACGCGAATACACAGGAAAGTACTAAAAAAACTAATATCAAAATTAAAAATTTCTTGTTTATAATTTTTTGTCTTTCAAAAATTAAAAAATATCCAAAAAGTAAAACAATAAACAAAATTAAGTAAATAGCATAATGAGGTTCATTTACAAATACGATTGCAGTAAATAAAATTGACAAAACTATATTTTTTATGCTTTGATTTCTAAAAAATTTGATTAAATATAATACAGCAAACGGAATAAATTCTATATGAGTCGCGCCAAAATGGCCTAAGGAATGAGCTACATGATATGGCATAAAAGTAAAGACTAATCCTGCACAGAATGAAGCTAGCTTGTTTTTAACAATATAATCTGTAAGCATGTAGCATCCTAGGCCAGCAAAAGGAAATGATAGAAACCAAAAGAGAATATAAGAAAAAGGTTCACCAAAAATTAAATCACATAATGATAGCCAGGTTTTTAGATCTAAAAATACTGCGGGATTAATTATAGCTAATATGAACTTTGGGATATCGATTCCAATATTTATAAAACTTTTCTGAAAATTTTTTATGTTACCCAGTATCTGGAATGCGTCACTGCCCGCTGCAGGAATTTTATTATCAAAGCCAGAGATTAAAACAGGCAAAGATAAAATTATTGTTATAAAAAAATAACCCAATAATACAAATAGATTAGGATGTTTTTTAGTAAATGCTAAAATTTTATTTTTTATTTTATTTATAGACATTCTTTGAAGTATTCTATTGTTTTAAGCAGTCCATCTTCAAGCTTAATCTTTGGTTGCCATTTTAGTTTGTCTTTAGCTAGAGTAATATCTGGCTTTCTTTGCTTTGGATCATCTTCTGGCAATGGTTTATAAATAATTTTGCTTTTTGAATTTGTTAGCTTGATTATTTTTTCTGCTAATTCCTTGACAGTAAATTCCGAAGGATTGCCTAAATTAACTGGTCCAGTGAAATTTTTTGGTGTTTGCATCATTTTGTATAGGCCTTCGACTAAATCAGAAGCATAACAAAATGATCTTGTCTGACTTCCATCACCATAAATTGTAATAGGCTTACTGCGTAAAGCTTGTAAAATAAAATTTGAAACCACTCGTCCATCATCCATTGCTAATCTTGGGCCGTAAGTATTAAAAATTCTGACTATTTTTATATCTAATTTATTTTGACGATGATAGTCCATAAAAAGCGTTTCAGCACAGCGCTTGCCTTCATCGTAACAGCTCCTTGGTCCGATGCAATTGACATGACCAACATATGATTCTTTTTGAGGATGAACTTCTGGATCGCCATATACTTCTGAAGTTGAGGCTTGTAGAACAGGTATTTTTAATCTTTTAGCTAATCCTAGCATATTGATAGCACCTTGGACTGATGTTTTTACTGTTTGAACTGGATCTCTTTGATAATGGACTGGAGATGCTGGACAAGCTAGGTTGTAAATCTCGTCTACTTCTAAATATAACGGAAAATTTACATCGTGGCGGATCAATTCAAAATTTGGGTTTGATAATAAATGTTTGATGTTTTTTTTCTGGCCAGTAAAAAAATTATCGACGCAAATTACTTCGTGATTTTTTGATAAAAGATAGTCGCAAAGATGAGAGCCGATAAAACCCGCTCCTCCTGTAACTAAAGTTGTTTTCATAACTAAATTTTAGCAAAAAAAAATCATTCTTACAAGAATGTATATACAAAATGATTATTTAGTAATTATTTCCTTGATATTATAGCTCTTATGATGTTCATTGTAATAGCTTTTTACTGCAATATCAGCTAATATTCCTGAGATAAAAAGTTGCAACCCAACAAGAATCATAAAAATAGCAATTAAAGGCCAAATACTGTCAGAGATACTAATATGACCGAGCAGTCTAGCAATAAAAAGATAAATAAGCATTACGATGCCAATTCCACCAACAAAGATGCCGAGACCGCCAAAAAGATGCAGAGGTCTTGAAGCATATTTACGCCAAAACCAGATTGAAATCATATCAACAAATCCTTTTAAGATTCTACTGTAATTATATTTACTTTTTCCAGCTTCTCTAGGATTATGCTTAACTTTTACTTCGCCAATTTTATAGCCTTGCCAACGCAAAATTGCTGGTATAAAACGGTGCATTTCTCCATGTAAATCTAATCCCTTTAGACAATAAGCACGATAAACTTTTAGCGTACAGCCGGAATCATGAATATTGTCTTTCACTAAAAAACTTCTTAAAAAATCAGCACCGCGAGAAATAATTTTTTTACTCGTAGGATCTTGACGCTCAAATCTCCAGCCAGAAACAACATCTAAGTTACCTTTATTCAAAACATATATTAATTTTGGGATTTCTTCTGGCGGGTTTTGACCGTCACCATCTAAAGTAATAATAACTTCACCTTTGGCTTCCTTGATACCAGCATCTAATGCAGCTGTTTGACCAAAGTTTTTACGGAAATTGATTATCTTTACTGGAGATAATTTTTGAAGATTAGATAAAGTATTATCTGTTGAACCATCATTTACAAATATTATTTCAAATTGATCATTAAGCTTTTTTAATGCCTTTTTTATAGAATAAAAAAGATTTGTAACTGATGCTTGTTCGTTGTATACTGGAATAATAATTGAGTATTTCATTTTGCTCATATTTTTTTGTGCCAATATATTAATTCAGTATATTTTATTTTTTGTTTTTGAGCAACTTTAAAAATATGGTATATTATAATGTTCAATATTTTAATGAATAAGAATATTTTTTTTCTTCAATTTTTAAATAAAAGAAAAACTTTTTTAAAATTTTTTGTAGTAGGCGGATTCTGCGGCTTGCTTGATTTATGTTTTCTTTTTTTACTGACTGATATTTTAGGATTATGGTATCTATATTCTGGAATAATTTCTTTTATTTTGGTTTCTGTTATAAGTTTCTTGCTAAATAAGAATTTAACATTTAAAGATAAAAATGAAAACTATAAAAAGCAATATGTAATCTATGCTTTAGTCACCTTTGGCGGCTTAATTATAAATAATGCTTTTTTATTTATCTTTACTGATTTTTTAGCAATTTGGTATATTTTTTCAAGAGTTTTTTCTTCTTTGATTGCGTTAGGATGGAATTATACTATAAGTAAAAAATTTATATTTTCAAATAACAGCAAATGATATGGAAAAATTAGCATTAATTACAGGTTCTGCTGGATTAATTGGTTCTGAATCTGTGAAATTTTTTGCAAAAAAAGGATTTAAAATTATTGGCATTGATAATAATATGCGCCAGTATTTTTTTGGAGTTGATGCTAGCACAGATTGGAACAGAAAGGAATTGGAAAGTAAAATAAACGGTTACAGGCATTTTAATGTTGACATTCGCGATAATAAAAAGATTGAAGCAATATTTAAAATTTATAAATTTGATTTGATTATTCATACTGCAGCTCAGCCTTCTCATGATTGGGCTGCAAAAGAGCCTTTCACTGATTTTACTATTAACGCCAATGGAACATTGGTAATGTTAGAAAATTTCAGAAAATATTGTCCGAAAGCAGTATTTATTTTTACATCAACAAATAAAGTTTATGGCGATCGTCCAAATACTTTGCCATTAATTGAAAAAAAGACTAGATTTGAAATGCCGAAAAAACATAAATTTTATAAAGGCATTGATGAAAGTATGAGTCTTGATAACTGCAAGCATAGTATTTTTGGAGCTTCAAAAGCGGCTGCTGATTTAATGGTTCAAGAATACGGAAAATATTTTAATTTAAAAACCGCTGTTTTTAGAGGAGGTTGCTTGACTGGTCCAGCTCATAGTGGAACGCAATTACATGGATTTTTATCTTATCTAGTAAAGTGCATTGCAACTGGCAAAAAATATACTGTATTTGGCTATAAAGGCAAACAAGTGCGAGATAATATTCATTCTTATGATCTCGTTAATATGTTTTGGAATTTTTATAAAGAACCACGCTATGGTGAAGTCTATAATGCTGGAGGTTCAAGACATTCTAATATTTCAATGATTGAAGCAATCCAAAAAGTTGAGAAAATTTTAGGAAAGAAAGCGGTTTATGAATACAAGGAAGATAATCGTATTGGTGATCACATATGGTATATCTCTGATGTTTCTAAATTCAAAAAGCATTACCCAAAATGGAATTATAAATATGATATTAATGATATTTTGAAAGATATTTGTAAACATACAAAAGTTACTGCCTATACAGACTCATACTCCATTGAAAATAAACTAACGCAAAAAACTGCTGTGCATTTGTAATTAACGTGGATAAATATTGTCATTCTGAGCCGTAGTAAAGAATCCCATGTTCATTGGTTTTGATTACGGATCTTTCGCTACGCTCAAGATGACTTGATAGATGAAATCATTTTTTTATAAAAACATTTTGATAACTGGAGGCGCTGGTTTTGTTGGCTCTAATTTGGCTTTAAAACTAAAAAATAAGTACTCGAAAACAAATATTTTTGTTTTAGATAATTTGAAAAGAAGAGGTTCAGAATTAAATATTTTGAGACTTGCTAAGCAAAATATTAAGTTTATTCATGGCGATATAAGGTGCAAAGAAGATTTTGACGAAATTCCTAGAATTGATTTAATTTTGGAATGTTCTGCTGAGCCTTCTGTCTTAGCTGGAATAAATTCCTCGCCTGATTATTTGATTAATACAAATCTTTTAGGAACGATAAATTGTTTGGAATTTGCAAGAAAAAATGATGCAAATTTTCTTTTTTTATCAACGAGCAGAGTTTATCCAATTGAGACAATAAATAAATTGAATTATATTGAGAGTAAAGATCGTTTTGATTTAAGTAACAAACAAAAAATAAAAGGAGCTTCAAAATTTGGCATTGCTGAAAATTTTCCAATAAATGGCAGTCGCTCTCTTTATGGCGCGACTAAATTATGTTCGGAAATTTTATTGCAGGAATATGTTGCTAATTATGGAATAAAAGGCATTATAAATCGTTGTGGAGTAATAACTGGACCATGGCAAATGGGAAAAGTTGACCAAGGTGTTTTTGTACTTTGGGCTGCTCGGCATATTTTTGGTGGTAAATTGTCTTACATCGGCTATGGAGGTCAGGGAAAGCAAGTCCGAGATTTTATTCATATTAATGATTTGTTTGATATTATTGATATTCAGTTAAATAGTATAGATAAGTTTAACGGTGAAGTTTATAATATTGGAGGCGGCGCAAAAAATAGCGTTTCTCTTAAAGAATTGACTACAATATGCCAGAAGATTACTGGTAATAAAATTAAAATTGATTCAACAAAAGAAACTAGGCCGACTGATTTGAAATTATTTATTACTGACAGTAGAAAAATAATGAAACTAGCAGATTGGAAACCAAAGAAAGATATTAAAGAAACAATGACAGATATTGTAAAATGGATTAACGAAAATAAAAATCAGCTAAAAGCAATATTATCATGAAGAAAAAATTATTATCAATTGTTATTCCTGCTCACAATGAAGAAGGCTGTATCGAAAAAACTGTTTTGGCTTTTAATAAAAAATTAAAATACGAAAAAATACCACACGAAATTTTGATAATCAATGACAATAGCAATGATAAAACTGAAGAAATATTAAAAACAATGTCAAAAGACATTGCCGAAGTCCATTATATCAATAATATCCCACCAAATGGTTTTGGTTTTGCTGTTAGAAAAGGCCTAGATCATTTTAGAGGTGATTACGTTGCTATTGTCATGGCTGATTTATCAGACAGGCCAGTAGATTTAGTTAGATATTATAATAAAATATCTGAAGGCTACGATTGTGTTTTTGGTTCTCGTTTTATAGAAGGTGGAAAAACAATTGATTATCCAGGATTCAAAAAATTCTTGAATAGAATAACTAATAATGTTATAAGATTTTTGTTTGGCATGCGGTACAATGATACCACTAATGCATTTAAAATTTACAGCAAGGAAACAATTAATGGCTTAAAACCATTTTTAAGCAATCATTATAATTTGACTGTTGAATTACCGTTGAAATCAATTGTTCGAGGTTATTCTTATGCTGTTGTTCCAAATTATTGGACAAATCGTAAAAGTGGTGTTTCAAAATTAAAAATTAAGGAAATGGGAAGTAGATATTTTTTTATCATATTATATTGCTTTTTGGAGAAATCATTATCTATGGGCGATTATAAAAAGAAGCTAGCAAAAAAAATGAAAAATGATCTTAAAAAAATTTATGAAATTAGATTTACTGGAGAATTAGAAAAGAAACAAAGAACGTGGCAAATTTTGTGCGAAAATTATTTTCAAAAATTCATAGATAAGAATGATATTGTTGTTGATATCGCAGCTGGCTATGGAGAATTTTTGAATAATATAAAAGCAAAAAAGAAGATTGCTGTTGATTTAAACCCATCTATAAAGCAATTTGTAAATAAGGATATTGAAGTTATTATTTCTGATTGTAAGAAAATTGCATGCCTGCAAGATTCTTCAGTTGATAAGATTTTTATTAGTAATTTTCTGGAACATCTTAATAATACTAGCGAAGTAATCGAAGTATTGTATGAATGCTTCAGAATCTTGAAGAGTGACGGTAAAATTTTGATTTTGCAACCAAATATATTCTATCTTAAGGAGAAATATTGGTTTTTTATTGATCATAAAACGCCGATAACTCATGAAAGCCTGTTGGAAGCTTTGAAAATTAGTGGATTTAGAATAGAATTTTTGAAAAAAAAGTTCCTGCCATATTCTACAAAATCAATATTTCCACAAACTAGTTTTTTAATAAAAACATATTTAATGTTTGATTTTTTGCAATTTATTTTTGGAAAGCAGAGTTTTGTGATTGCAAAAAAATAATTTTTATGTTTTCAAATATTTTTTCAAAATACAAATTTGCATCTCTAGATCAGATTGGAAGGATTATGATGTTTTTATTTTTTCTAATTGTTTTGATTTTAAATCTTGATTTGAATAATCAGAATCTTTTTGTTGGTGTTGATGGAAACTGGCAATATTCTTTGAAATATTTTCTATTTCAGGATCAGAAGTTAGGAGTAGATGTTTTTTTTACATACGGACCCTTAGCCACCTATCTGTATCCTGGTCCTATAGTTACCACATCTTTTTTCCTTAGCATCCTTCCTGAGATATTTGTTTCTCTTCTGTTTGCGTTTGTTTTTTTTCTGTTATACAAAATTACTAAATTTTGTTTTAGATCGATAATTTTACTACTTCCATTTGTTGTTTTTTTATCTAAAAGTGATTTCAATTTTTTTGTTATTGATACACTCGTATATTTAATTTTATTTTTGTTAATTGTTGCAATTGATAAAAAAAATGTTGAAATTAATTATATAAGTGTCTTTTTTTATTCTTTATTTTCTGCTATTTTGCTTCTATTTAAGTTTAATCTGGGGATAGCTTTTTTTACCTTAGGTTCTCTTTTAATTTTTTTAAACTTATTGGAATCTAAAAAGAAATTATTATTATTGTTTTTGGAATATCTTTTTTCTTTTTGTATTTTTCTTTTAGGTTTTTTTTATCTAACAACAGGCTCTTTTGATATTTTAAATTTTATTTTTAAATCTTTTTCTGTTTCTAGTCTTTATAAAGAGTATATGTCTTTAAATGATCAAACATTGTTTGAATATGTATTAAATTTTATTCTTGTTTTGGGATTTTTGTTTGGATTCATTTTTTTAAGAAAAATAAATTATGCACCCTATTTGTTATTATGCTACTTTGCATTTTTATATGGGTGGATCAGAAACGATCAACATATTTTGCCTACTTTGATCTTAATTTTGTTAATTATTTGTTACTTTATATATACAAATTTAGAAAAAAGTAAATTGTTTATAATAAAAAATCGAACTATTAAAATAAATGTTTGTTTAATATTAGCTTTGGGACTTATAATTGTTTTACAAATGCGTTTATTATTTTTTTCGATTAACTTGTTTCGTCCTGACCTTAATCTAAATTTCTTTAGCCTTCCTTTTTGGAAAATACAAAGTGGTCTTGAAAACACTCAGAAAAATTTACAAAGCCAATCGGAACAGATTCCTCGCTCAATTAGAAAAATTATAAAAAAAAATAAAAAATGTTTAATGGTTCTTCCAAACAAATCAATTATTCCAGTAGCTTTAAATACATGTCAAATCCATCTAATTAATCTACAGCTTTATTCAAGCTACCTTGCTGATTCAGATATGTTGAACAGAGATGTTCTGAAAGAGAAATATCCACATGTAAGAATACTTCTACATGATGAAGTAATCGATTATAGATTGTTTTTTTCTGAAACACCTATGTTTGCTGAATCAATTATAAAAAACTTTGAGATTGATAAATTTGATGATGGCTATCTTTTACTAAAACCAAAGTACAAAAAATGGCATGATATAAGCTGTAACATAAGTAATAGCTCACAATACAATTTGGTTAGATATAAGTTTGATAGATCTTTTCTTGATAACATTAGAACTTTTTTCTACAAGGGAAGCGAAATTTACATTGAGTCGATTGACAAAAATACGAATAGTCATTTAGTAAATAGGACTTATTATTCTCAATTAGAAAAAGGAATTATTGTAAAACCATTTTTGCGTGATTTATCAGATTTTTATCAATATCTAAAGACTAAAAATAAGTCAAAATCATCTGAAGATTTTAAAATTATATATAAGGATCGTGGTCTTCTCTCAAATATAAAAAAGGAATTTCTTGATTGCAAATAGCATATAGATTTAATAATAAATTATGCTAACTTAGTATGATTTTTATGAAGCTCATTTTTTCCGCAAGGCCAAATTTGAGATTTCTAAATTAACGGCTAACAATTGCTTAATTTCATATTTGTTTTTCATCAATATGTTTTTTAGAAAAAATGTTATATAATAATTTAATAATAATTAATTTTCATTATTAATGAAGAAGATTTTAATTTTGGGATGTGGAGGGATGTTAGGAAAAGCTTTTTACGAGCATTTTTCAAAAAAATATATTGTAGAAGCTACTGATATCGATTTAAATGAAAAATGGCTAAAGTATTTGGACGTTAGAGATTACAAAGAGATAAGAAAGAAAGTAATGGATTTTGTTCCTGATTTTGTTTTTCATTTAGCTGCTTTAACAGATTTGGAATTTTGTGAGAATAATATAGAAGAAGCATATAGAACGAACACTGTTGGGACAGAGAATGCTGCCATGATAGCTAAAGAATTTAATATACCATTGGTATATATATCAACTGCCGGAATATATGATGGAAAAAAAGATCTTTATGATGATTATGATGTTCCAAATCCTATTAGCCATTATGGTAGGTCAAAATATATGGGCGAAATCTATATTAGGAGACATTTAACTAAATATTTTGTTTTTAGAGCTGGATGGATGATGGGAGGTGGAAAAAAAGATAAAAAATTTGTGTCTAAAATCATTAAGCAGTTGCAAAAAGGTAAAAAAGAGATCTACGCTGTTACGGATTTATATGGAACTCCGACTTATACAAACGATTTTGCTAAAAATGTTGATCATCTTATAAAAACAAATTACTATGGTGTTTACAACATGGTTTGCGGAGGAAATGCAAGCCGATATGATGTGGCTAAAGAAATTTTAAAAAATTTGAATTTATCTAAAAAAATAAAATTAACTCCAGTAAAATCGGATTTTTTTAGCAAAGATTATTTTGCTCCAAGACCAGATTCCGAAAGATTAGTTAATTTAAAATTGAGATTGAGAAAATTAAATAAAATGCGAGGTTGGAAGGCTTGTTTAAAAGAATATATTAATAAAGATTGGCATGAAAAATTATGATTTTATCGTTTTAGGTGCTGGTTTAGCTGGCTTGTCTTTTGGATATAAGATGTCCAAAGCTGGATACAGTGTTTTATTATTGGAAAAGGAAGATACTGTGGGAGGATTATCAAGAACTTTTGAGCATGATGGTTTTAAATTTGATTTATGCGCTCATAGATTTCATTCTTCAAATAAAGATCTGCTCGACGAAGTATTGCGATTACCTGGAATAAAATGGAATGAGTATTCTCAAAAAAGTAGAATTTTTATGTTTGATAAATATCTTAAATACCCATTTGAATTGCAGAATTTATTACGAGCTATGCCAATAACTGAGTCTTTTGTTTCTGGATTATCATTTGGTTATAATTTGCTAAAAAAGCAGCTAATAAAGAAGAGAATTGTAAGCTATAAGGATTGGTTTGAATTTTATTTTGGACATAAACTTTATACTATTATGTGTCTTCCATATACTAGCAAGATATGGAAAATTGATCCTTCTTTGCTGTCTGCAGATTGGGCTGGTCAAAGATTCCAAGGAGTTAAAATTAAAGAATTGATGAAGAAGATTATGAGAAAGATATCAAAACTTGATTTTTCTTCCTATTCACTTGAGGATGAGGAATTGGCTCCGGATGGTGGAAAATTTTATTATCCTGAAACTGGTATTCAGGAATTGCCTGATTCTTTAGCGAAATTAATTTTGACAAGCAATTCGGAGATTAAAACTAACATTGTTTTGAATAAAATTAATGATCAGAACAAGGAAGTCTGCTATAAAGAAAATGGTTCCGTAAATTTTGCAAAAGCGAATAAAGCTTTAATAAATACTATTCCGTTGCATACTTTTTATAATTTATGTACAAGAAAAAATAAAGATATTGAAAAATGTCTGAATGAATTAAAATATATGGACATTGTTTTTGTTTATTTATTTTTAAATAAAAAAAATATCAGTAATGATCACTGGCTTTACTTTTCGGATAAAGATATAATTTTTAACCGCTCTGTAGAATTCAGGAATTGGTCCAAAAAAATGGTAAGAGATGATAAAACAGCAATATGTCTTGATATTACTTGCTATGAAGGTGACGGTGTCTGGAAGATGAAGGATGAAGACATAGCAGAAAGATCAATAAATGATGCTATAAAAGTTAGATTAATTTCTAAGAGTGATGTTTTTGATAGTAAAGTTATACGGCTAAAAAACGCTTATCCTTTTTATGATTTAGGATACAAAGAAAAATTATTAAATGTCGTTAATTTTTTTGAAAAAACAGGTAGTACTTATTGTTTAGGTAGGACAGGAATTTTTAATTATAATAACGCTGATAATTCTATCGAGGTAGGATTTGAGCTGGCAAGGAAGTTAATTGATGGCAAAAGGAGTACAATGTTCGGCTATGTCTCAAAATATATAAGCTATTAATAACAAAAAAAATACGCTCTGATGACCTTGACAATAATAGTTCAATATTTTTTTAATAAATATGCTAATAAAAATTTTTTTTCTATTGCCTACCTTATTGTTATTTATCATTCTGACTCTTTCTTTGCTATTTAGGTTTAGGATTTTTTTTAAAAAATATTGCATATACATATTATTTCCTTTAGTAATAATTAATACTATTTTTTTTGCTCTTTTACTTCCTTATTTTTCGCCGATTGATGAAGGTGGTCATTTCGCATATGTTGAGCACTTAGCAGTAGAAAAGACTTTGCCGCTATTAAGTGATTACGTTTCGAAAAACAATCTAGCATTGCTAGAACATACATATCCTAATCCATCGTCTCTAGAGGCTTCGAAAATTGGTTTCGGTGGCCAAATTTATGAATCTTTTCAACCTCCATTATATTATCTAGCTGGATCTATAGTTTATAGTTTGACAAATAACAATGCTGAATTAAGTGTTTATGCGTTGAGATTATTAAATACGATTATTTTTTCTATTACGATTTTTATTTGGTATAAGGCATTGTTTTATATTGAGAAAAATATTTTTGCAAATAAAGATACCATACTGCCTTTTCTTTCGTTTATTTTTGCATTAATTCCAGGATTAGCGGTCAGAATGGTTTGTGTTTCTAATGCTGTATTAGAACTTTTGTTTTCTACTTTGCTTATATTTTTTTTAATACGTTTTTTATATGTCGATCTAAAGAATAAACATTTAATTATTCTAGGAACGCTCTTGGGACTATTGCTACTAACCCGTTTTTCATCTTTTTTTCTTATTCTAATCGTTATTGCATATTTAATTTATAAACGTAAGAGAATCTTTAAAAACTTATTAGTAGTAGGTTTGCTAACTACGATATTATTGTTGCCTTGGTTTGCCTTTAACTATAAAAATTATGGCAGTTTAACTTCCAATAAGAATGCTAAGGAAATACAGGCCTATATTGTTAATCCAGGTCATGAAAATTATGGTATGAGTTATTTGGCAAGTAAAACCTTTATTCTTTTTGATACTTTTTGGTCACCCGATGATGTGCCCCAAAATGTGGTTAAGTTTGTTTATTATAGTCAGATCATTACTTTCTTGGGTTTTATCACTCCCCTGATTATCCTTTTTTCTATTTTTTATTTGATATTATCTTATCGTGAATTTAAAAAAAGTTCTTTTCTGCAGGTTTGGTGCTTGGCGATTTTAGTAATTTTTTTAAATATTATTCAACTATATAGCATTGTTCTAATCGAAGATTGGCCAGTTCTTGGTGGCAGATATCTATCCCCTAGTATTCTAGCTTTTATTATTATGTTTGGATTTGTTTTTAATTCATTTGTCTTAAAAAGATTTATTAATATTTTTTATTACATCTTATCTTTGTTCATACTGTTTATTTTTTCATTTTATCTTTTTTGTTTATAGGATTAAAATAGTCATTACCTTTATGATATAGCTTTTCTGATTATTTCATATCTTGGTAAGAATTATATTATTAATGCAAGATAACAAGCAATCCGGCATTTATTCTTTTGTTTACGTTGTTCTCATAAATTTGATAGCTTTTTTTTGTTTTGTGATATATTTCTTTCTTAATTCAAGCAATGTATTCGTTAATGATATTGGAATTGCAGATTACACTTTTCCGTTAGGTGGAAAAAAAATAATTTCACAAACTGTTGAATCTAATTATAATAAAAAACTTAGTAGCATGTCTGTTTTGACTTCAGATCTTAACAGCATAGACAATAATCAATCTGTAAAAATTGATGTTAAAGATAAAAATAATAATTCAATTTTTACTGAAAGTAAAAAAATATCTGAATTAAAATTTTCTTCAAATGTTTTAGAAATTGATTTTAACAATATTTATATTAATGCCAAAGAAACATACACTTTGCAATTTTCCATGCCCGATACTTTAACGAAAAGCGGAATACGTTTTTTATCCTTAAAAAATAATCTCACAAATAAACACGCAACAGATTCTATTGGAGAAAAAAGTTTTGGCTTGATCAGAGTCGTTGTTTTTGATTCTGATAATATTTATCTATATATTTTTATATTTTCAATAATTTCTATTGTATTTTTCAGTTGTTTTATTAATAAATATTATCTGTGGGTAATATTAATCCCAAGTATCCTTTTTTCCTGTTGTCTTTCGCATGCTTTTTGGGTAAAAGATGTTGCAAATTTTTGGTTAGAATATTGGCCCGATCAATATGTAAATTTTGCTTATTATTTTCTCTCTTTTTTTGAAAATCATAGCAGTAACACAAGCGCGCTAATTGAATTCATGCAAAATTTTAGAAATGGCCATGCTTGGTTTGTTCCATTATCTATTGCATTGTTTTGTTACCTTTTCAAAATATCATTAGTACATTCTTATTGGCTTACTAGTTTGTTATTTTCCTTAGGCGCAATTTATATATCCTACTTATTGTTTAGGAATTATATCACGAATAATAAAAAAATATTATTGCTATATTTATTGACAATAATATTTAGTCTTCCCTTCGCAAGAACTTTTTTAAGGCCAATAACTGATGGCGCAGGAATATTTTTTGTTGTTTTTATTCTTTATTTTACTCTCAAAGTATTTAATTCAAAGAGTTCTCTTATTAATATTTTAGTTTTGATTCTCGGAAGCATTTTTGGTTTTTTCAGTAGACTAGCTTTATGTCCCTTGCTTTTTTTACCTATAATTATTTCGGTTTTTTGTTTATTAAAAGGCAAACTTAGAGATCAATTTTTAAATAAAAAAGCGATTCAATTTTTTATAATATTTTTGATTGAATTGCTATTATTTTTATTAATAAATTTTTTTCTTGGTACCTTTAATACATATTCGCTCGCTATTGCCTTTGGTCATACCCCTGATTTCTTAGCTGGCTTTTCCTACACGAATACGCTAATTAATATTTTAATGATTTGCAATATTTTTGTTATATTTACCTTTCTTGGAATAAAAAATTTGTTTTGGGACAAAACCTTTTTTATTTTTTTAATCTGCTCTTCCTCTATAATCTTTATGCTTTTCTTCGGAAAAGTTATTTCTTGGCCTAGACACATATTTCCTGTTTTTATCCCTATTCTTTTTCTCGGTTCTTATTCAATATTTAAAATTATGGGAATAAAGAAATTGCAATTATTTTTGTATTGCGGTTTGTTTATAAATCTTTTTTTTCTAGCGTCATTTGTCATTGCATCTTATGCCTTCTGATTTTTTTCCAAAACTTCATTGATGATATTAAATAGATTTTCAGATCTATATTGCGGACAATAATTTTTCATAACGGCTTTATTGGCATTTTTGCCAATTTTTTTTCTAAGTACTCTATCCGTTATTAACATTTCCATACAATCCGTCCATTGTTTTTCATCTTCTGCTAAATATCCGTTCACATTGTTTAATATTGCATATTTGAATGCTTCAGTTGGCGATGCAATAGTTGGAATGCTCAGCAAGCCAGCCTCTATAAATTTGATTTCACTTTTTGATTCACAGAAGCAATCAGAAACTCGAAGAGGTGCAACATTAATATCAAACTTTGCAACTTCATCAAGCATTTTTTCCCAAGGAACAAAAGGGATTCTAATAATTTGAGATTTAAAGATATCGAAGGCTTTGCCTAGGCGTAAAAAACCGAAAATATATAGATTTACGTTAGGATACTTTTTTAGCATTGATATTAAAGGCTTTTCAATAATTTTAAAATCTTGATCATGAGAATTACTGCCACTTATATAGCCAATATTTATCTTTGCGCTATTTTTGAGGACTTTTTTGCTTATTATGCTGCTTATCTGCTGATTACTTAGAGCATTCCTATTTATAAAGCTTGGCTTATACTTTCTGAGAATGTCTGCTAAATAGTTCGTAGTTGTTAATGCGAAATCACTTTTTTTTAGTGTATCTAAATATTGCTGTGATCTTTTTAATTTATCTTTTTTGGTAATTACTGTTGGTATATTCGATATAGAGCTTGGATCAAAAATTAAATCATCAATATCAAAAATTATTTTCTTATTGCAACTGTGAATTCGGTCGATCATAAAATTTACAAATTTATTACATCTAACTCTGTGAAAAATAAAAACATCGTAACTTAGTATATCTTTTAATGTAATCAAAGAAATATATTTATAGTCACAAACGATGTTCTTAATTTCTAGTTGTTCTCGCTGATGCAAACAACGATATATTTGCGTTGAATAAAATGTGCCGGTCAGCATAAGTACTTTTTTTTCTTGATTTAACTTCTTATTTTTCTCAATATTTTTTATTTTATTAAAATAATAATAGTAATATTTAATATTTTCTAAATAACCAAAAATTTGCTGTTTAGAATAGCTTTTAATTTTGTCTGCGAAGCTAGACAAAGTCATTTGTCTAAAACTTCTAGTTAATACTTTTATATTACTAATTAACACTTTGATAGATTATATATATTATTCCGAAGCTATAGCATCAAGTACCCTTTCAATATTATAAACTTGATTCTTTGGTGAATATCTGTTTAGGCAATATGATCTGGCGCGTGATATTATTTTATTGTCTATTCTTTTTTTGTATATTTGCTCAATAGTTGAATACCATTCGCCTTCTTTACACAAAAAACCAGTTTTATTATTCTGAATGCTATTTCTATAGGAATATATCGGTGTAGCGCATGTAATCGTTCCAACAATACTGGCTTCAAAAAATTTTAATTCTGATTTGCAATTTGTAAAATCATTTTCAATTAATGGAACAATATTAATATCTACTTCGGCCATCTTTTTTTGAAGCGCCAGAAAATCAACAAGTTGTGTATAGAATATTCTTTTTTTCTTTATCAAATCCAATGACAGATTTGAAAATTCCATAAAGCCAACTATCTCTAGAGTTATTCTAGGATAATTACGTAGTAAATCGATTATTTCAACTTCAATTTTTCTGAAATCGTTAGTATGAGATGGCGTTCCGCTGAAATATCCAAGTTTTATTTCTTCATTGCTACATTTTGTTTTTTTGTCATTATATAGCTTGTTGGAAACTTCAATTTGTTCATTATTTAAAAAATTATTAATAACAAAGCTTGGTTTATCAAATGTTTCCCTTAACTTGTTGCACAAAAATTCATTTGTACCGATTGTTGCATCACACATTTTTCCGAATTGCCAGAGTCTTGATATATAGGCAAACCAATAATCGTAATTATCATAGTTTTCAAAACTAACGTTGAGAGTGTTCATCAACTGAGGAATCATATCAATATTAAAAACTAAATCATCTGAATCAAAAACTGTATAAATTTTCTTAGCTTTTGCCTTTTTTAAAAAATTAGCCATTATTAATGACCATCTTGTACGTCCGAATATTATTACGCAGGATTGATCTATAAAATTACTTACAGTTGAGAGCTCATTTTCAAAAAAAAATGATCCAATCCAGGATTTGCTGTAATTTAAAGCTTGCCACATATTGTAGATCCTATACCTGAATGTGCTGGTATTTGCTGCTTCAAAAATATAAATAACTTTTTTTCGAGAAGATTTAGTCGTAATAATTCTTAGCCGTGTCAAAAAATCTATATTCCAAGGCTCAATGTTATTATTCTGTTCGATCTTCTTTTTTTTATTTATAAAAAGCATATTAAGAATTATTTTCTTTCATACATAAATTCTAGAACTTTCTCAAAACTTATTTCCCAGCTTGTTTCTAAGCTACTATTTAAATAATTTTGTTGCCTTTTCTTTGAGTCCTTGGCTAATTTTATTGCTTGCTTAAAGCCTTCAAGCATCGATTTTTCATCTAGATTCTCACATATTATGTTATCTGAATAATTTAATGACTGCTTATTTAGGTATTTATTTGTTAAAACAACGCCACCAGATGAAACAATATCTAACGGCGGATAGCTTGGATGCGGTGTTTGCATCAGACAGAAACCGAGATCAACTGTTTTCAGGAATTTTGAATATTCGTTCCAATTTAATTGCCCTAATCTTTTAGGAATAACTCCGTTTGAAAATATTACAGGCGGAACTTTTGATCCAACAAAATAGATATCCCATTCTTTAGTATCTATAGTTCCCGATAATATAGCTTCGTCTAATATTTTTAAACCAGTCCAAAAAAGATTCCTTGGATTTGCTGGCCTCGAGTAAAAGAACAACTTATATTTTGTTTTTTTCGTAAATGAATCTTGTCCAGGAGAATAAACGTGCTTTGGAAATGCTGGTTCAAAATTAATACTTTTAGATGAGACATTTTCGTATCCATTTTTCGAATAATAATCTGATAGAATTTTAGAATTAATTATGTAGTTAATGTTCTGTTTATTCAAAACGCTATTACACATATATTGTTCATCACCATTTGGATAAAAATAGCCTTCAACTTCTTGAAGTATGTAGAAAAAATTTTTTCTTAAATTAACTTTTCTGATAACTTCAGCAGTCCACCATGATGTTGCTAAAAAGATATCTTTTTCTGATATTTCAATCCTATAATTATTATCGCATAAATTGCGATCGTAATCTGAAAAAAACTCAGTTTTTTGTGGTTGTTCAATTTTAAAAAAATTAAGTAAATTTTTGTAGTCTCTTGGATTATTTTCTGTTGTCCTTGTGATAATTCTTAGCGGGATTTTATATTTATTTGAAAATAATGTTGCAAGAATTAATGCTGTTGCCACTCCTCCGAATAGACTTCTTTTCTTTATGCTATCTGTCACTATATTCAGTCGAAAATTATTATTACTTATTTTGATAGCATTTAGTGATTGTAAGCAAAAAAACCTTTTATTCAGTAGATATTTAACAGATGCCTTATTTTTATTCTTGTCTTTTGAAAGCCAAAAATCAATTTCATATTTATATTTCATTGCCAAAGGCTTATACTTCTTTGGTATTAAGCTGGCTAATGTCTTTTTTGTAAAGTTTGTTATCCTCATAAAATATCACATCTAAATACTTTTTTTTAATTCCTTGAAGAAAATATTTTTTTTTGAATTAATCTTTTGGGGTTTTTTGTTGCCCAAATTATTTTCCATAATAGCGAGTTATGGATGCGTTCTAATTCCTTATTTTTTTGATTCAATTGAAAACTGATTTTATTGTTTTCTTTATTTTTTTCTATTAGTCTATTCTTTAATATATTATTTTCGTAGAGCGATGCATAATATTGCTGCCAGTGTTTTTGAAAACTCCTCATATTCTCAGCTTGTTCTTGGTCTTTAAATAGTATACCTAGGCCGTTAGAATGATAAAATTCTATTTTTACGTTATCTTTTAATTCCTGCCATAATCTATATACACCAAAGTCGCCAGTTTTGACATTAGTATCATGAAAGAGAATAATACCTTTCTTGTTAACTTTTTTGTACCAGGAATCAAAATCGTGTTTTACGGCACTATATGTATGCAACCCATCGATGTGCAATAAATCAATCGAATCATCCTTAAAACTCGTTAATGTGTCATCGAATTTTTTTCGATGCAACTTAATATTTATTTTTGAAAAATATGATTTTTGAATATCTTTAACAGCATAATATACTGAGTCATCATAAAATCCAGAGTGCTGATCACCTGTCCATGTATCTACGGCATTTAACTCTGTATTTGTTCCTAAATCTTTTATCGCTTGGCAAAAAGAAAAAAATGACGTTCCTTTATGCGTTCCTAATTCAACAATTTTTTGAGGCTTAGAATTACGAATTAGATCATAAGCAAAACGCTTATGTCCAGCCCATGGCCAAAAAACATCTTGAAATTTTTTTTCGTATTCAAATGATGGATCATAATATTTCCAACTAAACATAATAATTATACTTATTATTTATTTAAATATTTAGCAGCTATATCTAAAACACTACCATACTCTTTTATTTTTCCTCTTTCAAGCCATGCTATTTTGTCGCAAAAATTCTTAATTTCATTAATGTTGTGACTAACGAAAATAACTGTTTTTTTCTGATGTTTTAATTCATAAAAAACTTTTTTACATTTTTTTTGAAAGATCATGTCTCCAACTGCCAAAACTTCGTCTAATAAATAAATATCAGCCTCGGCTTGTATGGCTATAGCAAATGCTAGACGAACCTGCATTCCTGATGAAAAATTTTTCAAGGGTAGATCTAAAAATTGTCTTATTTCAGCAAAGTCTACTATTTGATCAAATTTTTTTTCTAATTCTTTTCTTGTAACTCCTAATATTGTTCCATTTAAGAATATATTTTCTCTTGCTGAAAGTTCTGGATTAAATCCAACTCCTAATTCCAAAAAAGGCACAAGTCGTCCATTTATTTTGATTTTTCCTTCGTCAGGTTCGTAAATTCCAGCAATTATTTTAAGTAGTGTTGATTTTCCAGAACCATTGTTGCCTATGATTCCCAGCCATTGACCTTTTTCTATTCTAAAAGATATGGATTTAAGAACTTCAAATTTTTTATACTTTGTTGGATGAAATAAATTCCAAAAATGTTCTCGCAATGTATTCCTATTTTCTTGTGGGATTCTAAAGCTTTTTGATATATTTTCTATTTTTATCGCAATGTTTGGCATGTAATTATATTAAAAATACTCAGCTAATCTTTTAATATTCTTCTTAAAAAATAAATATCCAAAAATAAATATGATTACACTTGCAAAAAATATGACTAATAGTATTTTAAGATCAGGAATCTGATTATATATTAAAATTTGACGGCTTTGCTGGATTATAACTGCTATCGGATTCAGAAAAAAAATGTTTCTTAATTGTGGTGGTAAAATAGAAATGGGATAGAATATTGCACTTGCATAAAGAATAACTTGTAATGATAACTCCCAAATACTTTGTAAATCTCGCAATCTGACGAACAAAATGCTTGTAAAGAATGAAAAGCCTACTATTAATAACGTCAAGATAACCAAATAAATTGGAAATAATAACCAAAGCCAGGTTATCGGAGTTGGATTAAAAATCCAGAAAACGAAAAAAATTATAAAACTCACGACTAATGTGATAAAAGAGTTTATGATTGAGGCTACTACGACTATCTGGCGAGGAAAATTTACTTTCAAAATAATGTTAGCCTTGCTTAAAAGTGAAGTTAGACCATGAGTCGTGCCTTCAGAAAAATAAGAAAATAAGATCAAGCCCAATATTAGTTGTAAAGAATAATGAGATTCGCCTTGAGCAAAAATATATGAAAAAACGATATAAAATATTAAAAATAAAAAAAATGGTTTTAATAAAACCCATACAAAACCTAAGACTGATCCGCTATAACGGAGTTTGAAGTCTGTTTTTATTAACTCCAAAAGTAGGTCTTTATGATTTTGAGTGATTTTTATCATTTTTGATATTGTAATAAATACTGCTGATCTCTGTATAAGAATTTTTTGTTGACGTATGAATCTGATTCGGGCTATTGTCTGAAAAAAAATCAAGTATTCTTGATGACAACTCACTGGAATTATTGATATATATTCCCTTTTTCCCTAAAACTTTTTTATTAAAATTATTATCATAAGCAATGATTGGCAGTCCAGCTCTCATGTAATTGATTATTTTTCCACTAGCCTCAGTACTGTCATGCTTTGGATCTATAGCAAGATCAGCAATTTTTAAATATTTAGGAAGATCGAAATAATTAATTCTGTCAGTAAATAAGAAATGGCTGCTAATCTTTAAATTGTTTGCTAATTCTTTGTACTTTTTTAAATCGCCATAGCCAATTATCAAAAAAACAATATTAGCAATTTTTGGGATGACTTTTATTGCTGCTTCGAAAATTGAATCTATTCCCTTACATTTCTTGATACCACCAGAATAAACAACTATTTTTTTATTACTCAAGCCTAGGCTTTGCTTAAGATTTTCTAATTCATTTCTTGTTACTTTGAATTCTTGATTCGTACTATCAGTAATTACCTGGACCTTGTCATTCTTTAAATAATTCGAGCTTGCAATTACTTTATCAGCAATTTTGTAGGACTTTTTTTCTAAAAAGCATATCATCTTTTTTATTATTCCTTTTTCTTTAACAAAATTGTGTGATTTTAATTCAGAAAGCAACCCCCCCTGGCTATCAAAAATTAATGGAATCTTGTTAAAATGCAGTATTTTAATTGCCTTACCGATAAATACGCCTTCGTGTAAATGTGCATGTATGATATCAAAATTATCTTGATAACTTACCTTAAACGCCTTGAGAAAAAGCAATAAATCTAAATAAATTTTGTGCCAAGATGGTCCAGCATCAATTTTATTGTACCAAGGAATATTAATAATTCTTTTAATGTTAATACCTGCAATATTATTTCCTAAATGATAAGTGCAAAGCGTAATATTATGACCTAATTCCTGCAACGTTCTTATTTCTTCATATATTCTAATGTGACAGCCTCTATCT
Organism: Patescibacteria group bacterium; assembly: GCA_028699085.1. Taxonomy (GTDB): domain Bacteria; phylum Patescibacteriota; class JABMPQ01; order JABMPQ01; family JAQVVF01; genus JAQVVF01. Next base: position 150,832 of record JAQVVF010000001.1, on the reverse strand, counting down.
GAAAAAAAAGGAGTTGGCGCAATCATTAATATTTTCATGCTGTTATTCTATTTTCTAAATACCATTCCACCATTTTCTGCATTCCTTGTTCTATCGAAACTTTTGGTTGAAAATTTAATATTTTTTTTGCCTTGCTAATATCAGCATAAGTTATCTTCATGTCTCCCATTTGGGACGGAAATTTTTTGATATTAGCTTTTTTGTCTAATAGTTTTTCAATTACAGAAATAAAATAATTTAATTTGATTGGTTTGTTATTGCCTAAATTGATTATTTCAAAATCTAAATTTTTATCTAAAGCTGAAATGATTCCATCTGTAATATCATCAATAAAAGTGTAATCTCTTTTTGACGTACCATCACCAAATTTTTTTATTTCTCTGCCATGATAGATAGAATCAACGAAAAGATATGGAGCCATGTCTGGACGGCTGGAAGGTCCGTAAACTGTGAAAAATCTTAAGCCTGTGCATTTTAGCCCGTAAAGATTGTGATAAGTCTTTGCTAGCAATTCAGAAGCTTTTTTTGTGGCAGCATAAGGAGACAGTTGATCGTCAACAATATCATTTTCAGAAAATGGAACTTTATTATTATTGCCATAAATACTTGAGCTAGATGCAAAGACAAAATTTTTTATTTTATGTTTTACACTTAACTCTAATAAATTCAGTGTGCCTAATATATTAGTTTTAGCGTAAATTTCTGGTTTTTCTAAACTCGGACGAACTCCGGCTCTAGCTGCCAGATGTATTATTTTGTCTATTTTTTCATTTGCAAAAACATTTGCTAACTTTTTATTATTACAAATATTAACTTTATAAAATTTAAACTTTTTATTATCTAAAAAGGGCTTTAAATTATTAATTTTTATTTTTGGATTATAAAAATTATTTAAATTATCAACGCAGATTATATTGTATTTTTTATCTAATAACTTTCTGATTGTGTGAGATCCGATAAAGCCAGCTCCTCCAGTAACAAGAATCTTCATAATATTCAAAATTAAGCCAAAAGAAGGCTTTTTACATAGTTATTTTATTATTATAAAATAGAGTTGTCAATTTGACATGTTCTTTAAAAATTACAAAAAACAAGGAGGCAGAATGTATGTAAAAAGAATTGCTTTATTCTGTATTCTACTTTTTGGCTGCTCTAACAATGAAAACTCTTCATATTTTGAAAAAGCAAAAGAATTATGCAGACAAAGATATTGCGTAACTGAAATTTCCGAATTTGAAAATGATTTTTTATTGTCGCCCATTGATATTGAAAATGTCTCATTAGATATTGAGGGCAATATTATTTCTGGAAATACTGCACTCGTTAAATTTAAGGATAATGTTAGTTTGTCTAATATTCAAATAACTTTGGATGAGATCGGCGCAAAAATTTCAGCTTTTATTCCAGATGTGAATATTTTTGAATTAAAGTTCGAATTTAATTCTGCTGAAGAAATTGAAGAAAGTATCAGCACCTTGCTTGCTAGTGGAATTGTTGAATTGGCGGAAAAGAATTATGTTGCTAAGCTTGAAAGTTTGGACATTGAAAGTAGCAATGAAAATGGTTTATGGGGATTTGAGATAATCAAGCTCGCCGAAGCTTACCATTTTATTGAACAAAATAGCATTACTCTTCATCAAGTAAAAATTGCTGTTCTAGATAATGGTTTTGATTTAGATCATCAAGAGTTTTCTGGATTAGATTATGAATCTTTTGATTTTGGCGATATTGATAATGATGTTTCTGTTGAAAATCTTGATAGTGATGATAAAGGACATGGAACTGCTACTGCTGGAGTAATAGTTGCTCAAAATAATGGCTTCGGATTGAGTGGAATTGCTTTTAATGCAAATCTGATTGCACTCAAACTATTTCCTGATTCGAATAAATTTGACAATAAAACTTTTTTAAGAAATGTAGTTGCCGGAATAATTTATGCTGTGAAAAAGGATGCTTCAGTAATAAATATGAGTTTTCAGGTTTTTGTCAATCCTTCTGACATAGGTTTTCTTGAAATTGCAGTAAATTATGCCTATGCGCATAATGTTGTTATGGTTGCATCTTCTGGCAATACTGGTATTGATGCTACAAATCATTTTCCTTCTGCTTTTTCTAATGTAATTTCTGTTGGCGCAACTGGTTACGATGAATATGGACTTGAGAATCGAACTAATTGGTCTGGTTTTTCTCAAAATGATGATCCTGATATCTTGACTTTGGCTGCACCTGGTAAGGATTTAAGATTATTAGGAATTGATAATTCATTTGCAATTGGTGAAGGTACTTCTTTTGCAGCGCCTTTAGTTTCCGGACTGGCTGGCTTGCTAAAACAAATCAGGCCGGAATTAAATCCTGATGAAATTAGAAAGATTATCTATGAATCAGCAACCGAAATTCTTGTTACTTATCCTGATGGTGTTTCTCATAATTGGAGAAGAATTAATGTTTTGGAAGCTGTGAAAAAAGCGACTCATGAAATGTATTTGCCAAATCATGGAATTGGAAAAAATTGCGTTGTCAGTTCTGATTGTGATTTTGATTTGTTTTGCATCTCTGGAATTTGCACTGAAACTTGTTTTGAAGAAAAAGATCGAGATCAAGATTTGGGAGTGTCATGTGATAATTGCAATTTATTTTCCGAATGTCCTGTTGGAACAACATGCAAAAGCTTTGATCAATCTTTTGGAAGGGTACCGTTAAGAATTTGTTTATAATTTTTGTTCTAAGCCGAATTTATTTCGGTTTTTTTATTTGACAATAATTATGATTTAAAGTAAATTATATTGTTGTTCTTTTTACATTTTTACTTCCTTTTGGGAAGGGACGCGAGACCAGGAGGACGCCATGAAACGCAGAACAATGTTTGTCTTTGCATTTGTATGTTTACATTTCTTTTATGGATGCACAAAAGAAATCAAGGATGAACAGATTCAGCGAGATATCAAACTTTTTTATGAAGCTGCATCTAAAGAATTCTCATCCGGAAATCTGAATTGCACTTTTGTAGTTTCTGATAGCAGCCGATTGAATATGCTTAGCAAAAATGAAAAAGTAGAAATCAAAGTAAGAGTTTCAGTTCAGAATAGTTGCACTAAAAAAGCATACAAAGATTTTGCTTCTGCACTTGACGGCAATTACAGAGACTCTAATGCGGGCCGCAAACCTGGAGTTCGTATTTACCAGGAATGTTTGTCCTTGTCTTATGAAATTTTTGATGAGGGATTCAAACTGCGCGAAACAAAGATCGACGATGATTGTCCGGAATCGGAGGATTTTAAGACTAGCCAGAAGACCAGTTTAGAAAGATTGCTGAAAGAAACTGCTTTAGCGGCTTGCACATGCAAGCACATGAATTGTGCTGAACAAGCAATTATGGATGAGTGCGGTGTTCGCGAAGAAAAAGATTTGAATGGCGATGGAATCAATGAATTATTAGTAACTGATACTTGCCAAGGAAATGGACCAATCTGTAATGCAAATCTTTGGTCAATTGTTGATAATACTCCGACGATAATTTTTGATAATCCAGATACAATCAAAGATGTTCCTGCAAATACTGATGGCAGCTTTCCTGCTTTGTTGACTACTGATAGTTCGTCTGCCGGTTCATTAATTATGGTTCTTCATATCTACAACCCTACATTAAAAAAGTATGTGGCTAGAAAGAGAACTGTTGAGAAAGTTAGGAAAATTTTTTTTGTCGGTCAAGAAGGCTCGGAAGTATTTGTCAATAATAACAAACTTGGCGAGTTGAAATCTGAAAAATCTGGAGATCCTGGCGAATTAACTTTAAATAATTTACCTGATCGACAGTTCCGATTAGAAATTCGAAAATCTGGTTACAAAAGTTTTTATTATGATTGGGATTGGGACAATGTGCCTCGTGTTTTCACAGGCGGTGATGGTGCTGGATATATTAATCAGGAGCTTGAAAAGGAGTAAAAATATACCGAAAGTAATCTTTCGGTTTTTTTATTTTTAAAAATATGTTAATATATAATTACTAACAAGTAATTTTTAAAAAGCATGAAGAAAATTTTATGCGCTGTAATGGCAATGTGTTTTCTTGTTTCATTGTCATTTGCATTAAATGCATCAGCAAAAACTGTTAAAAAGAACAAGCCGTTGAATGTAACTGTTGATACATCAATTGAAGTACCAACAAATTTGTCTGTGTTAGATCGCAGATCAACAACTGCTCACATTATCTGGGACGAGATAACTGACGCAACAAAATACGAAATGAAATTAGCTGATAAAGATGATAAAACAATTGGCTATCTTAGATCAAGCATGAATTATAAAACAGTTGCTAGCAAATGGTTATTATCTAATAAAACTTATCATGCATCAGTTAGAACCATAAAAGGAAGTTTGGCAAGTGAATGGAGCTCATATGTAACATTTCGCACAAAACCATCAAAAGTAAAAAATGTTTTAGTTACTGATATTACAGAAAATTCTGCTGTTGTATCTTGGAATGCTTGCCGAGGATCAAATCTTAAATATATCGTAAAATTAACTGATGGAAATAACCAGATGATATCAACAAATTATGTTACTGGCAAAACTTTAACATTATCAGGATTAGATTCTAATACTGTTTACAAAGTTAAAGTACAGGCTCAAAACACAAAGAAAAAATCTGATAAAGGCGCATTATCTGAAGAAGTATTATTTGAAACTCTTTAAAAATTTGTCAAAAATAAAAAAGCCGAAAGATTTCTTTCGGTTTTTGTTTTCTCAAAAAAAGGACATTATTTTTTTTCTAAAGCATGAGAAACTTTTACTGCAGTACTAAGTGTTTGATCTTCAGGAAAAATAGCGATAACTTTTGTTTGATCAAATAGAAAAGATAAGTTTGCGCATTTATTGCAACCTTCTTGAACTGTTGTCCAAAAAAAGCCAGTATTGATCTTCTTTGCTTTTGGCTGCTGGCTCAAAAATGATAAATAATTCGTTGCTCCAATTACAGTTTTGAATTCAATGATTCTGATAAAAAATTTACCGTAGTTATATTCGTATGCTTTCTTGAATTCTTTAATGTTGGGATAATGGCTATCTGTTCTTGCTTCTTTTAAAGGATAACCAAGCAAGCTGTTAGGCACAAGTGCTTTCTCTGGTTTAGCGATTCTAACTGCTGGCTTTCTTTCATCTTCATCGTCTATTACTTGGATAAAAGAATCATTATCAGATGAAGCAGCTTTTTGGGCAGTTTTTTTTGTATTTGATTCAGAGTCATCATAAATAATGCATTGATTCTGACGATTGACAAAACAGATTGCTGTACCTCTTGCTTTTGTATGCATTCTTTGCAAATTAGTATCAACAGTTCCGCCTTGAGCATAATATTTAACAGATGTTGAATAGCGGACATTGATGACTGCTCCCAAAATGTCACCATACTGATCATAAGCTCGGTCGAGCATCAGTCTTGTTGCTTGTTGATAGTCTGGCTTCAAATCTGGTGGCGCTTCTAAAGAATATGATCTGACGTGCGTACCTGCATTGCCGTATTTTTCTGGATTTCTTTCATAGCTTTTTAATCCAGGAGCTACCTTCTTTGAAAATCCAGAAGGAATATAGGTTGCTTCAACTTTTCCCAAAGTTTTATACGGCTTTCCAGGATTTCCAGAAGTATAAGCTTTTATTCTTTCAGGAGAATAAATCAACATTCTTCCACATGATGCTAGAAAAAATGAAATCGCAATGATCAAGATTGCTTGTTTTCTCATTTCTTGCCTCCTTGTTTTCCTTTTATGTGCAAGGTGCTTTAAATTAGAGTACTTTAATTATTGATATTTGTCAAGTGTTGTTTGATTTATTAACAACAAATTTGTTGACAAATAAATAATGTGTTATAATTTTATTGTTAAATTTGATTTTTAGTAATGAAAACAAAAAAAGAAATTACGATTAAAGACTTAGTCAAATTGATTGAAAAACTTGGCACAAAAGTTGAAAGGTTATCTGTGAAAATGGATGATGGTTTCAAGAAAAATGACATGCGCTTTTTTAGTTTAGAAAAAAAGATGATTGCTGGTTTTAAAGAACAGGATGAGAAGATGAATACTGGTTTTAAAATGCAGGATGAAAAGATAAACGCTGGTTTTAAAATGCAGGATGAAAAGATAAACGCTGGTTTTAAAATGCAGGATGAAAAGATAAACGCTGGTTTTAAAATGCAGGATGAAAAGATAAATGCTGGTTTTAAGAATCAAGAAAAAAGTTTTGATCAAAAATTAGACAAAAAAATTTCTGAACTTGCATTAATGGTTGCAAAAGGTTTTTCAGAGACAGCTTCTAAGAAAGATCTTGAAATTGTTAAGAATGATTTAAATCTTAAAATTGCAAATTTTGAAGAATCTTTAATAAATAAGATTGATTCTACAAAAGGAGATTTAATTTTAATTATTAGGAAACTGGATGAGAAAATTATTGTTTTAGTTGATTTTCTAAAAGGTCATCGAATACTTAATGATATGGAATATGAAAAGCTTTGCAAAATAAAAGCTTTTTCAACTATTAAGCTTAAATCTTAATTTATAAATAATTAATTTTCTTCTTAGCTATTTTTTACGAAAAATAGTTTTGGAGGACAAGGAAAAACAAAATGAAGCAAAAAAGATTTTTGGTGTTGTCACTTGTTTTAGGAGGCGCGTTTTTAGTAACAACTGCTTTCGCAAGCGCAGCATCAGTATGGACAACTGATTCCATATTAGTAAAGAAGACATCAACAGTTGGAACAAATAGCAATAAAGGACAATTGCTAGTAAAAGGTTTTATCAGAAATCCTGTCAAAGGAAAAAAAGTTTATGTAAAAGATCATTTGAAAGTTCAAGGCAATGTTTTAGTAGGTGGAATTTTACAAGGAACTAATATTGTTTCTGCTGATAATCTTGGAACTGGAGTTGTGACTGATTCAAAATTAGGAACTGGTTCTGTTACTGCTGATAAATTGGGAGCTGGCGCTGTAACTTCTGATAAGATTGCTGATGATGCTGTAACTTCTGACAAGATTGATATGTCGATAAATGGAATTATAAAGGCAGCTGCTAATGTAAATACTTCTTCCCCTACAACCCCAACTCTTACAAATTCCTTTAACTATCTTTCAAATTCTACTATTACCGTTACATATGGCGATTCAACAGGCGTATACATTGTAGATTTTGGTTCTTCAGTTGCAAATAGGTATTTTCAAGCATTGCCAATTAAAGCCGATGCTACAGCTTTTGCCGAAGTACAAACGTTGCCAACAGGGAATTCTGTAGAGTTGCATTTTTATGATAGAACTGGTGTAGGTGTAAATATAACTGGATTTTATGTAAGCGTTTTTTAGTTTATAACTAGTCCATTTAAAACCCTTCCTAATACTGAAGGGTTTTTTGTTATAAAAAAAAGACCTTTTAGAAGGTCTATATATGTGCTACTTTAGGATTTTAAAATAATGTACGATTTCTTCTTCCGAAAATGCCTTGTTGTAAAAAACAAGTTGATCAATAATCATATCACTCTTTGTTCCAGAATTGCTAGATGCACCGATGTACATTTTTGTACCTAGCATGTTGGCAGTATTTACGTCTACATCTTTTTCACCATTTACATAAGAAATGAATCTACCATTACTATATTTTCCGGCAATGGTAATCCATGTCTGGACAGCTACTGCCTTGTTACAACCAATGTTGTTTGAAGACAACATAAAATTCCAGCAGTTTCCAACATTATCGGAAAAATCAATTCCAATACTTGGCTTGTTTAGATATTTATTGAAAATTCTGTCATTGAGCTCGAAACTTCGCACCTTGACTGTTGCGAAGAACGTAAACTCATTACCAATACTATTCATACTCACGCTATCCACTTCAGCATAATCGTCGACTCCGTCGAACGATGCTGCCTGGCCACAAACTGCATCCGCAGTGAAAGTGGCGCCGTGGTTGACAGCATTGTTAGCATTCGTTGAACCATCATTGAAATGGTTGTCAAATGACAGGTACATGACCAGCGACTGGCAGTCTTCGTCGACAGCGCCATCGCAGTCATTGTCAACCTGATCGCAGATTTCCACTCCGCAGTTGGTGACTTCACATTCACATCCATCAGCAGGATCAGCATTCACATCGAAGCGGAAGCGACTGCATTGCAGAATGCATTCACCAGCTTCGCAGATTGAACTCGCTGTCCCCTGATTTCCGCAAATGTGGTTACAACTACCGCAGTTGTTGGTATCAAAGGTGAGGTCAAAGTCCTCATCAGTGAAACCATCGCAGTTGTTGTCCAAACCATCACAGATCTCATCAGTCGGCGAGATCTGATTCTGGCATGCGCCCCATTCCCGATTTTCCCAGCAAGTCTGCGTTCCGATTCGGCATTCGCCTTCATCGATACCGCAATTGCGAGAAACACCCGGAGAGCAACAGCCAATCAGATCATTGTCGTTTTCGCCATCGCAGTCATTATCCTTGCCATCGCATTCTTCCATGGAAGGTCCAGTTGCTCCAAAACACCAGTCCCAAGAGCGGTCTGCCAGGCACGTGGAAGTTCCCTTCACACATTCCCCAGTATCAATACCGCACTCAGAAATTGTGCCAGGCTCACAACAGTCTTCCAGCTCTTCATCGATCAAATCGTCGCAATCGTTATCCAGGCCATCGCAAAGCTCTTCGCTTGCTGAGCCGGCAACTGCATTGCAAGCACTCTGATTTTCATCAACACAAGCAATCACGCCTTCGGTCCGGCATTCGCCAAGTCCGTTGAAGCACTGATCGCCAATGTTGAAACCTTCGTCAGTATTGTTGTCGCAGTTGTTATCTTGGCCGTCACAGATCTCGTCGCTCGACTGAATCTCGCCTTCGCAGACAAGCCAGCCACCAGCGGAACAAGACTGCACGCCCTTCTGGCATTCGCCGACATCAGAGCCGCATTCACGCGTCAGCTCTTCATCGGTATTACCATCACAGTCATTGTCCTTGTTGTCACAGGTCTCGTCGCTTCCGACTTTGACTTCTGCGTTGCAAGACAGCGATTGCTGATCAATTGCGCAAATCATTGTGCCTGTCGATACGCATTCGCCAATTCCGATCTGGCACTGTGCATGAAGATTAACGAACTTTTCATCGATGAAGCCGTCGCAGTTGTTGTCCTTGCTATCACAAAGCTCTTCTGCAACCTTGACTTCGCCGACACATTCGCTCCAGACGCCTTCCGCTGAACAAGTCTTGAGGCCCTGCCGGCATTCGCCAACATTGGAGCCACAAACAACCTGATCATCGGGAATGCAACAGCCAGCCAAATCTTCATCAGTATTGCCATCGCAGTTGTTATCCTGCTGATCGCATACCTCTTCGGAAGGCTGGATGATTTCAGCGTTGCATTCGGTCGTGAGGCTGTCTTCGCTACAAGCAAAAACGCCATGCGAAAGACAAGCGCCCTGACCAATCTGACAAGCAGAATTCAGATTAATGAAATCCTCGTCGGTGTTGCCATCGCAATCATTGTCCTTGTCATCGCAAAGATCAACAATCGGAGCAACAGCGTTTTCGCACTGTCCCCAACTGCCGTCTTCCTGACAAGTCATTTGACCCTTCTGGCATTCACCAACATCAGATCCACACTCCTGGACATCGTCTTCATCGCAACAGCCAACCAACTCTTCGTCAGTAACGCCGTCACAATCATTGTCCAGTTCATCACATTCTTCAGCAACAGCAATTCCTGCGACTGCGTTGCAAGTAGTGTTCTTGCCATCGACGCTACAAACGTAGACGCCAGAAGCTTCACACTCACCCAAGCCAGACGAGCAGGCCTGATTCAGATTGTTGAAATCTTCATCAGTGTCGCCGTCGCAGTCGTTGTCCTTGAGGTCGCAGATTTCAGTAGACGGAATACAAGGGATATCTTCACCAGAGTCAGGAGCCAAATCGGTTCCATTGTCAGGCGAAAGATCCGAGCCTCCATCTTGTTCTGCATCAGACGAAGCATCAGTCTGGACATCAGTTTCAGCATCAGGCACATTGCCATCAGCTTCAACATCAGTTCCGACATCAACTCCGGCATCGGATTCGATCATGCAGATCGTCTCCTTGCTGGCATAAACAGCGTTCTCAGGAAGATCAGACTCACTGACGCAAATCTTGGTATGATTTTCCATGTTGCAGATACAGGTAAATCCATCAGAACAACGCACATCTTCATCGCACAGATTCTTCGAAAAATCTTCGTTCGGCTTGAGACAGCCACTCAAAATCACACAACAAAACAAAAAGACAACCATGTTTCTTGGCTTCATCTCTCTCCTCCTCTTTGCTATGAAAGGTTCGGTCAGTACAGCCGAAACCTTGGGTTTTCTGTTCAAATTAATATAGCATATTAATAATAATTTGGCAAGATAAAAATGGCTTATTGTAGCTATTTATGTTGTTTTTGTCAATTTTGAGCATAAAAAAACAAGCTTTATGGACCTACTTATCAAAAAAGTTTGTTTTTTAATAAAAAAATGGTTAATATCAAATTTATGCATAAATATATTGAATAACAATGTAAATAAAAAAACGCCATTAATTAGCGTTTAGAAAGAAAGGTTCAAGACGAGTCCGCTCGGTTGCGAAATGATCAATGCTTGCGGAGCAGTTGTGCTCTTGTGAATGATTTCAAAATAATCCAGCAAGAAAATTGTTGCTCCAGTTAGCAAGATAGCACCACCAGCACTGTACATGATATTTGCTTTACCAGCAGAAGATTCTGACTGGTCCATATATTCCATTGCTTGTCGCTGGACATTTGTTGCTTCATAATTGGAACGGGCATTGTTGGCATCTACGCCGAAATATGCACCTGTTCCAACCATACCAGCGCCAATGCTCATCAAGGCAATTCCAGTCCAAGAATGCCAGTCAAGCCCAGGCTTCTTGACTTCGATCTTTTTCTCGACCTTGACAACAGGTTCTTTCCTTACTTCAACTTCCGGTTGTTTTGCCTCTTCTGCAGATGCGACTGGAGGTGGAGGCAGAACTTCAATTTCCTGTGGCTGAAGGCCGAGGGCTGCTTCATCAGCACGCAAGCTTGGTTTCCTTTCGGACCAAATCTGCGGGTTTTTGGCCATAATGCTGATTGCAGTATCGGCAATTTCAGGAATTGTCTTTTCATAAAGCTCTTCTTGTGGACATTTTTTGCATGTCCAACTCGTATCAATCTTGTTATTGATTGCGTCAAACAATGTCAACTCAATGGAAAGCAAAGTAGTTGATTTCTTGGCAGGCTTAGCACTTTTGACCTTCTTTTTTGGCTTCTTGCCTTCCTGCTTAGACTTGACTGCTTTGCCTTTTTCCTGAATGATTGTCCCATAAAGCATCCTACCCATCTGCTTGGTAATGCAGACATTGCGAACGCAACCATCAGTTGCAAAACAAGTTCTAATTTCTTCATCAGACATTACACCGAAGATTTCCTTTCCAGCCAGACTCAGATTCAAGCTGCTTCCTGCAAACTTGGCAATCAAAATTTCAATTGCAGCATCTGGCAAATCAGCCTTCTGACCATTGCCAGCAAGCAAAACGATCGAAAAATCAGGATGAGACGGAACCTTTTCAGGCTCTTCAGCATACACAGAGCTTGCAATAAAAACTGAAGACAACAAAAATAATTTTGTAATGTGCGATCTCATTTCTCTCCCTCCTTCTGTTATTGAAGCATTTTAGCTTCATAATACTGTAACAAAAGATTATCCACTTGTCAAGTTTTTACATTTTTATTTTCTTGTTGTAGAATATATAATGTATTAAATTATATGAAAATAAATCTAAATTCTTACGCAAAAATCGCGCAGATTGTTTCTGTTAGCATTATTATAATAATTTTGTTTTATGCTGTTTTTTCCTACTTTGGTCCATTTGGCTCGACAAAACTGTCTATAGTTTTTAATAAAAATAGGCTTCCCGCTTATGTAACTGAAATTATTGGCTTTGAAAATCCAGAAAAGAACTTAAAAACTGGTCAAAATTACCGTCGAGTAACTGGATTTTTAGCCCAACTGAAAATTAAAGTTTTTAAAACATTTACGAATTTAAATGCAAAAATTAAATACGAGAATCAAAATACGAATTTTGTTTTAGCGTCAATAGCCTTAAAAAGTCCGTTTAAATACAAGACTGCTTATAAAAAAATAACAAAAGTTTTAGAAAATAAACTTTTTGATAATTTGGATTGGTATAAAATTTCTGATAAAAATACTGGTAAAATTTTATTTCAGAAAGGAGATGATATCTGTGAGAAAAAAGTTAAGGAGTTACAATCGGAAAGCAATATTGATCCAATAGCTGAATATGAAAATTGCGCATTGATGTATGATAAAGACAGCGAATATTTGAAGGAAAAAAATCCTAAAAAGAATTGGGTGAATTATGATTATGAAGACATCAACAGCTTTATGAGTGACATTCCTGATATTATGCAGGAAGAAAAAATATGTTTTTTTAATATAGATGGGCTTTATGATTTTGTTAAAGTCAAAGATTATTCTTCTGCTTCAGAAACAAATACTTTCAATTTTGCCTTTAATGGTTTTACAAAAATTAAAACATACATAGCAAATGAAGATTTAGATTTTGCTTTTGATTATCAAGATTTGAATAATTTGCAAGAAAAAAGCGATTTTAATATCTTTATTTATAAAGGAGAAAAAAAGATATTAGAGAAAAATATATCTGATGATGGAAATGAAAATGGCGATGAAGTTGCTTCAGTAATTAAAAATTTAAGTATTAAAATTCCTAATTTAGAAGAAGGTCTCTATGACATCTTTCTAGATGCAAGCGATGATATGGTGTTTGATTCTTTAGTGTCAAAACAAAAATACTGGGCATTCGCTGATGGAATAAAACTTTTTGATCCTGAAAAAAACATAGATTTATATTCTAATAGTGGAAATATGACATTCACTGCTCTCCGCGATTCTTCTTTGCAAACTATTACGATAACAAAGGAAAAAGGCATGGTTACTGAATCTGGTCCAGAATTTCAGAGAAAAGAATTAGATATTACAAAAATTGATAAACCATATTTATTTAATAGAAATATTTATTCAAAAATAAATTTACCCGTGGCTTCATTGAATATCGAATTTAATAATTTAATAGCTACGAATATCGAATCCTTGCAAGCATTAAGCACGAATAATTTAATTAATTTTTCTGATTTTGTAAAATTTAATAAAGAAAGCTGTAATTATATTATTTCCGATTATTTTGAAAACCCAGATGAAAAAAATGGCATAATAACTGCGTCTGCTGATTTTAGTGTTAATGATTTATTTCTTGATGAAAACAACAATTTTAACTTATTACTTCAATTCCCCCAATATAATCGTAATGATGCTGGCGATATTAAAATAAATAGAATTGATTTAAAATATAGCCGATAAATATATGGAAAGACAGAGTTTGAAAGAAAATAATTTGCTCTACAGTGTTTGCCAACAAATATTTGGCATATTTTTGATTGGCTATTTATTTTTCTTTTTGCTAGATCAAATATTTGATAATTTTGTCAGCAATTTTATTAATTTAAATTATATTTTAGTTGTTGTAATTATTTCTGGAATTTTACTTATTTTATTCCAAGGTAAAAATAATGATGAAAATATTTCAGACAAAGAAAGCAAAAATTATTCTTGGAAATATTCAATTGTTTCTTTTTTTCTTGGATTAGTTGCAGCAATAATTATTTTTATAAAAATTTTTGATCTCGGAATATTATTGAGTCTATTTATTTCATTGATTTCTGGTGTTTTGATTGCCTTACTTTCTTTTTTGCTTTTAGATTTTGATGAATCAAAAAACGAGCTAGAATAGCTCGTTTTAAAATTTATTATTATTATTAAGCTCGGCCAATTCCATAATACTGAAAGCCGAGTTTTTTAATTATTATAGAATTTAATAAATTGCGACCGTCAATAATGATTGGCTGTTTTAATAAATTCTTAATTTTGTGAAAATCTAAATTTGCGAATTCTGGCCATTCTGTTGCAATGACTAATGCATCGGCATTTTTTATTGCCTCATATGGATCATTTGTAATTTTAACACCAGAATTCAATATCTCTTTTGCATTATCATTTGCTTTTGGATCATAAGCTTTGACTCTTGCACCAACACCAGTCAACATCCTGATGATATCAATGGCAGCTGATTCTCTAACATCATCAGTATTATTTTTGAAAGCAAGGCCCAAAACAGCAATTCTTTTATTCTTTAAATTGCCAAAAATTTGTTCAAGTTTATCAATGACTGATTGTCTTTGCTTTGCATTTACTTCAATAACCGCTTTTAGTAATCTAAAATCATAGCCTTTTGTTCCTGCGATCTGATTCAATGCTGATGTGTCTTTTGGAAAACATGATCCGCCATAACCAATTCCTGCGCTTAAAAAACTCTTGCCTATTCTTTGATCAAGCCCCATTCCATGTGAAACTTCTTTGACATCGGCATTAACCTTTTCACAAAGATTTGCAATCTCATTAATAAAAGATATTTTTGTTGCCAAAAAAGCATTAGATGCGTATTTAATCATCTCTGCGCTCTGGACTGTCGTAAAAACTTTTTTACCCTTAACTGGCTTGTAAATTTCTTGCATTATTTTTTTTGCTTGTTTATCATCACAACCAATAACAATACGGTCTGGCTTCATAAAATCTGTAACTGCATAACCTTCTTTCAGGAATTCTGGATTGGACACAACAGCAAATTTTCCTTTATATGTTTTTAATATAATATTCTTAACTTCTTTTGCTGTGCCAACTGGAACAGTGCTTTTATTAATAATGACTTTAAAGTCTTTAATGTTTTCGCCGATCTCTTTTGCAACTGCATGAACATATTGCAAATCTGCTTTACCATCTTTTTTTGCTGGCGTGCCTACGGCAATAAATATTGCTTCAACATCAGGCAAGACTTTTTTTAGGGATATATCAAAAACGAGTTTGCCTTTTTTTGCAACCTCTTTGACAACTTTGTCTAAGCCAGGCTCGTAAATTGGGATAATTCCTTTTTTTAACTTCTTAATTTTTTCTTGATCAATATCTACACAAGAGACTGTGTGACCGACTTTTGCTAGACAAGCGCCAGTGACAAGTCCTACATATCCTGTGCCGACAACTGCGATTTTCATATTTTTTATTTAAGCTAACTAGCACTAATTAGCATTATTTGAATTTTAGTTTAACTGTGCTAACCTCCTATTATTCTAATATCTAAAATTGACATTGTCGAGGATAAGGATATAAAATTTTTTGCCAAATGGGTCGGAAAATTAAATCATCTTCATACGCGCAAATATATATATATATATATATATATATATATATATATATATATATATCCATAAATATAAATAACTAAACCTAATAATATTAAGCTGGTTAAGCCGATTATAAATACTATTTTTTTCTTCACAATTTATTTTAAGATACTTCCAAGCTTTTTAATCTCCTTAACCTTATCTGTCTTTTCCCAGGTAAAATCTTTATCATTGCGACCGAAATGCCCATAAGCTGCAGTTTTTTTGTAAATTGGACGTTTTAGATCTAGCTTTTCGATGATGCCTTCTGGAGTTAAATCAAAAACTTGTCTAATTATTTTTTCAATCTGTTCATTGCTAACTTTAGAAGTATTGTGTGTATTAACTAAAATGCTAATTGGTTCAGCAACGCCAATGACATAAGCGATCTGAATTTCACAGCGATCTGCTATTTTTGATGCGACAATATTCTTGGCAATATATCTAGCCATATAAGAGCCTGAACGATCAACTTTTGATGGGTCTTTTCCTGAAAAACATCCTCCACCATGACTGCCATGACCGCCATAAGTATCAACAATAATTTTGCGACCAGTCAAGCCACAATCTGCTGGAGGGCCGCCTTTTACAAATTTTCCAGTTGCATTAATAAAGAATTTAGTTTTTCTTGTTAACCAATTTTCGCAAACTGGTTTAATGACTTTTTCAATAATATCTTTTTTTAGTTGAGATAATTTGATATCAGGATTATGCTGAGCTGCAATTACGATTGTATTTATTCTTTTTGGCTTGCCATCTTCATATTCAACTGCAACTTCTGATTTACCATCTGGTCTTAAATAATCAAGAGTTTTATTTTTTCTTACTTCAGATAATTTTTGACAAAGCTTGTGAGCTAAAATAATTGGCAAAGGCATCAATTCTGGTGTTTCATTTGTTGCATAACCGAACATCAGACCTTGATCGCCTGCGCCTTGTTTTTTCTTTTTAGTTTTATTTACGCCAACTGCAATATCTGGACTTTGTTCGTCTAAACTTACGATAACTCCGCAATCTTCATGATGAAAACCATAATCATGTTCTGTATAGCCTATTTCTTTGATTGTTTTTCTAGCAATTTTTGCAATATCAGCATAAGCTTTTGTTGTGATTTCGCCGGCAACGACAACCAATCCAGTCGTAACTAATGTTTCGCAACCAACTCTAGAATCTGGATCTTGTTTTAATAATTCATCTAAAATTGAATCCGAGATTTGATCTGCGACTTTATCAGGATGACCCTCCGTTACTGACTCCGATGTAAAGATGTACTTATTCATTATTTTAAAATTAATTTAAATTTATTTATTTTTAAACCATTCATATGTTTCTTTTAATCCATCCTCCAGTTTAACTTTTGGCTCCCAATTTAATTCTTGTTTAATTTTTGAGCTGTCTATAGCACTAGTTCTTTGATCACCGATTCTTGCAGGACCATGTTTTTCTGGAATATTCCGTCCTGATATTTTAATTAAATTTTGAAAAATTGTGTTAACGTCAGTTTGAATTCCTGTACCTACGTTATAAATGTTCTGCGATTTTTCGCTTTTCAAAGCTGATAAATTTGCATTTGCAATGTCCTTGACATAAACATAATCTCTTGTACATTTGCCATCACCATTGATTATTGGTTGATCATTATTAGCTATTTTCTGGCAAAAAATTGCGACTACTCCGGCTTCACCAAAAGGATCTTGCTTTGGACCATAAACATTGGCATAACGTAGAATAGTATAGTTTAGCTTATTTAGAAAATTGAAGCAATATAAATATTCTTCTGCAGCTAATTTTGAAACTCCATAAGGAGAAACAGGCTTTGCCTCATAAGTTTCTGGCGTTGGCAAAACATCAGCATCGCCATATAATGCGCCACCTGTTGAAGCAAAAACTATTTTTTTTACATTATATTTCGATGCTAATTTAAAGATATTGATTGATCCTAAAATATTATTTTCAGCATCACTAATTGGATCTTTGACTGATTCTGGAACTGAAGCATGGGCAGCTTGATGGCAAATATATTCTGGCTTTTCTTGTTCAAATACTTTCTCAATTTCTTCATAATTCTTAATATCAGCCTGATAAAATTTTGCTTTGCTGTTTAGGTTTTCTTTTTTACCAGTTGATAAATTATCAATAATGATTACCTCATTTGTATCTTCAATTAATTTATCTACGATGTGCGAGCCAATAAAGCCTGCACCGCCTGTGACTAATATTTTCATAGTTTTAGATTAAAGTTTAAATTAAAATATTTCTTTAGCTCTATTTTTCAATTCTGTATTAAAAATTATTTTTGCTGTTTTTGTATAAAATTTGTTATCTTTTCTAATGTTATAAAATTCTTGCGGTATCTTATTATAGTCTTTTGCATTAACGTAAAATTGTTCTTTAAACAAGTCAGCTAAGGTATCAGCGTCAATCAATAATTGCTTATCTAATTCTTGTGGATCTTGAAATTTATGAGCTATAACAATTTCAATAATTTTATTTATGTCATCTTTGCTATAACCAACTTTTGTCATAATCTCTTCAATAATTTTAGGTGCGTATTCTAAATGGAGTTTTAATGACTTCTTACGATCTTCCTCATCTATACTTGTCTGCAATTTCTTTGGAACTTTAGAAAAACCAACATCATGCAGAATGGCTGAAGGTATTAATATTACTTTATCACCATTTTCTTTTTTTAGTAACATTGTCATTGCTAGAAGAACTCCTTTCGTGTGGACGACCATATCTTTTTTGGTTGCTTTCTCTAAATAAGGTTTTGCTAGAATCCAAATTTGATTCATCGTACTATTAAAGTTTTTTTTGATCATAAATTATTCTGTGCCTAAGTACTTTTTAATAACTTCATAAGTTGGAGGCTGTAAATCTTTCTTCTTTAATTCTGATAAATTTTTCCATTCTGGTTTTTCAGATTCATCGAATTCAACTTGATGTTTTTCTGTTAGCTTTTTTGTTAAGGGCTCACAAAGATAGAAAAAAGAAAAATTATGATAAGCTTCATTGCGTGGATCATAATAAAAAAATACTTCTTTAAAATTTAAAAAAGCTTTTATTTTTATTTTCGTTCCGGTCTCTTCTTTAACTTCTCTCTTCAATGCTTGCTCAATTGTTTCATGACTTTCAATCTCGCCGCCTGGTAAAAATAACTTCTTGGTATTTTTTGAATTGGTCAGTAAAATTTTATTCTTATCAATTATGACAGCATAAACAGAGACCCTATTTCTTATTTTATTTTTAGCTATAAAACACTTTTTGCCAAATAAAGACTTGCACTCAACCTTATTATATTTTGACCTTTTTTCCCCTTTCATGAAGTTTTCTGATTTTATAAGAAGTATTAATTATATTTTCATAACTATATCCCATTTTTTCAAACATATTTTTCGAAATTGGACGTTTTTTTCCATATTCAATGACGTATAGATTGTCAGCACCATCTTTTATTAATGTACCATCTCTAAATAGCACCGGACTTCCAGTTCTTAATCTTTTCAATGTTTCTTTAGAAACTGCAACTAAATTTCTAGAATCAAATTGGTTGTTATATATTTTGTTACTGATAATTGGCCTTTTTTGACTATTATCAAGCAAATACTTCGTTTTAGATTTTTTTTCATAAATTATAGTTCCGTCGATTGGAAAAATTGTTTTTTTTGTAATACGTGAATCTTTTTTATAAAACTTCTTACCATTATTATCAATAAACTGTGCATTTTTTTTATGATATCCAAGTTTTTTAAAAATTGCTAGTGATTGAAAACGCCTTATTTTTTGATGTGTAATTATAAAGAAATTATTGTTCTGATCATATAGCAAAGTACCGTCAGGAAATATTGTTGGCTTGCCAGTTATATATTTGTCTTGCCCACTTGTGATTGTAATTGCTTGAGTTTCTTTATATTTTGATGTGAAAATAATTCTATCAGACAGAAATGGTTTCTTCTTTTCATTTTGCAAAATATATAGTGTATTATCACCTTCTACTTTTAACAAAGTACCATTCGGGTAATAATTTGCAAACCAATTGTTCCAAATTTGCCAAAATAGAAAATTACCATTACCTGAATCATCGACGGTTGCTCCCTTGCCTGCTCCAGCATGCGGAGTATAGTTGTACAAACCAGCTGTGGCATCATTTTTTGGAGTAACAACGTATCCATCTGAGGTTATTTTTGTTTTGCCTTTTTGATATCCATAATAATCTGGATTATCAATATACTGTCTGAATTGCCAGGTTGCACTATCAATTTGTTTATAAATTCCTTGATACTTGTATTGAATAGGATTAAATCGATCAAAAACAGCATAACCCATCAAATATTTTTTTTGATAATCGGATAGACTAGAATCAGTAATCACACTTTGTTCTTTTTGAGCTGTAGCAATTATCAATTTTGGATTAATATCATATTTTTGAGCAGCTTCATAAATAATTTTGGCAATACTTTTGCCATTGTATTTTAAAACAGCCAATTCACTTCCCTTTTTAATTAAAAACTTTTGTATTCCTGTTGTGGTAAGAGATTTAGAATTTGTGTATTCCTCATCTGTTATAATATTATCAGGATTAAAATAAGCCGCTTTGATAGAAATAACCGGCATGAAAAATAATGCTAATACTATGATAATTTTGGTTTTGGTTTTAAACATAATTAAAGCTAATAGCTAATAGTAAAATACTATCAGCTGTTAACTATTATCTGCTAGCTTATTTTAAAATAAATTTTTTTCGTTGGCAATTTTTATCAAATACTGTCCGTACTGATTCTTGCTAAGAGGCTCGGCTAATTTTAGTAATTGTTTTTTATTAATGTAGCCATTTTTAAAGGCGATTTCTTCAAGACAGGAAACTTTTAATCCTTGCCTCTTTTCAATTGTTTGAATAAAGTTTGAAGCGTCTAAAAGACTTTCGTGAGTGCCTGTATCCAGCCATGCAAATCCACGACCTAACATTTCTAGTCTTAATTTTTTTTCATTAAGATATAGCCTATTCAAATCGGTAATTTCTAATTCGCCTCTTGGTGATGGTTTTAATGCTTTGGCTTTTTTGACTACGCTATTATCATAAAAATATAACCCCGTAATTGCATAATTCGATTTTGGATGTTCTGGCTTCTCTTCGATACTGGAAACTCTGCCTTTTTTATCAAATTCAGCAATGCCATATCTTTCTGGATCATTAACATAATATCCAAAGATAACTGCACCTTTTTTAATTCTAGCTGCTTTTTTCAGCATTGTCTTGAAACCATGACCGTAAAAAACATTATCGCCTAAAATTAAACAAACGCTATCTTTACCAATAAATTTTTCACCAATTATAAATGCTTGGGCTAATCCATCAGGTTTGGCCTGAACTGCATATGAAATTTTTAAGCCAAACTTTTTTCCATTGCCTAATAGATCTTTGTAAGTACTAATATCTCTTGGAGTTGAGATAATTAAAATTTCGCGAATTCCAGACAACATTAAAATTGACAAAGGGTAATAAATCATTGGCTTGTCGTAAATCGGCATGATCTGCTTTGAGATGCTCTGTGTAAGCGGATATAATCTTGTTCCTGATCCTCCTGCTAAAATAATGCCTTTCATGATTTTAATTTTCAATTTACAATTTCCAATTTTCAATCAATTTCCAATAGACTAATGCCCATTGAAAATTGTGAATTGAAAATTTGTTGTAAATTGATTATTGATAATTGAAAATTAGCTTGCTAGATATTCGGCTAAAGCTTTTTTCCAGCTTCTCATTGCTTTCATTTTAGTATTAATCAATGCAGAATATTCTGGTCTTTTTGCAGGCCGTGGAAATTCAGCAGTTGTACATGGCAAAACTTTTACTTTAATACCTTTGATTTTAAAAGCTTCTTTAGCGAAATCATACCAAGTAGCCTGACCTTCATTTGTAACATGATAGATACCAAAAGGAAGTTTTTTGTCGAGAATTTCTTTTGTTCTTTTAGCTAAATCAAGAGTATATGTCGGTTTACCATGCTGATCGTTTACTACCTTTAAAGTATCATGTTCTTTGGCTAATTGCAACATAGTATCAACAAAATTTTTGCCTCTTTTACCATAGAGCCAAGCAGTTCTTAGAATATAATATTTCTTGCAGTTTTTCTTGATTAATTTTTCTCCCAGAGCTTTTGTTTGACCGTAAGCATTAATTGGATCAATCTTGCTATAACTTTCACGATAACCATCTTTTTTTAGACCGTTAAAAATATAGTCAGTGCTATAATGAAAAAATGGAATTTTTAATTTTTGACTTATTTTGGCTAAATTACCTGGACCAGTTCCATTGACTTTGCGAGCTAGAGCTTTTTTATTTTTTTCTTCACAACCATCGACATCAGTAAATGCAGCACAATTGATAATTGCATCTGGATTTAATTTGGCAACAATTTTGTTAACCATCTTTCCATTTGTAATATCTAGTTCTTCACGGTCATACTTAATTAATTCATGTTCTTTTTCTAATAAAGAACAAAGATCTTGGCCAAGCATCCCTCTTGCTCCAGTGATTAGGATTTTCATATTATATTTTTAAATATTTTTTTGCTAATAGTAATGCTACAAGTGTCATGCCATCGGTAATTTTATTTTGCTCTGCCATTTTGTAGACTTCTTTAATTGGCTTTTTTATTATATCGATAAATTCTGTTTCGTCCGGACAAGCTTTTGTCTTAATAAGATTTTTAGCTAAAAAAACATGACTCACTTCTGATGAAATACCATTATACGGAAAAAATGCTCCTATCTTTTTCCAGTTTTTTGCTTTATAGCCTGTTTCTTCTTCAAATTCTCTTTGGGCATGCTTTTTTGGATTGCCATTGTCAAAACCTCCAGCAGGTAATTCTAAACTATTTTTCTTAGAAATATAACGATATTGTTTTGTTAAAATTATCTTATTATCCTCAATTGCAATAATCATAACTGATCCAACTTTGTCAACAAAAAAGTAGTCACCTTTTTTCCCATTTGGCAAAACAATTTTATCATGTTTGAGCTTATACCATTTGCAAGAAAATATTTCTTTAGATGATACTTTTCTGATTATCCTATCTTTGGACATATTGCTGTTTATAGTAATTCAAATATTCGCCTGTCTTGATTTTTTTCCACCATTCTAAATTGTTTTTGTACCATGAAATCGTTTGAGCAATTCCAGAATCAAAATTATATTTTGGTTCCCAACCTAATTCAGTCTTAATTTTAGCAACATCAACAGCATATCGGCGGTCATGCCCAGCTCGATCCTTGACGTATTCAATTGATCTTTCATCTTTACCACAAGCTGTAATAATTCGTTTTGTTAATTCTAAATTAGTGATTTCTGGATTTTGATTCGCACCAATATTATAAATCTCGCCGTCAACTCCTTTGTGCAAAACTAAATCTATTGCAGAACAATGATCATCAACGTGCAACCAGTCGCGAATTTGTTGACCATCACCATAGACTGGAATTGTTTTACTTTCTAATAAATTAGTGATAAATAATGGAATAATTTTTTCTGGATATTGATAAGGTCCATAATTATTGGTGCAACGCGTAATCAAAACTGGTAAATTGTATGTTCTTCTGAAAGCAAGAACTTGTAAATCGCCACCAGCTTTTGAGGCAGCATAAGGAGATGACGGTCGCAAAGGTGATGTTTCTTTGGCAAATCCGCCATTATCAAAATCGCCGTAAACTTCATCAGTTGAAATTTGAATATAACGTTTTACATTATGATCTTTAACTGCATTAAGTAAAATGTGAGTGCCAAAAACATCAGTATTAATAAAATCCCCTGGATTCATGATCGAGCGATCGACATGAGTTTCAGCTGCAAAATTAATGATTGCATCAGGTTTTTGTACTGAAATTAAACTATTAACTAATTTGCTATCTGCAATGTCTCCTTTAAAAAATTGATAGCGTGGATCTTTATCAATGCCAGCTAAATTTTCAAAATTACCAGCATAAGTAACTTTGTCTAGATTGACAATTTGATAGGCAGAATATTTTGCTAGCATGTAGCGGATAAAGTTACTGCCGATAAAACCTAGTCCTCCGGTAACTAAAATTTTCATAAATTTATTTTATTCGCAGGAGAGATTTCGAAATCTTTCCTGCAGTATTTAAAGCACTTTTTTAATTTTTTTAATAATTTTTTCTGCTTCAGTTGCCCGATAGCCTTGTCTTTGTGGCCATAGTTTTAAACCATCTTTTGCTAATCTCGTAATAATATGAAAATGGACATGATCAATTTTCTGACCAGCAACTGTACCATTATTAACGCCTAAATTAAAACCTTTGACTTTTAAACCTTTCATAACAGCTTTGCCTACTTTTTTTGAAACTAAAATCATTTCCGATAATAATTTATCAGGAACATCAATCATTGTCTTATAATGCTTTTTCGTAATTACCAAAGTATGTCCAGGATTAACTGGCATGATATCTAAAATTGCCATCAAATTTTTATTTTCAAAAACAATGTCTGATGGAATTTCTTTTTTAGCAATTTTACAAAAAATACAGTCTTTCATAGCTTTGTTAATAATTAATTGTTATCAGCTATTATTTTTTTAAGTTGCTTCAAATATTGTTGACCTTCTTTAGTATTTTCTTCTGGAGCCCATTTTGCAAATATTTTATCAGTTTTTTTATTATAGGGTCCTTTTTTGATTTCGTAAACAACTGATTCAGATAAAGCAACAATACTGTGCCATTCCTTAGGCTTGAATTCAACACCAAAGTTTGGTCCTGAGCTTTTTATTATTTCTTGTTTAATTATTTTACCTTTTTTATCAAAATTAATTGCAGCAATTTTTCCATTTAAAACTATAAATACTTCTGGTTTATCTTTATGAAAATGTGGTCTGGCATAGCTATCCGGTAAAATTGCATTCAGCATTCGTTGGACTGGCTCTTTTAATTTGTGAAAGCGAAAAATTTGTCGATGCCGAGGATTAGCTTTTGCCTGCTCTAAAGTTTGCAAAATTAATTCTTGATTTATGCTAATCATAATTTTTTCCAATTGAACCCAATTTTTGGATCGTTATGTGGAATTCTTTGTTCGTCTGGTTTTTTAGGATTGTATGGTCTTGTTGTATGGTAAAAAAGTAAAACTGGTTTTTTGCCTTGGGCTTTATAGCCATGAGCAACGCCGATTGGAATCAAAACTAGCTTTGGATCTTTTTCGGCATTGCATTCAATTATTTGAGTCTCGCCAAAAGTTTTAGATTTTTTGCGTAGATCATGCAAAACAATCGTTGCTTTGCCTTGCGCAAAAAACCAAAGGTCGTCCTGTTTTTTGTGCCAATGAAAAGCTTTGATTGTGCCTGGATGAGCAACTGTAAAAGTTGTTTGTCCAAACTTGGTTAGCAATTTTTCATCAGCTCTCAAAATTTCCATTAAATGTCCTGGCTTTACTTTTTTCTGGTCTAGGTCTGGTTGGTCTTTCCAGATTTTTATTTGTTTGATTCTCACTCCGTTTATCATAACAGTTGACAGTTAACAGTTGACAGTTAACAGTTGAATAAACCGCTAATGTTACTATTAACCAAATTTTATTTTCTTATAACTTATTCAGTCATGTTTTAGCTTGTTTAAAGTATAAAACATATTTATCAACAGGGCTAGATTATTTTTCAATATTTTTATTTTGAAAATTTAGTGTAATATAAAAGCAGGGTGACATAGAAGCGCCACACCTGCTTTAAGGAGATATACTCGATTTTGGAGTTTATCTCCTGAAATATAACTTTAATATATCAAGCTTAAAATCAGCTTAAAATTATATTTTAGGAAATAATCTAGATTTCAATTTTACGTAAATTAAAAGATAACTCTTCTCTATTTTGAAGAGTTTTTTCATACATAATTTCTGTTTGTAGACTTAAGATGTCCCAATTATAATTTTCTAAAGCATATGCTTTAGCTTTTTCACCTTTTTCTATTATCAAATCTGTTCTTTGATTTAAGATTTCTAATTTTGAAGCAAGGTCAGAAACACTCTTGTTCATAAATAAGTAACCAAATCCTGCGAATGCTTCAATATTTTCTGGAATATTAGAAACTAGAACACATCTTCCATGACTCATTGCTTCTAATACAGTTGTTGGCAAACCTTCAGCTTCTGATGGCTGAACATAAAGATAAGCGTTTTTATATAATGTATGTAAATCTTTGCCAAAAACAGCACCTGTCAAAATAATATTTGGATTGCTTTTTGCTTTTTCTTTTATAAAGTTTGCGTATTCATCTGAACAAGCTGAATCACCAACAATCACTAGTTTTTTACCAGTTTTAACTTTATTAAAAGCATCAATTAAATAATGAATGCCTTTGTGTTTGACTAAACGGTTAACAGTTAGAATGTATTTATTTTGCTCTAAATTAAATTTATCCAAAATATCACTCTTTTGATTTTTAAGATCTAAAAAGTTGATACCATTTGGAATGTAAATAGCTTCGGTATTAAATCTTTCTTTTGCAATTTGTCTTAATATTTTTGATACAACAATAGTTTGGTGAGGAAACTTACAAGCTGCCCATTCACCAAATTTTAAGTACTTGCGAGCTATAAATCCCCATTTTTGATGATATTGATCTTGGCAGTGAAATGTCGAAATAATTTTTGATTTTGTGAGTAATCTAGCAATGAAAGCTAGGGTTGATGGACCAACACCTTGATAATGAATAATATCGTATTTTTGAAATATAGCGTGAATTGTAGAAATAAAGGTATGCGAAATCGCATCAAAGTTTTTTGAGTTGATCGAAGGCAATGAAATTAATTTAACGTTTTTGTAAAACTTAATATTTGGATCAGTATAATTTGGCCTAGTATAAACAAAAACTTCATGGCCTTGTTTAGCCAATCTAGTTGCTAAATCCTCGACGTGTCTTTCAACACCGCCAGATTTGGCTGGTATTCCTTTTTGTCCTATAAACGCAATTTTCATATATATAGATATGCGCAATTGAGATTAAAAACTAACCTCTTTATGCGTATATTTAATTTTAGGGTTATTTTAGAAGTCTAATTAAGACCTATAAATATAGCACTTTTAGTCTTTTTCGTCAAGGCTTTTTCGTAAATCTTTGTTTTTTAGGCTTATTTTAGCCAAATTCAATTGGACAGAACATATTAGCAAATTGTAGTGCTAGTGTCAAGCTTCTATGTGGATAAGTGAACTATAATATTGTACAGTTTGATCATTTATCTGTTCAAGCAAAACAGCATACAGAAATGTGCTGTAGCTGAAAATCTTTTAATGATGCATTCACAAAATCTAATGGTTTTATAGTAGAGTTTCAGCTGTCTGTAATTCAATTAAATACAAAAAATCAGCCTTTTGGCTGATTATTTTTTTGCTTGAAATAAATTCGTAGGGGTCTAATATACTATAAAACCATGTCGTAATATCTATTTTAATTCTTCGTAAATTTTGATCAGTTGTTGATAATGCACTTCTGAACTGTATTTTTGTTCAACTATTTTTTTTGCATTATCGCCCATTTTTATAACTAAATTTTGGTTATTCGCTAAATAATTAATTTTGTCTGTGAGATCATCACTATCGCCTGCTTTGAATAATAAGCCAGTTTGCTTATCTTTAACAATTTCTGGCAATGCTCCTAAATTTGAGGCTATAACTGTCTTTGCTAAAGCGTAGTTTTCTAGGATTGATAAACCAAAAGTCTCATAGACTTCTGATGGATGAATTACAAATAAAGAATTTCTAATTTCTTGTTTAAGTTTTTCTTGATCTAAAAAGCCCAAAAACTTGATATTATTTAAGTTTTCTTTTTTAACTAGGTCTTTGAATTCTTGCTCATCTGGACCTGATCCGGCAATATGCAACTCTAGATTGTTAACTTTTTTCATTGCTGAAATCAAGGTCTTGATTCCCTTTTCTTTTATTAATCTGCCAAAATACAAAACGTAATTTTCCTGATTTTGTTGTTGAAGATTATTATTTTTTGTATAAACGAATTCGGGCAAAATAGTTATTTGTTCTGCTGTTATGATGCCAAATTCTAAAATTTTATTATAAACAAATTTACTTGGCGCTAAAAATAAATTAACATTATTTTCATATATTCTAATTAATTTATGAAAATACATTTCTTTTGATGCAAGAGCGCTTTGCCAAAATTTGTTCTTAATGCATTTTCTAAAAGTACATTTGTAATAACGATATTTTTTGCACTGCTCACAAAGCTCTTTTTTTGAATATAGAGTATAATTTGGACATATTAGCTTAAAATCATGGAGAGTCTCAACAACTGGGATCTTATGTTTTTTGGCAACAGTCAAAATTGATGGCGAGATTTGATGATAAATATTATGAATATGAATAATGTCTGGATTTGTATCTTTGATTAATTGCTCAAACTTTTTTTTAGCTTCAAAAGAATATAAGACTCGCCAGGCCTTTTTTAAATTATGCCCCGACTTTTCGAAATCTACATTACTAACGAAATATTTTGAATATTTGCTTGAATAATTTTTTTCATCATGCATTGCAAAAGGAATAACTTCATGTCCTTTTGATTCGAGCAATTTTATTAAATTAAAATAATAGCGTTCTGCTCCGCCTTTCAAATAGTAGAATTTGTTTGCTTGGATTATCTTCATACTTTTTTGTATTGTGGCCCAGGCTTTAGCCTGGGTCCTGGCCTGAAGGCCAGGCCGCAATTAATAAACTATTTAATTTGATCTAGTTTATACATTTTATATAAACTAACAATCAATCCCATTGCAATCCAATAGAATATATTAAGCATATTTGTGACTAAATACAAGGAGAAAAGCAAACCAACGCAGGTTGCAACATAGAACGCAAATAAGGCAATTAATTCAGGTTGTTCTGAAATTTTAGCTTTATAAAGCTTAATAAAATATTTTATTAGATAATAATTTATGAATAGAAATGGAATAAGGCCGATGATTCCAGTTTGGATTAAGACTCCCAATAGCTCATTATGCAAAGCACGCATTTCTACAGTTGACACAAAGCCTTTGAATTCGACATTAAGCATTTTGCCAAAACCGATACCCAGTATTGGATTTTTTGAATATTGTACTAATCCTTCTTGCCAGGCTTTCAAACGCCATCCTGCTGCTTCTTCAATGTTGCTAGATTTTAAAGTAAATAAAGATTGAACTCTTTCGATAAATCTTTGTGTATACGAAGACGCCTTAATATTTATATCTGTATTTAACATGGCTGTAATCCAGATAACTATTGAAAAAACAATTAAGACAACTAGCAGGATCCCTAAAATATTTTTCAAAGCGACTTTTCTTTTTTCTTTGTTTGATAAAAGAAAAATTGTTGCCAAGCCAGATAGAAAGCCAAGCCAAAGGTGACGATGCATACCTGCAACAATGCCAACTGATTGAACTAAAATAATTGCTTGAGTCTTGATATGGCCGTAAATTTCTTTACCGTATGTTAAAAAAACAATCGCAATGAATACTGGCAATAAAAGATAATAGGTGTGAGTTTGAGCTAAGAATCGTGTTCCTGGAGTAAATTCACTCCAGAGACCATTTCCCGTTGCTAAGCCGTAAATAATAAAACCAATTAGAATAATCCCGCCTGCAAGAAAAACTTTGATGATTCTTTTGAACTGGACTTTTGTTCTGATGATAAATATTGTTAAGAACAAAATTAATAGATAGCTATAGTTCTTGAATGTTGCTAAAGCTAATTCTTTGTCAGGATTTTTAATAATGCTATAAACTAGAGCTACTATTAATGTTAGAAAAAAAATAAAGGTTGCTTTTTCTAATCTAGTATATTTTATTTCTTTACTTCCTAAATTGCCAAAATGATGAATCAAAAAACTAATGAAAGTAACTGCTAATAAAACATCAATTGGATAAATCTTGTAAATATTAACGTCTAAGATAATTGGCTGTAAGGTGAAAAATCTTTCGTAAATCATTGTACAAAGAACAATTGTGTACAAACCAACTTCTGGAACTTTTAAAATAAATAATGAGGCAAATCCAATTCCAAAAAGATATAAATAAATATTAAATGGAATAAAAAAAGAAGGCAAAATAAATATGCTGACGTAAAAAAAACATAACGTGGTATAAATTAGCGGTTTAGAAAGATTTTGAAGTTTGTTTTTTATCATGCTTATACTATAAGCTAATAGCTAATTGCTAATAGAAAAACTATTAGCTGTCAGCTATTATCTAATATTTTAACTTTAGCATATTTTTTGAATAAAAAAAAGCTCAACTATGTGAGCAAACTAAAGTTCGTAACCAAGTGCTAGATAACCATGTTGTCCTAAAGTGCTAACTTCGTAATGAGGTCCGATGAATAGATTTTCAATCGGCAACAAAAGATTAATGCCTGTTGTCAAGCTATATTCAATTATACTTTGAGCTGGATAAGCAGTAATTAAAATGCCGATCCGAGGCTTAAGATATTGAAAATTGTAACCAAGAGATAGCTTCACTCCTGGCATAAAATCTTGGTAATCTGCTGTTCCAAGTCTCATTCCAGCATATACCAAGACTGAATTAAAATCAGCCTTGAATTCTGCTTGATGAGTTTGGAATACTTTTCTACCAAGATATGTATGGTACCCGACACCAAAGATAAAGCTCGCATCATACATTGCTTCCCAACGACGCTTTTTCTTGATACTAGTTGACGAAAACCTTGAAGAATCTGCAACGCGACTTGCCTGACTTGGTAGACTTCTAGGGCTTGTTTGCAAATGGGCGCAATCCTTTACGAGAGTGATCCGCACACCTCTAACACCCTTTTCGCCTTTGAT
Source organism: Patescibacteria group bacterium (assembly GCA_028699085.1). Classification (GTDB taxonomy): domain Bacteria; phylum Patescibacteriota; class JABMPQ01; order JABMPQ01; family JAQVVF01; genus JAQVVF01. The sequence continues at coordinate 120,679 of JAQVVF010000001.1, read as the reverse complement.
CTCAATCTTGCCTTCACGTAATCTCTGTGGTGGAACATTATAATCCATTTCCAGACGATACATAATCAAGCTGGCTCGACCTTGCGCTCGAATTGCATGGAAAGCTTCCTGACTGCCAGCTGCTCTTATTTCAGGATAGCTAATGCCCACAAAATCATGAATATCATCAACTCCGGCAATATCAAGGCAAGAAGTTGGTTCTGCCTTTTTTACTGCCTCTGCTACCTTTGCCAATATGGGCTTCCATTCGTCTTTCCAAACACAATCGATACCCTTCAGCGATGCATTGAGCAATTCCCACTTCTGTATCACCTGCTCTGGCCGAATCTGGGCATAAGTAACGTTAGGTGTCTTGAACAATAGTTTTGGTGATGCAAAGATGATTGAAATACCCTTTCCGACTTCAATTTTTATAGATTCTTCTTTGAAGATATCACTGCCATTCATGATATTGATCTGATAGTTGCCAGGCAAAAGATTAATCTTGTAGCTTTCATTTTGCCGATCGTATGGAACTTCCTTGACTTGATGAGTATTGATGAAAATCAAATAATTTTCAGGTGCAAAGACAATAACGAATCCAGTCTTGCTGGCTAGCGTACATGTCATCTTGCCTGCTGTAAATACGGGTACTTCGGAGAATGGACATTGAACTTGCTCTGCATGTGAAGCTCTGGCAAAAAGGCATAGAGTAAGAACGGTCAATATACCTCTACAGCGCTTCATATGGCCTCCTGTGCTGGTTGGCCTTCCTCTGCTGTCAATATGCACCTGCGCCCGTCCCCTTGGTCAATAAATTTTTGAGTACAATCTAAAACTTGGTCCATTGATAATACTATTTTTCTAAATTATTGTCAAATAGCTAACAATAAAAAAGAGCTGCAAATGCAACTCTAATGTGCGTTCTAAAAACGAATTCCGATACTTGCCTCAACATCAACTGAATCTTGCAATTCAACTTCGAGAAAAATACTTGAGCTTTTAGTTTGATTAATTATGGTTGTAAATCCAATCCCAAGGCCAATCTTTTCATTTTCTAACAAATTATAATCTCTGACAAAGGTAGCAATAAAGGGACTAAAATTTGGATCAATTAAATATTCAAGATTTGCTTCTAGAGTCAGAATATAGTCTTGAGTCTTGCCAATGCCTACGCCAATCCTCAAAACAAAGCCATCATCTAGCAACATTCTTTTCCGTAAATGAATGCCAAAATATTGATCGCTAGATCCCTGACCAAGAAAATCATAGCTGTCATTATTACTATCTTCTATCTTTTCTTTGCCAGGCAACTTTGTTTTATTCTCTTCCTGATAACATTCTTCAATCAATTTAATATAAGCACCATAACCAGACTGATTAAGAATGGGGCCTTCTCTGATCCTAGCTTTTGGCACTCCTATTTCATAAAGTTTTTCCATTACAAATTCAGATCGTACCTTAGCTAAAGCTACCCGAAATGACTTTGATTTTCCAATTGCCTGATCACGAGAATTGAATGGAAGTGAAATTACTTCTTCAGCGCCACTAATTTCAAGACAAGATTTCTGTCTAGATGCAATCGTAAGCATAATATCCTCAAGAGTGTAATAATCTTCTTTATGCCAATTCAAAAGTTTGCCCTGATGGTCATCAAGTACATGCCACTCTTTGCCAAGACTTTGTAAAGGAATAATGAACAACGTGAAAGCAACGAATCTTGCTATCGTCTTCATGATGCCTCCGTTTTGGAAATGGAAAGTGCGCGATTTTCTGTACTTGATAGTTTAACATTATTTTTTGCTTTGTCAATGTGTTTCATACTAATCTTGCGAATGCCTTCGGCCACAAATCGCACAAATGTTATTCTATTTGTCAAAATAATAATTGTATTTATAAATTATCTTGAACAAATAAATTGTTCTTAAGCTTTTTGCGATTTTCATATATTCGAAAATTAGCTTTTGAAATAACAATTTTTTATTTTTGCGATAAAAAAAGCAGTATCTTGAAGATAACTGCTAATGGTGCCCGGAGCGGGATTCGCCCTGGCACAAGGCCAGGGCGCCCCGCCTTCATGGCGGGGCGAACCCTTAGCATTTTTATCTAAAGAAAAAACAGTATAGTAATATACTGTTTTGTGGTGCCCGGAGCGGGATTCGCCCTGGCACAAGGCCAGGGCGCCCCGCCTTCATGGCGGGGCGAACCCGTAGATTCTGACAATAAAAAAACATATCGTGAGATATGTTTTGGTGCCCGGAGCGGGATTCGAACCCGCATGTCTTGCGACGGAGGATTTTAAGTCCCCTGCGGCTGCCCTTTCGCCATCCGGGCTGAAGGTACAAAAGGTGCTGTTTTGACTTTGTATTATACTATAATGCCTAAATTTGTCAATATTTTAGCCTTGGTAATTGTGTTCTGTCTTTAGGGCTATTTGATACTCACTCTTTGAAACTAAGGTTTAGCAAAAACCAAGTTTCAAATGCAATATTTTTTTGGATAAAAAAAGAGCCCACTGAATAGTGAACTCTTGAAGGAACGTACGCTGAAAGAACTGGAATTGTTGGAGAGAATGCCGCACCCGACGCACTTGCGTTTGTCGGGTGGGAACTGAAGTTTCTAGGGGAGCGTCAGGAAGTGACCACCTGCCGGGTCGATGGTGATGACCAGACCATCGCGCGCTTCGCAGCCCGCGACCGTCAGCCATCCGCCATCTTCCGTCCGAGGCCATGCCGTGTTGACGACATCGTCCGGGATCTGCACGCATGCACCGTTGTAGGTGTTCAGCTCGCAGACCGGTTCGACCCCTTCGTACATGCACCCGAAGGTCCACGACGACAGGCCGTTGATGTCACCGCACAGCTCTCCCCGCTCGTTGATCCAGACCGCGCAGGTGTAGGGGTTGGTCACGGGCTCGGGCACGCAGCTGCCGTTGTTGCAGATCTGGCCCTCGAGGCAGTCGTTCAGGACACCCCAGTAGCCGTTGCTCTCGCAGATCTGCCACGCGTTTTCGATGCACTGCCGCTGCCCTTCGGTGCACTCGTTGCCGCCCTCGCCCTCGCAGCCGCCGTCGCACTCGCACCCTTCACCGCCGTCCACGCCGCCGTCCGTCTCGCCCTCGCCCTCCTGCCCATCCGGCACGCAGGTCCCGTCCATGCAGACGAACCCGTCCTCGCACTCGCCGGCCACGCAGGGGTGCTCACCCTCGCCCTCGCCTTCACCCTCGACGCCCTCGCCTTCTCCTTCGCCCTCGTTGCCGCCGTTGCCGTTGCTGGGCTGGGGCTCGAGTGCACATCCGACCACCATCGCCAGGATCGCCACCATGATGCACAGCTTGAAGTTCCGCATCTCTCTACCTCCTCACTCTTCTGCCGTTGACTCACCCGGAACCGGGCGCCCGACTCCTTGCGAAGCCGGACGCCCGGGACTCTCCGTCAGAACCGGACGCCGATGGCGCCCGTCGCGGACTTGACCGCCTCCCACTCCCAGCGGGTGTACTCGATGTCGTACTTCCACTCGCCCACCACCTGATAGATGATGGACCAGCTTTCATTCTCCACGAGTTCTCCGCTGAAGCCCACGCCGCCACCAACTTCTCCACGCTTGAAGTACAGGTGCGTCGTCAGGTTGTAGGCCCGGCCGATGAGACTGATCCGCGGTTTGATCCAGCGGAACCAATCCCACTCAGCGTCGAGCTCGAACCCGGCAGCACCGATCTCGTTCGCCTTGCCGTACTCCGCAGCCAGCCCCAACGTCAGCTTGTCGCTGATGGGGAAGTTGGCACGGAGCAGGATTCCGGTGAACGGATCACGTTCGGGGCTTCCGAGGTACTTGACGTACTGGCCGACGAGGTCGTACTTGATCTCGACCTTGGCCGTCCCGTCGTTCCCCTGGCAGTCCTTCACGTTGCACTCCGAGTCCTTGTTCACGTCCTCATCACCATCACACTTGTAGTTCTCGTTGCTGTCCCAGCACTGGACCGGCGGCTTGGGGATGCAGTCCTCGATCAGGCGGATCACGGCGCCCCTCTGGCCTTCGTTGGCCCGGGTCGTCATGGTACCTTCACGGATCTTGCTTCCCGCCACACCCACCTCCATCAGCTTGTTCATGACGAAGCTGGCACGCGCCCTCGCCCTCACTGCCCGAAGCGGGTCTTCACCACCGGCCGCACGGAGTTCCGTGTTGCCGACGTTGAACCCGGTGATGTCCTCGACACCACTCACTTCGAGACAGGAGAACTGGTTCGCTTCCATCATCGCCTTGGCAGCCTGGAGCTGTTCGGTCCACGCGGGCTTCCAGCTCACGCCGGTGCCCTGCAGATCCGCATCCAGCATCGTCCAGACCTTCTGCTCGGATCCATCCTGCGCGTAGGCGATCTGGCCCTCGTCATCGTCCATGAACATGTAGATCGGGTTGAAGATGTTGAAGAAATAGAAAACCACCACCATCAGCATCCAGTTGATCTTGCGCTTCATTTCCTTGCCCTCCTTACCTTGTTTCTCTCCAGTTGTAGGGTCCGATCCCGCTTCCAGAACCTGAGGAATGTATCATGAAAGATTAGCACAATATAAAATATTTGTCAACATTATTTATACAACTAGGCTTGAATAAGCCATTTTTTGACGATTATTTGTGCTTTTTTGGCTTTTTTGATAAACTAAAGTTACTGAATATTAAATATTGAATATTATCCTACTCTCGATGCCAATATTAAATATTCAATATTCAATTCATAAATTTCATGAAAAAATCATTATTTTTATCCTTCTTTTTTCCTCCAGAACGAGGTGGAATTCAAAATTATCTGTATAATATTTGCAAAAGATTGCCTAAAGAATCAGTGGTAGTTTGGGCACCAATTAATTCTAATGCTTCTGATTTTGATAATAAGCAAGGCTTTAAAATTGTCAGAAAAAGTTATAATAGCGCATTACGAATGTTTGGATTAAGCAGTCTGGAATATTTTTTTACAGTCCGAAAATTAGTTAAACAAAACAAAATAGATATTATTCATTGTGGCCATATTCATCCAATGGGAATGACTGCTTATTTAGCTAAGAAAATATTACATATTCCCTACATTGTTTATACCCATGGTACTGAAATTAAAGAGATAGAAAACAAGTCTGGTTTTACGAAAAAGATGATGAAAAGAGTTTTGGATGAAGCGCAAAATATTGTTGTGACAACTGATTTTATGCGCGATTATATTGTGGCAAAATTCGACTTTGATAGAGACGAAAATGAATTAGCAAAGAAATTTGTTAAAATCCCACCAGGCGTGAATAGCGATCTTTTTCATCCCTTAGATTCATTAAAAATTAAGCAAAGGTTTGGATTAGAAAATCAGAAAATTATTTTGACTTGTGGAAGATTAGTGCCACGCAAGAATCATGAGATGGTATTGAAAGCAATGCCAAATGTTTTGAAACGCGTGCCAAATGCAAAATATTATATTATTGGGAATGGCCCAACTCTTGAAAAATTAAGATTATTAGTTAGAAATTTACGCTTAGATGACAAAGTAAAAATTTATACGAAAATTACTGATCGTGATTTAAATTTTTATTATAATTTATCTGATGTTTTTATTATGCCTTCGAAAGAGATGGAAAATAAAAAAGATATTGAGGGCTTTGGACTTGTCTATCTTGAAGCAAACGCTTGTAAAAAGCCAGTTATAGCAGGAAATACCGGAGGCGTTGCTGAAGCTGTTTTAGATGGTCAAACTGGTATTTTAGTAAATCCTGAAAATATTAAAGAGATTACTGACGCCTTAATTAAGATTTTAAGGAATGAGGAATTAGCTAATGATTTGGGAAATTATGGATTTGAGCGAGTTAAAAATGAATTTAGCTGGGATGAGCTTGTAAAAAAATTAATGACAATACTTAAATGATAACTGAATATTAAATATTGAATATTGTCTTAGTAAACGTTTTAATATTCAATTATTAATATTCAGTGTTCGTGTTGGATACAAAAAAACGAGACTCTTTGAGCCTCGTTTTATAATTGTTTTATTTATTGAAACGTCCTGTTTTTACCCATTCATCAACTTTGCTTTCTGAATATTCCTCGCCAGTATAGCCTTTTTTGTTATCAACTTTTTCTTGTTTTTTAGCAATTGGTAGATTATTAGGAACTGTTGATGTAACTTTTTTATATTGATGCTTAGTTTTATCTTCTTTAAATTTTATCTTTTTTTGCTCTGTTTTTTCAGGAAGCAAGAAGACAATTCCAATAGAAGTAAATAGACCAGCAACGAAACCAAGGATTGTATTTAAGTAGATATTTGGGCTAACAGGCTTTGTTGAAGTAATTGGTTTTTCAACCATCTTTATTTCAACTTGCTGACCGCCACCATGATATTCGCTACCATTTGTAACAAAGATATAAGCAATACCATAAGCTATTTTTTCAGCTTGGTCTCTATCTTTATCTGATACAATAATTTGAAAATTTCCACCTTCTAATAATCTTGCATTAATCTCTTTTTTCCAGGCTTGCTTTCTTTCTTTCAATTCTTTTGGAAAATTATCGTTAATACCAATAGGAGCAGCAATGACTTGTCTCATGAATGAGCTTGTATAGACAACGCTGGATAATGTTTCAGCTACAGTTTCAGCTGATCTTTTTGCTGTAAAAGCATCAAATTGATCACCATATTTTTGGATAACCAAAAGTTGAACAGTTGATTCATATTTTGGAGTTTGAACAACTGAAGCAATAAAACCAATCACACTAAAAATTAGAGTGAATGAGATTAAAATCAGCCAATATTTTTTTAGATTAAGTAAGTTTTTCATACAGCTTAATATAGCATAGCCTGTAATATTTGTCAATATTATCTAGTTTTATATTAACTTTAATGGCTTTCTAAGGCTAAAACGTCCACTGGGTTGTTAGCAAGGCCAGCAATAGGATTAAAATACTAATTATAATAATATTTCTGACAACCTTTTTGTTCAAGGTCTTATTGAAATTATGTTTAGATAGAGTCGTAAAGGCATAAAAGACTGTAAAAATGACCATTGCTCTAGGCATAAAACCTGTTGGCCATAGTGTTAATGCCCAGCTGATTTCAGAGATTATTAAAGTTAAAATCAATGAATAAACAATGTGTTTTTGCAAGAGCAGATTATGCCAGAAGAATTCATAAGTGAGGATGAAAGTAACAAAAGCTAAGAGAATCAGGAAGATCCAAGATGGCCATAGCAAGAAAAGATACAATCCGAAGATACTAGCATAAAATAAGAAAGCTGAGATTGTGATTAAAAAATCACAAGTCTTGAAGGCATTTCTGCTTTTAACATCTCTGCAAACATTTTCGACAAGCTTTAAAGCGCCGTAAAAAATGATAGTAGCTAGACCTAGATAAATTTGCTGTAAATAATATAGATCTGGAACAAACAATAAAAAAACTGTTGCACTTAGAATATACGAAAGAGGCAAAATAGAAATATTTACTTGTCCCCAAAAACCAATTTTGTGTAAAACTTTTAGCCGAACTGAAGAAATAAGTGAAAGTAGAAATAAGAGAATAGCAGCAATGATAATAACAATATTTGATTTTTGGAAATAAATAATTGATTCCAATAACCCTAGAAATATAATGCTTAAAGCTAATTTCTTAATCATAATGTTTTGCTAATTTGATTATAGCAACACAAATTATTAAATACAATATTTTACGTACCCGAAAAAATGAAAAAGCGAACACAGAATATTGCAGAAGCACGTAGGCGAGAAATCGGTTTCTCGCCTACGTGTGTTTTTTAGCCAAATCAAAAAAGAGCTTTGCGCTCTCTTTTGATATCGACAGTTTCGAAAAATTATTTAGCTTTTCCGATTCTGAACATTTTAGTTCCACATTTTGGGCATTTTCCAGTTGTTGCTGGTCTGCCATTTTTCATTTTGATTTCTTTTGCGTCTGCCATTTCTTGTTTAGCTTTACATTTTACACAATATGCTTCCATTGTTTTCTCCTGTTTCCCATTCATTAATTTAAATTGATGGGAAAATTAAATTATTAATAAACTTGTCTCGAATCTCTTTTCTTATAAAAGCTTAGCAAAAATAGGGTTAAAAGTAAATTAAGTTATACACAGAACTAAAATCCTAAATTCTAAACTCTAAATTCTAAATAAACTTAAAATTAATTTTCAAAACTCGGAGGTTTTTTGAAAATTTGAATTTTGAGTTTATTTAGAATTTAGTATTTGAAGTTTAGAATTTATTCGTGGATTACTACTGGAGTGCCGATATCTGCCCAATTGTAAACCTCTGCTGCAAACGGTGTTGGCAAATTGACGCAACCATGACTCATACGATGGCCAAAATTGTCATGCCAATATGTACCATGAATTGTATAAGGACCTAAAAATGCTAACACGTATGGAACGCCTGGAAGATCATAGCCTGGACCAGTCATACGAACTGAAAGTCTTTTCGAAAATATAAAATAAGTTCCAAGCGGAGTGTCAGTGCCATAATTGCCAGTTGAGGCTAATGAATAGCCCAATCTCCTGCCATTTTCAAAATATTTCAACCACTGTTCGCTAATATCTACTTCGATATACTTTTGGTAATCATTGCCTCTCTCGCCTTTGTAGCTGGCAACTGAAACTGAAATTTTGTTATTCCCAGTTATTGATAATTTTCCACTGGCTACATTGACTCCACCCTTAAAATTTTGATCAAAAGCGAAAAAATCTTTACCTAATGAATGGCCTGTTGCTGTAAAAATTTTAACTTGAGGACCGCCGCCAAAGCCTGCGCCTGTAATTACTTCTGCTTTTTTGTCATTATTGACATCGATTCCGGAAACAGTTGCACCGCCCTTAAAATTTGAGCTATAAGCTAAAAAATTTCCTAAAACAGTAACATCTTTATTTGCTTTAAAAACTTTTACCCAAGCTTGACCTTCTGATGCCTGGCTGGCAATTATCTCATCTTTGGAATCATTATCAACATCACCAGTTGCAACATTCACTCCGCCTCGAAAATCATACGCAAAAGGATAAGAAGAAAATAAAGCTTTGCCTTTTCTTGTGAATACACGAACTTGAGGACCGCCACCATATCCTGCGCCAACTATTATTTCATCTTTTTTGTCGCCATTAATATCACCAGATGCAATATTTGCTCCTCCCTTAAATCCAGATGGAAAGCCTAAAAAATTTGATAGAACTTTTTTGCCTGTCTTGTCATAAACTTTTATCCAAGCTTGACCAGAACTTGCCTGAGAACATATTATCTCATCATAGCCGTCTTTGTTTAAATCGCCAGCTGCAACATTGACTCCACCTTTGAAATTAGATGAAAATGCATTGAATGAATACTTTTCTTTGCCGAATTTGTCAAAGATTTTAACTTGAGGACCGCCACCATAGCCTGCGCCAGTAATTAAAAAATGATTTTTACTATCATCAAGTTTGGCAAAAGCAACGCTTGCACCGCCTTTGAAATTCCTGTCATAAGCAAAAAAGGCTTTGTTCTGTCTTAAATTTTTGACATTATAAATTTTTACTTCCGGAGAAGAAGAATCATAAGCAAATACTTGATTAGAACAGATACACAAACTAATGAGCGTTACAGCTCCAATGATAATTTTTTTCATTATTTATTTATAATTTATTTTTACATGATGTTTTTGCGATCTGCTTAACAATAATATTAAGTAGAATAATTGCACCTATACAAACTACCCAAAAAAGATTAACATTATTTGAAAAAAATAAGAATATAGCAGATAATCCAAAACCTAACGCAATATTTAGATTTAAAACAGAATTATAGAGAATCACATTTTTATCGATATTTTCATAATACATCTCTTTGTGAAAATACAAATAGATCCAAACTAAAAATGACATTAAAGATACTAGCGCAATACTAATGGCGAAAATAATAGTTGTTGTTATTTTGCTAAAATGAGTGCTAAAAATATCTGACGGAAATGGCAGAAATGTAATTGTTAAAAGAAAAATACATATTAATATTAAAAAATTTCTATTGATTATCTTTATATAACTGAACATGTGCAAGTGGCTCATCCAAAATTTTATAATAACATAAAAACAGATTAAATAGCCTAATACTCCTGGCCATATTGTTCTAAACTCATCTTGAAGTGATTCTTCAGTCCATTCTATCGGAACATCAATTTGGATGATCAATAGAGTTACAGAAAAAGCAAAAATTGCGCTACAAAAATCCATAATACGTTCTGTATTTTTTAGATTTTTTATCCATAGATCGCTTTCTTTCAAAATATCAACTAGCTTGTGTGGTTTAATTCTCTCCTGCATATTTTTATGAACCTATTTTTTTGATCTGTACGCCGAACATCATTAATAATATTCCGAATATCAAAGCATAAATTCCTAATAGCCATGATAAGACTAATAAACTTCCGGATGGATATAAGAACATGACAACTCCCAAAATGATTGAGGCAAGCCCAGCTAAACCAATTAATAATTTTGTTGGCTCATCCCAGCCTGATGAAAAGACAGCGATTATTTCCATTAATCCTGTTACAATTGCCCAAGCGGCAATAACATAAAGCAATACAAATAATGTTACTTCTGGAAGAATTAAAGCAAAAATACCGGCGCCAATTCCTAATAGACCTTCAAGCAAAAACGCCCACCATTGTTTATGATGTTTCATTGAACTAATAGAAGCAATGATTGCGATAATGCCATCGAACAAAGCATAAAATGCAAATAAGAAAACTAGTAATTCTAATGTAATGTCTGGCCAAAATAATGCCAAAACGCCAAAAAGAATTGCAATGACGCCTCTAATAACCATCGCCCATGAATAGCGGGATAATGAACCTGTTTTCATAAATTTTATTTTTTATTTTATATTATATTTTTATTATTTTTATTATAACATAAGATATTTTTTGAGAAAATAAAAAACCGCGTTTGAAGCGCGGTTTTAATTTTATTTGATTATATGTTTTTTCTTTTTAAAATCGATGAATGAGTTGTAGTTTACTTTCCATGCAGATCCTTCTGGAACTGGAATTTTGCCATAACCATGAGGAGTATCAATTACGAACCTAGCTGTTGCAGCAATACCGGATAATCTTGGTCTTAATTTCTCCCAAATTGCAACTGCTCTTTTGAATGGAACTGTGAAATGATTTGCCCAATAGACTGGATCATTTTGATACATATAGTATGGTCTAATTCCCTCTTTTACTATTTTGATAAATAATTGATATAAGGTTTCAACATTATCATTAACGCCTTTTAGCAACACTGTCTGGCTGAAAACTGTTGCTAAACTTTTTTTTCTGAAATTATACAAAACATCTACAGATTGTTGTGTAAGTTCTGAAGGATGGTTGATGTGAACCATTAAATTTAAATTTTTGATTTTGCCTAGCAATTCATAATGCCATTCTTGAATAGCACTTGGATTAACAATTGGCAAGCGAGATCCAATTCTCACTACATCGAGATAGCCTTGTTCTTGTAATTTGGAAAGGCCAGTAATTATTTTGATTAAATAATCTTTTGGAGCAACTAAAGGATCGCCACCTGATAATATAATTTCGTTGATTTCTTTATGCTCTTTTATAAATTTAAAAACTTCATTAATTTGTTGGTCTGTCAAAAAAGCATTATTGGCAATTGTACCTTTTGTCTTACCGCAAGATCCAGCAGGTATACCGATCTCTCGGCCACGAGTACAAAAACGACAATAGGTAGCACAAAATCTAGTGACTGTCCACAAAACACGGCCAAAAGTTTGGACCTTACCTTTTTTTAATTTACCTTCATATTTGTAAATTAAGCCAGGAGCAACTTCATGCTCATCTTCGGATAATGGATCAAGGTTGTTTGTTTTAGCTAATCTTTTTTCTTTTGCAGGCTGGGCAACAAATTGCTTACCTAATGGTCCATCAACTCCGCCGTTTTTGGAAATTAAATCAACCATGTAAGGAGAGATAATTTCAGGCAGACCTCCATGAGGCAACATGGCTTTAAGACCACGCGATGCATGGAACAAATTTTTTTGTTCTCTACTTTTTTGTTTTACGTTACTTTTTTGCATATCTTTGTAAGGATGTATTAATAATTTGTGTTAATAATTTTTCATAATCGATTCCTGCAGCTCTCGCAGCTAGCGAAAAATAGGATGTTGTTGATATTTCCGGAGGAATCATTCCAGCTGGTGAATTTACTTCTAATACATAAGGATTATTTTTTGAGTCGCACCTAATATCAATACGACACCAGTCTCGAATATTTAAAGCATTCCATGTCTTTAGACATAATGCTTGGATTTTGTTTTCTAATGATTTTGGAATTCTGGCTGGACAGATCAAATGTTCGGAAGCGCCGGATTTGTCTTCTTGTTCTTCAAAAAACCATTTGACTTCTAGCGAATCAATTGGCAAATAATTTTTTGGTAATTTACTATGATCTGCTTCAATAATTGGCAATATTCTTGGAGGATTGCCTAATAATGCAACTGAAAATTCGCGACCAGTTAAAAATGGCTCGACGATTGCTTCTTGATGATATGTTTTAACAACTTGATTAATCTGTTTTTTTAGCTGAGATTGATTAAAGACAACACTTTTGTTAGTAATGCCACCAGATGAGCCTTGGCCAATTGGTTTTACAATGACTGGAAATTTTAATTTTTTATCTAATTTTTCGTTACCTGTTTTGAATAATTGATGAATCGGAGTTGGGACATTATTAGCAACTAAAATTTCTTTTGCTTTCGCTTTGTTTAGTGCTAAGGCTTGAGTCAAAGGAGTTGAACCAGTGTAGGGAATTTCAAGCATTTCTAACATTGAAGGCAAATGTGTCTCGCGATCTTGGCCGTTTTTTCCTTCTGAATAATTAAATACTAAATCAATTTTTTCCTTATTCTTTAATAATTTGAGATATGCTTTTTCATCAGCCTCAATAGGTAAGACATTAAAACCAGCATTTTTAAAATGCTTGATCATGGTCTTGATTGTAATTGGATCATCAAAATCAATTTCAGTATGAGTGCTTAAATCTTTTTGATCTGGATATTTATGTCTGACATTATATAAAAACGCGATACACTTTTTCATATTTTTACAAAATAAAAAAGTCAAACTAGTGACTTCTGTTAGTAGCTATTAAATTTATTGAAATTCTGCTTACTTGATAATTTTCCTCAGGAAGAGGGACATCATCGTTTTGCATCATTTGATTTAGCGGTATTGCTTGATTAAAATAGTAATAAATGAGTATAGCAAATACCTTGTCTTCTGTCAAGAGATTTGGATTTTTGCGAAAATCAAAACTGTTTGAAGAAATTTGTTCAATTGCATTATAGCAACAGATATTTTGATGTAAAGAAGTTTTTACTTGTGGATAATAATTATTATTAAACTATAAAATTTTTTGAAATTTAAAAACAATAAAACCGCCTTTTACAGCGGCTTTATCTATTAAAGACTTTTTAAGATCGATTAGAATCTTGCTGGTCTTTTTGCTCTCCAGCAATCTTTGCATAATACTGGGCGATCACCTTTTGGTTCAAAAGGTAATTCTGTGATTTCTTTTCCACATTCTGAACAAGCCCAATTTCCTTGTACCATTTGTCTTGGAGCTCTGTTTTGGAAGTTTGATCTTCCTTCAGATCTCTTTTTTGCCCAACATTCTTTGCAATGTACTGGTCTGTCTCCTGATGGTTGAAAAGGTAATTCAGTGATTTCTTTTCCGCAATCTGAACATGTCCAGTTACCTTGTACCATTTGTCTTGGAGCACCATTATCGTTATTAAACATCGTGTTTTGTAATTAAAATTTGATATAAACGGCCTACTCGACCTCAAGCCGTTTTATACGACTTGTAAGCTTAAAAATAGTATACAGTATTATTAAAAAAAGTAAATAGATTTTCTGAATTTCTAATTTCTAATGACTAATTTCTATTAAATATCTAATGCTTAAATTTTCAAACTATTTTCCGTCCGCAGTTGTTTAGAAATTAATTATTGAAAATTTAATGATAATTAGAAATTTAAAATTAGAAATTATTTACGCGCATTTCTTCTTCTATCATTTTCAGTTAAATATTTTTTTCTAATTCTAATATTTAGAGGTGTAACTTCGACTAATTCATCATCTGCAATATATTCTAATGCATCTTCTAAATCCATAATTTTTGGAGCATTAAAATGGACAGCAACACCTTCGCCTTTTGAACGCATATTTGATAATTTCTTTTCTTTACATACATTGACAACTAAGTCATTTGATCTGGAATGCTGGCCAACGACTTGACCTTCGTAAACATCAATACCAGGATTTAAGAACATGACTCCTCGATCTTGAACATTAGTAAGACCATAATGACATGTCTTGCCTTTTTCATTTGAAATTAATGAGCCTTGATCTCTCTCTTTCCAATCAAAATTATCGGGCTGATATTTATAGAAACAAGTGTTCATAATACCTAAACCATGAGTGTCAGTTTTAAATTGACTGCGATAACCAAACAAGCCTTTTGTCGGAATAGTAAATTCTAAATATACAATTCCATTATCAATTCTCATATCAACTAATTCTGCATGACGGCTGCCTAATTTTTGGATAATTGTACCTTGATATTTTTCTGGTGCTTCGATAAAGATCCTTTCATAAGGAGCCATTCTCTGGCCATCAATTTCTTTGTAAATTACCTGAGGACGTGAAACTTGGAATTCAAATCCTTCGCGTCTCATCCTTTCGATCAAAATTGCTAAATGTAATTCGCCACGACCTGAAACAATCCAATTGCCTTCAGTTGTATCTAAAACTCTTAGAGCCATATCTGTTTTTAATTCTTTATGTAAGCGCTCGGCAATTTGACGAGAAGTTGTAAATTTTCCTTCGTTACCTGCGAATGGAGAATCATTAATGCTGAAAGTCATTTTGATTGTTGGCTCTTCAATGCTTAACAATGGTAATGCTTTTGGATTTGCTGGGTCAGCGATAGTTTCTCCAATCTTGACATCTGGAATTCCTGAAATTGCAACAATATCGCCACAACCTACTTGATCAACTTCGCATCTTTCAAGACCATCAAAAGTCATCAATGCTGTTAGCCAAGCTTTGATATGTTTGCCCTCGCGATTGATTTGAATGACTTCTTGTTTATTTTTAATTTGGCCATTATAAATTCTGCCAACTGCAATTCTGCCTTTGAAATTGTCTTCACTAACTGATGTAACTAACATCTGTAATGATTCTTCATTACTGCCTGTTGGAGCTTTGATATGCTCTAAAACAGCATTAAATAATGGAGAAATATCGGTCATTTTTTCTAAATCTTCCGTTAGTCCAGCTTTGCCTTGCTTTGCTGAAGCATAGATAACTGGAAATTCGGCTGATTCATCATCTGCGCCTAATTCTAGGAATAATTCAAAAGTCTTGTCCAAAACATATTGAGGTCTGGCAAATGGCTTGTCAATTTTATTAATAACAACAATAATTTTTAATTTCATCTCTAATGCCTTTTTCAAAACAAATCTTGTTTGAGGCATTGGACCTTCTTTAGCATCAACTAAAAGCAAACAGCCATCAGCCATTTTTAACACTCTTTCTACTTCACCACCGAAATCAGCGTGTCCAGGAGTATCAATAATATTAATTTTTGTACCTTTATAAATAACTGAAGCGTTTTTTGAGAAAATCGTGATACCTCTTTCTCTTTCTAATTCATTGCTATCCATGATACATGTTTTCTCGGAAACTTCTTTATTTAAGTGTGTTTTTGATTGACGCAAAAGAGCATCAACTAATGTTGTTTTGCCATGATCTACGTGAGCAATAATGGCGATATTTCGAATGTTAATCATAATGATAAATATTTGTGGTCAGGGCTTTAGCCCTGAACTTTCCGGCCTAAAGGCCGGACCACAAATTTAACTGAATTAATTTTTTGTTGAAATAAAAATTCCACTGAAAATCCAGCAGAATTTTATGTATTTAGTATACTAGATAATTATCTTTGTGTCAAATCAAACTTTATTTTATTTCTAGCAATTCAATTTCAAAAATCAATGTGGCATTTGGAGGAATAACATTGCCTGCTCCTCTTTCGCCATATGCTAGGCTGCCAGGAATTGTAAGCTTTCTTTTTTCCCCTACTTTCATTCCAACCAAACCTAAATCCCAGCCCTTGATAACTTCTCCTGCACCAACTGTAAATTCAAAAGGCTGATTATGTTTGTAACTAGAATCAAATTCTTTGCCATTTTCCAAAATACCTTTGTAATGAACAGATACTAAATCGCCATCTTTGACTTGCTTATCTCCTGTTCCTGCTTTCAAAATTTCAGTTTTTAATCCAGTTACCCCATCTATTGAATTACTAACTTCATTTGTTGCATTAACTTTTTGTGATTCATTAACATTATTATTTGTATTTTCGATAACATCTTCTTGATTTGTATTCTCCTGATTTTGATTTTCGTTTATTGTTGTGTTGTTGTTCATTTTTGTTAAAATAAAAAATAAAATAATGGCGATGATAATGACTGCAATTATAACGTATCCTTTTTTCATAAGTATGTATTAATTATTGACAATTTATCTTTAATATTATATAGTGTTGTATGTCTTTTGTGGTCGAAAGAGGAGGAACGGAATGGGAAAACATCCTGAACAGCATGATGACGAATTCTATTTTACCAACATTGAACCACATCAATTTCAAGGGATCGAATGGAAAACGAAACGCCTTGGTAATGTTGCTTACAACCTTATCGGTAAAGCAATGCCTGCAAAATGGGGTTGTAAACCTGTTTTTGTGAAAAATGAAGAAGTCCAGGCTTTTGGGATTGATCCAGCTAGCATTACTCTCAAAATTAATTGGAAAGCAGATAATCAGCACATTTAGATCTTCATAATGAAGGTCTTTTTTATTTTGACCCGCTTAAATCGTATTCAAAGCATTACGGTCAGAAACACTTTCTCCTGCTAAATATCCGGTACTCCAACAGGCTTGTAAATTGTAACCGCCAGTTGGACCATCTAAATCTAAAATTTCGCCAGCGAAATAAAGATTATCAATGATTTTTGATCTCATTGTCTTTGGATCTATTTCTTTCAAATCTATCCCGCCGGAAGTAACAATCGCCTTTTTAAATCCTGTAAGTCCTTGAATTTCTAGTTTAAATTCTTTCAACAAATTCCGCAAGGTCTTTCTTTCTTCTTTGGTGATTAAATTTACTTTTTTATCTGGATTAATATTTGATAATTTTATGATGACTGGTATTAATTTTTGAGGTAAAAGTTTATGTAAACTATTTTTAAATTCTTTATTACTGAATTCTTTAAAATCTCGTTGAATTCTTAAATCTAATTTTAGAAAATCCAAAGCTGGCTTAAAATCAATTTGTAAAGTAACCTGACCGTTTTTTAGTAACTCGCCGATTTTCTTACTCATATCTAGAATGATCGGCCCACTCATTCCTTCATGGGTAAATAAAGCCTCGCCAAATCTTTCGTCTTGTTTTTTATTATTTTGATAAATGCTAATATTAACATTTTCTAAATTAAGACCTTGCAGATCTTTAATCCATGATTCTTTGACTAAGACTGGAGTTAAAGCTGGTTTAAGATTAATGACATTATGACCTAATTGACGAGCAAATTCAAATCCTTCACCTGTTGATCCAGTCTCAGGATATGATCTGCCACCTGTTGTTAAAATATATTTTTTTGCTACATAATCGCCTTGTCTTGTTTTAACTTTTATAATTTTATTATCTTCTCTTATAATCTCCGTAACTTTTGTATTAGTTAAAACTTTTACTTTATTTTTAACTAAATATTTTCCTAAAGCTTGGACAATGCTCAATGCTGAATCAGTTGTTGGAAATACTCTATTCCCTCTTTCGACTTTTGTTTCAATGCCTAAATTATGAAAAAAATCTAATGTATCTTGAATGCTGAATATATTTAAGGCTTTATATAAAAATTTGCCATTTTTCCCAAATTGATTAATAAAATTTTTTAAATCATCTTCTTGATGGGTGATGTTGCATCTGCCTTTGCCAGTTAATAATAATTTGGCGCCAATTTTTGGATTTTTTTCAATCAAAAGGACAGAAAGACCAGATTCGCTTGCCTTTCCTGCTGACATAATTCCAGCTGGACCTGCACCAATTACTATTAAATCGTATATCATAAATTATTCGTTTGAATCTTGAAATTCAAAAATTTGTTTTGAAATTTTGGCAATCGCAATTTCTGCAATATCCTGCTTTAAATTTTTTTTGGAATATACACTAATTACGTAAGGTCTTTGTTTTAAAAATACGATACCAACATCACTGATTTGATCATCAAATGTACCTATTTTGTGAGCAACGGCGACATTAGCTGGGATCCCGGCAATTAATCGATTATCGCCAATTGAATTAATCATTAAATAGTATAGCTTGTCTGCTGAATCTTTGGATATAATTTCATTATTATATATTTTTTGTAACAAACTAGACATTGCTTTGGGAGTCGTAGTATTTTCCAAAATATCCATACCAGAAATACCAGAATTATTTATGAAATTTTGAATGTTATATGCACCTAAATAATTAATCAAAATATTTGTGGCAATATTATCGCTTTTTTGGATCATTAATTCATCAAGATAACTAATTTTATATAACTTTCCTGCTTCTTCGTATTGCAGAATACCAGTGCCGTCTTCAAAGAATTTTTTTAAATTAACTAATTTTTTATCTGGATTAATTTTACCTAATTGAATCTGATTATACAAATAGGCAGAAACAGCTATTTTGCAAGTACTTGCCATAAAAAATTTGTTATCTTGTCTTGCACCATATTCTTTGCTAGTTTCTAAGTCAATTATTGAATAACCATATTTGCCTGATAAATTTGTCACATAATTTTCTAGCGCGATTACTGTCTCGCTTGGATTAAATTCTTTTGGAACTTCTATGACTTCAACTTGAATTGATTCTGCCTCAACTTCTTTAGCAATATCTAAATCTTTTTTATCAAGATAATTATTTTTTATTAATAATGAACTTGTTGCCAATACAAAAAGCGCCAGGAAGCACTGAATTATTTTTCGTCTGATAAATTTTGACTTCTTGCTAGTAGTATTTAAATTCATGCTATTAATAGTATATGTTTTAGCTGATCTGATGCTTAAATTTTTGATTTATTATTATACCATATTATTATATTTTGGCAATACTTTTAACTAATATTTTTTTAAAATAAAAAAGACTAATATTTGAACATTAGTCTTTTTAATTTTTAATAATAATTTATTGCTTGAATAGTTCAAGAAGAGCACCACCAAAAGTTAGAATGGCAATAAAAAAGGCGATGCCTTGAGCGATTAAATAAAAGATCCAGACTAAGAAAGCCTTGCCATAAGTATCAATTTCAAATGCAGCCTTGATAATAAAGATAACAATAATTGCTCCTAAAATAAATCCTAAAACTGTACCAGCACCTGGGATAAATGACATAAGCCAAGAAATCATCCAAGTTGCAACAGCTGATGCAATTGCAGCTAGAATTGCTCGGCCAAATGTTGCTTTTTTTATACCAACTATTTTTCCTCCAATCCAAAAGAATAAAGCGCTAATAACTGCTGCTATAGCAGCAACTGCTAGCATTATTCCAAGGATCGATGCTAAGATTTCCATTTTGTTTTAATTAATTGTTAATTTTTTTTGATTTTTTAGTTTTGTTATTTTGAGCGAGAATAAAACCATAATTATCCATATTGCAAAAACTGTTATTGTCATTGGTACTCCAATGGTCACTATCTCATGCCACATAGCTAGTGTGTCAGTTGGATTTTTCATTGCTGTCAAAAATGGCGGATATAAAACAATTTCACCTTTTATAATATGTTCCACAAAAAACATCACTACTCCACCCCAAAGCATAAAAATAAGCCAATCAAGATGATATTT
This sequence comes from Patescibacteria group bacterium, assembly GCA_028699085.1. Classification (GTDB taxonomy): domain Bacteria; phylum Patescibacteriota; class JABMPQ01; order JABMPQ01; family JAQVVF01; genus JAQVVF01. The sequence goes on along the minus strand of JAQVVF010000001.1, from coordinate 100,741 downwards.
TGCTGGTATCTTTTTTCTAACAGAAGTTATGATAGTTGCTGCTGTAGCAGGTGCAATAAAACAAGCCATATTTTTTAATTTTATTTTGTTTTAAAAACTTATTTTTTATATAAATTTAGTATACAATAATTTTGTCAAAATTAAAATAAAAAAAGATGCTAAGAGCATCCTTGTACTGGTTTAACTACAATTTTGTGCAAAAACAGTATACAGTGCAACAATAAGGCCGATAATCATTAAGAAAAAAACGAACACTAAGAAAGTCTGCTGATTCTCTTGCGCTTTTGCATATTCAGCCTGTTCCTGAGCTTTTCTTTCATCATTAGCAGTCCCTTCAGGATCTGGAAGCTGTCCTGCACCATGGCAGACCTTACAAATTCCGAATTCGAAATACTGATTTGTAACAGGAATAATTTTTTTTATCGTCATCGGATCATAGATACTTTTTCGGTTTTCGTTTTCGACATACTTGGTTACAACGTCTTGTTGTGTAGTAGAGATTCCGCACGTTCCGCAATTGCAAGCAGTTTTTCCCTTGCAGTGCGGACAAAATTTATAGCCAGGCTTCAAATCAATTTGAGATATACCAGTAATCCTGACAACTTCCGGCATTGTTTCCTCCTTGTGCAAGGTGCAAACTAAACAATACAAATTATCACTAAAATCTGAGCCTGTCAAGTTTTATTTTTAGTCAAATTTTTGTTATGATATTTGATATGATACAAAAAATATTTACTGCTGATGATTATGGCAAGTTTAAAGATGGAGATAATTTGATTTTAAATTCAGGTATTAATCGAATTTCAGTAATGGTGAATCGAGGCACTGATTTTTCTGGACTGGCTGAAAAAACACTTGGACTACATGCTGATTTTGGCGGAGAGAATCTAGCTGATTTTTTTATGCTAATGTTCAGAAGAAAATATGTTAAACAGCAATTGGAACAACAAATTGAAAAATTTATAAAAATATTTGGTAAAGTACCAAATCATTTAGATACCCATCGCTATTTGCATTTGCATCCTTTTTTATTTTCTGTTTTTTTAAACGCTTGTGACAAATATAAAATTCCATATTTACGGATAACTCGCAAAGGCGTGGTTAAGATTAGCAACATGACTTCTCTTATCGTTCATGGCATGGTAAAAATGGACAATTTATTTTATGGAAAAAGAATTGATAAATTTGTAGAAGCTGATTACTTTTTATCTTTAGACTGGTATAAAAAATTAGATTTTAAAATTCCGGATGCAATAATAAAAGTTATTTATCATCCAGAAAATGATTATAATTTGTTAAAACAATTACAAAATAAAAATGAAGAAAAAAATTGATTGGATTATTGTTTTTGGCTTAGCGTTCTTAACTTTGCTAACTAGAATTCCGTATGCAACTAAATTTTTGTTTGCTTGGGATTCTGGTACTGTTGCTCTTGGAACAATACATTATGATCTTGCCCAACACGAGCCTCATCCACCTGGCTATGTTTTTTATGTATTGCTGACGAAGATTATTGATTATTTTGTTCATGATGCAAATACTGTTTTGGTTTGGATCAGTATTATTTCTTCTATCCTAGCAGTTATATTTTTATATTTGCTTGGCAAAGAAATGTTTGGCAGAATTGTTGGAATAATTGCTGCTTTAATTCTAATTTTTAGTAAAATATTTTGGGCTTATTCGGAAGTTGCTTTCAGCTATACTTTGCAATGTTTTTTCGCGACTTTGATTGCCTATCTTGGATATAAATATATTAAGAATACTGATCAAAAAAAATATTTATATTTGGGTAGCATTGCTTTGGGAATTGCTGGCGGTTTTCGACAAGACTTGATTGTATTTATGATTCCGTTATGGATATTTGTGACCTTTAAATACGGAAGAAAAGATTTTTGGAAAAACTGGCTAATTATTTTTGGAATTTGCGTTGTTTGGATGCTAGGCATGATTTTTTGGGACGGCGGATTTAAAGATTATTTTGACGCTTTATTTAATCAGTTTGGTTATGTCTCTGGATTTTCTGCTGAAAAAAGAGGTTTGCTTGGCTTGATTGATAATTACAAAACAATGCTTCTCTTTTTAAATGAAGCAATCCAACCTTTTACGGCAGTAATCTTTTTTTCAGCATATGTTTTTTTACCGAAAAAAATTAAAAATGATGCACGTTCTCAAGTTTTGTTACTCTGGCTATTGCCTTCATTAATATTTTATATTTTTGTCCATATTGGTGAACGAGGTTATTTGCTGACATTTATTTCTGTTTTAATTTTGATTTTGGCTTATGGATTGGTCTGGTTTGTTGGTGAAATTTGTAAACTTTTTAAATTCAATAGATATGTTAAACCGATTACTTTAACAATTTTGACGGTAATTTTGATTTCTTTTAATGGATATTATTTTGTTAAAACTAAAGATTTCTTATCTTTATCTCATTTGCAATTGCAGGATAAGGCGACAAAAGAAAAAATAAATTATATTGAACAATTTAAAGCTGGCAAGAAAAATTTTATAGATCGAGAGAATTATAAACAATTGCATTATTACCTTCCTGAACAAAACATCTTTCCTGATGCAAAAGAAATTACTGACGATAAAATTGAAACAATCGATTTGATGAAAAAATTTCCAGTGTTATAAAATTTTTAAGAAAAATAAAACGGACAATTAGTCCGTTTTTAATATGCTAATAAATTGCTAAAAATTCTTTTTATTTCTTAATACATATAAGGGACGATTTGTAATTTCAGTATTTATGTTGCCAATATATAATGCTATCAGCCCAAGGCAGGATAAAACAATGCCTATCAAAAAACCGATAAATACCACTACAATTGCAAGATTGGTAAAATGGAATCCGAATGGATCTTTTAAAAGATAGCGATCAAAAAAAACAAAAATCCCGAGCAATGCGAAGAGAACTGTAATAATTATGCCTAGATAACCAGCGAGCTTAAGCGGAATTAAACTATTTGAAACAAAACTTGTTAAAGCTAATTTAGTAAGCTTTACATAACTATAGCCTGGTTTTCCAGATTTTCTCTCTGGGCTAATAAAATAAACATATTCCTTTTTAAATCCTAGCCAATCAATTAATCCCCTTGTCATCCTATTTTTTTCTGTGAATTTAATAAATTCTTTAGTAACTTTTTTATCAAGCAATCTAAAATCGGTTGAAAAAGGCACTGACTTAATACCTGAAATAGCACTATTAATTTTATAGAAATAATAGGATCCAATTATTTTCATAATTGATTTACCCTTTGTCTTTTGCCTGATGCCAGTAACAATTTCAGCTCCATTTTCCCACTTTTTAATAAATTCAATTATTTTTTCTGGAGGATGTTGTAAATCAGCGTCCATAATAATTACTGCGTCACCTTTTGCGTAATGGATTCCTGCAGTTGTCGCAATTTCTTTTCCAAAATTCCTAGAAAATTCTAGATACTTCACTTTATTATTCTTTAATGCTAGATCATTTAAAATCTTAATACTTTTATCAGTGCTTCCATCATCAACAAAAATAAATTCGGGCTCATATTTGCTTTTAAAGCTATTGAACTTTTTAGAAACACTTAAATAAATTGTTTTTATGTTTTCTTGCTCGTTGAAAATTGGTATAACGAATGAAATCAGTTTCTGCATTTTTATTAAAATATTTCAATTTTTTTTATATGTTTTAACATTTTAACATAATTGTAGAATTATTAAAATCATTATTTTTGACAACAAAAACTCCGGGGCTTGGATTCGAACCAAGATAAGCAGCTTCAAAGGCTACTGTCCTACCATTAGACGACCCCGGAACAATTTATTTTAAATTTAATTTCTTTAGCAAATCAGAAAGTTGTTGCTTTAATAATTTTTTTCCTTTTGAACTTTTGAGGAATTTTTCTCTCCTTAGCGCATCTGTTCGTAGCAAATATGCTTCATAGTGTATCAACTTTAATGGCAACATTTTGGATGTAAAAGATGCTTTTCCTCTTTTGTGTTCAGATATTCTTTGCTTAAGATTCGCAGTGTATCCAGTATATAACTGATTATTATTAAGCAGTAATATATAAACATAGTACATAATAGAAACACTTTACTCTACTGTCCTATTTACCATGCCCTTGTGGCATGGCCATTAGACCCTGCCATGAAGGCAGGGCAAGCGACCCCGGAACAATATAAATTAAAAATGCAAAAATCAAAATGAAAAATTACTTTTGCATTAAAATTATTTTAGCTTTACTTTTTAAAATTGTCAAATATGATATAATAAACTTGTATTTTTATTTAAAAATTAAAATAAAAAATATGGCAATTGGAAAATATGAATTAGGAAAGGCAATGAAAGGCACAAAAACGACATATTCACAACGTGGAGGACAATCAGCAAAAAGTATTATGAAGCAGGCTCCAAGTCACAAAATGTCTACTTATGAAACTAAGCAGTTTTTGAAAGAATCAGGTATGAGCAAGTCGGGAGTAAAAGAAGTAATGGGCGCTTTGAATCAGCCGGCACAGCCTAAGCAGGAATCTTTTAAAAAACCAGAATTACCAAAATCGAGAGAAATGGGACAAGATACTCAAAGAGGAGGACTAAAAACTCCGGAATGGGTAGAAAAAGTAGAAAAACAAGGCGAAATATCACAAGGAAAATTTGGCAGACAGATTGAAGAAGATGTCAGATTACAAAAAGCAGGTCAGCAACAACAAAACATGCAGAGACAACCAAGCTCTGATGTTGATCGCAGTCGCTACTCACAGGAAGAAGTTGATAAATTAGAACAAAAAGGACAAACAGAATATTTTGATAAAGCTTCTCAATCTAGCAAGTTTGATAAATTAGATGAGGCAGAAGAAGCTGACGCAGCAAAAATCGATGATTTGTTAACTGGTGGCGGACAAGGTGGTGGCGGTGGTGAAAGCGCTGCAGGTGGAGCAGAAAAATAATTATTTATATATTCTTACCAAAGGCAGAAACAGCAGCATTATAAAGATCTGCTGTTTTTTGTTTTTCTTTTTGTTCTGTTTCTTTATTAATATTTTCTTGAACTTCTTTTGGCAGATCTTTAGTTAAAATAAGTTTTGTAGAAATATTTGCTTTTACAATTTTCGAGATTGCTTCTTCTAATAAGATTTTATTTTTAATCTCATGAACAATTTCTTGATGAAAAGGATATGGGCAAGCAAGTGTTAAACAATTGCTTTCTAAGCTAATTAATTTTAATGTACCTAATATTCCGCCTAAAGAATAATTGGCTTTCTTTATTTCCGTGATTATTGCTTGCCATTGTCCTTGAATTTTAGAAATATCTAAATTGTTGGTTGCAGAATCTTGATTAGGAATATTTTCTTGAACAATTGGTTTGGTAATTTCTGTATTTTCTACAGCAATTGGTTTTACAACTTTAGCTTGTGGCGAGGCGTTGCTAATTTGTTTAGGTAAAATAGTCTCTGGCTTTTCTTCTTTTAGAAATTTTTGCTGTTGCAATTGAACATTTTGAGCTGGCAAATTTTCAATAATTGCTAGCTCTAAAGAGAGTTGAATAAAAGGAGTGTCATTCATTTCCTTGCTTCTTTTTATTACTGAATCAATAAATTTTAATAACAAATTCTGATCTATCTTTGTTGCCTGATTCTGCATCTTTTTTGTTTGCTCACTAGATATGCTAAAACCAGCTAGTTCAGATAACTCTGGACTAACTTTTAATAACATTAATTTTCTCAAATAATCGATTAAGTCTAAACTAAATTGGTTTAAGTTGATGCCATTTTCAGCCAACTCATTTACTTGTTTGACTGCATTTGCCGTGTCTTTATTAATAATATAATCAATAAATTTTGTAAGAATAATTTGATCAGTAATTCCTAGTATTTCTTTAACTTTTTCGTAAGTTAAATCTGAATCACTGAATGCGGATAAACTACTAAGCAAACTTAAGGCGTCTCTTGAAGACCCACTAGCATTAGCAGAAATTAATTTGAGAGAATTATCATCGATCTTGATATTTTCTTTTTGAGCAATGGTTTTTAAATGAGAAATTAAATTGTCGATTGATATTTTTTTCAAATCAAAACGCTGACAGCGTGATTTTATTGTGTCAGGAACTTTGAAATGTTCAGTTGTAGCTAAAATAAAAAGAATATGAGCTGGTGGTTCTTCCAATGTTTTAAGAAGCGCATTAAAAGCTTCTTTAGTCAACATATGGACTTCATCTATAATGAAAACTTTGAATTTTAGTTTTGATGGCGTAAATCTGGAAGCATCTCGAAGCTCTCTGATCTCATCAATTCCTCGATTGGAAGCAGCATCAACTTCGATAATGTCCATACTATTATTTTGAATTGCCTGACAATTTTCGCATGTTAAACAAGGCTCGCCTGACTTTTTTAAATTGTCTAAGTTTAAACAGTTGACTGCTTTGGCAATTATTCTTGCCATTGTTGTTTTACCAGTTCCTTTTGGACCACAAAAAAGATAGGCATGTTGCATTTTGCCCATCTTTAAAGAATTGATTAAAGTTTGTATAATGTGATCCTGGCCGATAACCTCCTGAAATTTGCTCGGTCTATATTTTCTGTATAAGGCTAGCATATATCTTAGGTTTGCGAAAAATAATTTTATTCTAATGCTTTGCGAAGTGCTTCAAGTTTTTTTAAATGCGCTTCTCTATCATATTCAGCTGGTTGGCCGGCATTACGTTCCATTGCACGCGTAAAATTAGCAATATATTTATCATACAAATCGCGTGCAGGCTGTGTATTACCATTTTTCAATTCTTTAATTGCCGTTCTTATTGGCTCATTCATTTCCTTTTCCCAGTCTGCTATTTTCTCGCCATTGATTGTCTGGTCTGGATCCTCTGCTTCTTCGCTCATTGCTAAATCATCTTGAAGTTTTGCTAGAACATCATCATGTGTATATTCTTTTTGTTCAATACTCGCACTTTGTTGTGCAATTTCTTCTTCAATATTTTCTGCCATAATTTTATTTTAATTATTATCTAATCATTTTTTTTGAATGCCCATAATTTGTAGCCAGTGAAGTTCCAAATCCAGGAAACTGCTGTTGCAGATATTGCACCGATATTTGCCCAAAGATGTGTGCTAATTCCAAATTGAGCGCCAATAACGTTTACTATTAAAGATGCAACTCCGACATTGACTCCGAAACCAACTAAACTTATTAAAATAAATTTTCCAAATTGAGCTGCAGGATTTTTTTCTTGACGATCCTTAAAAGTCCAATATCTATTAAAGAAGTAACTGTTGATTACTGCAACTGTAAAAGACATGCCTTTGAATACTGAAAAATAAATCCCTGAAGATTTGTCTGTAGCTAGAATTAATAAATTCAAAACACCAAAGTCTACAATAGTATTAATTAATCCGGTAACTGCAAATTTAAAAAATTGATAAGCTGTCGGATATTTTTCCGTAATCTTATTTAAAAAAGACATTTTAAAAAATTAAATATCTAAATCATCATCCAGCTTTGCAACATCACCATTTGATTTTTTGATGACATTTTCGACAGCTGCCCAAGTGCTCTCTTTGTCCTTTGGAACAATAATTGTAACTTGATCGCCTTCTTCGGCTTTGAAATATGTTAATGACGCAGTTAATACTTTGTATTTTTTGTTTTCAGCATTAACTTTCATTTCTCCATCTTCTTTAATAATAGTACCAATTATTTTTTTTCTTTCTATCGGACCGATTTGCTTATACATAAAAGTACCGTCGGCAGCAATGGTTAATTTCAGCACATCTCCTTCCACAAGCTTTGATTTAGAAGCATAGTTTGCTGGGATCGGATATTGCTTTTCATCTGGACCAATCATATTTTGTCCATCAAAAACTCCTTCGATGATTTTGTCTTTTTCTAATATGGAAAGTTTTTTTGCTTTTTTCTTAAATTCGTTATCTCTTTTTTCAAGCTGTTTTATTTCAGCTGAGGTTAATTCTTTTTTGTCATCTAAAAGCCTCATAGCGCTTTGGATACTGCGTTCTGCGCTTTGAAGCATTTGTCTCAAAAAATCTAAATCTATTTGTTTTTGATTTGACATATATTTGTTTTTATTTTATTTAATTTCTAATAGTAGATATAGTCTAGCATTTTTGCCTCATTTGGCAAGAGATTTTTATTTTTTTAAATTTTCTAAAGTGTTTTTTCGCCTCCTGCAACTTCGAGAGCTTTCTTTTCAGCAATACCGATTTGCGCTCTTTCCATTATCTCACCTTCAACAAGAGATTTACTTCTGCCATATTGCAAGCGAGATAATTCTCGAACGGCATTAGCAATTTTTTCATTTGCACCTTCTGCTGGCGGATATGTTGCCATTGTAAAAGCTTTTGATTTTGCGCTATCAATCATTAATCTGAGATAGGCATGAAATTTTTCGACATTAATAACATCATTTTCTGTAAAAACAGGTTCAAGCTCTTTGGCGACAATCTCAGCATCCTCTACACCAACACGAAATGCAGTAAAAGTACCGACATTTCCAAAGACAGCATCTCTGATCTTCTCTTCAAGCTGTTTAACATATTGGTGAGCGACGATTAAATTAAGTCTGTATTTTCTGGCTTCGGATAATATTGAAGCAAAACTGTCGGTAGCAAAATTTTGGAACTCATCAACGTATAAATAAAAGTCTTTTCTTTCTGATTCTGGAATATCAGCACGTGAATAAGCTGCCATCTGAATTTTAGAAACAATAATTAAGCCTAATAAAGAAGAATTTGTTTCACCAATTTTTCCTTTTGATAAATTTACAAGCAAGACTTTACCCTCATCCATGATTTTTCTAAGATCAAAAGAAGAATGGCTTTGGCCAATTATATTTCTCATCATTTCATTTTCAACAAAACGACCAACTTTAGAAATTAGATAACCAAGCATTTCTGATTTGTGAAAATCTGAAGTCTTTGCCATTTCTTTCTCCCAAAAAGCTTTAACAACAGGATCTTTCAATTTTTCAATCCATTCTTTGGCATATTCATTATCTGTGAACATTCTTGGAATTTCGGCTAAAGTTCCAGGATTTTCTTTGTCAGCCATTAATGTCAGCATGACATTTCTCATTTGATGCTCGAACATTGGGCCAATCATTTCTGGCGGAAATAGTTTGTAAAAAATTTGCATCATTTCCTGGACAGCAAAATCTTTTTGGTCTTCAGTTTTAAATTCAAGCATATTTAAGCCCATCGGTCGATTAACATCAAAAGGTTCAAAAAGAATAATATCATCAACTCTTTCTTTTGGAATAAATGGCAAGACACTTTCAACTAAATCTCCATGTGGATCAACAACGCAAAGACCTTTGCCATCTTTAATATCTTGAACAATCATGTTTTGTAAAAAGTTTGATTTACCAACACCAGTTTGGCCAATAATATACATGTGTCTTCTTCGATCATCATCTTTAATCCGAATAGGTGTTTCGATACCTCGAAATGTGTTTTTACCTAATAATAATCCTTCTTTAGGAACATTATGTGGAGCCGGAGCATCTCTTGCTAATAGCCAATGAATATTTGGTGTTTCGGCAAATTTTGTCGGCAAATGGAATACAGATGCTAATTCTTCAGTGTTCAAAATGCTTTTTCTTTTTTCGTCAAAAGTGCGAAAAATGAAAGCCTGAATTAGTTTCTGAACATTCAATTTCTTTTCAACAAATTTGTTCAGGTTTGGATCCGTATATTCTGTAAAAGCGCCGACAATATTTCTTAAATTTGCTTCTGCTTTTGTATCTAAATCTGATGAGGAAATAATTCTAATATTTGTTTCAAAACCAAGCTTAGAAGATTTTACTTCCAAAGCTTTAATTTGTTCTTGAATCATCGGAGAAAGCATTGGCGCTCCTCCAGACATTTGTTGTTCTGAAGCTCCAGGCAACACTGCTTGCTCTAGGACACTAGATTTGCCTTCTTCTTTTCTTTTAAAAAGTTTGCCTAAAAGGCTTGCTGATGCATATTCATAAGTTTTTCCGCGTTGCATTTCTCTAGCAATATGAGGACCTTTTTTCATCCATTTTTTTCCAGCTGGTCTAATTAAATATTGAATTGCTGCCCCTTCTGTTTTTTCATCTAATTTGCTTAATGCATTTGTAATAGCATTCAGAGGATCGGTTTCTATTGTTTGATATGTTTTAAATGGCAAATAGTTTTGTTTTTCAGTTACAAGCATAACACCCCTAACTTGACTTTTGGGTTTAAACACATTGTACTCGCCTTCTTCGGAAATATAGGCTTTCGGATATTGAGAATGAATTGTCTTTTCAATATAATCCTGCAATCTTTTCGGAGTAGAGACATAAAAACGAATCTCACCGTTAATGGCGACTATTTCAAAAGAAACATATTCTTTTCCATAGAGTCCAGACATCAAACCATTCGACGCAGTTTCAATAGAATAGATATTAGCAAACATTGTTTCTGCGATTGAAATCATTTCTTTTTCTTCTTTTTTTGCTTCTTCTGTAACTTGCTTGACTTCTCTTGGGACAGAAATTAGCAAAGTAACCATATTCAAAGAATGTGGAATAATATTCCTTTTTCGCATTATTTTTAATAAGCTGATAATTAATAATATTCCGACAAGAAAAACTGCAGTAATAAAAATAATGCCAAGATACGACTCGTTTATAGAACTAGTTATGTTTTCGATTTGATTTTGCATTTTTTAAAGTTTGTTTTTTTCTTTTAATCTTTCGCCCAACTTACTAGTTAGTATACCACGAAATCCCGCAATAATAGAAGGATCTTTTGTTTTGTTAGCAATATCAAGCGCATAGGAAGTACCCTTTTCAAAAGCAAGATAAGCAAGCTCAATGACTTGCCTCGGTTGTCCTGATTCTTTAAGTTCGGTTAGTTCTTTTAAAATTTCAGGATCATTCATTCTTGGAGATAATTGTTCTGGTGCTTTTTCTTTTTTAGGCGCTTCTGAGGTTTCCTTTTTTTCTTCAGCTTTTGTAACTTCTTCTTGCTCCTGTTTTTCTGGCTTGAGCGTTTCTGCTTCTGGTTTTATTTCTTTTTGTTCCTTGAGAGCTTTTTCCTTTTCTGCTAAATCTCTTTTTAACCTTTCGATTTCTGATTCTACATCTTGAGGCTCTTTTCCTTGTGGAGTTTTTTCTTGTATGTTTTTTATCATGGGTAAAGATTAACTTATTGTTATAATAGCATATTTTTAAAATGCAACAAATATTTTTATTTTTTAATAATTTGTTATATAATGTTTTTATAGTTAGTTGGCTATCAATTTTTAAAATTAAAATAAAATTTATATGACGACAAGCATATGGGCAATTATTTTTTTAGTTGTTGTAGCGATTGCTTATTTAATTTGGCTAAATCGCGATCGATTTAAAAGGTCTCCAGGATCTGGCTCTAAAATCTCTGGCGGAGGTAAAACACCAATACTAGATTCTTATTCTATAGATGTTACAGCTGATGCAAGAGACAAAAAATTAGATCCTGTCATTGACCGCGAATCGGAAATAGAGAGAATTACCCAGATATTATCTAGAAGAACTAAAAATAATCCAATTTTATTAGGAAAAGCTGGTGTTGGAAAAACGGCAATTGTGGAAGGTTTAGCGCAAAGAATTGTAGAAAAAAAAGTGCCAGAAAGTTTGCAAAATAAAAGAGTACTAGCATTGAATGTCAGCAGTTTAATTGCAGGAACAAAATACAGAGGTGAATTTGAACAAAGGTTAAGAAAAGTAATGGATGAGCTTAAAGCTTCCAATAGAACTATTATATTGTTTATTGATGAAGTCCATTTAATTGTCCAATCAAAAGGCGCTGAAGGAGCTTTGGATCCTTCGGATATTATTAAGCCAGCATTAGCTCGCGGCGATTTACAGGCTGTTGGTGCAACAACGTTAGATGAATATAATCAATATATAAAACCAGAAGCAAGCTTAGAAAGACGTTTTCAACCAGTAATGGTTGACCCGCCTGATGTTTTGATGACAATAAGAATATTAGATGGTTTGAAGAAAGTTTACGAAGATCATCATAAAGTTATTATTTCTTCTGATGCAATTGAAGCTGCCGCGAAATTATCTGATAAGTATATTAAAAATAGATATTTGCCTGATAAAGCTATTGATCTAATTGATGAATCTTCAGCTATGGTTAGATTACAGATTATTGATGCTCCTGGAAAAATAAAACAATTAGAAGCTACACTTTCAGATGTTCAGCAAAAAAGAGAAAAATCAACTGATGAAATTGAGATTAAAAAATTGTCACAGAAAGAATTAGCAATTAACGAAAAGATTGAACGGTTACAATTATCAGCACAAGAAGATAAAGCTGGAACAAAACTTCCTGAAGTTAAAGCAATTGATATCAAAGATGTATTGGAAGAATGGATTGGCAAGGACGTTGAATAATAACTAAATAAAAAATAACTAAATAAAAAATTATGCCAGAGACACTGACACAAACAAAAACTAAGGTTCGTGTTGGGACTTTGATTGGCGTTTTATTTGCTGGTGCTGCAATGATGGCAGCAATGGGATACACTGTTTATAAAGGTGCCTACAAAAACGAACCAATCATTCCTCAATCAATTGTAAAGAAGAAAAATCAAGGTCCAAATATCAAGGATTTGTTTCCTGTTTTGGTTTATAAAGCAGGCTGGCCAAGAAGTATTAGCGGAATACCTTCAAGAACAACCGTTGGCGATATTGATGCGGACAAAAAACCAGAAATTATTTTTGGCACAAGCGATCATCTGATTTATGCTCTAAATGATGACGGATCAGAAGTTCCAAATTGGCCTATTAAGATTGATGAATATTTAGGAAAATCAACTCCATCGATTGCTGACTTGAATGCAGACGGCAAGTTAGATGTTATAATTGGAACAAGTAATTCGATATACGCTTTTTCCGGTGATGCTGAAATTATTGAAGGCTGGCCAAGAGCTCTGAGCAATTTAGGCAATGAGAATACTCCTGTAATTTCTAATATTACATCAGATAATAAAATGGAAGTAATTGCTTTTGGAGACAGGATAATTTATGCACTTTCAGATAATGGTTTAATAATTTCTGGTTGGCCGAAAGAAACAGGCGAAAAAATTAATTCTTCAGTAGCTTCTGGAGATTTGAATAATGATACAAAATCAGAAATTATTTATACAGCTTTATCATCTGGGAAAACAAATCTTTTTGTGGCAAAAGAAGATGGACAGATGCTATCTGGATTTCCGCAGGAAATTAATTCGCAATCTGTAGATATGGAAATTGTATTAGGTAATGTTATAAATAAAGCTGACTCTAATATTATTGTAAGCACGAAAGAAAATAGTATTTTAGTCTATACAAAAGATGGTCAGCAGATTTTAACAATAAATAATGAAGATGGGGTTTCTGATCTTGCACTTGGAGATATTGATAGCGATGGAATTGCAAATATTGCTTTTGCAAATAAATCTGGTGTTCATGTTCTTGGTAATTTCGGAGCTGAAATAAAAGGCTGGCCAAAGAAATCTGATAAGGGCATAAAATTTGTAAATCTAGCTGATGTTGATAATGATGGAAGTTGCGAAATCTTAGGTACTGCTGATGATAGAATTTATGCTTGGAAAAATAATGGCGATGCTATCAAAGATAGCTGGCCATTAATGACGGAATCTTCTGGCGGAAATTTTTTAACTTATCCAACTTTATCTGATATTGATAATAATAAGGTTCTAGAAGTTATTTCTAGCCTAACTGATAATTCTGTTTATATCTGGAATCTATCTGATTTTTATGATAAATCAGGAAAAAATTGGTGGCCGATGAAGAGAGCTGATGTTAGAAATAGTGGAGACATGAGATAACTAAAATATCAAATAAATATTTATATTAAAAAAAACCGGTAGATTGAATGCCGGTTTTTGATTGCGCAAAATTTTAAGATTCCATTATCATGGACATTTTCCGTTTGATCTCCAAACTACTTTTCCGTTACAGACCATTGATTTTCCTGGGAATGGACTGATGGAATCTAAAACGCCATAAGGAACATTATTGCATGCAACATATACATGCTTACAAGCTCCAGTTGAAAAGAAAAGGATAGTCAAAACTAAAGCAATAATACCAACTATTGCGCTAATACTGCCTTCTTTAGTATTGGAAATAATAAATCCAGCGGTAATCCAAATCAAAGCGACAACGCCAAGAACTCCTAAGATTCCGCCAATTGCAGCGCCAAGAACAAAAAAGACTCCAAAAATAAGTATGATGACAACAATGATTCCAACTATCAGTCCCATTTTCTTTTCCTCCTTCTTGGTTTGAAAGAACTTGTTTGTAATATTATAATCTTTTGTCTGAAAAACACAAGATGGACTGCTTACCTTCCCTATTATATTTGAAAATTATTGAATTTAATGTTATTTTTAAATTACTATGCTAAAAATATACAATACATTATCGAGAAAAATTGAGGAATTTAAACCGCTAAAAGACAAAGAAGTTGGATTATATACATGCGGGCCAACAGTTTATGATTATGCCCATATTGGAAATTTTCGAACTTACATTTTTGAAGATCTATTAAAACGTGTCCTACTATATGATGGCTTTGAAGTCAAACACGTTATGAATATTACTGATGTTGATGATAAAACTATTAAAGCTTCAAATGGTAATAAAAAAGAATTTGCAAAATTAACAAAAGATTTTGAAAATAAATTTTTTGAAGATTTAAAAAGTTTAAACATTATTAAGCCTGATGTTATTACAAATGCCACAAAATATATTGAGAAAATGGCTGATTTTATTCAAGAATTAATTAATAAAGGCTTTGCTTATAAAGCAATTGACGGATCAGTCTATTTTAAAATTGAGAAATTCAAAGATTATGGAAAATTAGCAAAGCTTGATAAATCTGGCTTAAAGGTTGGTGCAAGAGTCAAGCATGATAATTACGAAAAAGAAAATTTGTCTGACTTTGTTTTGTGGAAAAGTTATGATCAAGATGACGGCGAAATTTATTGGGAAACAAAATTAGGAAAAGGCAGGCCAGGATGGCATATTGAATGTTCAACAATGGCTCAAGATATACTTGGTGATACTTTAGATATTCATGCCGGAGCAATTGATCTAATTTTTCCTCATCATGAAAATGAGATTGCTCAAGCAGAAGCTAAAACAGATAAACCTTTTGCAAATTATTTTATACATGGTGAACATTTGCTTGTTGATAATGCAAAAATGTCTAAGAGTCTACATAACTTTTATACGTTGAAAGATCTTGAAAAAGAATTCTTTTCCCCTCTTGATTTTAGATATTTATGTTTGCAAGCACATTATAGAACAAAATTAAATTTTAATTGGTCTGGTTTAAAGTCTGCTAAAAATTCTTTGAATAAACTTTGCGAAAGAATTAAAGATTTTAAAGATTCTGGCGAAATTTCTAAAGAATATAAAGAAAAATTTTTGGAAGCGATCAATAATGATTTGGATATGCCAAAAGCTTTAACGATTGTTTGGGAATTATTGAAATCTGGTTTAGATGATTCTGACAAAAAAGCTACTCTGATTGATTTTGATAAAGTATTAGGTTTAAATCTAAATAAAGTTGATGAGATCATAATTCCTGAAGAAGTTTTGAAACTTGTTAAAGAACGTGAAAATGCAAGAAAGAATAAAGATTGGCAAAAAGCTGACGAACTGAGAAAAGAAATTATAAAGTTAGGATATGAAGTAGAAGATACTGAAAAAGGATCAAAAATTTTAAAATATTAAATATTTAATATTGAATATTTATTTAAAAAATTATCCTCAATGTAGAGGATTGTTTTTTTATGTAAAAATGATATATTGATATATCACTAAATTTTGTATGGAAAACCAAAACGACGTTGTTGAAAAATTACCGCCAAGAAATAAAGAAGCTGAAAAATCTGTTTTAGGCTCACTTTTGATTGATAAAGATGCAGTTATAAAAGTTTCTGATTTTTTACGTCCGGAAGATTTTTATGAAGAAAAAAATAGCATTATTTTTTCTTCAATGTTGGAATTGTATGAAAAACGTGAACCTATTGATGTCGTAAGTTTGGCTAATTCTCTAACTGACAAAGGACATCTTGATTTGATTGGCGGAAGAAGCTATTTAGTTTCTTTAGCAAATATTGTGCCAACTGCTGGAAATATTATTCATTATGCTAAAATAGTTCAAAGAAAATCGACATTAAGAAAATTGATTACTGCTGCTGGTGATATTTCGAGATTAGGATATCAAGAAGGAAAAGATATTGAAAAACTTCTGGATGAAGCTGAACAAAAACTGTTTGGTATTTCGCAAAAATATTTAAAGCAAAATTTTATTGTTATTAAAGATGTTTTGACTGACGCCTTTGAAAGGATTGATGAATTGCATCGAGATGGCAGTAAATTGCGTGGAATTCCAACTGGCTTTCCAGATCTAGATAATGTCTTGGCTGGTTTTCAGCGATCTGATTTGATTATTCTAGCTGCTAGACCATCTATGGGTAAAACTTCTCTAGCATTAGATTTTGCAAAGAATATTGCTAAACAAAAAATTCCTGTTGGCATATTTAGTTTAGAAATGTCGAAAGAGCAGCTTGTTGATAGAATACTTTGCTCTGAAGCAAATGTTGATTTATGGCGAATGAGAACAGGAAAACTTTCCGATCGCGAAGAAGATGATGATTTTCCAAGAATCGGACATGCGATGGGTGTGCTTTCGGAAGCGCCATTATTTATTGATGACTCCCCTTCTTCAAATATCATGGAAATAAGAACGAAAGCAAGAAGATTGCATGCTGAACATGGATTAGGTTTTTTGGTTGTCGATTATTTGCAATTAATGGAAGGCCGAAATACAGAAAGCAGAGTCCAAGAAGTTTCCGAAATATCTAGAGCACTAAAAGGTATAGCTCGCGAACTCAATGTACCTGTTTTGGCTTTATCTCAATTATCTCGTGCCGTAGAGAATAGAACACCGCAAATTCCACAATTGTCAGATTTAAGAGAAAGTGGTAGTATTGAACAGGATGCCGATGTAGTAATGTTTATTTATCGTGAAGAAGTTTATAAAAAAGATACAGATCGTAAACATATTGCTGAGATTCATATAAAGAAGCATAGAAATGGACCAACAGGTGTTGTTGATCTATTCTTTGAACAGAATGTTGCAAGCTTTAGAAATCTTGAAAAAAGACGTGAAATCTAGCTATAATTTTGAATTTCGAATTTTAAATTTAGAATGAATTTTGAATAATTTAATTTTTAAATGCGGCTAACTGTTTCGAAATTCTAAATTCTGATTTCAAAATTGATTTAAAATTCTAAATTCAAAATTAAATATTAATTTAAAATTATGTTTGAACAATTAAAAAATTTAGCTAGCTTAAGAAAGCAAGCTAGTGAAATGAAAAAACAATTAGAATCTGAATTAATCACTGGAGAGAGTTTGAACGGCCAAGTAAAAATTTCTATGGATGGCAGCCAAAAAATCAAAGAAGTTTTTATTGATGAATCATTATTAGAAGCTTCCAATCAAGACAAATTACAAAATGCAATTAAAGATGCTTTTTCTAAAGCAAATAAAGAATTACAGATGATGATGGTTAGAAAAATGCAAGCTGGCGAAATTCAGATGCCACAGATGTAAATAATCAATAACTAATAATCAACGAATAACCAAAAATCTAATAACTAAAATTTGATTATTGGTTATTATATATTGATTATTTTTTGGTTATTGATAATTGGTTATTTATGAACATACTACCAATACCGCTTCAAAATTTGATAATTGAGTTTTCAAAACTTCCTGGAATCGGTCCAAAAACTGCTTCTAGGTTGTCTTTTTATTTATTAAAATCTAAGGCTACTGATGTCGAATCTTTTGCAAGGGCTCTATCTGAATTAAAGAAGACAGTAACTTTTTGCTCTTGTTGTTTTAATTTGACTGAAAAAAATCCTTGCCCAATATGCGCTGATTTAAGACGAGATAAATCGTTGATTTGCGTTGTCGAAGAACCAATGGATATTGTGGCAATTAATTCTTCTGGCGAATTTAATGGACTTTATCATGTGTTGCATGGATCGATTTCTCCTATAAATAATGTAGGTCCAGAAGATCTTAAGATTAATGAATTGTTAAATCGCTTAAAGCAAAATGTAGATATAAAGGAAATCATATTGGCAACTAACCCGAATTTGGAAGGTGAAGCTACGGCAATGTATATTGCAAAATTAGTTAAACCACTTGGCATAAAAACGACTAGAATAGCTAGAGGTCTGCCTTCAGGAGGAGATTTAGAATATGCAGATGAAGTAACTTTAAGCAATGCAATGAAAGGTCGTAAAGAATATTAGCATATAACAAAAATATGTAATTTTGAAAGAGCTGAATAGCTTTTTTTTATTTGACATTAAATACTATGTTTGCTAAATTAGATACTTGCACATTCTATTTTGCCTGCCGAAGTCGGCAGGTTATGGAGGAAAAATGAGCGAGCAGTTGCAATGGGAAACTGGTGCTGCTTTTGAAAAGTTTCCGTTGGGCACTACTTTAAGATTGATATTAACTCATAGATGTGGCTTTTTATGGCTTAAGAAGAAAATTCTTATTGTTTCTGCAACAGTTGTTGCTCAAGATGTTGAAATTGTAAAACGAGTTATTGACGGATTAGCACAACCATTTTTCCACAGTTTTGTCGAAGTTTGTTATTGCATCGATGGCATTCAACAAACTCGAAAATATTCATTACTCTTTTTGGAAAAAATGTTGAAAAATGGTTCGGCAGAAATACTTGAAATACCTAGTTCAGAGATGATATTTGCTGAAGGCAAAAATGTATTCGTTGAGCTTAAGGTTGGAGATTTTATCAGAGCATTTAAAAAAGGTGCTTACATTGAAGGGCACATTGCAAACATAATCGGAAATAACCTTTATGAAGTTTTTAATTCTCATGATAAAGCTACACATCTTAACATTTCGTTAAATGACTTGATTTTGTACAGGAGAATATCTTCGACATCTTAATTAATACGTACTTTTTTAGACATAATATATGTCTTTTTTTATACAAAAAAAAAGACTGCTTTTTAATGCAGTCTTTTAAATATTCTTTAAGAAATTTTTGTTATTTTTACTTCTGTATACCTTGGTCTGAAACCAACTGTTTTTTTGAATCTTTTTTTAGATTTATATTTTACAGTTAAGACCTTGTCCCCTTTTACTTCTGCTCTTAGAACATCAGCTTCAACCTTTGTTCCAGATATTTTTGGAGCGCCAATCTTAGTATCTTTTTCATCAGCAAATAAAAGTACTTCTTTAAATTCTAAAGTCTTTTTAGGTTCGATGATTTTGTCAATCAAAATAATATCTCCTTCAGAGACTTTGTATTGTTTTCCGCCTGTTTTTATAATTGCAAATTTTGTCATATATTTAAGTATATGCTTGTTTTCCACTTTGGTCAAGACTTTTTGTATTGACTTTTTTATTATAATGTTGTATATATAAATTGCTGTCAGCGACAACAGGGGGGGGATGCGGGGAAGCAAAAAGATATTAGTTGTTGACGATAATATTGACTTGCGTGATTTGATTGAAATAGAGTTGGAAATGAAGGGGTTTGAAGTAGTGCATGCGCGAAATGGGCATGATGCACTAAGAGTACTTCAAACAGAAAGAAATATTCATTTGGCAGTCACTGACTTTTATATGCCGATTGCAAATGGCGATGTTGTAAAGGCCTATTGCGATGAGCATAAAATTCCTTGTATTGTAATGAGCACTGCAAGAGAAGATCTCGAGGGATATTATGATTATTTTTGGGGCAAAACAGATATTTCTATTTTGATCGAAATTGTTCTTTTAATTCTAGCTTGAGTACTATATAAGACAGTTGCCTGTCTTTTTTTATTAGATATCCACTTTAAAAATTTTTGTGTGGTTGTAAATAATCTGTTAAACTAAGGTTGGGTCGCTGATGGTTGGAGGGAAATCAACATGCCAGCGAAAAAAGCTTCCGAGAAGCCTGCAAACGGCCAGGATCCTGGCAGTAAAACTGCAGGCTGTACTTCTGGAAAAAAAATGATGGTACTCTTGATGGAATGTGAAGTAAAGAGATGTAGAGCACTTTTGAAAGCGCTGGAAGATGCAGGATTCGATGTTTATGTGTGCAATGATTTAAGCTCTTGCATGCATGTTTTGAAAGCTGGTTACACGCTTGGATTTGCACTTATTGCTCCAACTATTGATGGTCGTGACGGTTATATGAAAATAATCAGTTTGCATTGTCAAGAACAAGAAATTCCTCTTGAAATAATTGATGACAATACGGTTTATAAGATTTCTAGATTTGGACTACATTTTCCACAACAGATTGCTCCTCAATCGATTGCTCATTAACAGACTATCTAGTCTGTTTTTTCTTGTAAAAAATTAATAGTAATATTGCCATAATTGTCATCAAGCCGATTAAAATGATAAAAGCTAGTATCTTTTCTTTTCCTTGGACAAACAACGCAAAAAGCCCAAATAATGCAGAAATTGACCATAAAAAGATGACAGCACTCCTTTGTGAGAATCCTAGATCGTAAAGACGAAAATGCAGATGTTGACGATCAGCTTGAAATGGAGATTTGTGTTTAAAAATTCTTCTTAAAATTACCCAGATTACGTCAAGAATTGGAATGCCCATTATTAATAATGCTGTAGCAATTTTTCCGCCAGAAATTATGGCTAGAGATCCTAACATAAATCCAATGAATGTACTGCCTCCCTCTCCTAAAAAGATCTTGGCAGGATGAAAATTAAAGATTAAGAATCCTAAAGATGCTCCAGCTAGAATTATGCAAAGCAATGCAGTTTCTGGTTGCATTACCTTCGTACTTAAACTTAAAAAGAATAATATCACTGAAGCAATTACAGATATTCCGGAAACAAGTCCATCCATGCCATCTAAAAATTTTGTAGTATAAATCATGCCTAATAACCAAATCATGGTGAAAATATCAGCAAAAACTGTAAAAAAATAAGGAATATTATTAATTGTAAAAAGCTTAATTCTGATTTCGTCTAAATTTATTGTGTTACCAATTGGATTACTGATAAAAGTAATGCCAATGCCAGAAATAATGACAACAAGACAAGAAATTATCGGAAAAATAAATTGCTGTTTTGGACTTAGATTATATTTGTCATCAATTATTCCACCAATAATTAAGATTAATCCGCCTAATGCTAGGCCTAGAATATATTTTGGAAGCATATAACCGCCGAAGAAATCACGGTCTATTAAAACAAAATAACTTAAGGTAATAAAAAAGCCGATAAAAACGGCTAAACCTCCCATAAGTGGAATATTGCTCTTATGGATTTTTCTTTTCCTGTTTGGACGATCGACTATATTATATTGAAGAGCTAATTTTCTAACTAAATATGTAAATAATACAGTAATCAAAAAAGCCAAAGCAAAGGCTAGAATAAAATTAAATTTAGTAAAGAATATCTCCATTAATCAAGACTTATTTGTTTGACTTTTATTTTTTGATCTAATATTTTTTCAGAAAATTCTTGAAATTTAAAAGGAATATCGCTAACAAAGAATTTGTGTTTTTTGCTTTTTGCTAATCTTTTTTCAATGATTGGATGATTTTTTAAAAAAAGATCAACTTCTTTTGCCACTTCTTCTCCTGGATCAATGATATTTATTTTCCGCTTAATCGCCTTTTTGATCGCTTCTTTTGCAAGTGGATAATGTGTGCAGGCTAAAACCAAAGTATCTATTTTTTCCTTTCTAAATGGTTTTAAATAAAATTTTACAATCTTTTTTGTTTCTGGACGATTGATCCAGTCTTCTTCTACTAAGGGAACAATAAGAGGACAAGCTTCAGTGTAGACTTTGATATCTTTATCTATTTTTTTTAAATAGTTTTCATGAACTTGGCTGAAAATCGTTGCTCTTGTTCCAATAATACCGACTTTTTTATTTTTTGTTACTCGTTCTGCTTTGATTAATCCAGCCTTGACCACATTAAAAATTGGAACATCTGGGAACTTTTTTCTTAATTCTGATGCAGCAACGGCAGATGCGGTATGACAAGCAATAACAATTATTTTAGCGCCATTTTTTAATAAAAATTTTGTATCCTGAATAGCATACTTAATAATTGTTTCTTTACTTTTATTGCCATAAGGAGTTCTGGCAGTATCGCCAAAATAAATTATCTGATACTCTGGCAGTTTTTTAATTATCTGGCGAGCGACTGTCAATCCGCCAACTCCTGAATCAAAAATACCTATCATAATATTCTAATTAATAATCAAGAAACAAGATACAATTGACAAACAAATTTCAAATCCAAATTACTAATTTCCAAACACGACGACGAGTTTGATTATTTTAATTTGTAATTTGAGAATTGTTTGTATCTTGTTTCTTGGTTATTTATTTAACTATTACTCTTTTTATTAGTGGATTAATCCTTGTTACAATTTCGTAATTTATCGTATTTATCTTCTTAGCAATTTCATCAGCTGTTATTTGTTCTTTACCTTGCTTGCCGATTAAAACTACTTCATCTTCTGGTTTGAGGTTTTTGATATGGCTAACATCAACAACACACATATTCATGCAAATACGACCTAATATTTTACAACGTTTACCTTTTATTAAAACATTGCCGATGTTTGATAATTTACGATCAAAACCGTCATTGTATCCGATTGGTAATATTGCGATTGTTGAATCATGATGCAAGGTTTCTGTAAGTCCATAACTAATCGGTGTCCCAGATTTCAGCTTTTTAACTTGGGCAACTATTGTTTTCCAGGATAATACAGGTTTTAAACTTAAATTAATCTTTTTGTGGGAAGCCGAAACTTTTGTTTCGCTAGATGACCATAATCCATACATGCTAATTCCAAGTCTTACTAAATCAAAATGAGTTTCTGGAAATAATATTGTTGCAGCTGAACAAGCAGTATGTTTTATTTTTATTTTTTGGCCGTATTCTTTTTCTGCTAAATTTATTAGACGCTGAAAATTTTTTAATTGTTGTTCAGCATAAGAATGATCAGTTGTATCTTCGATATTCGCAAAATGAGTTGATGCGCCTTCTAAAACTAGATAAGGATATTTCTTAATTAATTTAACAATTTTTGATAAATCTTTTTCCAAAACTCCTTGCCTTGATGTACCTGTTTCTAGTTTGATATGAAGATAAGTTCTCTTTTTTAACTTTGAAGAAAGCTCGCCAAGTTTTTTTATAGTTTCTGAATTATAAACTATTTGCCTAAACTCATTTTTAATAACTTCAGATAAATGATTGTAAACAGTATAGCCTAAAATAATAATTTGTTTTATTGTTTTATTGTTTTCTTGTTTTATTGCGATTGCTTCATCAATTGAATCAACACCAAACCAATCTGCTTCTGACTTAGCTAAAATTTGGGCTGTATCTTGCAGTCCATGGCCATAAGCATTGGATTTTATAATTGCAGCCAATTTTTTATCTTGGCCAATTATTTTTCTAAATTGTTTTAGATTAAAAATTAAAGCTTGCTTGCTTATTTCAACCCAAGTTTTGTGATTAATCATCGCTTGATTTCTTTAATTCCAGAATAACCCCACAAAACCTCTGGAATTTTTATGGAGCCATCTTTTTGTTGATTATTTTCCATGATAGCAATCAAAATTCTACCGATAGCAAATCCTGTAGCATTTAATGTGTGGACTAATTCATTTTTATTTTTTTTAGTATCTCGGTATTTAATATTTAAACGACGAGCTTGAAAATCAGTACAAGTCGAACAAGAATGCGTTTCGCGATATTTTTTTTGTGATGGAATCCAAGTTTCAATGTCATATTTGCGAGCTGCAGGATCGCCTAGATCTCCAGTGCACATTTTAACAACTTGATAAGGCAAATTTAAAGCTTTAACTAATCTTTCCTCTATATTCAATAGAAATTCTTGTTCTTTCTCAGAATCCTCTGGTTTTGCAAGCACCAGCATCTCTAATTTATCAAATTGGTGCTGACGTAAAATTCCGTATGTATCCTTACCATAAGATCCTGCTTCTCGGCGAAAACAAGTTGAGAAAGCAATGTAACGTTTTGGCAAGTCTGACTCTTTCAAAACTTCGTTCATGTGCATTGGAATCACTGATTGTTCTGAAGTGCCAACAAAGTATTGTTTGTCTTTGGCAAAATGATAAGTTTCTTCTTCTCCGCCATGAGCAAGGTAGCCCATTGCTTGCATTGCTTTTTCAGAAACAATTTGAGGCGGAATTACTGGAATAAATCCTTCTTTTGTTAATTCATCAATAACAAATCTTGCTAGAGCAAATTCCAATAAAACTAATTCTCTTTTTAAGTAATTGAAACGAGAACCAGAAACCTTGCCAGCTCTTTTTGTATCAATTAAATCTAATTTTTCGCCTAAAGCTAAATGATCTTTTGGCTCAAAATCAAATTTTGTTGGCTCGCCAACTTTTTTTATAATTTCATTTTCTGATTCATTCTTACCAACTTTGACATCAGGTCGCGGAATATTTGGAAGTTCAAGCATTAATTTCGATAGCTCTTCATCAAGCTTGCTACATTTTGATTCTAAATCTTTCAATCTTTCTGATGTGCCTTTGATATCAAGAATCGCTTGTTGTTTTTCTGGTCCGTTAAGTTTGGCAATTTCATCTGAGGCTGTATTTTGTTTAGCACGAAGTTCATCAACTTTCGTTTGTAGTTTTCTTTTTTCAAAATCAAGATCAAGAAGTTTATCAATATCAAACTTCATATTACGGTCATGAAGTGCTTTCATGACTAATTTTTTGTCTTTTCTGATTAAATTAATATCAAGCATGTTTAAAAATTAAAAAGTTAAAAGTAAAAATTCAAAACAACCACTAACAGCTATAAGTTATAAGAAAACCACAGAATTGTCAATCTGTAGTCAAAATTAGGCTTTTGCTGATGAATTTTTGTGATATGCCTTCAAAGCTAAAACCATAGCTCCAATTCCAAGTGAAATTACTGCTAATTTTGCCAAAAATCCGATAAATGGGATCATCATGATGATACTCAAGACAATAACGCCAAGAACTGCTGACCAGATCAAATTTGGTTCATTCTTGCCTATTGATTTGAGAATAAAATAGCCTGTACAGATTGTAGCAAATACCTTAGCAAAATAAATCAAAACAAGGTAGATTGGCAAAATCAGAAAAGCAATCGGCATGCCTAAAATTGTGATTAATAATATTATAAAAGCAATTGGTGTTACAAAAAGTACTAATAATCCCCAACCCAATGATGCCCAAGTTTTTGTTTTCAATTTATCAATAACATTGAGACTATACTTCTTACAAATTGCGGCTGTTACAATCGCAACAATCATCAAAGAAATCATTGAGATAAAATTTGTTACGACTTTGAAAGCTGACATCGCAAACCAATTCATGCTGTTTTTCTTTCCTGCTTTTTTCTGTGTTTCGACTAATTGCGTAAATTTTGTTTCGCCAACAACTTGTGAGCCGTTTTTGAATTCAGCTTGCTTTGGAGATGAATAATTCAAATTTCCATCAACTTTTGCACCGGAATTAAAAACCATTTTTTCTGAAGCTGTGATCGTTGCGTCTTTTTTAACTAAACCAGAAACGTCAACTGTTCCGCCATTGATTGTTAAATTATTATCAACTGTGCCTTTATAATTAATTGCTCCGCCATTTGCAATCATGTCTCTAGAAAAATTTGCATTTTTGCTGATATCTATAGTTCCGCCAAAAAATGTTGCATTGTTGCTATCTAATGTAGCTTTTGGAGCTACTGAAATCATTCCGGCAAAAGCCATGATGCCATTTTTTACTGAACCTGTAATATTAACATTTGCACCTGCTGTAAAAAGATCACCTTCTACAATTCCATCGATATTAATTATTTGACCAGCTGTAAAAAGATTTCCTAAAATTTTTGCATTAGAACTAACTGTAACTGTCTGACCAACAGCATAAACATCACCACTAATTACGCCATCGATCTGAACTGATTGCCCAGCAATCATTAAATCATCTTGAACAGTTTCTGTGCTTTCGATTGTTGTTGTTCCTTCTGTGCTCCTGATATCATAAGCAGATACAAAGCCAACTGGAAGCAGTAAAAGCAAGGAGAAAGCAAAAATGATAATTTTTGTTTTCATTTTTTTATAAATTAATTATTTTAATGTTTCATTGATCCATTTTTCAATGCCTGGTGTTGTTTTGTCTATTTTGTAAACAGAAATGCCTGGCAATTTATAACTATGCATTTTGGTAATTAATTTGATTGCCTGATTAACTTTTTCTTTTTTTGTTTTTAATGATAACAATGATTCATCTTCATCAACAATCTTTCCCCCCCACCAATAAATTGAATTAACCTTTTCTATTATATTAACACAAATTGCTATTTTTTGCTCGACTAAATTCTTGCCAATTTTTCTGGCTTCAGCTACATTTTTGCAAGTTGTGTGAATATCATAAAACATGGTCATAAATTAAGCTTTAGCTTTGATGATTTATATTTTTCTGGCTTGAATGGTTTCAGTCTGACAACTTTTGTTTTAAAACCAAATTCTTTGATTTTGTCTTCTAATTCTTCGGTGTATGAATTTTGATCATAGCCTAAAGCAATAATATCTGGCTTTTCCTGCTTCACTATCTTGTACGGGTCATCTAAATTGCCTAATCTTGCTTCATTAACTATCTTTTGATTTTTAACATTAGCCAATCTTTCTTGCTCGTTAAACAATGTGCGATGTTTTTTGATGGCGCTAACTGTTTGATCACGTGCAACTATAACAGTTAGACTATCCCCTAATTTTTTAGCTTGTTTAAAAAAATCAAGATGGCCTGGGTGCAAAAGATCAAACGCGCCGAAGATGAGAACTTTTTTCATTTAATTAAGCCTAATTGTTGTAATGCTTCTTTGCGATGGTGGAGCTGTTTTTTTTCTTTATCTGAAAGATGAACAGCTAATTTTCCAAATTTTGTTGACCAAAATATTGATCTGTATGGAAATCCTTTTTCTATTTTTGAATCAGCCTGTTGCGTCAATATGCCCTTCGTAAATCCCTGCCCTGTTTTCATATTTTTTCCATCGAAATATACTGCGGCTGCTGTCATGTTGCATGTTCTTTGTTCATCAGGAACCCCAGCCATTTTATGCAACGCAAATGCAATTAGCTCTTCATCAGTAGCTTCATAGCCTGGCCATCTTCTTGATCTTACTCCTGGTTCACCATTCAAATAATCAATCTCAAGACCACCGTCTTCAGCTAAAGTAGGAATTTTTGATAGTTCGAAATAGTATCTCGCCTTTAGTTCTGCATTCTCTAGGAAAGTCTTGCCAGTTTCTTCTGGCTCAGTCGTAATTCCTAGATCAGTCAAGCTAACTAAAGCAAGTCCTGAATTTGCTAGAAGGATTCTGTAATCATTCAATTTACCTGGATTATGTGTGGCGATAAGGAGTTGGTTCATGTTTTTCTCTCCTTGTTTAAGGTTCAAATTTTATAATCCTAAATCATTATTAATTTCTTGCATTGCTTTGACAGCAAGAGCAACAAATTCATCTAAACTAATTCCTAATTTTTCGATATCTTGAATATCTTGCCTGTTAATATTTCTGGCAAAAGATTTTTCTTTCATTTTTTTAACAACTGATTCTGGTTTTAAAAATGCTAATTTTTTGTCTGGCAAAACTAAGGCAGCAGAAACAATTAAACCGCTAAGCTGTTCGGAAGCTGACAAAGCGAAATCTAAATCTGTTTTTTTGGTAATGCCAGTATTTTCGTAATTATGTGACTTAATTGCATCAATCATGTCTTCTGGCAGATCATATTCTTCCAAAATCTCGGCTGTCATTAAAGTATGCTTTTCTGGTTTGTCTTTTGTATAATCAAAATCTAAATCATGAACAAGACCAGTAATGCCCCAAGCTTGCTCTGGTTTATTTAATTTTTTAGCTAAAGCCTTCATGATGCTTTCTGATGCTAAACAATGTTTAATTAAATTTTCAGTCTTAATATTTTGTTTCAATAATTCCCAAGCTGTTTTGCGATCAATGACTGAATCTAATTCTTTTACTTCTTCAATTTCTAAAGATTTTGAAGGTTTAAATTTAATTTCTTCTGATTTTTTCTCTGGACGCATCAATGGAAAAAAGATGACATCTCTAATATTTTCTGAATTTGTTAAAATCGCAAATAATCGATCAATACCAACACCAAATCCAGCTGTTGGAGGCATGCCATATTCTAGACTTTCTACAAAGTCTTCGTCCATCATTTGCGCTTCTGCATCGCCTTCTTTGCGTAATTTTGCTTGCTCTTCGAATCGCTGTCGCTGATCTAATGGATCATTAAGCTCAGAAAAACCATTGCCTAATTCTGAACCTGCAATTAAAACTTGCAGGCGTTGAGTTGTATTTTGATTTTCTTCATTCTTTTTAGCTAATGGAGAGATTGCAACGGGCTGATTAATTAAAAAGCATGGCTGAATTAAACTTGGTCTGACTGTTTTCTTGTAAAGGTTATCAACTAACCTGCCATAACCAATTACATTTTCAACATCAATTTTTTTAGCTCTTATTTCTTCTATTAATTTTTCAAAAGTATTGGCTTTGTTCAAATCAATACCGGTTTTTTCTTTGATTAGCTCTGTATAATCATATTGTTTCCATGGAGCTGTAAAATCTAAAACTTGGTCTTTATATTTAATTTTTAATGTTCCAAAAGTATCATTAATTATTTTAGTATAAAAATTTTCTATAAAACCAATTAAATCCTCCCAATTTGCATAAGCCCAATAATATTCCAATAATGTGAATTCTTGCAAATGTTGAGTTGAAATTCCTTCATTACGAAAAACTTTGCCAATTTCAAAAATCTTTTCGTAACCGCCAACAATTAACCTTTTTAAATGAAGCTCAAGTGAAATTCTCAAATACAAATCGATGTCTAAGCTATTGTGATGAGTGACAAATGGAGTTGCATCTGCTCCACCTGGAATGTGCTCTAAAACTGGAGTCTCAACTTCCATGAAGCCAGAGTCCTGCATAAAGTTTCTGATCGAATTAACAAATTGAGTTCTTTTTTTAAATAATTCAAAAGTTTCTCTGTTAGAAATCAAATCCAAATATCTTTTGCGATAACGTTCCTCTTCATTTTTTAAGCCATGAAATTTTTCTGGAAGAGGCAAAATTGATTTGGTTAATAATTTTATTTCACTAACCTGCAAAGTTTTTTCATTGGTTTTAGTTAAAAATAATGTACCGCTAACTTGGATGAAGTCACCAATATCTAATTTTTTAACTAAATTATATTGCTCTTTGCCTAAAGTTTCTTCTTTAAAATAAATTTGCAATCTAGCTGATTCATCACCAAGTTGAGCAAATGTTGCTTTGCCAAATGGACGAAACAAAAAAATACGACCAACAATAATATTTTTTTGATCTTTAAGCTTGTCAAAACTATCAATGACTTCTTGGCAAGTATTCGTCCTTTCTGCCTTGGCAGGATAAGGATTAATTCCTAAATTTTTAATTTCTTCTAATTTTTTAATTCTATTTTGGCGAAGTTCACTTTGCATAATTAAAAGCTGTCATCCCGAACGAAGTGAGGGATCCCATGCTTTCCAAAAACCAATGGGATTCGAAGCTTTGGCTCAGAATGATAAATTATTTAGATTTTCTAATATAATTATTTTATCAAGTTTTGATGCTTTTGGCTATAAAATTTTGAAATTTTAGCCATAAAAAAAGAACCAGTTATCTGGCTCTTCAGCAAAAAAACAATAAAGGGTTCATTTAACGTCCAAGAATATAAATGTTGTAAGTTTCACACACTTGTATTCCCGGACAAAAAAGTGTAGTAGGAGTGATTGCTATGAGTTTCCATCCGTTCCTCAGGAGTTCATTTACCTCTTTTTCCTCAGGTGTGTTTTTTATCTCTTTCACCCAGCTCAGATCTGCATTGTTCTGCATTGTTTTCTCCCCTCTCTTTTTTATCCCACGGCTAGCATATTAGTATTGCATATTTTATTATTATTGTCAATACTTTAACTTAATTTTTCTTTAAATAAGCCAATATAGTTCAACAAAAATCGCCACTTTAGTAGCGATTGTTTAAGTGTTTTATTGTTTTTTGTGTTTCGTTGCAATTAGCTAACTTGTAAAATCTTGTATTCAATAAAGCCGTCAGGAGTCTGAACTTTGACTTTTTCTCCTTTTTTGTGACCTAAGAATGCCATGCCAATTGGTGATTCATTGGATATTTTTCCTTCAGCTGGATTAGCTTCTTGAGAGCCAACAATAGTATATTCTAGAGCTTTTCCGCCATTCTTGATTTTGATTTGAGAGCCAATGGAAATATTACCATTTTTATCTTTTGAGATAATTTGAGCATTTTTAATTTTAGAATCTAGCTCTGCAATTTTTCCCTCTAACCAGGCTTGTTCATCTTTGGCATCTTGATATTCTGCATTTTCAGATAAATCGCCTTGTTCCAAAGCACGCTTAAGACGGGCGGCAATTTCTTGCCTTTTTGAAGTTTTTAATGTAGCTAGTTGTTGTTTCAGTTCTTCAAGACCTTCTTTAGTGATGTAAAATGGTGTCATTTTCGTATGATTATGTATGATAATAATGTTAGTAATATACGCTGGTTTATAATTATTGTCAAATAGGCTTATCCACAATTTATGAAATAATTAAAAACCTTGAAATATTAGATATTTCCAAAAAATTTCTATATTTTTCTTTTTGTATTTAAGAGTTTAAAATAATAATGTTTTCGAGCAACTTGGCAACTGTGACTGGACCAATACCTCCTGGAACTGGAGTAATCATTTTAACTTTTTCTAAAACTTGTTTGTAGTTGACATCACCGCAAAGCTTCTTGCCTTTGTAGCTTGTTCCAGCATCTAAAATAATAATATTATCCTTAATCATGCCAGCATTTATTAAATTTGGCTTGCCGACTGCAGTAATTAAAACATCAGCTTGTCTAGTATAATTACCTAAATTTTTAGTGAATTTAGTACAAATTGTTAAAGTATTTTGGTCTTGAGTAAGCAAAATTCCCAATGGCTTTCCAACTAATTCTCCTTTACCGACAATTACAATATGTTTTCTTTGTAAATTAATATTATATTCCTTGATAAGATGCAAGATTGCAGCTGGAGTTGGAGGTAATATTTTATAAATCCCTGAAGCTAATTTTCCTAAATTATGGGATGTCAGACAATCAACGTCGAGTCTTGGATCGATCATTTCTAAAACTTGGCGCGTATTAACTTTTGGAGGCAAAGGAAGCTGAACAACTAAGGCTGATAATCTAGGATCTTCTTGGATAATTTTAATTTTTTGACAAAGACTAAGAGTATCGATGTCTGCCTGAAATTTAAAGAGTTCAAATGCAATGCCAATTTTTTTACATGATTCTTCTTTTTTTCTAATAAAACTCAGAGAAGCAAGATCTTCGCCAACCAAAACTACCGCCATTTTCAAATGACGACCTTGTTGCTTAAGCAGGGTTACTTTGCGTTGGATTTGCGATAATAATTTTTTGGCAGATTGAGTGCCGTTTATGATTTTTAACATGTGGTAAATAACCAAGAAACAAGAAACAAGAAACAAACAAATTTCAAATTAGAATAATCAATTACCAAACTCGACGGATGACGATTTGGTTATTGATTTTTGAGTATTGAATATTGTTTGTATCTTGTTTCTTGTATCTTGTTACTACGTTACTTATTATCAAAATACCACTGAAGTACTTCTTTGGCAATAGGAACAGCAGCCGATTCTCCGCCGATGCCTTCCTCAACTAAAACTGTAAGCACTATCTCTGGATTTTCATAAGGAGCGAAAACTGTAAACCAGGCATGGTTTTTATCACTACCGCTATGTTCAGCTGTTCCTGTCTTGCCTGCTGTTGAAACTTTTAAGCCTTGAAGCATCTTAGCAGAACCATCTTCAACCGTTTGCTTCATTGCTTGTCTAACTGTTTCAATATGACCTTGGGGTATAAAGTTTTCTCTAATAATTCTTGGCTCTGTTTCACTAATCATATTCTGCTGATTATTGATAACCTTTTTTACTAAGTGCGGTTTATAAAATGTTCCGCCATTAGCAAAAATTGAGGTCCAATTAGCAACTTGTAATGGGGTAGACAGAACGTCACCTTGTCCGATTGCCATATGATAAGTATCGCCTAAATACCAGACTTCATTTTTTGTTTTTTCTTTCCATGCTGGATTTGGTATTAAGCCTTCAGATTCGTTTGGAAGATCTATTCCCGTTTGAGAACCCATACCAAATTTTTTATAATATTCTTCTAACTTTTTTTCGCCAAGACCTGGAAATTCATCAAAACCGCCGCCAACATAATAGAAGTAGATGTCTGATGATTTTGCAATTGCGCTATAAATGTTTACTGGACCTAAGCCTTGTAAATTCCAACCAACAAAATTATAAATAATATCTGGATTATATTTATTTGGAACTTTAATTGATCCTTTATCATCAACAGTTGTATTGTGATCAATTAATCCCTCTGTTAAAGCTGCCGAAGCAACTACTGGCTTAATTGTTGAAGCTGGCGGATACAGACCATTTATAATTCTATCAATTAATGGCTTATTCTCATCATTAGCAATCTGGCGATAATCTTTTTCTGAAATTCCTTTTGCAAAAAGATTATTATCATATGTTGGCAGAGAAACATAGCCTAATATTTCACCATTTTGAGGATTTAAAGCTACTGCGGCAGCTTTTTTAGAGCTTGTAACTTCGGCTCCTGCTTTTAGTGATTTTTCTAGCTGAATTTGAAAATCTTTATTAATGCTCAAAACAATGTCATTTCCTGCTTGTGGTTCATCTTGCTTTACTATTTTTTTAACACGTCCGGTAGAATCTACTTCAACTTGCTGTTGGCCGTTGATGCCTTTTAATATTTCTTCATATGATAATTCAAGTCCTTGTTTTCCGATATAATCATTTAATAAATATTTTTTTGAAGCATTCTGTTTTTCTTCTAATTCTTCTTCTGTAATTTTTCCGATATAGCCCATCATATGCGCAAAAGTACTAGAGAACTGATAATCTCTAATCGGATTTTTTTCAACTACAACGCCTAATAAATCTGCATCTCTTGAATTGATTATTAGCGTTTCATCTCTTGAAATATTTTCTTTAATTAACAAAGGCTCGTATGAATTATAATCTATTTTTTTAATAGCTTTATTAAAATCATCATCAGAAATATTTAAGACAGTTTTCAGTAAATAAAATACATCTTCGCATTTGCTTTTACATTCTCTTTCTCTAGTTTCAGTATTTCTTTCTAATGGTAAATCTGCAGGAATAATTGTAGCGTCAAAACTTGGAACATTTTTAACAAGCAATTGTTTTTTTGAATCATATATGACACCGCGAGGCGCTCTTGTAATATTAACTCTATATCGATTTTCTTCAGCTGCAGCTTTCAGTGAATCTCCCTGAACAATTTGTAAAAAAAATGTGCGGCTTATCAAGACAATAAAAACGCCAAGAACAACAAAATAAAGCCATCTAATTTTTTGATGTTTATAAAAAGGTTTTTTGATATCAGGACGCGAGCTTTTAGAGGAAAAAAAAGGATCGACGTCCCAATCTGATCCATAGTCCGAGCCGGTAGAGTGGCTATCAAAATTTAATGAGTTTTTTATTTCAAAAGGGTCGCGCATAATAAATTTAAAATTTAAAAATCCCTGCCTGCCGGCAGGCAGGAAAATGCAAAATTATGCTTTGATTTGACGGCGTTGTTCATAATAATTTTCTACTTCTTGAATTGATTTTACGTAATTATAAATCAATGAAATTATTATTGTATTAAAAATCATTTGAACAAAAATAGTTAGTAGAAAACTAAAATTGAAAGGCTGGATTAAATCATCGAGCTTGACTAATTTTGCAATTAGAATGAAAAAAATTAGAAAAAAATTATATAATAATGTTGCAATGGCACATATTGCCGCAACAGATATCCGGTCATCGCTGTTAATAATATTTTTTGCAATAAAATAAACTAAAGAGATTACTGCAAGATTAGTCAATGATATTATTCCAAAATAAAAAGGAGAAAAGAGATCTAGAATGATTCCCCCAGCTATTCCCCAAAAGATTGCTTCTTTAAAATTGCCAGCAATACACCAAGCTATTGCAACAATTAAAATTAAATTTGGAATTGATCCTAGAATTATAAAATTCGGTAAAAAAGAGATTTGTAAAAAAGCTAGCAATATTAAACTAATTATTGAAATTGCAATACGCATATTATTTTATTCAAGAATAACAAAAATAATTTTTAGGCTTTTGAAATCGGCTTGTGTTTTTATTCTGGCTGTCTGGAATAATTCGTTATCTGTGGTCTTAACTTCTTCGACTTCACCGATAAAGAGACCGACTGGCATATCTCCGCCGACTCCGGATGTGACTACTTTATCACCACGCTGAATAATTTTATCTTGCGGAATCATTTCCATCATTAAGCCTAAATTATGCTCTCCTTTGACAATACCATTAGCATCAGCACCTTGAATTTGAGCATTAACTTTGCTCCTGGCATCAGTAATTAAAATTACTTTTGCAGAATGACTTTGAACTTCCGAAACTCTGCCGATCAAAAAATTATTAGCAATAATTACTGGCTGATTGTTTTTTATTCCATCGCTGCTCCCTTTATCAATATTGATGAATTGAATAAGATTATTTGGATCTTGGCCAATAACATTGGCGGCAACTAAATTAAATTCTTCTTTTTTTAATAAACCTAATTGAGAAAGCAAATCTTTGTTTTCTTTTTCTAAACGAATTAATTTTGAGTTTTCGAAAGTTAGTTTATTTACCTTTTCATTTAGTTCTTTATTTTCTTTTCTCAAATCTTTAATTGATGTAAAAAATTTTATACTGCCGGAAAAACGATTGCCAGAAAGATAAATATATTTTTGAATTGGCGAAAAAATCCGAATAAATACATTTTCAATTGGACTTAATATTTTAAAGACATGAAGAATTATCAACAATATAATTATTGCTCCGCTGACTATAAATAATGTTGTTGATGAATCTGATTTATTAATCATTTAATAGTGTTTGTTTAAAATATTCTTGGAGGCTTTTCATATTGAGTTGGAATCAAAACATCTTTCAAGGCGTCGATGTCTTCCAAAACAATACCGCAACCACGAACAACGCAAGTCAATGGATCATCAGCAATATGAACAGGCATTTGAGTCTGCTCTGATAATACCTTATCTAAGCCACGAAGCAGTGATCCGCCACCGGCCAAGACGATTCCTCTTTTCATGATATCAGCAACTAACTCTGGAGGCGTTTCTTCAACTGTTGTTTTGATGCTATTAACAATTATTCTGACTGAACGCATCAAGGCTTCGCGAACTTGTTCGTCATTAATGACAACCTCCTTCGGCAAGCCAGTCACTAAATCACGTCCACGCATCGTTGTTTCAAGCGGTTCGTCAATTTTTGCAGCTGAACCAATTGCAATTTTTATATCTTCGGCTGTTCTTTCACCTAAAAGTAAATTGAATTCTGAGCGAGCATATTCAATAATGTTTTGGTTTAATTCATCGCCTGCTATTCTTAATGATTTTGCGGTAACTAGACCGCCTAAAGAGATGACGGCAACTTCTGTCGTGCCACCACCGATATCAACAATCATATTTCCAGAAGCATCTTGAACTGGAAGACGCGCGCCAATTGCAGCTGCCATTGGCTCTTCAATCAAAAATGCTTGCCTTGCTCCAGCGCTGATTGAAGCATCTTCTACTGCTCTTCTTTCAACTTCAGTAACGCCAGATGGAATGCCAATCACAACTCTTGGACGAGGGAAGATTGTAAAGCCTTCTTGATGAACTTTTTCAATAAAATAACGAAGCATTTGTTCAGTAACTTCAAAATCAGAGACAACTCCGTCAACTAGAGGTCTAGTTGCAACAATGTGGGCTGGGGTCTTTCCAACCATTTTTTTTGCTTCATTACCAATTGCTAGAACTTGGTTTGTTCTTTTATTAACTGCAACAACAGAAGGTTCGTTAATAACTATGCCTTTGTCTTTGACATAAACCAAAGTATTAGCTGTGCCTAAATCGATTCCGATATCTTTGGAAAAGCGACCTAAAACATTATTTACGATAGACATGTTAAAAAAATAAAAAGTAAAAAATCAAAATGCGAAATGACAATTCAAAATTAAAAATTATATTGATTGGTTGAGATAGGATTGAATTGTGGCTTTAAAATCAATGGAATCTTTTTTTGGAAGAGGCATTATTTTTTGGTCCTTTAGACATCTAACCTTAATTTCATATGATTCTTTTTCTAATGTTTTTCCACTAATGACAATTCGAAGCGGTACTCCAAGTAAATCAGCATCCCTTAGTTTAAATCCGGCTGATTCTGACCTATCATCATACAATACTTCATATCCGGCTTCTTGTAAATCGATATATAATTCTTTTGCCTTACTTGAAACTTCCTGATTGTCTTGTTGTAAACATAATAAGTGAATTTGAAATGGCGCAACTTCTTTTGGCCAAATAATACCTTTGTCATCTGCGAATACTTCAGTTAATACTCCCATTAGTCTCGTAATGCCAATACCATAAGAACTTAAATGTGCTGGTTTTTTAGTTCCATCTTTATCAATGAAGTAAAATCCCATTTGCTCGCATTTGCCGGTACCAAAATTAAAAATATTGCCAACTTCAGCAGCTTTCCTTTTTTCAAAATCTTTCATTTCCATACCCATCTTTTTGATATTTTCTTCATTATAGATTTCTTCATTAACGGCAATTTTTTTATTTTTATTCACATAAATAATGTCTTCACCTGAATCACAAAGAGCTTGAAATTCATGACTGAATTTATCCGTAAAAACACCACCTGAAGCTGAAGTTACATAAGTAATATCTCCTAATCCGATATGTTCGAATATTTTTAAATAAGCATCTGTAGATTTTTTATAAAATGCTAAATTATCTTCTTCGGAAGCGCAAAAGGCGTACATATCTTTCATTAAAAATTCTCGGCATCTAATTATTCCGCTTTTGGCCCTAACTTCGTTTCGCATTTTATTCTGAAATTGATGTACATATCTTGGAAAATCTTTATAGCTTTCCGCATAAGATTTTATCATTTCTATAATTGGTTCTTCATGCGACCAACCAAAACCAACTTCCGTATCATTTTTGAATTTTGATTTGAACCAAACATCTACAGCCTTATCTTCCCATCTTCCAGTTTTTTTCCAGATCTCTTTGTTTTGCAAGCTAGACATGCTTATTTCTTCAGATCCTAGTTTTTCCATCTCTTCACTGACTATTTTTCTAATTCTGTTTACTACTCTTAGGCCTAAAGGCAGAAGATCATAGACTCCGGCCATTTCTTTGTTTATAAATCCAGCTTGAATTAATAATCTAGCATTCTTTGATATTTCATCAGTAGGAGCCTGCCTTTTAGTTTTTGTAAATAATTGTGATTGTAACATAAAGTTAAATTAAAATGTAAAAATCAAAAATCAAAATAACAATTTAAAATTTAAAATTAATTTTTTATTTTTCATTGTCATTTTCCATTTTGATTTTTTCTTTTTTATATTATTTTGTTCCATAAATTGATAAATATGTCTTTGAATTTGAATACATCTCGAAAAGTCACGACGACCATCAGTAAAATTAATATGGCAAAGCCTATAGTATGAATATAATTTTCGATCCTCATAGAAATCGGCTTGCGTCTGATTTTTTCAATGATAATGAATAGTATTCTGCCTCCATCGATTGCTGGAATTGGCAAGGCATTAATTATTGCAAGATTTATAGATAATAAAGCAACGAACTGTAATAAATAGCTAAATCCCATTTTAGAAACCTGACCTGTCATAACAGCAATGCCAATTGGTCCGGCAACATCCGCACCGATCTTGTTGCCAGCAAAAAGATTCTTAAAGATATCATAAAAACCAACAAGGATGGCAATTGTCAAATTGAAAGTAGCAGTAATTCCCTTCCAAATCGAGGTAAAAAATGGATAGGAGACAATGCCTGTTTCGACTAAACCAACGCCCATTGCTCCTTGATCTTCGGGCGGATTTTTTCTGGGCTCAACTTTAACATCTAAATTCTCATTATATCTTTTAATTTTTAAATCAATTTCTTTGCCTTTGTTTTTATCAATTACTTTTTGAACTTGGGTAACATTTTCTAGCTTTTTATCGTTAATTGAGACAATCTGATCGCCAATTTTTAAACCAACTTTTTCGGCTGGCGAATCTGTGGCAATCGACATGATTTGAACTTTTTGATCTTTGGCATAGCTTTTGTTTTGAGAATCTATTGCTGTAGGCAGACCAACTTTGAAGCCAATCATTAAAACAAGCGTAGCTAAAACAAAGTTCATGGCAACTCCAGCAATTAATACAATAATTCTTTGCCAAGCTTTTTTGGCTGAAAAACTATCAGGATCTGATTTGCCATCGCCATTCTCGCCTTTCATTTTGCAAAAACCGCCAAGCGGCAACCAATTCAATGAATAAACTGTGGCTGGAAAATTCTCTTCTGATTCTTGACCAGCGACAGCTGCAAGTTGTTTTTTTCCTTTGCCTCTCTTTGGCAAGACTAAAACAAATTTTTTAGTTTTTGGATCTTTATAAGTGCCGATGATTCTTGGCGGATAGCCAAAACCAAATTCATCAACCTTAATTCCTGATTTTTTTGCAGCAACAAAATGGCCCAGCTCATGGACAAAGATTAATAGGCCTAGAATTATTATAAAAGTTATTAGAGTTATCATATTATTTGTATTGATTATTAATAAAAACCTAAAAAAATAAATATATAAAATTTGAATTTATTTTTAGTTTTTTATATTTTTAAGTTTTTACGATTAAACTGTCATTATTTCTTCTTCTTTTGTCTTTCTGATATCCTCTATCTTCTTGTTATATTCTTCTACCAGCTTATCTAAATCCTCTTTAATTTTAAATTTTTCATCCTCGCTAATTTGTTTTGCGTTTTCCATGTCTTTAAGTTTTTTCATTGTTTCTTCACGAGAACTTCTGATTGAAACTTTTACTTCTTCAACTTTTTGATTCAAAACTTGCGCTAACTCTTGTCTTCTTTCTTCAGTTAATGGAGGAATTTTTATTCTGATAATTTGTCCATCGTTACTTGCAGTCAAATTTAATTTTGATTCTGAGATAGCTTTTTCGATATCTTTCATTGAATTCTTGTCAAAGGGAGAAATCGCGATCATAGCTGGCTCTGGCACGCTGATTGTTGCAATTTGTTTCAAAGGTGTTTTTGTTCCATAA
This sequence comes from Patescibacteria group bacterium, assembly GCA_028699085.1. Taxonomy (GTDB): domain Bacteria; phylum Patescibacteriota; class JABMPQ01; order JABMPQ01; family JAQVVF01; genus JAQVVF01. The sequence goes on along the minus strand of JAQVVF010000001.1, from coordinate 61,357 downwards.
TATTCAACTAAAATATCTTCAACTAATGCAGATTGCGCTCTTCCTGTTTTAAATTTTCTTAATTCATTCTGCATAAAGTCCAATGCTTCGTCCATATTTTTCTTTGTTTGGCTAACAATTTGATTAGACATATTTTTAAATTATTTTTTATTAAATATTAATTATTCTTTAACTTCCATGACTCCAGCAAAAACATTTTTCGGATTTTTTGGATCAATTGCAAGACTTGTAATTACACTATTAGTAATTTTTTTAATAATCCAATCTTTTCCGCCATTAATTGATTTGTGAATTGTTGTATCAACGCCAACATAAATTGTGTCTGGAGTTTTTGGACTAACGCTCATTGCAACATTGATAAATTTTCCTGGTTCAAGCAATAATCCTGTATCTACCCATTTTTTTCCATCATCAATTGTTTTTGTAACTCCGAAATGAGAGCCTAAATAAGCGATTCGATCATCTTTAGGATCAAACTCAATTGCTGTAATTAAATTTGCGCCACGAAAATCAATTAAGCTTTCTTTAAGATCTACCCAAGTTTTTCCGCCATCTTTTGTTAAATAAGCATATCTACCTTTGATAGCAACGTACATTTTTCGAGAATCCTTTGGACTCATGGCCATCGCTTGAACTGGGCCAGAAAACCAATTTGTTGCTAGCCAGCTCTGGCCAGAATCAGAGCTTTTTAAAAATCCGCCATTAGTCAGACCGGCATAAATAATTTTTGGACTGTAATGATCAATAAGAATGCTCATTATATCAATTTTGGCGTGAGTTTCAGAATATATTTCGTTAAAATTGGCAGCATTATCAATGCTTTTGTACATTTTACCAAGATTGCCGATACTTCCACCTGCATAAACAACATTACTGTCCTTTGGATTGATTGCGACTGTATTAATTGTGCCTTGTTTTAACGATGTTTGTTCCCAGGTATCGCCGGCATTTTGGCTTCTTAAAATTCCCTTGCCGACTGTTCCGATAATTATATTATTAGGATTTTTGGGATCGATAGCAATACAAAGGACACTTGTTGAGGCTAATGATTTTTTGTTATCAGTTACTGCTTTTTGTTCCCAATTTTTTCCTGAATCAACCGTTTTATAAACAAATAAATCCTTTGGCTTGTTGCAAGTTGCACCTGTTAATATAAATAATGCGAGTAATGCGATAAGAAATATTTTTTTGTTTTGAAACATATTTTTTAAATTATTAGAAATTTTTATTTAAACTTTTAAAAAGAAATTTTCTAGAGCAAGCTTTTCATTGATGATTGCTGCATTATTAATTTCTGTAAGGTAGTTTATCAAGTTAATTATTTTTTCTTTGCTATTATTTTTTGAATATTGATTTAACTCGTTTAAATTTGCTTGATTCAAAATTAGTTCTTGATTATTTGACTTTAGTAGAAGACAATCACGGAAAAAAGAAGTCCAAAGATTAATTATTTTATTATAATTTTCCTTTGATTCTTTGTATATTTTTTCAACAAAAATGAATTTGGAATTAATATCTGAATTTAATAAATTTGAGAAATTTGAAATGAAGCTTTGTCTAGCAAGAATCCCTTTCCTATTGTTAGCGAGAGCAAGAGCTATTCCAGGACGGCCTTGTGAGAATTGTAAAATCTGGTTTCTTTCTTGTTCTGATAAATTAAAATCGTCGAGTAAAATATTTATCTTTTCTTTGCTAACTAAGCTGAATTCATAATTGATACATCGCGAAATAATTGTTGGAAGAACTTTTGATTTGTTGGAAGTGATTAAAACTATAACAGTATTCTTAGTTGGTTCTTCTAATGTTTTTAATAAAGCACTTGCAGCTTGATTAGAAATATTTGATGCATCATCAATAATCATGATCTTGAATTCTGATTGTGATGATAATAATAATTTGTGCTGTAAATCACGAACTTCGTCAATTTTTATAGCAGAACTTTTTTCGAGAATATGAATGTCATTTTTTGAGCATTTTAAAAGCTCTGCAAATTGTAAAGCCAATGTTTTTTTGCCTAAATTAGCAGGTCCGCTGAATAAGTAGGCATGAAAAAACTGGTGATTTTGAGCACTTTTTTGGATTGCCTCCTCTATTCTTTCGTTGCCGATGATTTTCATAACTTCATATATAATTTAACATAGATTTACTTTCGTTAAAAGAGTAAATAAAAACGGGATTTTTGTCCCGTTTTCCAAAAATTATTACTTATTCTATTTCTTAATAATCGCAAAGTAATAGGTGCTCTTGAGAAATTTCTTAAAATATTTTACTGTAAATTTCTTTTTTGACAGGTTGTGTTTTACTTTTGCATTTTTCCATTGATTATTAAGTTGATACCAATTCAAACCAGCTTTGACACGATATTTGAGTTTAAGATCTTTTGTTGGCAGGCTAGGCTCAATATTTTTTAGAACTTTTAATTCTTTGGCTGTGTATTTGTATACAATTTTGATTTTAAATTTCTGTGTTGAATTGTTTACTTTATACTTATTAATATTAGTTTTGAATAACCAATATTTCTTCAAAGATAGATGCGAGCCGAGCTCGAGGCTGCCTGGATATGCTTTGTGCTTGACTAATTGAATCCAGTAATTGCTATTTTTGGTTAGCTTGTAAGGCAAATTGGTAAAAGTAATCTTCAGGGATTGTCCAGAAATTGATTGTCCATTTAATTCTGAAACTAAATATATTTTTTTGCCTTTTTTTAATTTCCTTTCAGCTTCAGCTACTTTTTCTGCAGTATCATCTTTATTGATAATGTATGTTTCAGTTTTAACTTCTTCTGTATTTCCGACACTATCAACAGAAAAGAATTTCAATGTTGTATCTTCTGTAATTGAAATTGGCGATGAATAAACTAATGAAGAAGTTGTTGGAGTTGAACCATCGGTTGTGTAATAGGTTGCTGAAATACTGGAACTAACATCGACAGCAGTTAAAGTAACTGACTGGTTTTCTGTATATGTGCCACCAGCCGGAGAAGCAGTAGTAACAGGGCTTACAATGTCATCTAGCCATTTTGCAATTCCATTCGCTGTATTTCCACCAGCAGTAGAAAAATTTCCTCCCACATATAATCCATCTCCAAAAGTAGCTAAAGAATTGATGGTACTATTAGTTCCTGGGTCTATTGTATTCCATGAAGCACCATTCCATCTGGCTATTCTACCAGTTGATACACCCCCAACTGCCGTGAAGTCTCCAGCAGCATATAATTCACCGTTATAAACAGCTAAATCATTAATAGATTGATTCATTTCAGAACCTACAGAGCTCCAAGAGGAACCGTTCCATTTAGCTAGATAATTATATGGAGCGCCACTAGAAGTTGTAAAATTTCCAGCTGCATAAAGTTCATTGTTATAAACTGTCAGGCCATAAACATAATAATAGCCACTCCCCATTCCTGAACCTACTGCACTCCAAGAAGAAGTGCCATCAAATTGCGCAATCCGATTTGCCGATACCCCATTAGCAGTTGAGAATAATCCGCCAACGAACAGTTGGTTATTATAAACTGTAAAGGAATCAACTTCAGCATTCATTCCGGTACCTAGCGCGCTCCAGGAATCACCATTCCATTTAGCAATATAAGATGCGACATTACCACCAGCGGTTGTGAAATTTCCACCAACATAGAGCTCATTATTGTAAACAGCCATTGCATAAGCCTGACTGTTAATGCCAGAACTCAGCGCGCTCCAAGAAGTGCCATTCCATTTAGCAACATGAGATGCAGCACTACCGCCAGCAGTTGTGAAATAACCTCCAGCATACAATTCATTATTATATACAGCTAGTGTATTAACTCCTTGGTTTACGCCAGAACCAACCGCACTCCAAGATGTGCCATTCCATTTAGCGATGTTATTGGCCGTAATTCCGCCAGCAGTTGAGAATGAACCACCGACGTATAATTCATTATTGTATACAGCTAGTGCAGTCGAGTTATTAACACCAGAACTTAAGGCACTCCAGCTTCCTGCTAAACTACCTTTTACTATTCCTAGAGAGCCAATCAATAAAAATAGAAAAATTAATAACAATTGTTTTTTGTTTTTTTTCATAATCAATTTTATTTTATATTTTAAGTATTTTAAATATAGTATAACACAAATTATGTACTACTCAAATTAAAAATTATTCTTCTTCTAAAGCATCTAGAGTTTCTTTCGCGCATTTTTCCCATGAGAATTTTCTGATTTGCAAAAAACCTTTTTGAATTAAATCATGCCTTAAATTTTCATCGCTTAAGCCTAATTTTATTTTTTCTGCCATTTGATCGACATTTTTTGGATCAAATAATAAAGCAGCATTGCCACAGACTTCTGGAAGAGAGGCCGCGTTTGAAGAAACAACGGGAGTACCACAAGCCATGGCTTCTAGTGGCGGGATTCCAAAACCTTCATAATTTGATGGAAAAACAAAAAGTTTTGCGCCATTCATTAAATAGGGCAAATCTTCTTCTTTTGTCCAGCCAAGCTCAATAATTTTGTCACGAATTCCTTGCAGCTTTATTTCTTCTTTAATTACTTCATAACCATTTTCAGGCACACCAGCCATGACTAGTTTATAATCTTTAAATTTATTGTCATCAATGACTTGTTTGAATGCTTTGATTAAATTCGGGATATTCTTTTTTAAATTTAAGCGACCTGTATAAAATAAATAATTATCTGGTAATTTGTATTTATTTTTAATCTGCTTAATCTTTTTTTGATCTTCTATTTTGCGATAATCATTCTGGTTGAAGCCTAAATAAATAACTTTGATTCTATTTGGATCAATCTTGCAGAATTTAACCATTTCTTCTTTAGTAAATTTGGAGATAGTCAAAATTAAAGTTGCTTTTTTGATAGCCTGTTTTAATCCAAAATTATGATATTTAATTTCTTTTTGAGAATATAATTCCTTGTTGCTGACAAAACCAATATCACAAATTGTAGTAATAGTTTTTTTTGGTGAAGCTAAAGGTATTATGTGAGCAGGGACAAATAATAAATCAGGTGGATTTTTTTTCATTTCAAAAGACAGTCTTGCCATTGTCCAAAGTTTTTTTGGAGGCCAAGACAAAACTTTTTCTTTGAAATTTTCTGGCAGTTGCGATAATTTTCCTTTTAACTTGTCTGGAGAATACAGCCAATATTCATTTTCATGATCGATTTTTGCTAATTCTAAAATAAGGTTATAGGAATACCATTCAGTACCTGTTTTAACTTGTTTGTTGGCGCGCGAGGCGTCAATGCCTATAACCATAATTTTCAATGATCAATTTACAATAAATTTTCAATTTTACAATTCACAATGAGCTGATAATCATTGAAAATTGATAATTGATTGAAAATTGGAAATTGCTAATTGATAATTACCTTTTAGATGCTAATACACTTCTCTTGTATGAGTCCAAATTTTCAAGCGCTGCTGCAGTACCTTTTACAACACAAAGCAATGGATCTTCAGCAACATAACATGGAACACCAGTTGACTTGGCTAAAAGCTGATCTAAATTTCTTAATAATCCCCCACCACCAGTTAAAATCATGCCTTTGTCCATAACATCAGCTGATAATTCTGGAGGAGTTTCTTGTAAAACAGCTTTAACGGCTTGAACTATTTCCCGAAGCTCGTCTTGAATTGCTTCAGTTGTTTCGTTTGAAGTAACAATAATATTTTTTGGCAGACCGCGAACCATATCGCGACCGCGAATCTCAATTGTGTCTTCTTTTTCAACTGGCAAACACGTGCCAATTTTTATTTTAATTTCTTCAGCTGTTCGATCACCAATTACTAAACCATGTTTTTTACGAATATAATTGGCAATAGCAGCGTCTAGTTTATTTCCAGCAACACGAACTGAATTAACAGCAACGATACCTCCCAAAGAAATAACAGCAACTTCTGTTGTTCCGCCACCGATATCGATGACCATGTTGCCGCATGATTGAGCAATTGGAATTCCAGCGCCAATAGCTGCAGCAATTGGCTCTTTTATAATGTAAGCAGCTTTAGCACCAGCTTGCATAGTAGCATCAACGACAGCTCTTCTTTCAGTAGAAGTAATGCCAGCTGGAACAGAAACCATGACTTCAGGACGGAATAATCTAACATTACCGATTGATTTGTTAATAAAATAACGAAGCATTGCTTCAGTAACACGATAATCAGCGATTACGCCATCTTTCATTGGACGAGAAGCAACAATTGTGTCTGGCGTTCGGCCAAGCATTTGTTTTGCTTCATTTCCTACTGCTAGAATCGAATTATCATCTAATGAGACAGCGACAACAGAAGGATCATTTAAAACAATGCCTTTCTTTGGTAAATAGACTACTGAATTTGCCGTACCAAGATCAATGCCGATTTTCTTTATGAACATGTTTAAAAATTAAAAAGTCAAAAGGAAAAAGTAAAAATTACTCTTGCCTTTCAATTTTTGCACCGAGTGTTTTTAATCTTTCTTCAATTTTTTCATAACCGCGATCAACTTGATAAATATTGTCAATTTCTGATTTGCCATCTGCTATAAGTGCGGCAATAACTAAGGCAATGCCAGCTCTAATATCAGGACTTTCTAGTTTTGCACCATAAAATTTTGTTGGACCTTGAATGACAATGCGATGAGGATCGCACATAATTATATTTGCTCCCATTTTGTTTAGCATATCTGTATAAAATAAACGGCCTTCATAAATTGTTTCATAAACCATGCTCAATCCTTTGGCTTGAGTTAACAAAATTGTTGCTGGAGCTTGCAAATCTGTAGCAAAGCCTGGATATTCATGAGTTCTAACTTCATGTGCTTTTAGATCATTGGAAGGATTTATTTTAACAGTATCTTTTCCAATTTCAAAATTAACACCAATCTTTTCTAAGATTTTCCAGAAAGTTTCTAAATGACTTGGATTACAATTTGTGATTTTTAGATCGCCACCTGTCAAAGCGCCTAAAATGGCGAATGTGCCAGTTTCAATACGATCTGGAATGGCAGTGAATTCTCCGCCGCTAAGCTTTGAGACACCTTCAATTTCAATATTTGGCGTACCGGCTCCAGTAATTTTTGCGCCTAAAGAATTTAAAAATTCAACTAAATTTGTAACCTCTGGCTCACAGGCAGTATTCACAAGTGTTGTCTTGCCTTCTGCCAAAACTGCAGCCATAATTAAACTTTCTGTAACAGTATGAGAAATAATTGGAAATACAAATTTTGTCGCTTTTAATTTTTCGCTTGTTTTTTTCAAATGATAATAATCTCGCTCATATTTTATCTCAACACCAAATTGATCTAAACCGTCTAAATAAATATCGATTGGTCTTTTGCCAATAATATCGCCACCTGGAAATGGAAATTTTACCTCGCTAACTCGAGTTAATAACGGAGCTAAAAACATAATTGAAGCGCGCAATTTGGCAACTAGATTTTTGTCTAATTCTGTTTTTTTAATTTCGGAAACTTTGACTTTATATTCATGTTCGCTAACTTTTTCAACTTGTCCGCCTAAATCTTTAAGAATTTCAAACATTACATGAACATCTTCAATGCTTGGAATATTTTTTAAGATAACTTCTTGATCTGTCAAAACAGTTGCTGCAATTGCTTTCAAGGCGCTATTTTTTGCACCAGCAACGCTGATTTCGCCTGACAATTTATTTGGACCTGTGATTATGAATTTTGACATAAAAAATTTAATTATTGTAGGAGCACAAAATTTTGTGCCCCTACGCGAATATGCTTAAGCATACTATAAAAATATCGAAATTACAATATAAAAAAACTGCTTATAATGCAGTAAAATTAAAGAACGATATTTTTTTAAGCTTGGGCGCATACTTCGTCTAGAGGGTCTGAAGAGGGAGGACATTCAGGTAAATCAGGTAATTGATCAGGGGAACATTCAGGCACGCCTTCTTCAAAAATATTTGAAGAAATACCTTCTTCTAATTGTTCAGTCTTAATATTTTGGTCAGGCACTTTTCCCTCCTTGCTGGCAGTTATTATATTACATTTAGTAACACATTAAGTCAATAATCTTGCTGGTCTTCCTATTTACAATTTTGTTTAAAATTGTTATTTTTTAAGTAATATATTATATGAGAAAATTGCATCGACAAATTTTATTAACTTTAAGTATTTTGATTTTTATTGTTGTCGCTCCATTGCTAGTTTTTTATGCAATGGGTTTTCGTTTTGATTTTAGAAAACTTGAAGTTACAAAGGTCGGTATGCTAGTCGTTGAGTCCCAGCCAGAAAGCGTTAATGTATTTTTAAATAATAAATTTGTTGATAATGGTACTCCATTTAAATCGTCTTCTTTAACTCCTGGTAATTATAAAATAAAAGTTGAAAAACAAGGTTTTTTTGCTTGGAAAAAGACATTGCCAGTAAAAAGCGGTAAGGTCAATTGGGCAAGCCATGTCAGATTGTTCTATGAAAATCCTAGCTTAAAACAATTAGTTAAGGATCAGACATTTGATGATTTTAAATATATTGCTTCAGAAAAAAAGATTTTTTTGTTAAGCAACTATCAAGATAAAGAAGGCATATATGAATATAATATTGATTCAGCAAGACTGACCAAAATCTTTCCAGAAAAAGACGATGCAGTTATTTACGAAAATGCAGAATTTTCTGATCTTAAATTATCTTTAAATGGTAGATATGCTTTTTTTAGCTGGAAGGATAAATCAATGACTAAGAATTATATGATTGCTAATTCTGAGAAAGTTATAAATTTGAATACTGTTTTTGGTTACGAAATAACTAATCCTAACTGGTCAATGAAAAATGATAGTTTGATTTACTGGATCTATAAGGATAATTTGTATAGCTATAATGCAGACTCTTCATCAATTCCATCAGTTGCTTTAACTTCTGTTTCAAATTTTGCGATCAGTGATGATTATGTTTTTTTAGAAAAATTTGAAAATGAAAAATATGTTTTAAAAAGAGCAAAAGAAAATTCTTTAGGATCTAATATTTTTTTAATTGAGAATCCTGAAAACATTAAGATTGTTGAAATTAAAGTTGGTTTAAAGAATGCGGTTGCATTCAAATTAGAAAATAATGTTTTATATTTAGTCAAACAAAAAAAGAATAGTAATGATTTTTTAGCAACAAAAATTTTTGAAAACCCATTAGGTTTTGTGTGGAGTGAAAAAGAAAATAAATTATTATATTATAATGATGTTGAAATGTGGTTTTATGAGTTGATAAATCGTGCTTCTGATATTCCGATAATTCATAATGAATACAAAATTAATAATGCAAATTTGATTGCTAGATCACAAACAAAAATTGAAAAAGCAATTTGGTATCCAGATTTTGAGCATGTTTTGTATAATATTGATAAGAGATTGAACGTGATTGAATTAGATGAAAGAAGCACTAAAAATATGTATACATTTAATAACTTTATGATTTCTGATTTTGCTCCTGACCTTAAGGGCGAAAATTTGATATTTTTGAATCAAGATAAATATTTATTTGAAACAAGAATTTCGGAGGATGATGCTTTATTTTAAATGATTATTTATTAATAACTAAATTGTAACTGCTGTGTTGTGCAGTTTTTTTTGCAAACAAAAACCGCGAGAAAATCTCGCGGCATAAGTATAATCTTTTTTAACGTTTTGCCCATTGTGGAGCTCGTCTTGCTTTTCTCAAACCTGGCTTTTTTCTTTCGGTCTCTCTTGGATCTCTTGTTAAGAATCCTAATTTCTTTAGTGGAACTTTATAAGTTTGATTCTTGACAACTAAAGCTCTTGAAATTCCTAATCTAACTGCTTCTGCTTGACCTTTTGATCCGCCGCCCAAAACTCTTACTGTTGTGTCAAATTTTCCTTCTTGCCCAACGGATTTATAAGGCTCTAAAATAATATCTCTTAAATCTGCATTTTTGAAATATATTTTTAATTCTTTTTTATTAATGATAAATTTTCCATTGCCACGATATAATCTAACTTGAGCAATAGCTCTTTTTCTTCTGCCTGTTCCATAATAATATTTTCCAGCTAAATCGTTGGCTTGTTGTTCTTCTTTAACTTCTTTAATTGTCTCTGGTTTCTTATTTTCCGTCATTTGTGAATATTGTTAATCTTTTTAATCTAGCATTTTGAAGCCTATTTTTTGGCAACATACCTTTAATTGCATTCTTGATCAAGAAGTTAGGATTCTTATTATATTTTTCCTGAGCTGAAAATGTTCTTAAATTTCCTAGATAATATGAAGAATGATGATATTTCTTATCTTCCATTTTATTTCCTGTCAAAATAACTTGACTAGTATTAATTACAGAAACATAATCTCCCATATCTAAATGACTTGTATAATCAACTTTGTGTTTGCCCATCAAAAAAGTAGCAGCTTTTGTTGCTAATCTTCCTAAAGATTCCTTTGAAGCATCTATAACATGCTTTTCTCTTTTTATATTTTCAGCTTTTGGGATAAATGTTTTCATAATATCTGCTACTGATTATTAAATTAATTCTAGTAAAACCATTTTTGCGCTATCTCCTTTTCGAATTGATAGCTTTGTAATTCTTGTATAACCACTTTTTTTACCGGAAAATTTTGCTGTTAAGTCTTTGCTAAATTTTTCAGCTGCTTTTGCATTTAAATCTTGATATAAAGTTCTTTTAGAAACTAAACTTTTTTCTTTGCAGGCAGTAATGATTTTTTCAATATAAGGTTGAACAAAAGAAGCTTTTGCTTCTGTTGTTTGAATTTTTCCATGCATAACCAAAGAAGAAGCTAGCATTTTTTTTAAAGCTTTTCTTTGTGCTCTATCGCGTCCTAATTTTTTAGTATTCTTAAGATGTCGCATTCCAGTTAAATTAAAGTAATTATAAACTCATTAAGCTTTTAAATCTAAATCTAATTTCTTCAATTCTTTTTTGATTTCTTTCAAAGCTGTTTCTCCAAAACCTTCTAGTTCCAATAGATCTTTTTCTGATTTCTTGATTAGGTCGTTAACTTTTCTGATTTTTGCTTTGTCTAATGAATTGTAAGTTCTTGTTGATAATTTTAATTCAGAAACTAATTTGTCGCCAGCCTCTGTAGTAGTTTCTTCTTTTTCTGCTACAGGTTGATCTTTTTCTTCTTTTCCTTCTTTAATTTTCTTTTCGATCATTTCCTTGCCAGCTAGAATTGAGAATTGATCAACTAAAATTTTTGCTGATTTTGCAATTGCATCTAAAGGAGAAATAGAGCCGTCTGTTTTTACATTTAAAATAAGTTTGTCAAAATCTGTTCTCTGTCCAACACGAGTATTTTCTACTTTGTAGCCAACTGCTACAACTGGAGAAAAAATAGCATCGATAGCAATCATGCCGATTTCTAAATCTTTGCCATTTCTTTGTTCAACTGGCAAATAACCCATGCCTTGTTCTATGACAAATTCCATTTCGAAGTTTGCATCTTTGCTTGTAGCAGAAGCTATAATTTGATCTTTATTGATAACTTCAATATCGCTAGTTGCTTTTATCTCTTTAGCTGTAATTTCACCAGTGCCCTTGTGGGATAATTTTACTCTAACAGGTTCAGTTGAAAATGATTTAATTCTAATTTTCTTTACATTCAAAATAATATCAATAACACTTTCTTTGATATGCTCAATCGCAGTAAATTCATGGTCAACACCTTTGATCTTAATAGCAGTAATTGCAGCACCTTTAAGAGAAGAAAGTAAAATTCTTCTTAATGCATTGCCTAAAGTAAGGCCATATCCAGGAAAACAAGGCTCTATAACAATCGTAGACTCATTGCCTTCTTCTTTCAAAGCAGCAATTTTTGATGGTATGATAATTTCCTCCATAAATTTATTAATATTAGTTAATAATTATTTAGAATATGACTCGATAATTTGCTTCATGCCGATTGAATGATCCATATCAGCTATTCCTGGCATTGCGATCACCTTGCCTGATAAATCTTTTGAATTTACTTCTAACCAACGAGGAACTGAATCTTTAACAATCGTTTTTGGAATATTTATAAAATATTTATTAGCTTTTGCTTTTTCTTTAATCTTAACAACATCATTAATTTTTAATTGATGAGAAGCAATATCGACTGGCTTGTCATTAACTAAAATATGACCATGATTTACTATCTGACGACTTAGATTTCTGGACTTTGCAAATCCTAATCTAAAAACAATGTTATCTAATCTTGTTTCTAATAATTGAGCAATCTTTTCACTGGTAACGCCTTTTTGCTTGCTAGCTTTATTGTAATAGCCTCTAAATTGTTTTTCACGAAGTCCATAAATCTTTTTAGCTTTTTGCTTTTCAAAAAGCTGAGTACCAAATTCAGACATTTTTTTAGGTTTTCCAGTATCTCCATGAATGCCAGGACCATAGTTTCTTCTTGTTATCGAGCATTTTGCTGTATAACAACGATCACCTTTCAAAAAAAGTTTTTCACCATAACGACGGCATTTTTTGCATTTCTTGTATAGCATAATGTAAATAGAAAATGTATGAATAAATAATTAACACTGATCAAAATTTTTGCCCACTATACTCTTCGAACTTTTGGAGGTCTGCAACCGTTGTGTGGGATTGGAGTAGTGTCTTTAATGGAAACAATATTTAAGCCATTTGAATATAAAGCTCTAATTGCTGCTTCACGTCCGCCTCCGATGCCTTTAACAAAAACATCAATCTCACTGATGCCTGTTGGCTTTGCTTTTGTAATTGCATCTTTAACGATTTCAGTTGCGGCATATGGAGTAGATCTCTTTGCGCCTTTGAATCCCAATTTTCCAGAATTGCTCCAAGAAATAACATTGCCATTTAGATCTGTTAAAGAAATATGGGTGTTGTTATAAGTAGATGCAATATAAGCACGACCCTTGCTAATTTTGCGGATTACTTTTTTCTTTGCGCTTTTTTTAGTAAATGTGTTAGCCATAAAATTTTTAAGTCTTTTCTGCTGATGCGCGCCTTCCACTGCCAGCTGTTCTTCTTACATTGCCTCTTACTGTTCTTGAATTGGTTTTTGTTCTTTGTCCGTGAACAGGAAGATTTCTAGCGTGTCTAGTGCCGCGATAGCAGTTTATTTCTTTTAATCTTTTAACATTAAGCATTTTTTCACGACGCAAATCACCTTCAACCTTGTGTCTCTTTTCGATAAGATTCTTTAATGTGTTGATTTCGTCTGTTGTCAATTCTTTAGTTTTCTTTTTCCAAGCTATATCAGCAGTTTTTAAGATTTTTTTGCTGAGTTGCAATCCGATACCATAAATATATGTCAAAGCGACATCTATTCTTTTTTCGGCTGGGATTGTAATACTAGCGATTCTAGCCATAAATATTAAAGTCTAAAAAATTAAAAAAATTATCCTTGTCTTTGTTTATGTTTAGGATTTTCACAGATAATATAAATACGACCTTTTCTATGAACAGGTTTACATTTATTACAAAATCTTTTTACTGATGCACGTACTTTCATATATTGAGATAATAGCTAATACTAATTCTTGCCTGCCTTGATCAGGCGATATGTAAATATTTTTCTCTAAACCTACAGCCTCCTTGTGATTCTACCTTTTGATAAATCGTATGGGCTCAACTCAATAAGAACTTTATCTCCTGGCAAAAGCTTGATTAAATTAATCTTCATTTTGCCTGAAGCATAGCCCCAGATTTCGTGACCATTTTCAAGTTTGATCTTGAAATTGGCATTAGGTAACGTCTCAACAACCTTGCCAGTCATCTCGATGATTTCCTTGCGTTGCGAATTTTTAGACATAAAAGAAATGAGTTTAACCTCTGTTAAACTTTATTTAGGTTAATTATATATCTTAATTTTATTAATGTCAATGAATTTTTGATATTTTTTGTATACTGGCTTAATTAAGCTCTTTTTCACTAATTTTAATCTTGCTTTTTATGCGAGGAATCTTATTCACCCAGAACGGCCAAAGATTAACTTCAGCTTTATAGACATATGGATTGGTCAAAATATAATCTTTTGCTTCCTGTGATTTTTTGCCAACGATATTTTCTTTTACTTCCTGCTCATCAATTTTTGTGAACATCTTTTTGTCTAAAGAGACTTTAATATTTATTTTATTTTCTTCCTGAGAAATTTTTTCAAATTTTATTCCATTATCTAGGTTCTCATCAAGCAATTGTTTATTTTCTGGCAAAAACTTTCTAGCATCTTCAAAAACAATATTTTGCAAATCATTTTTGGAGACAAAAGGAACGGTGCTTTTTACACTGATAGACATTTTAAAATCTTTTGTTTCTTTGTTTTCTTCACCAGAAGTTTTGGAATCTAGAATTTCGTTTTTTATTGCGCCATCAATAATTATTTTATCATTTGGTATCTTTGTTTTGTATTCCTCAATTATTTTTTGGCTGACTTTAGCTTGTAAATCTTCCTTTGCTTTTTTTAAATCATCAGCTGTTATAATTGTAATTTTCTTTGATTCTCCACCAATAATAGAAGAACTTGTTTCTGCATAAATAACTTGCTGTTTATCTAATGAAAGTCCAGGAATTGCAAATGCACCCGCTTCTAAATTGTATTCACTTCCAAAAGCGTCAGCTTCGATTGTTGCAGTTGTTCTGCCAGCAACAGTTTTGCCTTCTTCAATTTTTGCGCCTGGCACATCAACATCGCCAACTAAACGATAAATTCTTCCATTATTTCCCATGAATCTAGTTGTTGCGACTAATGGTTGCGGATCAGATGAATATTTGTTGTAAATTGTTATTTGACCTTTTGCTTTTGTTCCGATATCTTTTTCACCAGTTGAATTAAAGGTTACTTCTTCACTATTTTTTTCAATAGTTGCTACCTCATAGGCAATTTGTTTGTCAGAAATATTTGGCGAGCCTAGACCTTGAATTAGAGATGCTTCTACATTATGTGTGAAAGGCTCGGTTTTTGGTGAATAGGAAATTTTTGCTTCTGGCAAAATAAATATAATTGAGATCGCACCGATAACGATGCAGATTCCAAAAAATGCTAAAATAATTTTTGATGTTAAAGATGGCAACAATACAAATTTTGATTTCTGATTTCCAGAGAATTTCTTTTTGAGAAGCTCAATTTGTTTTCTTTTTGAGTCTTTGGAAATTTCTTTATAGTCTGGCTTATTTGCTTCCGGAGTCTCTTGCTTTTTCAGTTTTTTAATATTCTTCAATATTTCTTCTTCTTTATATGATTTAAAAATTGGCTGTTCTTTTGAGACATCAGCTATTCCAGACGATTCCTCTTCAGAATTATTTTCTGTTTCAGATTTTATTCTTAATTTTGCTTTTTTGGCTAATACCTGGCCGATCTCGTCTGCTGTTACAACAACAATATTTTTTTGCAAAATATCTGATTGCCTTTTTAGAATTTTTAAATTAACAATACTTCTGATTAATGGAGATTTATTTGGGAATATTAACTCAACGTTATTATCTTGAACGTTTTTTATTTTATCAATTACGGATATTATTTCATCATCTTCTTCGAGATAAATGTGGCGCATATTTTAATAATCAATAACCAATAACCAGAGAATAACCAATATCCAATAGCTAAATGATCAGAGATTTTAGAATTGTTTATTGATTATTGGTTATTCTCTGATTATTGTAATTTGGTTATTAGCTAGGTGTGCATCATATTGACAACTTTACGCAAAATTCCTTGCAAAGGTTCTTCTTCTCCAGCTAAATCTAATGCTAAATTTGCTAAAGCCATTGGAGTTACGTCTTGCTGGCTTTTCAATAAACCAGTTTTATCAACAATGCTCGTTACATCATCTGGCTTTAAAAAATTTATTTTTGGTTTTTTGGTAAAAGGCAAATTTTTTACCCAGCTGTCACTTTGCAAAGCATTTTTAATGCCAAGCAAAGCGCTGCCTCCTCCGCAAAGCAATATTTCTGATGGCAGATGATCGATATGATCAAATTCGGATAAAGCTAATTCAACGCCAGATAGCCAAACCTGGCAATCTGAATCTAAAGCTTTCTTAACTTGCTTGACGATATCTTGTTTGAGTAAATTCTTAGAATATTTTATTTTTATTTCTTCGGCTTCAGAAAAATTAATTTTTAAATCGTTAGCTAATCTTTTAGTAAAAGCACGGCCTCCCAAACCAAACATTTTTGTGCCTTCTAGAATGCCGTTTTTGACAACTGCAACATCTGTTGTTCCTCCGCCAATATCAATAAAAATTGCCGAAAATTCTTTTGAGTCTTCTTTATCCTGGCAGGAAGCAACTGCGTATGGCTCTGCAGCAATTGATAATAAATCCATTTCTAAATCTGTTGAAATTGATTCTAGCGCACCCAAGTGAACCAATGGAGCATAGGCGTTAAATATCGAAATACTGACATCTTTGCCTTGGAAACCAATTGGATTAGCAATTCTATAACCGTCAATGCGGACATCAACAATTGCAGCATTAATTAATTTTACATCAATCTCGTCTAAGCCTGTCTCCCAAGATAATTGCTTGCGAACCTTGTTAAAAGCTTGCCATTGAACTTTTTGTAAAATATTTTTTAGTTCTGGAAAATCAATTTTAAATTTTGGTTTTTTTCTTTCATAATGAACATTTGTTGTAATACCTTTTACTAATTCGCCAGCAATGCCTAAGATGACCTGGTCTGGTTTGACATCAGCCATTTTTTCGGCTTGTTCAATTGCCTTTTCTGCTGATCTGACAACGCCTTGAATATCTGTTACAGCTCCCGCATGAATATCGCTAAGCTTTTGCTTTTGACGGCCAACACCGATGACATAACCTCGTTGTTCATCTGGCTTTATTTCAAAAATCAAAGCTTTGACAAGATCAGTGCCAATATCTAAAGCGAGCGCATAATTTCCATTTTGTTTTTCTTGCGGGAAGAATTTATCGAATAATCCCATATCGTAAACAATTAACTATTAACATTTAACAATTAACACATACGAACTTAAAATTTGTTAACTGTTAATTGTTAACTTGTTATATGTTATTATACCACATTTTAATTTTTATTATAAACAACTATGTTTCAAGATATTTTCTGGTCTTGACTTTTGTTAAAGATATGTTATATTGACCAGCTCTAAAGTCAGGAGGAAAAAGATGGGGCAAAAAAAGCTTATTAAAGTTGGCTATACGCTAATCATCACTTTTAAAAGAGGAAGTTCTACGGACGTTGAACTCTTTGATAAAGTTGGCAAAGAAGTTTTATTTCCTGGCTTTCATGATAAAACTTATCCATTTGGAATAGAAACGAGAAGTAGAAGTGTAACTTTTTTGCAGGATTACAATCAATGTCATGACTTGAATAATCGATTCTTCACTGCCACTTTCTTTGCTGAATTTTTAGCAGGTCTTTATAACCTCGATAAGAAAGAAGATGTCGAAAAAAGACATAGCTCTTCAGAATTCGGAATTACGAAATTTGTTTTTACTTTCGCAAGGAAGCCTCGAAGAAAAACTAAGCGCGCACGTTTCTAATCACCTTTGTGGTGATTTTTTTATTGTAAAATCGCTTTGATTCTTCTAACTCCAGCAGAGCTTGATTCCTCTTTTTTTATTTTAAAATGATGTAATTCTTTAGTATTTTTGGCATGTGGACCGCCACATATTTCTTTTGAAAAATCACCAATTGAATAGACTTTGACTTTATCTCCGTATTTTTCAGCAAATAAACCAATAGCCCCAGATTTTTTAGCCTCGTCAACTGACATTTCTTCCATTTTAATATCCAAACCTTTTTGAATTTGGTCGTTAACTATTTTTTCTACATTAGCTAATTGCTCAGGAGTCATCTTTTCGCCATGATTAAAATCAAAACGTAGTCTTTCAGGATTAATGTTGCTGCCTTTTTGTTGTACTTGTTCGCCTAAAACTTGGCGTAAGGCTTGATGCAATAAATGAGTGGCGGTATGCAATTTTGTCGTCATCTCGGAATGATCGGCAAGTCCACCTTTGAATTTTTTTTCAGCGCCTTTCCGTGATAGCTCTTGATGCTTGATAAATTCTTGATTAAATTCTTTTTCGTCAACGGTCAGATTTTTTTCTTTAGCCAACTCTATTGTCATTTCGATTGGAAAACCATATGTATCATAAAGATGAAAAGCATCTAAGCCTGTAATTTTATTATCCTTTAAATTTGTGGTAATTTTAGCAAAAACTTTAAGTCCATTATTTAAGGAAATTTCGAATTTGTCTTCTTCTTTCTGCAACTCGTTAATAATAATATCTTGCTGTTCTAAAAGCTTTGGATAACGTTCTTTATAGATATTAATGTAAAGCTTGGCAATTTGTTGATTAACTTTTTCTTCTTTTTTAATTTCTAATAATTTTGCGTGTCGAACTGCGCGTCTAATTAAGCGTCTTAAGATATAGCCTTGATCAAGATTTGAAGGAGTAACTCCGTCCATCAATAAAAATACAGAAGCGCGAATATGATCAGCAATAATTCTTTTTGATTTAATCGGATCTTTGCTGACATCGTTAAAATCTTGAGAATGTCCGCTTAATTTGTCTTCCAATAAATCCATGACCGGCTTGAATAATTCTGTTTCATAAGAATTATCGAATGTATGCAAAATGGCTAAAGTTCTTTCTACTCCCATGCCAGTATCAATATTTTTTTGAGCTAGAGGTAAAAACCTTCCTTCTTTTGTTTTGTTGTAACACATAAAAACAAGATTCCAGATTTCAACATATTTTCCGCAACCACAACCTGGCTGACATTTATCACTGCATTTTTCCTTGTCTGTGTCATAAAAAATTTCAGTGTCTGGTCCGCATGGACCTGTTTCACCGGCTGGTCCCCACCAATTGTCTTCTTTCGGTAAAGCATAAATCCGTTCTTCTGGAATACCTAAACTTAACCAAGTTCTAATAGCTTCGTCATCTTTTGGCGCTGTATCGTCGCCAGCAAAAACTGTTACTGATAATTTGCCTGGATAAATATTAAGATATTCTTTGTTTGTTAAAAATTCATAAGCCAATTTAATTGCATCTTCTTTAAAATAATCACCCAGAGACCAATTGCCAAGCATTTCAAAAAAAGTCGAATGCCAGTTATCGCCGACATTATCAATATCAACAGTTCTTATGCATCTTTGAAGATCTGTTAATCTTTTTCCTTGCGGATGTTTTTCGCCTAATAAAAAAGGAACTAGAGGATGCATGCCAGCTGTTGTAAATAAAACAGATGGATCATGCTCTGGAATCAGCGATGCGCCAGGAATAATTTGATGTCCTTTGCTTTTAAAAAATTCTAAATATTTATCGATGAGTTGTTGTGATGTCATATAGTTTAATTTCAAAATTCAAATTGCAAATGCTAAATGCTCAATGACAAATGGCGTCGTTTTCGAAATTCGTCATTTGATATTTAAATTTGATTTGACATTAGAACTTTGATATTTATCATTCTGGACGCTTTACTTCTTGTTGCAATCTTTTTTCTTCAGCATAAAACTCTTCTAATTCTGCTTCTAAGAGCTCCTTTTTTCTACTTAATTCCTTGAGCTGTCCATCTATTTCACGAAGCTCTTTTTCCCTTTCATCGATATCATCACGAAAATCATCCAGTTTTGATTGCAAAAGACGTTTTGGATCGGTAAAATCCATAGGTTTAAAATAATTATAATTAAAATTTTTGACTATTTGTTATTTCTATTTTAAAACAATTACTCTGCTTTTGCAATGACTCCTCCGCCAATTAAAATTTCTCTTTTATAAATAACTGCAGATTGTCCAGGCATTACGGCACGAACAGAAGAAAGCAGGGAAATAATTGCTTGATTTTTGTTTATTTTAATAATTTTTCCTGAAACAGGCGAGGCATGTGAACGAATTTTTATTTGGCAAGAATAGGGGAGAGTCAGTCTTTCCCCTATTAGATTCAAATTTTTTAATTTAATTATTTTACTAAATAATTGCTTATCATCCGGATTATCTGTGACATATAAAATATTGTGCTTAAAATCAAGCTTGGCAACATAAAAAGTTTTTTCTAAACCAAGCCCTATTCCCTTTCTTTGGCCAATAGTATAAAAACATAAGCCCTGATGTTCGCCTATTGTTTTGCCGCTTACTGTTTTAATCTTACCTGGTTTGATTTTTTTTAAATTTCTTTTTAAAAAGTTATGATAATTTTTTTCTTGAATAAAACAAATTTCTTGCGATTCTTCTTTTGAGGCTGTTGGCAAACCAAAGTTTTTCGCTAATTCACGGACTTCTGGTTTAGTATAATTTCCAATTGGGAATAAAATCCTGGCTAGTTTTTTTTGATTTAAATTATATAGAAAATATGATTGGTCTTTATTTTTATCTTTAGACCGTAAAAGTTTATATGTTTTTTTTACTTTTTCCTTGTCGCTTTTGACTTTTGACTTTTGACTTTTGACTTGAGCATAATGTCCTGTAGCCAAATAATCAGCATTAAGTTCCTGTAATTTCTTAATCAAGAATCCAAACTTAATGTGTTTGTTACAAGCAATACAAGGATTTGGCGTCAAACCTTTTTTAGAATAATCCAAAAAATAATCAACAACATGATTTTTAAATTCTTTTTCACAATTAAGCGAATATAATCTAATGCCTAATTTCTGGCAAACTTGTCTTGCAGAATCAAATGAATCTTGAGAACAGCATCTATTTGTTGCACAGGTTTTGTTATTTTGTTCATGCCAAAAGCGCATAAAAACACCGGTTACTTTAAAACCTTGCTTTTTTAATAATGCGGCAGCGACACTACTGTCTACTCCGCCAGACATTGCACAAATGACATGCTTTTGCATACGTGATAGTATATCTTTTTATTGCATTTTTGTAAATATTAAAAAGCCAGGAATATATCCTGGCTAAAATTTATTATGCTAATCCATTTTTATTACTTGTCCTGGCTTTAATGTCTCTCTTGGTTTTTCTTCTTGCTTGGTTTCTTCTTTTTGTAATTTTTGTTTGAAGATTTCACCAAATGCTTTTTTGAAAGGTTGATGACTTTGCTGAGCTTCTTTTTTCTTTGGAAAAAATCTTGCTTGTGGCATTGTTGCTTCATCTCTGACAATATTTTCTGACCATTTAGAAATTCTTTCTTCAACAATCTTGCGGTCAGTCGCATATCGTTCACGCGAAACTTTAATAATTTTTTCAGCATTGCCCTCTTTTCTTGTAGATGGCGGTAAGGTGGTAGCACTGAATGCTTGAGAAGCAACACCATCAATCATTAATTTCAGATAGATATTATATTTTGTTAGGTTAACTAAATCAATTTCAGTAAAAATTGGTTCAAATTCGCTGACTAAAAATTCAGCATCAGCTGCACCAACTCTAAAACAAGCAATTGTACCGACATTGCCAAAAACAGCATCACGTACTTTTGTTGATCCTCCTGTTTCTAATTGCCCGATATATTGATGGCCGATAATTAAATTCAAGTGATATTTTCTAGCTTCGGATAAAATATCAGCAAATGATTCAGTTGCAAAATTCTGGAACTCATCGACATAAAGATAAAAATCAGCTCTCTCTTCTTCCGGAATATCAACACGAGACATGGCGGCTAATTGAATCTTGGTTATAATGACAGCGCCAAATAATGCTGAAGCATCTTCACCAATTCTTCCTTTTGCTAGATTGAGGATTAGAATTTTCTTTGTGTCCATTGCTTCACGCATATCAATTGTAGACTTTGACTGGCCAACAATGTTTCTGATTAAGGAAATTGATAAAAATTGTCCGACTTTATTTTGGATAGGTGCGATTGCTTCTGTTTGAAATTTATCTGGATATTTTGAATATTCTTCAACCCAGAATTGCTTGACTACTGGATCTTGTATCTTATCAATAACTTTTTTTCGGTATTCTTTATCTACAAGCATTCTCATAATGCCAAGCATTGTTGAGCCTGGATAATCGAGTAAGGCTAAAATTGAATTTCTTAAAACATATTCAAGACGAGGACCCCAGGAATCGGCCCAGATTTTTTTAAAAACGCCGATAAGTCCTGATGATATTAAATGTTTATATGCAGGATTGATATTCTCCATAACATTAAAAGCAATTGGATAATCCATATCACCTGGATTAAAATAGATAACATCGTTAATACGATTAGCAGGCACAAAATCTAACATTCTCTCAGCAAACTCGCCATGCGGATCGACAACACAAATACCATTACCAGCACGAATATCAGAAATCGCCATATTTTCCATAAGGTTTGTTTTGCCCATGCCAGTTTTTCCAATCACATACATGTGTCTGCGACGATCATCGCGCTTGATACCAAAAACTACTTTTTTGTTACGATAGTTTGTCGTTGCGAAAACGGATATATCATTATTTGCCATGTTTTTAAAATTAAATTATTGCCTGCCAACAGGTAAATCTGAAGGTGGCTCGGCTTTACTTGATTGTGCGCTAATAACTGAAGGAGATTCAACTGAAACATAAGGGAAATGAAATAAAGTAGCTAATTCCTCAATACTCAAAATGCAAGGCGGCACTCCAGCATCCATATCGCGCTCTTTATAATATCTAACAATTTTTCTTTGCTTACCAGGAATTCTAAATTTCCAATAATCAAGTTTCGTTTTAGTATGTTTGTCTAACCAAAACCAATTAAGATTTTGAGTGTGCAAAAGTTTTAAAGCGCCTAATGTCGCAACAACACCACGTCCTTTTTGATAGACATCTTTTTTTGCAACATAAATGAAACGGAATTTTGTTTCAAAACCAACTTTGGCAATATTTCTCTGAATTGATGTGACAACATCTTGTTCTCCAGGAGATAAAAATTGCATCAAAGACTCATACTCTTTTTTTGTTTCTTTAGATTCAGCAGCAGGAACTTGTAAAATTGCATCAGTTGCACTTAAAACGTTATGCCAACCTTTAACAACTGTTTTTTGAAAAAAATCTTCTGGCAATTCAACTTTTTTACCAATAAGCTTTGCAACTTCTTTTTCACCTTCTTCTTTCCATGAATCATTGACCGGTCTAATCGTTATTTGTAGCCAAATTTGCTCGCCGTTATTTAATTTGCCCATAACTTCAGTGAAGGCAGAAATCGGATCGATAAAACCCTTATCGAATTCTTCAGCAAATTGCATATATGTTCGAATCGGATAGGAATCTGGCTTCATTAATTTAAAATCTGTGCCGAACAATTCATATTGATCATTCGGCCATTTGTTAGGAATAAATTCTGTATAATCCTCAACTTCGGTAAGTTCGGCATCTGGATATTGTGCGTAAATGTGAGCCTCAATTGCATCACGAAGCTTAATAGGAGTTCTAACAATAAATCTGACATGACCATTAATACCAACTAATTCCAAACTAATATGAGCTTGTTGTTCTCCTTTGATCCAGACTTCTGACCAATTAGGCGGAGAATAAATACCATGGAATCCGGCCAAAACTTGTTCCATTGATTTCGGACTTTTTTCGCTATCTGCTGGTACAGAAATTGCCAGAAGAACATATTCAATTCCAGCTAAAAATTTATTATTTTGTATTCTAAAAAAAGCATAATAAGCTAAGAAAATTAAGCCAAGTATAATTGCCCACCAAGCTTGGACAAAAATAAAACCAAACGTGCTAAAAAAATCACGCAATTGAGAAGCAATATCTAATGACGGAAGATCAGTCATTTATTTTGTAATTTTAGTTTTATAAATTAGTTGGCAAAGCCAAGTACTCTTATTATCTATTCTACAAAATATTAATTATTTTGCCAAGCAATATAATCCATCAACTCTTTGGAATCTTTGTTTGTTTTGTAAAGCTAGAACAATTGTATTCTTTTTAACAAATCTTTGTTCTAGTACCTTATTTATAATATTTTCTTTAGATAAAGTTTTTCCAGATTCTTTGATAACTTGTTCAATAATTTCAGCAACTGTTCCTTGTTGAAAACCCCATTTCTTCAAAGCATACATGCCTCTACCGACCAACACAAATCTTTGATCTTTGATTAATTCATTGTGTACAGTTTGAGGAATAGCGGTTTTGCAATCAAATTTTGCAGAATTAATAAGTTCCGTAATTTTTGTGAAATGAGCTGGCTTATTAAATTTATCTAAAACAATATATGCCTTATCTTTAACACCTTTTGGTACAATTTCTCTCCAATCAGATAATCCCCATTCGTTGAATGGATTCTTTAATATTTTTTTGCTCAATGATAAATATGAAATTAATGTTTTACTGTCTTTGATTTCTAATTCAAAATTGTTAGAAAGCTCATTTTCTAATACTGGTTTGCCTTTGCCTTCTAGATTTAAAACAAAAGAATTAATAACTTTTTTAGAAAAATTTAAATCTGCATCAACTAATAACCAAGTCTTTTTAATCTCTTCATCTTCTTTGATTGAACTAAATTTTGAAGAAACTTTTAATACAAATTCGATTGCATTATCGTGAATAGGGTCTAGATTATATTTTTTTCTAAATTCTGACATTAAAAAATTATGCTCCATGATTTTGCCGTGTTCATTGAGTAAGTCTTCTAACATTGCTTCATATTTTTTTAATTCAGTAATTTTAGGAGATTTTTTTAATTCAGATAAAGCAACAGACTCAATTTGTCTTACTCTTTCACGAGTAATTTTGTAAGCTTGTCCGATGCTCTCTAAAGTCATCTTATTCTTTTCTCCCAAACCGAATCTTTTAAGCAAAATACTTTTGGTTCTTTTTTTCAAACCACTAAGTATTTCTAGAATGTCTTTAGTTGGGTTAAATTCATTAATCTTAGTCATAATATTGGTTTAATATAGTGAAAAACTATATTAAATAATTTAATTTATTATACTTGATAATGATAGCATAAATTTACAAATCTGTCAATTAGTTTTGCTATTCATATTAATTTAGCACTGATTTTATAACATGTCAAGCATTTCCAATCTTAATTGCAAAAATTGATTAATTGTCCTATTGCAAAGTGTTAAAAACTATACGAACAAGTAATAAAATAATTACGCAAAAAAACAGCGAAATGCTGTTTTTCTTTTTATATCTAGTATATAATTTATTGTCCTAAAATTGATTTAATTCTAGTTACTTCTTTTTGGACAACATCACTTTCCTCGCCTTCTGTTGATTTGATGCCTATTTTGTGCATTGGTCTGCGCCAATCAAAATGCAAATCAATCATAAAATTGCCCTCTTGATCAAGTTTTGGATAAGCATGAAAACGAGGATAATAAGAAGCTCCAAGGTGTCTAATATAACTATTAGTGTTTGATCTTGGATCACGCCATGGCATATAGCCAATTTTGCGCATTAAGTTCAGAGAATTTTGAGTAAATTTAGTAGTAAATTTGATAATCATATTATTGCTGAGTCTGTGTTTGATTGTAAATTTCTCGTGCTGCATCTAAAGCTTCCTGTCGCGCTTTTTCTTTGATTGTGTCGTCAATATAGCCACCGGTACTTTTTAATGGATCTTGTTGAGTTGTAGTATTCTCTGTATTTGTAGTTGCTTTCTTTTTTTTGGCAGTTTCCTTTGTTGTATCTTGATTTGTAGTTGTATTAGTTGCTTGTTTTTCATTCGTAGCTGTTGTTTTCTTTTTCTTCTTTTTTTTAGCTGTAGTTTTTTTATTAACTTTTGTAAAATTCTGATATGCTTTAATAATACTGCCCAAAGCTGATTCCTCTTTGGTACCTTTTTT
The DNA here is from genome assembly GCA_028699085.1 of Patescibacteria group bacterium. Lineage (GTDB taxonomy): Bacteria > Patescibacteriota > JABMPQ01 > JABMPQ01 > JAQVVF01 > JAQVVF01. The sequence continues at coordinate 35,715 of JAQVVF010000001.1, read as the reverse complement.
GGCCTCATAATCTAACCAGAGACCGCCGCCAATTAAAATAGCTGCAACCATAAAAATGCGAAATGCTTTTGGAAAAAAATCTTTCATATTTTTATTTTATTTTTAATATATTTACTGTTATATCTAGATTAGCATATTTTTTTATTTTGGTAAATAACTTGACTTTTTAATTAAAAAGTTTTATTATATATTATTGCACCCTAGACAAGAAACAAGTAGAGGAGGGCAAAAAGATGTGCTCCCCGACTCCCGAGATTTACGTAAGCGTTCATGCTATTGAACGCTTTGTCCAGTGGAGGTTGAGAATACCAGAAGGACAGATTGGTTTTTTCAACTTTTTTAAGTCTCCAGAGCATGTTATTTCAGTGCCTCATCGTATTGAAATGGCAGCTCAATGTAATTACTTAAGAAGATTCCTGGAATTGGGCAGAATTGATGAAGCATTGCTAGCATTTGATAGAATGTGGGAAGATACAGGTATATTATGTTTGTCCACAATAGGCATGCTAATTGTTGCCTTGTGCACTGCACCAGATGCTATTGAGCTTTCAGGGGAAGCCGAACTGTTTCTAAAGAGCTTTTGTACTAAAAGTCCAAGCTTGGAGGAGACAATTCGATACCGTCGTTATGACACTTTGATTTTCGTAATGAATAAGAATAAAGTCATTACTTGTATTCATCTACGCCCAGACCAAAGAGATGTTCTGGATTGTATTATGTTTCAAAAAGCAATTCAGCCATTTTGATTTGTACCTTTTAATCCTGTTATTTGACAGGATTTTTTAATTTTAGAACTTTGGAAATTGGAGCTTCGGAATTTCGGAATAGCTAAATTTTGACAACAAAAAACTGCCTTCATATGCAGATTATTAACCTAAATAAATTTGACATTTCGGTCGTTCTGACGTTCCGGAACTCTGGCAACCAGAAATTATATTTTTGGGTCCGAAGAGAATCGAACTCTTATCTATAGCTTAAAAGGCTACAGCTCTACCATTGAGCTACGGACCCAATATCTAATTAAAAATTACAAATTATAAATGATAAATTTTCTGTCATCCTGAGCGAAGCAAAGGATCCCATTATTAAATAAATAATTATGGGATTCTTCACTGCAGTTCAGAATGACAAATATTTTTCGTTCTGGGCACAGCCCGTTTGGCTGTGAGGTTTATAATTTAAATAAAAAAGAAATATAAAATTTCTTTAATTAAGATAACACAAAAATTTTCTGATGACAAGATTATTTCTTTTTATCAGCCTCTGGAGTTGTTGGCTCTTTTTCACGGATTAAATATAATGCGCCCATTGGAGCAAGAATCCATAAGAATCTTCCGATATCAGATGCAAAAGCAAATCTAACCATTGAAGACAAATATGCTAAGGCTGTTGGAGGTAAAAATGATAATACGCAACTGATAATAAGACCAACTTGTAATACGCTAAACAAAGCAATAACAGGAATGCTTGGCTTACCAACGAAACCAGATAAAGCTCCTACTCTAGATAACAAGAAAAAGATGCCGGCGATACAACCAAAAAATGACAAGATTTGGAGAACAAATACCGGACCTAATCCAAATTTCATGGACATCTTTTCATTAATGAATGGCAAATTAGTTGTAATAGCCAGAGAAATGTAGACACTGACTAAAACAGCTAAAACTCTTTCTCGTCCTAAAGACATGCCATAAATTAATATAGCCAAGACAAAAAAGATTATTATAAATAAATCCCAAGACGGTAAACTCCAATTTACCGCGGCAGCTAATCCACTAGACATATATTTTTGTTTTAATTAGTCTTAAACTTTTGTTTTTATTATATCAATAATATCTAATTATGTAAAATGGAAAGTGGATAATTTGAACAGAAGGAGCTAGTAATTATTAACAAGTAACTAGAGCAAGAATTACTCAAATAAATCATGAAAAAAGTTTTTCTTTTTGACTTTAACTGTTTGACCATTATTCTTTGCTAATTCTAACAACAATTCTTTTTCTTTTTTATTCAATTTTGTTGGAGTAATAACTCGAACAGGAATTAATAAATCTCCGGCTCCTTGCTGATTCAAATGTGGAAAGCCTTTGCCATCGATAACAAAAATTTTTCCAGTCTGAACTCCAGCTGGAATTTTTAAAGCAATATTGCTGTTAAGAGTAGGAATTTCAATTTCATCGCCTAATGCTGCTTGAGTAAAGCTAAGAGGCAGTTCGTAAATTAAATTATCCTCTTTTCTCTTGAAATATTTGTGAGAAGCAACATGAATTGAAATATATAAATTGCCAGCTGGTCCGCCTTTTTGTCCTTCTTCTCCTTTGTTGCTCAATTCTAGCGTTTGGCCGTCTCTAATTCCGGCCGGAATATTGATTGATACTTTTTCATATCCTTGAACTTGGCCTTTGCCTTTGCATTTTGTACAATTTTGTTCGAATATCTGTCCATTGCCTTGGCATTCTGGACAAATTGTAGCTTGCGAAAATACGCCAAACATTGTTTGACGAGCTTGCGTTACTTGACCACTGCCTTGACAATTCTTACAAGTATTAATTTTCGTGCCTGGTTCATTACCTTGTCCTGTACAGCGATCACATTTTATTTTTTTATACAATTCAATTTCTTTTTCTAAAGCTTTGGCTGGATCTTCAAAATTAATATTTAGATCAATGCTAATATCATTGCCAGCCACTGCATTTCTAGTGCCCTTTGATTTTCTTTTGCCACCGAAAAAAGATGAAAAAATATCACCTAAATCAAAATCTTCCATATTGACATTGAAACCTTGACCATTAAAACCGCTAAAAGGATTCCCCCCATAAGATCCACCTCCTGATTGAGCCTGCTCGAAAGTTTGACCGAATTGATCATATTGTGATTTTTTTTCTTTATCAGACAAAACTTGGTAAGCCTCATTAGCTTCCTTAAATTTTTCAGCGTTACCTGTTTTTTTATCAGGATGATATTGATGAGCTTTTTTATAAAAAGCTTTTTTAATTTCATCTTCTGATGAATCTTTAGTAACACCTAATATTTCGTAGTAATCTTTTGCCATTTTTGATTCTTAAAATAACCAAGATACAAGAAACAAGATACAAACAAATTTCAATTTATCAATAACCAAACCGACAAACGATTCGACGAGTTTGATTATTTTAATTTGGTTATTGACTATTGCTTGTTTCTTGTTTCTTGGTAATTGATTATTCAAGGGGGCGAAATTATTTCCGCCCCCAAAATATTATATTATTTTTTTGGAACTTCTTTGTATTCTCCCTTGACAGTATTTGGACCTTTTGGATCAGCATGAGGAGCGGTTTGAGCTTGCTGACTTTGAGCTTGTGAAGCCTGTTGTGCTTTAGCTTGAGCAGCCTGAGCATCTTGGTACATTTTCTGACCAACCTTTTGAAGTTCGCTAGACAATTCTTCTGTAGCTTTTTTGACAACTGTAGCCTCTGCGGTATCTTTGGCTTTCTTCAAAGCTTCAATTTTTTCAGTAATCAATTTTGAAGTTTTTTCATCAACCTTGCCTTTTGAATCCTTCAAGGTTTTTTCAGCAGTATAGATTAAAGTTTCAGCATTGTTTTTGATTTCAATTTTTTCTTTAATCTTTTTGTCTTCTTCAGCATGAGCTTCAGCATCTTTTTTCATTTTCTCTACTTCTTCATCTGATAATCCTGAAGAGGCAGTAATGGTAATCTTTTGTTCTTTGCCAGTTGCTTTGTCTTTTGCTTTTACATTTAAGATACCGTTTGCATCAATATCAAAAGTGACTTCAATTTGAGGAATACCACGTGGGGCTGGAGGAATGCCGTCTAGGATGAATCTACCTAAAGATTTATTATCGTTGGCCATTTCTCTTTCACCTTGCAAGACATTGATTTCAACTTGTGGCTGATTATCAGCTGCAGTTGAAAATACTTGAGATTTTGAAGTTGGAACAGTTGTATTTCTATTGATTAACGGAGTTCTGATTCCACCTAATGTTTCAAGGCCTAATGTTAATGGCGTAACATCTAACAATAGAATGTCTTTAACATCACCTTGAAGGACACCTGCTTGAACAGCTGCACCAACAGCAACGACTTCATCTGGATTTACACCCATGTGTGGCTTCTTTCCAAAGAATTCTTCAACTTTTTTCTGTACCATTGGCATTCTTGTTTGTCCACCAACCATTACAACTTCATTAATATCAGAAATGCTTAGCTTTGCATCTTCTAAAGCTTTCTTGCATGGCTCAATAGTCTTTTCAACTAAATCACCGACTAACTCTTCTAGTTTAGCACGAGTGATTTTAATATTTAAGTGCTTTGGACCTGTACTGTCAGTTGTAATAAATGGCTGATTAACTTCAGTTTCTAAAGCACTTGATAATTCGTGTTTTGCTTTTTCTGCTGATTCTTTTAATCTTTGGATTGCCATTTTATCAGTTGATAAATCAATACCTTGTTCTTTTTTAAATTCACTAACTAAATAGTCGATAATTTTTTGATCAAAATCATCACCACCTAAATGAGTATCGCCATTTGTTGATTTTACTTCAACTGTATCATTCCCCACTTCAAGAATCGAAATATCAAATGTACCACCACCTAGATCATAGACTGCAATTTTTTCGTTCTTTTTCTTATTAAAACCATAAGCTAATGCAGCAGCTGTTGGCTCATTGATAATTCTTTTTACTTCTAAGCCAGCAATTTTTCCAGCATCTTTTGTTGCTTGTCTTTGAGCATCATCAAAATATGCTGGAACTGTAATAATTGCTTCTTTAATTTCTTCGCCTGTTTTTTCTTCAGCATCTTTTTTTAGTTTTTGCAAAACCATGGCTGAAATTTCTTGGGGAGTGTACTCTTTTCCATGCATAATGACTTTAACGCCTACACCAGATTGCATAATTTTGTAAGGTAAAACCTTAAGATCTTTTTGAACTTCATCGGAATCAAATTTTCGACCGATAAGTCTTTTTACAGAGTAAACTGTGTTTTCAGAATTTGTAACAGCTTGTCTTTTGGCTAGCTGTCCGACAATTCTTTCACCATCTTGTTTTATAGCAACAACTGATGGAGTCGTACGATTACCATCTTTGTTTTCTAAAACTTTTGGCTCGCCACCTTCAATGATGGCCATACAGGAATTTGTTGTTCCTAGATCAATACCTAATATCTTTGGCATAATTTATTCTTTTTTAATCCAATTCCGAATATTATTACTCGAATACATATTCGAATACGGATTAAATTGTTAATATAATTAGATTTAATAAAATCTAGAATGGAATTCAGAAACGGAAATTCTAATTTCTGAATTCCGATTTCTGAGATTCTATTATTTTACTTTGATTTCAATTGCCTCGCTTCTTGGTTTAACCTCTTGCTTCGGAATTACAATCTTTAACATGCCATTTTTTGTTTCAGCAGAAGCTTCGCTTGGTTTTACCTCTACAGGCAAATTAACTGAACGATGAAATGAACCCTCTCTTATTTCTTTTTTGTAATAATCTTTCTTTTCAGTTTCTTCTTCTTTTTTGTATTTACCGCTGATCATTAAGACATCGTCTTCAACGCTAATTTTTATGTCTTCTGGCCTTACTCCAGCTAGTGGTGTTTCAATTATAACTTCTTTTTCTGTTGTTGAAACATTAATTGCTGGAACATATTCTTCTGATTTTGTTTGAGGGAACCAGTTTTCCTCAAACATTCGATCTAAATCGTTAAATGGTTGCCATTTAATTATTGGCATATTTTTATTTTGCAGTAGGTTTCAGAAAAAAATCATTGATTTTTTTCTGATATTACTGCGATCCTTAAAAAATTATTTTACTTCAACTTTAGATGGTCTAATTATTTTGCCATTAAGTTCATAGCCTCGACTTATCTCTTTGCAAATAATTAGCTTTTCTTTTTTAGCGCTATCTTCTTTCTTACAATTCACAGCTTCATGGAATTTTGGATCGAATTCTTTGTTTAAACATTCAATTGTCTTCACGCCATTCCTTGTTAGGACATCTTCTAATTGCTTCTTGATAAGCTTTATTCCTTGAACCCATGGATTGTTTTCTAACTCTTTTGATACTGCACTATATGCTGACTGAAAATTGTCTAATACCGGAATTATTTCTAAAATAATATTTTCATTAGCAAATTTTACAAAATCAACTTGATTCTGAGCAGTTTGCTTTTTTAAATTCTGGTAATCTGCTTGGGCACGTTTCCAGCCATTTAAATATTCATCTGCTTTCTTTTTGACCTCGATAAGTTCTTTATTTTCGTTCTTTTTTTTAAACATTGTTATAAATTTAAAATGTAAATCTCAAAATGTAAAATGACAGTGCAAAATGTAAATCTTTTATTTTTAATTGTCATTTTGCATTTTGATTTTTAATTTTTTCATTTAGACATTACTAAAAACTATAAATAATATTGAAACCATTAGTCCAGAACCAAGAAATTTAGTTATATGTTCCAACAAAGAAATATTCTTATCATAATGCATTCTTTTTGGACCGATGATAGCGATAAATCCTTTTTCGCCTGATGGATATTTTACTTGGGAAACAACCATTGAACAGTTTTTTATGTTAAGTGGATTTTCTTTACCAATATAGACTTTAATGCATTTTGACTTGGCTTTGTCACAAAGAGTATCAACATTTTCATCTAATAAATCAAGCGCTTCGGCAACATCATAAACCTCATCAGGATTTTTGAATTCTGGCTGTTTTAATAATTTTGGCATGCCAGCTTCCCAAATATCTTGTGAATCTAAAACGCCAGAAATTACTAAATTATCAGATAGTCTAGATAACAATCTTGTAGTTGATTTTGCTAATCGATTATATTTTGCTTTTGTCTTAATTAATTCAGTCTGTAATTGTCTTTGCTCGTTGACTGTTAACTCTTTTTCACCCATCAAACTATCAACAAAAAACCGGTACCCTTTATCAGTTGGAGTTCTGCCAGCTGAAGTGTGAGGTTGAGTTAAAAATCCCATGTCTTCTAATTCTTTCATCTCATTTCTTAAAGTCGCAGATGATAAATCGAAATTGTATTTATCAACTAAAACTTTTGAGCCAACTGGTTCAGCTGTCTGGATATATTCTTTAATAATTGCATTTAAAATTGTTTTTTGTCTTGAATTCATATATTTGGCACTCTAATGTTTTGAGTGTTAGCACTCTCTTACCTTTAGTGCTAATTATATTTTAACAACAAAAAAAAACCTGTCAAGGTTTTTTGTGGATAAATGCAGGAACACAATTTTTTGTATTTTATGAAATTAAATTCTAGAAGACAAATGTTTCCCACCAAGGCTTTTCAACTGAAATTTTACCGTTACTGGCATTCATCATAGCTTCTAAATCAAAATTCGTATCAAACATCCAAAGTATTTTGCCTTTTATATTTAGTTTTACTTGATATTCTAAAATATTTTGGTCTATTAATAACTGTGCACTTTTAATGCCGTAGTCTTTATAGCTATTTATGGCTTTCTTAAATAAAACACTTGGAAAAAAATTGATGGGATAATCGCTATCTTGTCTTATTGCTGAAAAGGCTCCATCCTGGATTCTCAAATTTAAGTCAGTCGTAACATAATTTTCCTGGCTTTTAATCTTGATTTTTGATCCATCATAATACAAATCAATTTTTCCCTCTGGCGCGCTTCTTAATTTAAAACGAAAAGTTGGATTTCCTGTAAAACTGTATAATTTATTTTTATATTCGAAAGTATTAGATTCAGATGAATAAAAGATAAATGAATCTTTTACATAGTCTTTAATATAAAAAAGAGCTTGCCCATTTTCTTGGTTTAAAATATTGGAATTAATTTCAATTATGCTTTGTCCATTCTTTTCAATTGTGTCGATAACAATATTATCTATTGATGGTAAAAAAACTTTGATATCGTCAACTTGTTTTTCATTATCTTTCTTCTGATCCGAAATTTCTTGTTTTATTTTGCTATCAATTTCTTCTGAAGTAGAATCTTCTGCTTGCAGATCTGAAGCTTTTGCATAACAAGAAAAATTTATTGCAAAAGATAAAATAAACAGAAGAAAAAATAATTTTATTCTCATTTTTTTGTTTTAGTAACTAAACCTTTTAATTTTTTCATGACTTCCTCTAGAGAATAATCAGTCTTGATTAAGTAATCATCAGCACCAAGAGATTTGCCCTTTTCAACACTTTCTTTATCGCCTAAATTAGTAAGTATAATGACCGGAATATTTTTTGTTTCTGGTTTGCTTTTAATTCTTCTCAATACTTCGAAGCCATCAATGCCAGGAAGTAATAAATCTAGAATAACCACATCTGGCCTGTGATCCTCTAAGGCTTGTAATCCTTTTTCACCATCAATTGCTTCGATTACCTCAAATTCATTATGAGATAATTCCGCTTTTAAAGCATATAAAAGGGCTGCCTCATCTTCCACAATTAATATTTTCTTTAACATAAATTTATTTTATTTACTTAAATTCGTAGGAAGCTCAATGTAGAATGTTGTGCCTTTATCTTTTTTTGATTCAAACCAGATTTTTCCTTTATGGGCTAGGACTATTTTTTGGGCAATATACAGTCCTAATCCAGTACCATGGACTGATAAAAGTCGAGCATTTTCACTGCGATGAAATTTAACAAATATTTTTGATTGCTCTGCCTCTGGAATACCTATGCCAGAATCACTGACTGAAAAATTTATTTTTCCTTTAGCTTCTGAGGTGTGTATTTTTACTGAATCATTCTCTGTAGTATATTTAACAGCATTATCAATAATATTTTGGACAACAATTTTTATTTTCTCAGGATCAAGCATTACTTTTGTTATTTTCTTTTTTTCAAAAATAATTTTAATTCCTTTTTTTTGAGCTTGAGCTTGGACATCTTTGATAGCATTATTCACAATACTATTAAAATCAACTGATGATAATTCAAGTCCAGTTTTTCCTTCCTCAATTCTGGAAACATTTAGAAGGCTCTGAACAGTATTAATCATTCTTTCATTTGATTCGTTCATTTGCGCTAATACTTTTGTTTGTTCATCGGAAAATGTGCCGATTCTGCCGCGTAGCATAATTTCTAAAAGCCATTTTAAACTTGATAATGGACTTCTTAATTGATGTGATGCTAAAGAAACGAATTCAGATTTCATATGTTCAATTTCTTTTTCTTTGGTGAAATCATGCAAAACTTTTACAAAACCGATAAATACTCCTCGGCTATCATAAACTGGCGATGTTGTTATTTTGAGATATCTTTTTTCTGGAGATTCAATCAAAATATTTTCTTCAATTGTTTTTAGGTTTGTTGGACTTCCAGGAATTTTAGTAATAATCTTTTTTAAATTTGGATAATTATTAATTTCTTCTTCAAATGTTTTCAGACCAATAACTTTTTCTTTCTCGATGCCTAAATATTTTTCCGCACTAGGATTTAATAAAATAATATTATAGGTGTTATCAAGCATTAATAAACCATCGGAAAGATTCATAACAATTGACTCTGTTTTCTTTTTTTCACGTTCGGCAATGATTTTGGCTTCAGTAATTCTGCTAACTCCTTGAGTAATCAAATAGCCAGTTATAAAAAGGACTATTGTAATTGCGATTACACTGAATACGACAAATTCTGGTGAAGCATAAATATTTGTCAAAATATAAGTTGCAACCATAACAATGATTGTAATTATTCCAGTAATTAAAAAAAGAAAACTCGGGCATTCCCAAAGCTTGAGATTGTTTTTATAGCATTCTGGAAATATTTTGCAATATAATGGTTTTTTGTTTGTTTCTTTATCCACGTGTTTAAACTAATTATTTTTATTTTAGCATAAAATTATATTAAAACAAAATAGGGATCTATTCCCTATTTCATTATTTAAACTTTTTTTTAATTACCCCTAACCGGAATCGAACCGGTGTTGTCTGGATGAGAACCAGATGTCCTAACCACTAGACGATAGGGGCATATTGTTAATATTAATTTCGATCGAACCCGTCAGAATTTTCCAAAAAAATTTTGACTGCATGAATTAGAATTATACGTCCTAGCTACTACCTGTCTGCCGGTAGGCAGGGACGAACGCGGCATAATCTTGATAATTTAGTTTAAATATTAACATAATATTTTAGATAATGGAAGCAATTCTAAAACCGAGCTATCTTGCTCGGTTTTATAGTATTTTAGTATTGTCCGTTAACTTTTTTTAGCTCTAGGTTCTGGCTAATCACTCCTTCCCTATCTCCGCTAACTTCTAGTTTGCGCTGGGGAAGTTCGTAGCCTGATTTTTGTGACGTAAGGATATATTTGTCTTTACCGACTAGGAATCCATAACGTCCATCCCCTTTAGATATGTCAGCCAGAAGCATTCTACCATATTTATCATCAAATAATCTAATAACTGCTTGTGGTAATGCTTTATGGCTACTTTGATCAACTGTTTTACCCCATGAATTGAGACGTTTTATAGCAAATTTTCTAAAAAGCAAAAGCAATATCATATTTAATCCGAATAACAAGCCTGTTAAAATTGAGGGACTGATAATCAAGCAAATTAAGCCGATAATAGGACCAAAGATAGAAACAAAATGATTAAATTTATGTTGTTTTAAAGTTTTTATTAATTGGCTGTCAGCTTTTTTGATTACCTCTTTTGGCAAGGTTTCTAAATCTCCTACCTTTTTGATTGGTGATACAATAACTTTAGATGGATTGATGGGATTTTGTAGATATCCTTCTTGAGGATCAATCGGAATATCAAACGAAACAATACCTTTTTGTTTTTGGTCATTATTTGATTGGACAGATATTGTTTCACCAGCATAAGTATTTTCTGCTTTTTCTGTTGTTAGTCGAGAAGGAAAAACATGATAAGATTTTGTAACTGTTAAATAATAATCTCCTGGATCGACGATGAATAAATAACGGCCTTGAAAATCGGTAATCCTAGTTGCTAAAAGCTTATTCGTATTCTTGTTGAATAAACGAACGATAGCTAAATCAATTGGTTGTTTTGTCAAAGAGTTGTAGACAACACCCCATCTTTTTCTTTTACCAAAGAATAATACTGGATGAGTAATGTATTGCAGTAGATAAGCTAGATAAGGAAGTATTGTATTGACAAATGGCACTGCTGCCAAAAAACTTAAAAGTGTTGTTGCTGACATTATAGGAGCAATATAATTTTTTACAATTTCCTGCAATGTTTTATTGGCAATAATTTTTTGGATATCTTTAATTATTTTTAAAGTATTATCAACAATATTTTTGGTGATTTCTTCTACTCTTCTTTCCACAATAGGTTCAGGTTTAAGCTCTGGTTTTGGTTCAGCTTTTTTTTCTTCCTTTTTTACGATTGGTCCACCGAATGCTGGACCAAAAACAATGTTTGAAACAACGTTGCTTTCTGTGAATATTGCACCAGGATTATAGCTGCCAATTCCTTTATTAGAAATGGTTGTGCCGAATGGAACATCGTTATTGACTTGGACTAAGAATTGAATAAAGCCAGATGTGTTTGGATCAACTTGACCTAAGTCAACTGTAATTGCGCCTGGATTTGTTTCATTGTAATCAGTATCGTCATTATCTCTAAAATCGGAACGTCCTATACCGTTTACTGTGATTGAACCTGGAACATATCGAGTAGAGGAAGAGATCGGATCAACAAATCTTAAATCTGTAGTTTCTTTTGCGCCTTGATTCGAATAATCAATTCGATAAGTAATAAAATCACCACGAGAAACAGAAGAAGCTTTTGTACCGATTCCAATGAATAATTCAACAATTAAACATAAAGCAATGATTATTGAAATTGTCGAACAAAAAGCTTTTTGTTTTCTAAATAGATATGCAAGTGTTTTAGATAATTTTCTTTTTTGTTTGAAAAAAACAATTGTAAAATATAAAAGTGAAACAACTATCCAGAATGATATTATAATTAAAAGAATTAAACTAAATTTTGATTTTGCGTTGAAATTACTGATTAAAGATGTTGCACTTTTTAATATTGCATTGCCAGTATTCGATGTGCCTGATGATATTGAAGAAATTCCATAAGTCTTTGTAAGCGTAATAAATGGACTGGTTGAGGTTATGATATATAGTTCAGTGTGGACTCCTTCTCTATTGCCTGCTCCATCTATACCAAAGAATTTTAATGTAGTATTTTCGCTAATTAGAATGGGTCCATTGTAAACATTTGAATCTTCGGTCGGTTGACTTCCGTTAGTTGTAAAATAGATTGTGGACGGCTTGTTTGATGAGAGAGTAACAGCTTGAGGATTTTCGTAAACTCCTCCAGAGGGAGTAGCTTTCGTTATTGGTGCTTCGAAATCAAATTTATAAATTTCAGTCTTCGTATCCGATGCATTACCATATTGATCGGTACCATAAAATTTCAATGTTGTGTTACTATTGACATCAATGGCTCCTCGATAAGTGGTTCCATTTACTTTTGGATCGTCTCCATTGGTTGTATATATAATTTTTCCTAATTGTTCATTGGAAGTCAAAGTGATACTAATTGGGCTACTAAATGATCCGCCTCGAGGATGCGCAGTTATTATGGGAGCTGTAAAATCTAATGATACTGTTGTTGACTTTGTACTTGTATTTCCAACTGCATCTCGAGCTGTGGCAATAATTGGCGCTGATCCTTCCTGTTCTGTGCCTTGAACCTGATATGAATATCTAATTGATTGAGCACCAGCTTGAGCGTTATTGGTTGTTGCAGAATTGCCGTCAACTGTTACGGTTGGATTTTCGGATTGAGTTCCGTTGATGCTGACTGTAATCCTAAGATCAGTTCCTCTATTAGCTTTGGTTGGAAGCACGCTGACGTTACTGATTATTGGAGCAACATTATCAATACTAAAGCTAGCTGATGTAACTGCTGTCCCGTCATAAGCTAAATCATTAGGAGTTATGCGAACTATAATATCATTTGAACTAGTATCAGGAAGATTAGATTTTGAAGTCCAAACGACATTGACAGTATTGGCGCCTGATGAAGTTGTGATATAACCAGCAGCTGTGCCGATTTGATAATCTGCACTGTTATTTATCTTTGGATCACCATAGGTTGCGGTTGTATCAGCATCAGCTGTTGATAGAGTAATTTTATCACTCCAAGTAGCTCCGTTATCAATTGAATATTCTATTTTGCCTCGAACATTATTTTGATCTGGATCATTTACTTGAAATGAAATATCAATATTGCCAGTACCATCTAATCTCTGAGAAGCAGTAACGCTTCCCGATGTCACAATAGGCCTAAGATCTGTTTTGTAGATATATCCAGTTCCCGATCTTCCAGTACCAGCAAAAAGATAATTGTCAAATTTGCTCAATGTCCAAACTTGAGTTGCGGCTGCCTCGCCAAAATTATCATCATTAATTTGATCAAAAGTAGCACCGTCTTTAGTATGCCAGACTGTGCCAAGTGGATTCAGGTTCTGGCCAGAGCCAATATAAAAGTCATCACCATCAACCAGCATGGTTCCAAAAGTAAAAATATTTTTTCCAAATCCATCACTGCCAACTTGTGTCCAGCTTCCTAATGCACCAGTAGTTGTTTCCCAGACTTGCCCCAGTGATCCGCCACTTCTTCTTGTTCCAGCGTAAAGTTTATTATTAAATTCAGCTAGACACTCTACATTAACGTTTGTACCATGCCCAAATCCATTGTTATCAGAAGCTGTCCAATCAGTGCCATCGCATGTTGAACAAGACCAAACTTGATTCCCTGTAGCATTCTGAGTACCTACATAAAGCTTATTACCAAAACTTGTCATGCTACTAGCCCCAAAATTATTTGCATCTCCAAAACCGCTAGCTCCAACTACCTCTGTCCATAATCCTCCAGCAATACAGCCAGTTGTAGGATCACAACGAAGTACTGAAAGACCAGTATTAGCATTATAGGTACCGGCATAAACATAACCATTAAATTCATAAATTGAAGAAACTATGACGTTATTAGCTTGATCTGCGCCTCCTATCCCTGCTGGACTTGCAACACTCCAATCAGCAATTCCATCACAACCTGATGCGCTCGTGCATCTATAAATTCTGCCTCCTCCAACTGAATTTGCTGTACCAGCTAACAGTATGTCGTTAACTTCAGCAAAAGAATTTATTGAAGTCGTATTTGCACCTTCCATAAAACCATCGCTATTAACTTGTGTAAAACTATCACCATCTGTAGACATTAAAACTCTTGCTCCATTACCAGATGCATCATCAGTGCCAACGTATAATTTGTCGTCAAATACGATGCTGCGATCATATTGCTGATCTGCAGTATTAGAATAAATGTTTTCCCATGTTAAAACATAAGCATCTATTTGCTTAGAAAAATAAAACTCGCTTACAAATATAAGCAAAGCAATTATGCCTAAAATTATTGGAAAAACTAGCCAATTCTTGTTTTTCTTTTTCATTATTTTGTTGTTTTTTTTAGTATACTATTTTTTTGTTTTTCATACAATTTAGATTTGGTATGAAATTGAGGATAACTTTCGTAATTTTAAATAACAGATTGTGAATAAGCCTGTTTTTTCTACTTCGTAAAACAATATTGAGCAAAAAAATTATTTTTTTGACCATTCAATACCTTGTCTGACTAACAATTCTAGCGCTTTTTCCGGTTCAGCCATTAATTCTTTAGTAATTTTTTCCATTCTCATGCTTTGAGAACCTTTTATTAAAACTAAATCACCGGATTTTAAAATTTTATTTTGAACAAAAAGTCCAGCTTCTTCTGAATTTTGAAATGAAAAAACTTTGTCTTTAGGAAAGCCTAAATTGATTGCTTGACTGGCAATATATTCAGATGCTTTGCCAACTGTAACAATATAATCTGCTGCTTGTGATGCTAATTTGCCAATATCTTTATGCGCTTCAATTGTTAAAGCGCCAAGCTCTAGCATATCAGCTAAACAAGCAATTTTTCTACCGGAAGTTTTTATTTCCTTCAAAACATTCAAAGCTGATAAAGTTGCTTCTGGAGAAGCATTATAAGTATCATCAATTAAATATGTTCCTTTGATGCCTGGAATTAAATTCATTCTACCTTTTGGAGCTTTGTAATCAAATAAAGTTTCTGAGATTTCAACCAAATTCATCTTCATTGAGATAGCACAGGCTGCTGCAGCTAGAACAGCATAGATTTGAGTTTTGCTAAAAATATTTTTTAATCGAATTGGAATTTCTTTACCTTGATAGCGCATTTTAAAACTGTAGCCTTGCAAACCTTGTCCATTTGATAAATCTGCATTTAAATTTAAATTGTCTGCTTGCAATTCTGCTCCCTTAATAAAGCCAAAAGTAATTGTTTTTGCTTTAGTTTGTTTTGCAGATAATCTAACAGCAATATCATCATAGTTTAGAATCGCAGTATCAGTAGAACTTAGATTACTAATTATTTTTGTTTTTTCCGATGCTAATTCTTTTGGACTTTTAAAAAATTCAACGTGTACAGGCCTTTTGCCAATTGCAGTTATAATAGAAATATTTGGTTTTGCTAAATTAAGCAAATAATCCATGTCATTTGGCTTGTCAACTCCCATTTCTAAAACCAAAATTTTTGGATAGTCTTTTGAATAAATTTTATTGATACCTCTATTAAAAACTTTAAGCCAGCCAATAATAGAACGGTTCGCTGTTTTTTCGCCGATAATTGTTAATGGTAATCCGATTTCATTATTATAATTGCCGATTGTTTTTCTGACGGAAAATTTATTTTTTAAAATATGGTAGATAGCCTCAACTGTACTTGTTTTGCCGACACTACCTGTTACGCCGATAATAATTGGCTTGTGTTTTTTAAGTATTTTTTTTGAAATTAGACCTAAT
This sequence comes from Patescibacteria group bacterium, assembly GCA_028699085.1. Lineage (GTDB taxonomy): Bacteria > Patescibacteriota > JABMPQ01 > JABMPQ01 > JAQVVF01 > JAQVVF01. The sequence goes on along the minus strand of JAQVVF010000001.1, from coordinate 19,861 downwards.
ATTTTTTGTAATAAAGACTTCATAAAAGTAATAACAAAATAACTAAATGATAAATAACTAAATTAAATTATAAATTAAAAATGCTACCTTTTCTTGCTAAAAACAATTGCACTCAAAATTTTGATTATCTCTTGATATTCCCTACCTAAATAAACAATTTCTTCTTTGTTTCCTAGATCTACTGAATATAACACTCTTAACCAACAATCAGTTTCGCAGGCTTCCTTTCTCGCAATATTTAATGAACTTTTAAAATCTTTATAAGAATAACCACTACTTGCTTCCGTTAAATTTGCTACAACTGACATCGCTGACCTGATTACTTGTTTGCTAATTTCTTTTCCTTCAATCGAATACGGAATTTTTCTAACTAATTTGATAATTCGAACTGCAGCCTTAAAACATCTTTGCCAAATATCTTTTTTCTTGTAATCTTTAGACCAAACCATAATTCCAATAACTAAATGATAAATAACATAATAACAAAATTATTTTATTTATAATTTAGAATTCTTTTTGTTATTATGTTATTTAGTTATTTTGTTATTCTAATTGCTTGGTGCTATTTGATAATACTTTAATAATTCTTGAGCAATAGCTTTAAATGCAGGACCAGTTGTTGACTCGGCCCAAACATCGCCGCCAGGATTATTTAATTTTACTAAAATTGCAAAACGGGGATATTCAATTGGTCCGAAACCAACGAATGTGGTAATTTTTTTGTTGGGATCATAACCTTTGCCATCTGAGCTTGGGACTTGAGCTGTACCAGTTTTTCCAGCGATTTTATAACCTTCAACTCTGGCTGGCTGACCAAAACCTTTTTCCATAACTGAAACCATCATTGCTGATAAAGTTTCAGCAGTTTCAGGTTTGATAACTTGACGGACAGCTTTTGGTTTTGTTGTTTCTTCTGAGCCATCTGGTCTTATAATTTTTTTAACAATATAAGGTTTCAATAATCTTCCGCCATTAGCAACACAAGAAATTGCATTTATCAATCTTAGGGGCGTTGTTGCAATGCCTTGTCCAAAACTCATTGTCGCAAAATCCATTTCTGACCATTCATTTGGTTTCTTTACTATTGTACCAGCTTCTGTATCTAAATCAACTCCGGAATTTTCGTCAAAACCATAATTTATCATGTAATCATACATTTTTTCTCGACCCAATGTTCTTGCAATTTGAACCATGCCAATATTATTGGATTTTTCCAAGATTTGCGTAACAGTCAAATCTCCATACGCTTTTTTATCAAAATTTTGAATAGTATATTCATCTATTTCCATTTTACCATTATCGTTAAACTTTGTATCAGGTGAAATTAAATTCTGATCAAGAGCCATTGAGACAATTAAAGGCTTGAAAGCTGAGCCAGGTTCATAAAGTTCATAAATACTTGAATTGCTGAAGACATTGACATTTTCAACTTCAGAATAATTGTTTGGATCAAAATTTGGATAGCCAGCCATTGCTATAATTGCTCCAGTTTGAGGATCCATAACAATTGCTGATCCGCTTTCTGCTCCATTTTTTTCTACAGCATCTTTTACAACTGTTTCAACTTTATCTTGGATTAATCGATCAATTGTTAATACAATATCACTTCCGTCTTCGGCTCCTTGCACGAAATTTTTTGTTCCAGAAATTATTTCCCCTAGAGTATTTTTTTCGCTTTGTAAAAAACCATTTTTTCCAGAAAGCGTATTATCATAATAACCTTCAACTCCATATTGACCTTTTTTTTGATCATTAACAAATCCTACGAAGCCTAGAATATGTGATCCTAAAACTTTGTCTGGATAATATCGCCAATCTTCGGTTTGGTAGCTGATACCGGAAAGATTTAGATTTTTTATTTGCTCAACTGTATCGCCTTCGACTTTGTGTTTTATTGGAACATAAAGTTTTTTTTCATCTGAGATTAAATCATAAATTTCGTCTTTTGACATTGATAATAATGGAGCAAGCAAAATACTGGTAGCATTTTTGTCTTCAATCTGTTCTGGAACAGCATAAACTAAATTCATTTTTTTATTAATAGCGAGAGGATATAGCTTTTTAGAAAATTTATCTTCAACGTAAATCTCGCCTCTTTCCGGAACAAGCTCTTCAAATAAGCTGTGCTGTCCTGAAGCCAGTGCTTCATAATAACCATGCTTAACTACTTGTAAATTAAACAATTTAAAAACAATTGCGATAGAAGCAATTATAATTATTACAAATAAAAAATTTAGACGATCAAAGATTCGATTGTTTTTTTGCTTTTTCATAATTATCCACAAAGTATGCTTAAAATTGGTCTTTTGAAAGACACTTAAATATTTGTTAAAATGGTAAGTGCTCTACTATTACTGCAGAAAAATTTTGGCCAGTAGTCATTTATATTACCATATTGCTTATCTGAACATAGGCAATTGGTTATCCATCTATTTGGATAGAAGCTTTATTATTTCTAGTTAGTCACTAGATTCGGCCTATTAATGCAGTTTTGGTAGAGTTTTTGTTGGATAATATTTCGATTTTTTTAATTTTATCTGTTCATTACAACAACAGAATTACCTATCTTATTTATATATACTATATTTTTTGTATCGACAAGATTTAATTGCTTTGCGGATTGCTTAATATGATCCATTGACCTTAGTTCAGCTGATTTTATTTCTAAATCTTTATTATCTTGTTTTAGTTCTTCTGCTTTTTGTTTAAGCTCTAACACTTCATAACTTTTTGTTTGTGATTGAAAGACTTGAGCTAAGAATAAAAGACCCAAAGCACAAAATAGAACAACAGTAACTATAGCTAATGTAACAGGGCCGGCTGATAATTTATTTTTGATTGTCTTGTTGCGATTTTTAGAATTTAAACTTTTGTTGATCGTTAAATACTTTGTCATTTTATTTTTGTTTATTTTTTATTTTCTTTGTCCGCCGAAGCTTTAGCGAAGGCGGATATTTTTTATTTTTTTAAATCTTCTCTGCGATTCTTAATTTTGCTGATCTAGATTTTGAATTATTTTTTATTTCTTGATCAGTAGGTATAATTGGTTTTTTTGTTAATATTTTTAATGATGCTTGGTGATGACATTGACAGATTGGAATTTCTGACGGACAAAGACATCCTTTGCTTTCTTGCTGAAAAAATTGTTTAACAATGCGATCTTCTAATGAATGGTACGAAATGACTGCAATTTTGCCTTTTGTTTCAATTACGTTAACAGAATCTTTTAAAGCGTCTTTAATATTTTCTAGTTCATTATTGACTGCAATTCTAATTGCCTGAAAGACTTGAGCTAAATATCTGCTTCTAAATCTTTCCGGAGCTAAATGACGTACTGTTTCAACTAATTCTTGACTAGTTTTTATTTTGCCTAATGTTCTTTTATTTACAATTGCTTCTGTCAACTTCCAGTAATTTTGTATTTCTCCATAATTTCTAAAAATATATCGCAACTCTTCTTCCTTGCCTTCATTAATTATTTGAAATGCTGATCGATGTTTTCTGGTTGCTTCATCAAATTTCATATCGAGCTTTCCTTGCGTCTGGAATGAGAATCCTCTTGAACTTTGAAGCTGGTATGTTGACAAGCCTAGATCAAATAAAATTCCTGATACTTGGCTAAACTTGCTTTCATTAACTACTTTTTTAATTTCTTTAAAATTTTTATTAACGAAGATAATTCTGTCTTTATATTTTTCAAGTCTTTTCGATGCTCTATTAATTGCTTCCTGGTCTAAATCGAATGCCATTACTTTTCCATTTGGACTCGTTTTTTCTAATAGCATCTCTGTATGACCGCCATCGCCTAATGTTGCATCGATATAATTTTGATTTGATTTTGGATTGAAATAATCAAGTATTTCTTTGAACAGGACTGGTACATGATAAATGTTTTTATTCATATTCTTAATTTTCTGTTATCTCTCCTTAGACTCCTAACTCTCCAATTTTTTCAGCGATTTCGCTGCTATTTTTTTCAGTTGCTAATTTATAAGTATTCCATTTTTGCTCATCCCAGATTTCTAAACGATTGAATAATCCAGCAATGATAACTTTTTTTGTAATTGATGAGAATGTTCGTAAATATTGTGGGATTACTATGCGACCATGGCTGTCTAGTTTTACATCCATTGCTCCAGCTAACATAAGTCTTGAAAATGCTCTAGTATTTGCTTGGCTAATTGGTAAGCTGGCTAATTTGTTAGCTAACTTTTCCCATTCTTCTTGAGTGTAAAGAAACAAACAATTATCTAAACCTCGCGTAACAACAGCGCCTTTTTTTATTTTGGCGCGAAACTTAGCAGGAATAGCAAGACGACCTTTAATATCAATTGAATGGTTGTATTCTCCGATGAACACGTTGATAAATTAAAAAGTAAGAAGAAAAATCCTAGAATAATCTCTCTGAGAATCTCCCACTTCAGCCCACTTTGTAACACTGTAGCTTTATTATACGCCACTAGTGCACAGTGTCAATGCCCATAAATAAAAATAGTGCGTATTTTTAACCTTGTTTTAGCCAAAAATAATACAGTAAAAGTTATCAACAGACATGAATTAAATATTGAATATTAAATACTTTGTTTTATAAATTCTTAATTATAATATTGAATATTTAATATTCAATATTATGTACATCAAAAAAACTGCCATTATGACAGTTTTACAATTTAAAAAAAATTAAAAATTAACGAAATAGTTTCATACCGAATTCTTGTTCTTTCTTTCGATGCTTTTCTTCTTTTAATTTATCGACTAGAACTTTGTGTTTCTTATCCAAAATGCTTCTTAAAAATTGATCGTCTATTTTTCGGCGATAATCAAATTCTTTTTTGCTCATTATTGTATAGTTCAATTCTTGTCCTTGCTGTTTTTCTAATTCATTAATAATTTTTACTAATTTATTTTTTTCAACATTGTCACCAATAATTAAAATATCAACTCGACTATCTGATCTAGTAAATATTCCGGATAATGCTGCAAAATCAATGCTTTGAATTTTCTTAATTTCATCAGCAACTTTTTCTTTTGGAACAATATTTGCTTTCAGAACTAAAACGCTTAATTCTTCAAAAATATTGCATTCTTTGTTTACTTTGTAAAATTTTTTTTGATCTTGATCAAATGTTTTTAGGATTCCAACGCTGACTAAATTTTCTAATTCTCTTCTAATAGAATTAATTCTTTCTTGAAGCTTTCTGGTAATCTCTCGAACATAAAAACTGCTGTTTGGATTTTTTACAAATAAGCTTAAAATTTTTACTCTTGTTTTTGAGCCGAATAGTTTCTCAAGAATGTTTTTCATAACTGTTAATTTACTTTATAAAATGTTATCATTGTGAGTAGCAAATGTCAACATCTGGGCAGTTTTTGATGTATTGCAATATATTTTATGGAAAGTTATAATAGATTATGAGTTGCAAGTTGAAAGTTGTAAGTTATAAGCTACGTAACTGTCAACTTTCAACTGTCAACTACTAACTGATGATAATAAAATACGAAAATTTAACTGTGCATGATATTTCAACTAACGAGACATTTAGTAAGTCTTATATTTTTAATGCACCGAACAGAAAACTTAATGAATTAGGAAAACTGGCTGTTGTTGTTGATGTTGATATGAATACTGATTTTGCTGAAAAATTGTCAGAGATTATTTCTGACTGCATTAAGCAAGAATATTTCAGATTCAGGTCTTCTGAAAATAAGCTTTTAGCACAAAGTCATTTTGAAGGTGCCTTAAATAAATTAAATCAGGCACTATCTACATTAGCTGCTGAAGGCTATGTAGAATGGATTGATAAATTACATGTTGGAATTGCTGTTTTGAGTTTTAATAAAGTTCATTTAGCATATACAGGTTCAACAAAAATATTTTTATATCGACAGAATGAAGTTATTAATATAACAACTGGGCCTGCTTCTTCACAATCGAATCCAATGAAAACTTTTGTAAATGTTGTTTCTGGAGATATGCAAATTAATGACAAACTATTAATGGTTTCACCAAATTTCTTGAAATATTTTTCTTTGGAAAAAGTAAAAAGAACATTGTCACAATTTTCTGCTAAAGATGCTATCACTAATTTCAAAAATTTATTACAAAATTTTGATAATTCGGCTTTGTCAGCTGTTGTTCTTGAGCTAAAGGATGAAAAAGAAGCATATGAAGAAAATTTTGATTTTTTAAAAAAACCGAGAACAAAAAAACAAACAATTGAAGACTTGATTAATGAAAGAGCTAATAAAAATGAGGTAAATTCTATTAATGAAAAAAAATCTGTCCCTGTTGTTAGACCTGCCAACGAAGATTACAAAGTTTATAATTATCATGAAGCAAAGCAAAAAAGGTCTGCTTTAGACATTAACACTGATTCTGAAGACCAAATTTTAAAAACTTTGCCAAAAAGAAAAAAGAGCGGATCTGGTTTTGAAAGATATACAGAATTAGCGAAAGACAACATTTTAAGATTCAAAGATTATGCTTTGCCGGTTTTTGAGAAAGTTGTAGGCTCAATAAAATCTTTAAAGCCGAAATCGAAAGTTCCAGAAAAAAGAATTTTAAGCAGAAAAGCAATTTCAACTCGATCTTATTTATCTCCAAGAATACAGCCGCAAGATTCTAAATTACCAAAATTAGGATTAGACAAGCTGAAAAGCGTTTTTACAAATGTATTTTCTTTTATCTCTGGCTTGCCAGCAAAATCAAAAATAATTTTAGGATCTATTGCAGGCGTTGGCTTGATTTTTGGATTTGCTGTTTTCTTTCATTCTAATAATCCGGAAGATAAAGAAATAACAACAACAAAAAAGGTTGATGAAAATTCAATTGTTCAAGCTCAAGACTTGAATAAGAAAGCTTCTGATGCTTTGATTTATAATGATAATGAAAAAGCAAAAGGTTTTCTTTTAGAAGCGACTACTATCTTGAATGATGCGAAAAAAGATAAAAAATATCAAAAGGATGCAGAAGAATTATTAAAGACTGTTACAATATCACTTGATAAAATTAATAACGTTACTAAATTGAACAGTTTAGATGCAATTGCAATGCCAGCTGATTTTAATGCTAAAGGTATACTAGGATTAGGCGGAAAATTATATTCTTATGATGAGAATAAGAGTGAAGTTTATATGGTTGACGAAAGTAAAAAAACTTTAAAAAAAGCATCAAATGAATCAAATGGAATTGGCAATTTAAAATATGGAGCAGTAAATTTATTTAAAGATTATATTGAATTTTTGACTGATTCTAATTCTGTCTCTGAATTTGTTTTGGACGATAATAATATTTATAAAATTGATTTTGAATTAAATTCAAAAGAAAAAGTTACAGCATTTGCTAATTATTTTGATGCCTTATATGTATTAGATCAGACTAATGATCAGATCTGGAAACATCAAAGAACAATAGATGGTTACAATAAAGGAGAAGAATGGCTTGAAGGAGTTGATAATGGAATTAGAGATGCAAATTCGTTTGCAATTGACGGCAGTATTTATGTTTTGAAAGAGAGTGGCGAAATTGTAAGCTTTTTGTCTGGTGAGAGAGAAGATTTTTCTGTTAAGAATTTAGATAAATCTTTTGCTGGTGGCAGTAAAATTTTCACATTATTAGATTATGATAATTTGTATGTTTTAGATTCTACTAATGAAAGAGTTGTTGTTCTTGATAAAAACGGAAATGTCACCAAACAATATGCTAATTCTGATTTCAGAAATGCTAAAGATATCTTTGTTGATGAAAGTAAAAACAAAGGATATGTGTTGTCTAATAACAAGATTTTAATCTTTGAGATGAAATAAAAAAGCAAGATAAACAAAATATAAATTCTAAATCTGCCTACCGGCAGGCAGGCAATTTACAAATAATAAAACAAAAACCGAGACCTTTAAGTCTCGGTTTTTTAGTATTCGTGCGATTCGATGGCTTAAGCCATTTGTGAAATTCGCGCGGAATATTATTTAAGTTCTACAGTTGCACCAGCAGCTTCTAATTTCTTTTTCAATTCTTCTGCTTCAGCTTTAGCAACTTTCTCTTTAACTACAACTGGAGCTTTGTCTACCATATCTTTAGCTTCTTTAAGACCCTTGCCTGTAATTTCTTTTACAGCTTTAATAACTTGGATCTTTTGATCGCCAACAGCCTTCAATTCAATATTGAATTCTGTTTTTTCTTCAGCTTCACCTGCTTCTGCGCCTGCAGCACCTGGCATAGCCATAGCCATAGGAGCAGCTGCTGATACACCGAATTTTTCTTCCAAAACTTTTACTAATTCAGATAGTTCCAATACTGACATTTTTTCAATTCCTTCTACTAAGGCTTTGAATTTTTCTGGAACTACTACTTCTTTTTTCTCTTCTTTAGCTTCTTCAGCTTTCTTTACTTCTTCTGCCATAAAATTAGTGATTAGTTTATTAGCAATTAATAATTAGAATTTAATTTATTAATTAGCTAACGAACTTGAGTTATATATAATTTAACCTGCCCGCATCGCTACGCGAGCAAACTCGCTTGCGAAGCGTTGCGGGCGGGTTATTAATAATTATTTTCCAGCTGGTTTTTTATCCTTGACTGCGTTCAAAACATTGATTAAACCTCTCAAATTTCCGGCCATAACGTTAACAAATGAAGTGATTGGAGCTTTGATAGTACCAACAGTTTTGGCAAGCATTTCTTCTTTAGATGGAAGCTTAGCTAAATTTGCAACCTCTTTTGTTGATAATAGAGCTTTGTCTAAGATACCGCCTAATAATTGCATAACTTTGTGCTTCTTGGCAAAAGTGTGCAAAATTTTGGCAGGAGCAACTTCATCTGAATATCCGAAAGCGACTGCTCTTGGACCTTTGAATTCTTCTACTTTAACGTCTTTCTTGTCTGAATTTTTTAGAGCTAACTTGAACAAAGAATTTTTGACAACTGAGAATTCAACATCTTGCTTTCTTGCTTCTTTTTTTAATTCTTGAACTTCATTAACTTTCAATCCAGTAAAATTAGCAAAAATTAATGACTTTGCTTTGTTAAGCTTGTCAGTTGTTTCTTTGACCATCTTCTCTTTTTGTTCTCTTGTTTTGGCCATATGTTTTCAAAATTAAAATGTAAAATTAAAAACGAAAAATAAAATAAAAAATCTTACGCTCGCCGTAAGAAAAATAATATTCAATATTTAATATTAAATATTTTGATTTTCCTCGGCAAGATTTATCCTGCACATAAAGCGTTATGTGCTGAACTTGCTGTCTCTGGATATGATTAACTTGTAGTTATATTCTAGCAAAAAAGATTACATTGTCAAGAGAAAATGAAGAGATATTGACATTTTATACGAAAAAGTATATACTTTAATATCGTGGATGGACTCCCAGAGGGCAGAGAGGAGGAGCAGAGATGGAGAACGCGCTCGCATTTTTTATTGGTATTTTGCCAATGGTTTTGTTTGTTTTTTCGCTACTTTTTGGCTTTATCTCGTTGTGGATGATTTTTTTTCAGAAAGAAAATCGCAAAAGCAAATTGGCAATTGGATTGCTAGTCCTATTCTCATTGATTTTTTCAGCAAGTGCATTTGGAACTTTATTTAATCAATGGAAAGATAATGAAAAATATTTGTATACTGTCAAAGAAAATTGCATTATGCAAAAAGAGCGCTGTGAAATGAGGAACACTACGTTGCAAGAAAGCTGGTATCTTCATCACAAAGATTTTCGCAAAGACTGATCTTTTACCCTATTTAATTAGGGTTTTTTATTGACTAAAATATGGATAGAAGATACTATAATGCTTGCATTGTTTTAGATAGCCCTTTATCAACAAAAGGACAAGGAGGCCAAGATGAGAATGATAATTTTGACAGTAGCAATTGCATTGTTTCTGACTTCTTTGCCATGTTTTGCAAAACCTACACCTATTTCCAGATATTCTACTTTTATCACTGCGAATAGAGAAGCATTCCAAAGCGCTTATGGCATGAGACAAGACAAAGCATTGGCACGCGAACTTGGATTTGGCTCAGGAGTCTATATCGGACAGGGTATTGAAAGACATTTTGAATGGTATGCGTCAACATTGCCAGATGGCTTTGTTCAATTTCAATTCAGTGTTATATTGAGTTATCCTGATCGGTCTGCAATCATGATTGAGACAGATGCAACTTCGGATCGACCATGGGATGTACGAAATGAAGAAACACAAACTTGGTTTGGTACTGATAATGCTTGGACTGTCTGTGTGGCTCGGAAAAATTGCGATTATCGAAAAATCTTGGATAGCTATATTGCAAAATTTATGAAGTATCCATTTCTCAAAGACTTGAAAGTTACTACCTATCTTTGATCCCTAAACTTTAAAAGGAGAAAACAAAATAAAATTAGAGTAAAGAACCCTTTAGTAATTCGCCCTTTAAAAAACAACCCTATTTCTAGGGTTTTTTAATTGCTTATGAATTACACAAATCTGAACGAATCGCACTAATTCATTTAATGAAAAATTATGTTTCGCAATTTATTTATTTTGTTATTGATTAAGATGTTCTTCAACATTTTCAACATGTTCTTGGCCGGTCTCGCTAAAAATTGCCTTACCATTTTTATCAGTAATAAAATACATATAATCACTCTCTGTAGGATTCAAGACAGCTTCAATTGCAATTAAACTTGGATTACTAATTGGACCTGGAGGCAAGCCTTTATGCGTATAAGTATTGTAAGGACTTTTAATTTGTAAATCTTTCGCAGATGCTCGACTATCATAATTTCCGGTAAAATAAGTAATTGTTGAATCTGATTCTAAGGCCTTGTCTGCTTTTAGGCGATTAAAATATAGTCCAGCTGCTAATTTCATTTCTTCCGGAGTCTTTACTTCTTTTTGAATGATTGATGCTAAAGTCAGAACTTCATATAATGACATGTTCTGGTTTTTTGCTTGCTCTATAATTTTTTTTGTAACTTTTTGTACAAAATTATCAAGCATTTTTCTAATGATAGTTTCTGGATTCGAATCTACATAAACAAAATAAGTATCAGGATAAAGGTAACCTTCTAGACTTGCATCTTTTGGTTTATCAGCTAAAAAATCATAATTATATTTTTGTGGATTGTTAACTTCTGCTAAAAACTTTTCTTGAAAATCATTTTTTAATTCATCATATTTAACATTTTTGCTAGCATTATTTTTTGCATAAAGATCTGCTAAATAATCTGCAATTTGCTTGGAATTCCAGCCTTCGATAATAACTATTTTTTGTTGTTGTGAAGATTTATTGCCAGTAACCATTCCCGCAATATCTGCAATACTCATTTTTTGATTAAGCTCGTATTTTCCAGGATTAACTTTTTTGTTAGCACGTTTTAAAAAGATATAAGTCTTGAAATAAAATTCATTGCTGATCAAATTTTGATCATGCAATTTTTTTGCCATTAATGAAACGCTCTCACCTCTTTCAACATTAAATTCTACGAATTTGCTTATTTTACTGTTTGATTTGTAAAATTGACGACTAAAAAATATTCCTACTAATAATAGAATAGAAGCAATTACAATTATCGCAATTCTAAAAAGATGATAATTTTTTTGAGTAAGATATTTCGATGGCTTATTTACACTAATATTATTTTTGCTGATTGCCTTTTTAATAATATCCATAACTTATAATCTTGAATTTCTAATTCTGGATTTTGAATAAATTTCAAATAACTAAATTTTAATTTTGAAACAGCGAATTTTTTCGAAATTCTGATTTCAAAATTGAATCGAAATTCTATATTCAAAATTCTAAATTTTTATAAATATTTTTCTTTTTTCTTTTCTTTCAGACTTTCTACGATCTTCTTTACATCCTGAGCTCTACTTTGTGGACAGACTAACAAAGCATCAGGCGTATCAATTATAATCATATCATCAACGCCAATTGTCGCAATGACTTTATTTTTTGGGCCATAAACCAAGCAACCAGTTGTATCAAGACCTTCCCAAACTGCTCTAACCATATTCTTTGATGCATCATGCTCTTTTGATAATTGATCGTACAATACATCCCAAGCTCCAATATCGCTCCAGCCAAATTCACCTTTTATAATTAGAACATCTTTTGGATCCATTTTTTCAGTAATTGCATAATCAATTGAATCTTTTGGCATTTTCTTGAATTCTTCGTCTGCCTTTTTTAAATCTTTGTTTTTTAATAATTCTTTAATTTTGGCTAAGGATTTGTAATGAACTGGCGAATATTTTTTGTAAGCTTCCAAAAATAATTTTGGAGTCCACATATAAAAATTGGCATGCCATAGATAATCGCCAGCTTTTAAATATCTTTCTGCTGTTTTATAATCTGGTTTTTCAACATGGCCCTTAAATTCGTAAATTTTAATCTCATCAGTTTCCTGACTTTTTTTGCCAATATGAGTATAGCCTAAAACAGTACTTGGAAAATTTGGAGTAATCGCAATATCCATCATCTTGCCAGTCTTTTCAATGATTTTACTTGCTAACTTTAGAGATTGAATAAATTTTTTAACATCAGCAATGTAATGATCTGATGGGATAAAAACCATTGGATCGTTTGGAAATTTATTATCTAAATAAGCGGCAACAAAACCCATTGCTGGAGCAGTATCTCTTTTTTCTGGTTCAATAATAATATTTTCTTTTGGAACTTTTGGAAAAATCTTTTTGATAATCTTGGCAAATTTTTGATTGGTTGAGAAATAAATATCTTCTTTTTTGAAGTCACTTAAAAATCTTTCGTAAGTCAATTCAATCATTGTCTTGTCGGAAATAATTTTGCTGAATTGTTTTGGTGTGGCCTCTCTGCTTTGCGGCCAAAAACGAGTGCCTGTTCCTCCTGCCAAAATAACGATTTTTAACATAATTGTTTTGTTAATTATTTTTCTTTAAATATTCATATACCGATGTCGCAGCAATTGCGCCTTCTGATGCTGCTGTTACAATTTGCTTTAATTCATTTGATCCAGTTGTAATATCGCCAGCAGCAAAAACTCCATCAACATCTGTTTTGCAAGCTTGATCAACTATTATCAAATTATTTTTATCAAGATTAACTTTTAAGCAACGAGCTAATTCAGTCTGTGGTTTTGCGCCAATCTCAATGAATAGTCCGCCGACTTCTAATTCTTTACCGTTGTCTAAAATAATCCTTTGCAAGCATTTTTCTCCTTTGGCTTCAATAACATTTGCATTAAAAATAACTTCAATTTTTTTGTTTCTTAAGATCTGATCAACCCAAATTGGTTCAGCTTTTAATTTGTCTTTGCGATAGATCATGTAGACTTTACTGGCATGTTCAGCCAGAAGCAAAGTGGAAACAGCAGCTGAATTTCCACCGCCAACAACGGCAACAATTTTTCCTTTGCAGAAAATTGCATCGCAAGTTGCACAATAAGCAACACCTTTACCAGTTAATTTTTGTTCGCCTGGAATATTTAATTTTCTTCTTTCTGATCCCAAAGCTAATATAATTGTTTTTGCTTGATAATGTTTGTCAGGAGTTACGATTGTAAAAAGATTGTTTTCTTTTTTGATATCAGAAATTTCTTCCATCAAAATTTTAACGCCGTAATGTTCAACGTGTTTTTTAAAATCAGCCATCAAGTCAATTCCTGATTTTCCTAAAACTCCAGGCCAGTTCTCTACTTTTGGAGCAGTCATCGCCAAGCCGCCAATTTCTTTAGCCAAAACTAAAGTATTAATTTTATATCTGGCAGCATAAATTGCAGCAGAATAGCCAGCTGGTCCAGCACCGACAATGATTAGATCGTAAGGTTGTTTATTCATAGTCTAAATTAAAAGTGAAAAAATCAAAATGGAAAATGACAATGTAAAATGTAAAATTTTTTATTTTAAATTGTCATTTTGATTTTTGATTTTTACATTTTCAGTTTTTTTATAACTTCTTCTTTTTTAGGTTCCTGCCCATTTTTCGTAATATATTCCAAAATAAATTTGTCTGCTTTTTCTAGATATGCACCAATTTCTTTGCCTGGTTTGATTTTAAATTCTTTCATAATATCTTGCCCATCAATGACATGGCGGAAAGTTTTGACTTCTGATTTTTTAAATTGATCGCGCATATTATTAATATAGTCGCGTACTTCTGTAATTCTGGCTAAGTTTTTTTCTTGAGTTGGACCTTCTGAAGCTTTGGTATCAACATAATATAAATCTAAGAGCTCATCGCCTAATTTTGGGTCATCAATAAAATATTTTTTAATAGTATTTGGACGCATGTCTTCAACTTGGCCAGATACAAAAAACATGTGATATTTTACCAACCACACTATTTCGTTAGTTAATTTGTTTGGCAATTTCAAACGATTGCAGACGATTTCAGCAAGCTTTGCACCTTCTTCAGAGTGTTCATCAGAGCGAACTCGATCAACTCCATCTTTTTCAGGAGTTTTGGTTGTACTTGGTTTGCCAATATCATGAAGCAATGTTGCTAATTTAAAGCGAACTGTTGTATTCTTTTGAATAAAACTTAAAGCTAATCTGGTATGTTCATAAACATCGCCTTCTTCATGAAATTCTTTTGGCTGAACAACTCCTTTGCACTCTTCAATTTCTGGCAATAAAATATTGAGTAATTTGCTTTGATCATAAAGATCTAAAAACTTAACTGGATTTGCATCTAATGATTTTAGTAATTCTTTGGAAACTGTTTCAAATGGAACAGCATCTAAAATCTTTGGCGCATCGTCTTTGATTGCAGCCCAGGTTTTATCTTCAATTTTAAAATTAAATTTTAAAGAAAATCTGATGGCTCTTAAAATTCTAGAATAGTCTTCTTGAAACCTTTCTGCTGGATTTCCGACTGCTTTGATTATTTTATTATTTATATCTTGTTGACCAAGATATGGATCAACTAAAACATTATCTTTAATATCATAAGCGATAGAATTAATTGTCAAATCACGTCTGGATAGATCAACGTCAATTGGTAATTCTGGATCTGATTGTACATCAAAATCTCGATAAGCACCTGTTCCTAAAGCTTCTTCTGTTCGAGGCAAAGCGATATCAAAGGCTTCCATTTTTTGGCCCATAAATTCTGATTCTTTTGGCACAAATTTAAAAACTCCAAATGAGGCGCCGACTAATTCAACTGATCCAAAATTTCCTAAAAACTTTTTAAGTTCATCTGCTTTGATTTTTGTAACTACGAAATCAAGATCTTTTGATTCTAAACCTAAAATTTGGTCACGTACAAAACCGCCAACTAAATAAATTTTGGCATCTTTAAACTTATCAATTAGTGCTTCTAGAAATTCAAAAGTCTTGGCTTTCTTAGCATTAATGATATAGTTCTTTAGGTTTTCAGTAGGATTTGAATTCATGTCTTTATGATTCGTCATTCTGAGCGAAGCGAAGAATCCCATGACTACTTTGCTCATTAACGGGATCCTTCGCTTTGCTCAGGATGACAGAATTATTTTAGCCTAAATTTTGTATTTAGTAAACAATAAAAAAAGGCACTCAAAAATTATGCCCTTCGCAGTTCCCAAATAATAGTGCAACGGTCTTCATCATTTCCGCAGCTGATGATGAATGGTGTTCCATTCCTGAGCAGTTCATTGATCATAGGTTCGACAATATGTTCAGGAAACCAATATTTGCTAGTCCTAAAATCGGTAATTGATTTTTCTTTGTAATTTCTGACAGCTACGATTCTACCATCCCAAATTTGAAATTCAATTTCCCGGCCGTCTCTCAATGCTTGACTGTATGATCTGCGATATGGATTAACGACTAGCAAAATGAATTCTGACCTGTCTTTGATCTGTTCCAAGGTACGCCCTCCTTTTCCGCTGATGGATCTTAAGCTTACTTATATTTTCGTTAACGTAAAGTATCCCAAGAAAAATAATTTATTTCCAAATTTAAGATTAAATCGTCCGAGATAAAGCTTGCCTTTTTCGATACAACGAACTAGGTCAATCATATTATCAGAAATAAAAGTATTATGACCTTGGTGATAATCAATAATTACTTTATCTTTTTCCTGTTCTAAGGCAAATTTTCCCCAAATATAGTTTTTAAAAAAAATATTGTGACCGTAGATTTTATTATCTTGACGATAAAATGATTTGCGATGTGAAAGCGATTTAAAATTTGGCAAACGAGTCAGCATATTAACTTTATATTGGCCGACAAAATCATTGAGCTCTGAAAAGCCAGCGCTTTGAAAAATTATATCTAATTTTTTACTATCTCGAGGAAGTTGCATAATTTACTTAAGAATAAAAACTTTATCATTCTTTCTAACTCTTCTGTTAACTCTTAAAGCCACTAATTCGCCTTTCTTTGCTTTTGCAATTTTTTGATGGTTGTTTTCCAATGAACTAATTTTTTGTTCAAAAAAACTAGTCTTGCCTTCAACTAAAATCCTATCACCTATTTTTAAGGAATGATGTTTTAAATCAATTTCGGAAACACTGATATTAGCATAATAATTAGTAACATAGCCGACTAATGTCTTTTTGACTTGGCTTGCATTATCGGCCTTTTCGTAAGAAATTCCGGATTTATCTGGTTTGCTAAAGTAGAAGCCAGTTGAATAGCCTCGATTATAGACAGTATCTAATTCAGCCTGCCATTTCTTAACTTTATCTGAAGTTATTTTTTTATCAAAATAAGCATTAACTGCTTCTTTATAACATCTTGAAGTTACTTCAATATATCTTGGGTCTCTGCGTCTGCCTTCAATCTTAAATGAATCAATGCCTGCTTTAATTAGATCCTTCACATATTTTATCATACATAAATCTTTAGCAGACATGAAATATTGACCTTTGTTAACTATCTTGTTTCCCTCTGGATCCTGTAGGATCCATTCTTTACGACAAGGTTGAGAACAAGCGCCACAATTAGCTGATGTACCGTATAAATAGCTTGATAGAATACAACGGCCAGAAATTGCTAAACACATTGCGCCATGAACAAATGTTTCTATTTCAATCTTAACTTTTTTTCTTAATTCTTTAATTTGTTTTAACGACATTTCGCGTGCTAAAACAATTCTTTTTGCACCGAGTTTTTGATAAAATAAAGCTGTTTTATAATTGCAAATATTGGCTTGAGTTGAAATAAAAAAAGTTACTCGATATTTTTTTGCTATTTCAATTAAACTCAAATCCCAGATGATAATAGCATCTATTTTAGACTGCTTGGCCTTTTTTATTAGTTTTTCTGCCTTTGCCAAATCATTATTATAGATAGAGCTATTAATTGTTAAATATGCTTTGATACCATAGGAATGGCATTTTTTAACGAATTTAGACATGTCGCTCATCTTAATACCTGAATGAGCACGCATACTTAGATTGTCAGAGATGCCAAAATAAACTGCATCAGCATGAGTTTTACAAGCGTCTAATGACGCAAAATCACGAATTGGAGACATTATTTCTGGTCGCTTCATAATTTAGTATTGTCACATTTTAATACGAAAAAGTCAAGAATACAAAAATAAGGCTTTAACGCCTTGTTTAAATTATCTGATTAACTCTTATTCCAAAATAGTAATTCTTTTTCTTAATTTTCGTAAAATATTTATAATCTTAAATCTCTAAATGATCTTCGTATGTTTGAACTCGTCGAGAAATGAATGTTTCAAGGGCTACTTGGTCATTGATTACAGAAATTCCAAGCTGTTGTCCGATTTGGTCTAGAAATTTTCTCGACAATTGCCATGCATTTCTTTCGTCATCTAGAATAGTATCTCTCTGAGATTGTGAGATTTTTCCTTCCGACGCTTGGTGCCTAGATGCTTGAAGATAATCCTTATTATTTTGGGATAATTTTGAAAATATTTGTGCATGACCTACTTCATGCAATGCGCTAACTAAATATTGTTTTTTACTTATTTTTGGCGTCTGGATTTCTTTACTTTCATGTCTAACCTTGGCTGTAGGATACCAAGATGTTTTTAGCTTGTAATCTTTTGGTACTAAAGATAGAATATTAAATTCTTTTCCATCTGGGGTTTTAATTTTAAACATTTTATTACATTGCGCATTTTTTGGTGCGTCATATTTTGGCATGTCAGTAATAATTTTAAAACTACCAAAATCGGCAATTTCGTAAAATAATCCGTCTCTCTGTTCGACGGCAATATCAACATTATCGTATAACTCACCGGCTTGCATTGATTCTTCTTCTAAAAAAGCGCGCTGGTCAAAACTTTTCATAAAATTTAATTAATTCCTATTCCGAACCAATAATTTATCTTTTTAAATTTTGTAAAATGTTTTACTGAAATTTGACGGCTAGTTTTATTGTGAACAATTTTTGTGTTCTTCCAGATTCCTTTGATTTTTTGCCAGTCTGTTTTTTTTGTTCTAACTTTTAAAATTAAATCAGATTTTTTTAAATCACTTTGTTTCTTTTTTAAGCTTTGATAAATCTTTCTGCTGTATTTGAAGGTAACTTTAATATGATATTTTTGGCTATCATCTGTTGGAGTATAGTCTTTTAAATTTGTTTCTAGCCTCCAATATCTTTTTAAAGTCTTATTTTCTTTGTCTGTCCATTTTGGAGGATATTTATTAAATTGTGTCCATTTCATCCAATAGGCATTATTCTGTGTTAAATTACTCGGTAAATTCTTGAAGTAGATAATCAATTTTTGACCAGTCAAAGTATAGCCATCCAAAGCTTGTTCTAAAGTTATTCTTGTATCATCCTGAAGATTTTCTTCTTGTTGTTGTCTCTCCTCTTCTTCGATAACTTCAGAGCAGTTTTGATAATAATTTGGATAATTAGAATACTTAAAAATTTGCGGAGTAGCGTCTTCAGCTAGAAAAATATTAGTAGTTGTGTTTGGACAATTTGTTTGACTGTACTGCAACGCCTTCTTGGGCTGAGCCTGGCATATCATAGCTATTTAAAACAGTGCCCGAAGCATTCATTTCTAGCAATAAATCTGAACTATCAAATATGGCATAAAGAATTTGAGTTGATGGCTCATAATCTAGTCCTGATAAATCAGTTGTACCTGCTAGTGGTGTAATAGTACTAATATAATTTACTGATCCGCTAAGGCTTAGATTAATGTCAAAAACATAAATCTTGCCATCGCCTTGATGTCCGGCATAAAACAATCCACCTGAACTAGAATTAGTATATGGATGATCGCCATTTGGAACGAAAGTTAAAGCCTCCAAACCTTGGCCTGGAACATCCGGCATCCAAGCAGATAAGTCCCAAGATTTGCCAGATAATGTCCAGGAAGTAATATCAAATTCATAAATTGTCCGATTGCCCTCTTCGCCAACATAAACATAATTGCTGGCTGGATTTGCAACTGCGATACCTTCAAGATCAAGAAAACTGCCATTATACCAATTATGCAAAAGACTGCCATCGCTAGTTATTTCTGAAATATTGCCTGAATCTCCAACTATAAATAATGTTCCCAATCTGGAATGCCAAGCTAGACCGCTTGGCTCATAAACGATTGGATCTGGAGGCAAATTACCGCCAATGTCAGTTCCAGTTCCTGCTGGCCATGTATTAGCAGCATGGCTAAAATTTGATAAAAAAAATAGCCCGAAAATCAGCGCTAAAATTAATGATAGTTTTTTTGTCATTTTTATTTTTATAATTTGTATTTTTACAATACGGGCCACGAACTAAGTTTCTGATTCTTTAAGCGCGAGGCTTTGTTATATTACTTTGGATAAAACAATGCTAGAAACTATTATCACCAGAGACTTAGTTCGTGGCGGGGATGGAAGGAATCGAACCCTCGACAGCGGTTTTGGAGACCGCAGTTATACCATTTAACTACATCCCCGTGTTTTTATTTTTCTAATAACCAATTACCAATAATCAAAAAATAATCAATAGCCA